>NZ_LQGY01000069.1 GCF_001620055.1 Agromyces sp. NDB4Y10 | reverse complement strand
CGACGTCCCGGCCCGGTCAGATGCACCGCGCGACGTGACCGAGCCCGCTCCGCGGCGCTCCGCCGCCGCGCCGGCCGCGGCATCCCGCCCGGCGCCGCGCCCCGCGGGCCGACCGGCCCCGCGCCGCACGCTGCGCCGAGCGATCACCACGCGCGTGGCCAGCCTCGTGGCGATGAGCTTCGTCGCCCTGCTCGCCGTGGCGACATCCGTGCCGTCGCTGTCGCTGCTGTCGCCGGCCGACGTGCAGGCGATGGCCCTCGGCGACACGACCGTCGTGACCGTCGACGGGCAGCGCGTCGACATCACCGGCGGCGCGACGGCCGCCGCGGTCGGGCGCGAGGGCTACCAGGCGCAGACCATCGAGGAGTACGCGCGCGCGGCCGGCATCCGCCCCGAGGCGACGTTCACGAACAACCCGCTCGGCACGATCCAGTGGCCGTTCGCGGTCGGCGTGCACATCGGCGACCGGTTCGGGTACCGCAACTGCGCCGGCTGCTCGACCAACCACCGCGGTCAGGACTTCAACCCGGGCGACGGCGCCGAGATCCAGTCGATCGCCGACGGCGTGGTGTCGGTCTCCACCGACGCGGGCGGCTCGCTCGGCGCGGTCACGATGATCGACCACGTGATCGACGGGCAGACCGTCACCAGTGTCTACGCGCACATGCAGTACGGCACCCGCCGATTCGAGGTCGGCGACCGCGTCGAGGTCGGCGACGTCGTCGGCAACACGGGCAACACCGGCATGTCGACCGGCCCGCACCTGCACTTCGAGATCCGCATCGGCGGCGTCGGCGGCACCCACGTCGACCCGCTCGAGTGGCTCTGGGCCAACACCAACTGACGGATGCCGCGGGCTCGCCGCCCGCTCCTTCCCCTCGCTCCGGATGCATGAAAATCCGGCCATGAGCTCCTCATGCCGGGCTCCCGTCCGGAATCTCATGCATCAGTGAGCGCGGTTCTCCACAGTCCCCACCGATCCGGCGGATGAGGCAGTGCGGGTCGGGCACACTCGACCCGTGTCCACGCCCCTGGCCCACCTGCGATCGGCGGGCGGCATCCTGCCACTGGCTCGGCTGGTCGAGCTGGGATGCACGCGAGAGCAGGTGCGGGCGGCCGTCCGCGCCGCCGAGATCGATCGTGTCCGCAACGGGTGGTTCGCCGCTCCGGACGCGCACCCGGACCTGGTGCGCGCCGTGCGGGTCGGCGGAACGGCCACGGCCACCACCGTCGCGCGCATGCACCGGCTGTGGGTGCATGGCGACGCCCGGCTTCACGTGCGCGTGCGCCACTCCACGGGGAGGCTGAGCTCGCCGACCGACCGCCGTGTGCCGCTCGACCGCGAGGAGCACGGCGTCTGCGTGCACTACAGCACGCGCGGCGGCCTCGACCGAGCCCGTGATCCGCTCACCCTCGCGCTTGCCGAGATGTTCGCGTGCACCGATGCCGCGACGACGCTCGCGGCCGTCGATTCGGCGATCGATCGAGGCGTGCTTCAGATGGAGCACCTCGATCTCCTCCGGGAGTGGATGCCGCGGTCCCGTCGACACCTGATCGATCGGGTGGATCCGGGATGCCAGTCAGGTCTCGAGACGCGCGTGCGCCTCCTGCTCCGAGGCAAGCGGATCGGATATCGCTCGCAGGTGCGGATCGAGGGGGTCGGTCTCGTGGACTTCCTCGTCGGCGAACGGCTGGTCATCGAAGTGGACGGACGGGCGTTCCACACGGGAAGCGCGTTCGAGGAGGACCGGCGGCGCGACTTCGTGCTGACCATGCGCGGCTATCTCGTGCTGCGTCTGAGCTACCGGCAGGTCATGGACGACTGGGACCGCACGCGCGCCGGCATCCTGGCGCTCGTGTCACGCGGCGAGCACCGCTGGGCGGGGCGCGGACCGTACGAGGAGGGGACGGCCTGATGCGTAACCGAGTCGGATCCCATCGGCAGGAACGCATGAGATTCCCCAGCACGGGCGCGCAGGGAGCGTCGTGCCGCCGATTCTCATGCGTGCGTGAACGCAACGGGGCGGATGCCGCAGCATCCGCCCCGTCGTTCGAGCTACGCGCGCAACCAGACCGTGGTGTCGGCCGGCAGTTCGCCGTCCGACACGTCACCGCTCGCGAGCAGCACCTCGCCCGTGGGCAGGGCCACGGGGGTGGAGCCGGTGTTGCCGATCACGGTGACCGGGCCGTTGCGGAACGCGAGCACGTCGTCGCCGAACCCGTCGAGCCACGCGACGGAGCCCGTCGCGAGCCCGAGCTCGCGGCGCAGGCCGAGCGCGGTGCGGTAGAGCTCGAGCGTCGAGCCCTCGGCTCCGCGCTGGCGGTCGCGGGCGAGGACGGCCCACTCGGCGGGCTGGGGGAGCCACGCGGCATCCGCCGGCCCGAAGCCGTACGAGGGGGCGTCGGCCTCCCACGGGATGGGCACGCGGCATCCGTCGCGGCCGTATCGTTCGCCGTTCGTACGGAACCAGGTCGGGTCCTGGCGCGCCTCGTCGGGCAGGTGGATGGCCTCTGGCAGGCCGAGTTCCTCGCCCTGGTAGATGTAGGCGGAACCCGGCAGGGCGAGCATGACGGCCGTCGCGGCGCGGGCGCGGCGCAGGCCGACGACCGGGTCGGGCAGGCCAGGGCTCTTCGGGCCGATGCCGTGGCCCTGCAGGCTGTCGGCCTGCAGCGCGAGCCGCGAGGCGTGCCGGATCACGTCGTGGTTGGACAGGACCCAGGTCGAGGGCGCGCCGACCGCGCCGAACGTCTCGATCGAGTGGTCGATCACGTTCCGGAGCGCGGGCGCCTCCCACGGCGTCTCGAGGTAGGCGAAGTTGAACGCCTGGTGCATCTCGTCAGGACGCACCCACTTCGCCACGCGGGTGAGCGGGTCGACCCAGGCCTCGGCGGCGAGGATGCGCTCGCCGGGGTAGCCGTCGAGCAGCTTCCGCCAGTCGCGGTACACCTCGTGCACGCCCTCCTGGCCCCAGTACGGTGCGCCGTCGCCCTCGTCGTGGATCTCGGGCTCGAGCGGCACGCCGGCCTCGAGGCCGTGCGCGTTGCCGCCCATCGACCCGGCGTCGGCGGGCGGGGTGTAGTCGGGCAGGCCGTCGGCCTTGATGAGGCCGTGGGCGACGTCGACGCGGAAGCCGTCGACGCCGCGGTCCAGCCAGAAGCGGAGGATGCGGCGGAACTCCTCGCGCACCTCCTCGTTGGTCCAGTCGAAGTCGGGCTGCGAGCTGTCGAAGATGTGCAGGTACCACTGGCCGGGGGAGCCGTCGGCCTCGGTGACGCGGGTCCACATGGAGCCGCCGAAGACGGACTGCCAGTTGTTCGGCGGCAGCTCGCCGTGCTCGCCCTTGCCCTCGCGGAAGATGTAGCGGGCGCGCTCGGGACTGCCGGGCGCCGCGGCGAGCGCCTCCTGGAACCAGACGTGCCGGTCGGAGGAGTGGTTCGGCACGAGGTCGACGATGACCTTGAGGCCGAGCCGGTGGGCCTCGGCGAGCATGTCGTCGAAGTCGGCGAGCGTGCCGAAGAGCGGGTCGACGTCGCAGTAGTCGGCGACGTCGTATCCCGCGTCCTTCTGCGGCGAGGCGTAGAAGGGGGAGAGCCAGATCGCGTCGACTCCGAGGTCGGCGAGTTCGGGCAGGCGAGAGCGGATGCCGGCGAGGTCGCCCATGCCGTCGCCGTTCGCGTCGGCGAACGACCGGGGGTAGATCTGGTAGATCGCGGCGGTGCGCCACCATTCGGAAGTCATGAGGGAAGATCCTAGGTCAATCTGAAAGCGTTTGCAGATCTGGAGTCCGCGCAGTTTCCTGAGTAAGCGGTATCGATCCGATAACACCGAGTTGTCAATGGGACCTTGACAGGGTATACCTGAAACCGCTTGCAATCACGATGCGAGCGACATCCAAACGGAAGAACGGCCTTTCGAGCACGGTGCGCACGTCACCAGGCGAAGGCGCCGGTCTCACGCACACTGAGAAGGGCACACACCAATGCGGGTGAACAAGAAGCTGTTCGCGGCCGGCGCCGTCGCCGTCGTCGCGACCCTGGGGCTCGCGAGCTGCGCGAGCGGCGACGCCGACAACGGCGAGAACGGCGGCTCGGCCGAGGGCGGCACGCTGACCGTCTGGGTCGACGCCGAGCGCGTCGACGCGGTCCAGCCCGCCGCCGACGCCTACTCCGAGGAGAAGGGCGTCGAGGTCGAGATCGTCGGCAAGGACGTCGCCACCATCAAGGACGACTTCATCCAGCAGGTCCCGACCGGCGAGGGCCCCGACATCACGATGGGCGCGCACGACTGGCTCGGCGAGCTGTCGACGAACGGCGTCGTGGCGCCGCTCGAGCTCGGCGACTCGGCCGGCGACTACCTCGACGTCGCGATCAACGCGGCGACCTACGAGGGCACCGTCTACATGCTCCCCTACGCGGTCGAGAACATCGCGATCCTCCGCAACGCCGACCTCGTCCCCGAGGCCGCGACGAGCTTCGACGACATGATCGCCAAGGGCCAGGCCGCGGGCCTCGACAAGCCGTTCGTGGTCGAGCAGGGTGCCGAGGGCAACCCGTACCACCTCTACCCGTTCCAGACGGCGTTCGGTGCTCCGGTCTTCGGCACCAACGACGAGGGCTACGACCCGACCGACCTGCAGCTCGGCAACGAGGGCGGCATCGAGTTCGCGAACTGGCTGGGCAGCCAGGGCAAGAACGGCGCCGGCAACTTCAACACCGACATCGACGGCGACATCGCCAAGCAGGCGTTCCTCGACGGCACCGCGGCCTTCTGGCTGACCGGTCCGTGGAACGTGGGCGCTGCGGTCGACGGCGGCATCAACGTCGCGATCGACACCATTCCGAGCCCGACCGGTGAGCCCGCCTCGCCGTTCGCCGGCGTCAAGGGCTTCTTCGTGAGCTCGGAGTCGGACAACAAGGTCGCCGCGAACGACTTCCTCGTGAACTACATCGGCACCGAAGAGGTCCAGCTCGACCTGTTCGAGGCCGGCAACATCCTGCCCGCCCTCTCGTCCGCGGCCGAGACCGCCTCGAGCGACCCGATCATCGAGGGCTTCGCTGCCGTCGGTGCCGAGGCCGTCCCGATGCCCGCCATCCCCGCCATGGGTTCGGTGTGGCAGTACTGGGGCATCGCCGAGGCCTCGATCATCAACGGTGAGGACCCGGTTGCGACCTGGGAGAAGCTCGCCGCCGATGTCCAGGCTGCGATCGACGCCAAGTAACGACTGAGCGCTCCGGGTCGGATGCCGCAACGGCATCCGGCCCGGGGCACTCCCGTTCCACGAGAAGAGCGAGCAAGATGAGCAGCATGATCGACGAGGACGTCGCGGCCGACCCCGGGGCCGACAGGAAGCCGACGAAACGGCAGCGCCAGGCGGCGAAGATCGCCGACGCGGCATCCGGCAGCATGAAGGCCTTCGTCGTCAAGCTCGTGCTGATGGGCCTCGTCGACGCGATCGCCCTCTACGCGGTGTTCATCCTCGCGCTCCAGCGCGAGTGGATCGTGCTCGGCGTGATCGTCGCCGTCACGGTCTTCGTCAACTGGATCTACTTCTCGCGCCGTCGACTGCCGGCGAAGTACCTGACGCCCGGCATCATCTTCCTCTCCCTCTTCCAGGTGTTCGTGCTCCTCTACACGGGGTACGTCGCCTTCACGAACTACGGCACGGGGCACAACGGCTCCAAGGAGCAGGCGGTGAGCTCGCTCATGGCGGCCTCGCTCGAGCGCGTGCCCGACTCGCCCACCTACCAGGTCACCGTCGTCGACCAGCTCGGCACGCTCGGCCTCCTCGTCACCGACCCCGACGGCGACGTGCAGCTCGGCACCATGGAGCAGCCCCTCGCCGAGGTCGACGGCGCCGAGATCGAGAACGGCAAGGCCGTCGCCGTCGACGGATGGACCACCCTCTCGTTCGGCGAGGTGATCTCCCGCACCGACGAGATCACCGAGCTCGCCATCCCGGCCTCCGACGACCCGAACGACGGCGCGCTGCGGACGCCGGACGGGTCGAACGGCTACCTCTACACCTCGAACCTCGAGTACGACGAGGCCGCCGGCACGATGACCGACCTCTCGACGGGGACCGTCTACACCGACATCGGCACCGGCGCCTTCGTCGCCGAGGACGGTCAGGAGCTCCGCCCGGGCTGGCAGATCGTCGTCGGCTTCGACAACTTCATCCGCGCGGTCACCGATCCGCGCCTCGCCGGGCCGCTCGTCTACGTGACGCTCTGGACCTTCGCGTTCGCGCTCATCTCCGTCGCGTCGACCTTCTTCCTCGGCCTGTTCCTCGCCATCACCTTCAACGACCTGCGCATGCGCGGCCGCAAGGCGTACCGCATCGCGATGATCCTCCCCTACGCGATCCCGTCGTTCCTGTCGGCGCTGGTCTGGGCGGGCATGATGAACCAGAGCTTCGGGTTCATCAACCAGGTGCTCCTCGGCGGTGCGTCGGTGCCCTGGCTGACAGATCCGTTCGTCGCGAAGATCTCCGTGCTCATCGTGAACCTGTGGCTCGGCTTCCCGTACATGTTCCTCGTGTGCCTCGGCGCGCTGCAGTCGATCCCCGACGACGTGCAGGAGGCCGCGACGGTCGACGGCGCCAGCTCGTGGAACGTGTTCCGCCTGATCAAGCTGCCGCTGCTGCTCGTCAGCGTCGCCCCGCTCCTGATCGCCTCGTTCGCGTTCAACTTCAACAACTTCAACGTGATCTACATGTTGACCAACGGCGGGCCGCGAGATACCGGCGCCCCGATCCCGGTCGGCTTCACCGACATCCTGATCTCGATGGTCTACAAGGTGGCGTTCACGGGCCAGACGCGCGACTACGGGCTCGCGTCGGCGTACTCGATCATCATCTTCATCGTGGTCGCGGTGATCTCGATCATCGCCTTCCGCCGCACCAAGTCGCTCGAGGAGATCAACTGATGGCCGAGCCGCGTCCCATCTCCGGCACCGAGACCGGACTGCTCCAGGGCGAGCTCGTCGAGCAGCGCGCCGCCGTCAAGGCGGGCGGCGACCCCGAGCTCACCCGCGAGGTCGCGCCGAAGCGGCCGTTCAGCTTCGGCCGCTGGTTCAAGGCGACCGGATGGCGCCACCTGGTCGGCATCGTCGTCGTCGCGTTCGCGCTGTTCCCGATCGTGTTCGTCATCTCCTCGTCGCTGAACCCGACCGGCACGCTCACCGGCTCGAACGCGCTCTTCTCGCAGATCGGGCTCGACGCCTACGCGCGCATCCTGACCAACCCGCAGGTGCCGTTCACGACGTGGTTCGGCAACACGATCCTCATCGCGGGCATCACGGCGCTGCTGACGGTGTTCCTCGGAGCCCTCGCGGCGTACTCGTTCTCGCGCATGCGGTTCACGGGCCGCCGCTTCGGGCTCATCTCGATCGTCGTGATCCAGATGTTCCCGCAGATGCTCGCGGTCGTCGCGATCTTCCTCGTGATGAGCGCGATCAGCGACTGGTTCCCGGCCATCGGCCTGAACACGCACATCGGCCTGATCATGGTGTACCTGGGCGGCGCGCTCGGCGTGAACACCTACCTCATGTACGGCTTCTTCAACACCATCCCGTCGTCGATCGACGAGGCCGCGAAGATCGACGGCGCCGGCCACGCGCGCATCTTCTTCACGATCATCCTGCGGCTCGTCGCGCCGATCCTCGCGGTGGTCGCGCTGCTGTCGTTCATCTTCTCGGTGAACGAGTACGTGGTCGCGTCGGTGATCCTCATCGACACCGAGAAGCAGACCCTCGCCGTGGGCCTGGTCAAGCTGGTGTCGAACCCGCGCTACGCCGACTGGGCCGCGTTCTCGGCCGGTGCGGTCATCGCGGCGCTGCCCGTCGTGCTCCTCTTCCTCTACCTGCAGAAGTACATCGTCGGCGGGCTCACGGCGGGTGCCGTGAAGTAGTCGACGCCGATTCCGGCGAACGGATGCCGCGCGCGGGCGATCGCGACGCGGCATCCGTCGTCTCGGCGATAGCATGTCGCTCGGCCCGCCCCCCGACCCGATGGAGCCCCATGGACGCCCCCGCCGCCCAGACCCCCGCCGTGCCGCCGGCGCCGCCCGCGCCCGCCGCTGAGCCGCCCGTCGCTCACGCGCCCTCGCATGCCGGCTACGGCTACGGCTCCCCGTACGGCGCGCCCGCGGGCTGGGCTCCGGCGCCGCCGCGGCAGAACGTGCTCGCGTGGGTGGCCTTCGCCCTCGCCTTCGGCGGCCTCATGCTCGGTCCGCTCTCGTCGATCGCCGGCGTGGTGTGCGGGCACATCGCCCGGCGGCAGATCCGCGAACGCGGCGAGCAGGGCGACACCGCGGCGCTCACCGGCCTCATCGCCGGCTACATCGTCACGGCCCTGTGGGTCCTCGGCATCGTGCTGTACGTGCTGTTCATCGTGGCGATCATCGCCTTCTCGGCGACCGCCGCGGGGGTGTCCGCGATGCCGTGAGATCGGCGTCGCCGCCGATTTAATGGTGGCGCTCCGAGGTGATATCCTCGTGTGGTTGCCGCGCGAGCGGCACTGCCCCGATAGCTCAGTGGTAGAGCACTTCCATGGTAAGGAAGGGGTCGTCAGTTCAATCCTGACTCGGGGCTCTGGTTCCTCCGGATCCGTCCGGAGCGGCCTTGCGGCGGGGTAGCTCAGGTGGTTAGAGCACACGGCTCATAATCGTGGTGTCGCGGGTTCGAGTCCCGCCCTCGCTACCGTCAACGGTCCGGTTCCCTCTCGTGGTGCCGGGCCGTTCTCGTTGACCGGCCCCCCGCCTAGCGGATCGAACGGCTCCCGTCGACCGCCTTCAACCGCCCCGCCGTCCCGCCTACCGTGGCGGGGAGGTGAGCGGAGTGGGCATGCGGAACCAGGCCGGGAATCCCGCGGGGGAGAGCGGGCGAACGCTCGAGGTGCCCGCGGGGAGACGCGAGTCGGTGTCGCGCGGCCGACGTGCCGCGCCCCTTCCCGAACGCGAGCGGGTCGACGCGGCCGAGCGGCTCGCGGTTCGGCTCGATCGGCCGATGGGCGTCCTCGGCATCCTGTTCCTCTTCGTGGTCCTGGGCCAGGTCCTGGCGAGTGATCCGGTGCTCGTCACCGTCTTCTCCGTCCTCGGGTGGATCTTCTGGGGGATCTTCGTGGCGGAGTTCGTCCTGCGTGCCGTCGTCGCCCGCTCCATCGACTTCTGGCGTCGCAATTGGTGGCAGGTCCTGTTCCTCGCCGTGCCGTTCCTGCGCTTCTTCCGCGCGCTCTCGGTCATCCGCGTGGCTCCGGTGGCTCGACTCGGCGGAATCCTCACGGCGGGGGTGCGCGGATCTCGGTCCGCCGGTCGGCTCCTGTCGGATCGGATCGCCTGGCTCGCGGCCGTCACGGCGGTGGTGATCCTGGCGGCCAGCCAGCTGCTCTACCTGCTCGGAGATGGCATCAGCTACGGCGAGGCGCTCTACCAGGCCGCGCAAGCGACGGTCACGGGCGCCCCGCTGGAGGGCGACTCCGTGTTGACGCGCATCCTGCACGTGGCGTTGTCGGTGTACTCGGTGGTCGTCTTCGCGACGCTCGCCGGTTCACTCGGCGCGTACTTCCTGGAGAAGCCGGCCAGGACCGCGCGCCCCGACGCGCCGCGGGACACCGCAGACCCGACCGGGACCGGAGGTCGGCATGGGCATTGAGACGAACCTGACCCTGGCGCTCTTCGGCGGCGTCGTCCTGCTCCTCTCCCTCTTCTCGTCCGCCTTCCAGCGGATGAGTCTCCCGGGGCCCGTGCTCGCGCTCGTGTCGGGCGTGCTGATCGGACCGTTCGCCCTCGACCTGCTCCGGATCGAGGATCTCGCGCAGGACCCGCGGATGCTGCTGGAGGAGGGTGCCCGCCTCACGCTGGCCGTCGGCCTCGCGGGCGTGGCCCTGCGACTGCCGCACGGCTACTGGCGTCGGAACCTCCGCTGGGTCCTGGTGATCATCGGCCTCGGCATGCCGCTCATGCTGGTCGTCGCGACCGGCGTGCTGACGGTCGCGGCAGGCGCCCCGTTCCTGCTCGCCCTCCTGGTCGGCGCGATCATCACGCCGACGGACCCGGTCGTGAGCACCCCGATCGTCACCGGCTCGCTGGCGGAGGAACGCATCCCCGAGCGAGTCCGCCACAACATCTCCTCGGAGAGCGGCGTGAACGATGGGCTCGGCTACCTGTTCGTCATGCTCCCAGTGCTCCTGATCACTGCTCCGGATGCCGCCTGGCGCGATCTCCTCGGCACCGTGCTGCTCCGCGAGGTGCTCGGCGGCGCGGCGTTCGGGGCGCTCGCGGGATACTTCCTCGGGAAGCTCTTCACCATGGCTCGCCGGCGGAGCCTGATGGAGGAGAGCGCCTACCTCGGGTTCCTCGTCCCGTTGGCGCTCGCCGTGCTGGGAGTGGCGAAGCTCATGGGGACGAACGACCTCCTCGCCGTGTTCGTCGCCGCCGCCGTATTCGGCCAGGTGATCCCGCAACGTGACGAGGCGCAGGAGGACAAGGTGGAGGACGCCGTGAATCGCCTGTTCCTCCTGCCCATCTTCGTGCTGTTCGGCATGGCGCTGCCGATCGAGGAGTGGCTGGCGCTGGGCTGGTCGGTGCCGCTCGCCCTCCTCGCGGCGGTGCTCCTGCGGCGCCTGATCACCATCTGGAGCCTCAGGCCCCTGATCCGCGGCCTGCACACGCGTCCTGAGACGTTCTTCCTGAGTTGGTTCGGGCCGATCGGAGTCTCGGCCCTCTTCTACGCCACGATGGCCGAACGACTGACCGGAGACGAGCGGGTGTTCGTGCTCGTCAGCCTCGCCATCACTCTGTCGGTCGTCGTGCACGGGCTCACGACCGCTCCGCTCAGTTCGTGGCTCGAGCGTCGGCGGAACCGAAACACCCACGAAACGCATTCGACCCATTAGTATCACTTTGATCTGTTTCAATGACGCGACGATCAAAGGGAGCGCCACATGAGTCTGACCATCGCCGGCCTGCAGCACGCGGGCGTCGAGGGCGACGTCGACGCGAACCTCGCGATCATCGCCGAGGCGGCGCGCGAGGCATCCGCGCGCGGCGCTCGCCTGCTCGTCACCCCCGAGATGTTCGTGACCGGGTACAACATCGGCGACCGTCTCGCGCCGCTCGTGGCCGACGACCTCGTCGACCGCGTGGCCGCCATCGCAGCCGAGGTGGGAATCGCGATCGCCGCCGGGCTGCCCGAACGGCTCCCCGGCGGCGGTATCGCGAACGCGGTCGTGCTCGTCGACGAGCACGGGGAGGAGGTGGTCCGGTACCGCAAGACGCACCTCTTCGGGGCGCTCGATCGCGCGCTCTTCGAGCCGGGCGATCGCCTGCCCGATCCCGTCGAGCTCGACGGGGTCCGCCTGTCGGTCCTCATCTGCTATGACGTCGAGTTCCCGGAGACCGTGAGGGCGGCCGCGCTCGCCGGCGTCGATGCGGTGATCGTCCCCACGGCGCAGATGGAGCCCTTCGGCCACATCGCCGAACGGCTGATCCCGGTCCGTGCCTGGGAGAACCAGATCCACGTCGCCTACGTCGATCGCAGCGGCTCGGAGGGCGAGCTGCGGTACGTCGGCCTCAGCAGCATCGTCGGTCCGGACGGCGAGGTCCTCGCGCGTCTCGGCGGCACCGACGAGAGCGGCCTCGTGATCGCCACGATCGATCCCGAGGCCACCCGCCGCGCACGAGCGGCGAACCCGTACCTCGCGGACCGCAGGCCCGCGCTGTACGCACCGGAGCGGTGACCCCGCCGACCGCCTGCGCACCAGCACCTTCCCAACGATCACTCTCGGACGCCGCGGCGCCCCCACTGCAGAAAGCGACCACATGACCGTCTCTCCCATCGCCGAACCCCGCGCACGCCAGCGCGCGCGGCTCGACGGACAGCTCGGCACGAGCGCCATCGTCTTCATGGTGATCGCCGCGGCGGCACCGCTCACCGTCATCGGCGGCAACGTCCCCCTCGCGATCGGCGTCGGCAACGGCGTCGGCGCGCCGGCCGGATTCATCCTCGCCGCCGTCATCCTCCTGCTCTTCTCGGTCGGCTTCGTCGCGATGACGCCCCACGTCCGCGAGGCCGGCGCGTTCTTCTCCTATGTGACGGCGGGGCTCGGGTCCCGCGCCGGGCTGGGAACCGCCTTCACCGCCCTCGTGGCCTACACCGCCATCCAGGTCGGCATCTACGGCTACATGGGGTGGGCCCTCGACGACCTCGTCACGTTCTTCGGCGGTCCGTCGCTGCCGTGGTGGCTCTACTCGTTCGCCACGATGGCGGTCGTCGCGGTGCTCGGCTATCGCCACATCGAGCTGAGCGCGAAGGTGCTCGGCGTCGCGCTGGTACTCGAGATCCTCG
Organism: Agromyces sp. NDB4Y10; assembly: GCF_001620055.1. Classification (GTDB taxonomy): domain Bacteria; phylum Actinomycetota; class Actinomycetes; order Actinomycetales; family Microbacteriaceae; genus Agromyces; species Agromyces indicus. The sequence goes on along the minus strand of NZ_LQGY01000069.1, from coordinate 111,372 downwards.
TCGTGGTGGTCCTCGACGTCGCCATCCTCGCGACGGGCGGCGAGAACGGCCTCGCGCTCGAGAGCTTCGACCCCGCCAACATGTTCACGACCGGGCTCAGCGTCAGCGTGCTCTTCGCCCTCACCGGCTTCATCGGCTTCGAGGCCACCGCCGTCTTCCGCGACGAGGCCCGGAATCCCGAGCGCACCATCCCGCGAGCCACGTACCTCGCGGTCGTCATCATCGGCGTGTTCTACGCGGTCTCCTGCTGGGCGCTCGTCACGGGCGTCGGCGCGGGCAATGCGGTCGCCGTGGCCCAGCAGACGCTCGCGGGCGAGGGGAACCTGCTCCTCGACACCACCACGCAGTACCTCGGGCCGGTCGTGCGGGACGTCGTCCAGGTCCTGCTCATCACGAGCCTGTTCGCGTGCGTCCTCTCGTTCCACAACGTGATCGCCCGGTACCAGTTCACGCTCGCGCACAAGGGCGCGATGCCCGCTGCGCTCGGGCGTCGCCACGAGAAGCACCACTCGCCCGCGACGTCCTCGCTCGTGCAGACGGCGACCGCCGCCGTCGTGCTCGCCGTCCTCGCGCTCTCGGGCCTCGACCCCCTCGTCGGTGTCTTCGGCTCGATGGCCGGCGTCGCGACGGTGGGGATGGTGCTGCTCATGCTCGTCACCTCGATCGCGGTGGTCGTGTTCTTCGCACGCCGCCCCGAGCTCGGCGCGGGGCGCGCCTGGTCCACCCGAGTCGTGCCCGCGGCGGCGGTCGCCGGCCTCCTCATCGGGATGTGGCTCGTGCTGTCGAACTTCACCCTCGTCACCGGCGGGAGCCTCGGCGTGAGCATCATGCTCGCCCTGGTCCCGGCGATCGCGTTCGTCGTCGGTATCCTGCTGGGCAGGCGGTTCCCGCTCGACGCGTCGGATGACGACGAGGTCGCGGAGGTCGCCGCAGCAGACCGCGGCTGAACGCCGACCCCCGACATCCGTCACCGCGCCGGATCGCACGCGAGCCTCGGAAGGAGTCCTCGATGGATCTCTCATCCGGGCCGCTCGGTGCGATCCGGCGTTCGGGGGCGGTCGACACCGTGCGGGCGCGCATCATGCTCGCCGTCGAGCTGGGGATGCTCGCGCCCGGCCAGCGACTCCCGTCGCCCGAGGAGACGGCGAGGGCGTTCGACGTGAGCGAGATGTCGGTGCGCCGCGCGTATCGCACGCTCGCCGACGAGGGCCTCGTCTCCCGTCGTCGCGGCAACAGCGGCGGCACGTTCATCGTCGACGAGCCCCACGTGGGCGACCTGCCCGAGATCGAGGCGTACCGGGCCGATGCGCAGCACGTCCACGACCTCATCGACCAACGCGCCGTCCTGGAGGCCGGGCTCGCCGGGCTCGCGGCGCACGCCTGTCCGGCAGAGGACCTGGCGGCCCTGTCCGATCTCGTCGAGCGCATGCGCACGGTGCCGGACTGGGCGGGCTACCGGGAGCTCGACGCCGAGTTCCACGACCGCATCGCCCGCATTCCCGGCGTGGAGGCGGCCGCCCTGCTGCACCACCGACTGTCGCACGAGCTGTACGCGTACTTCATCCCGTACCGCATCGACTACCTGCGGGCGTCGAACGAGGAGCACGCCCGGCTCGTCGACGCCCTCGCGGCCGCGGATGCCGCACTCGCGAGCCGCCTCACGTTCGCGCACATCGTCGAGCTCCACGAGTCGATGTACGTGGGCCTCGGTGAGCGGGAGGCGCGCGGCGACTCGCGGCGTCCCGACCCGCCCGCGGACGCGCGGTGAGGCGGCCCGGCCGGGTCGGCCCGGCCGGGGCGTTCGGTGACCGGAGGCGGGGCGGGGATGCCGTCGCCCGCCGACCGCTCAGGATCCGGTCGGCCCCTGTCCGATGCTGAGCCACTCGCCCGCGTCCTCGGTGCCACCCGGTCGGCCTGTGCCGCCCGCCGCTGATGCGCCCGTGCCCTTCATCGCCTCGAGCTGCCGGTCGATGTCGGACTTCGCCTGCATCGCGGCGAGCTGGCGCTCGATGTCGGCATCCGCGGGGGCCGTGAGGTCCTTCAGCGCGCCGCTCGCGAGCATCTCGTCGGTGGCCTGGGCGCGCGCCTGCATCTGCGCGACGCGGTCGCGAGCGCGTTCGAGGCTCGTGCCGACGTCGTGCATGCTCGTGCCGAGCCCGGCGACCGCCTCGTTGGCCCGCACCTGCGCCTCGGAGGCGGAGTAGGTGGCCTTGATGGCCTCCTTCTCGATGCGGAAGGCGGCGACCTGCTCGGACAGCTGGCGTTCGCGGTCCTGCAGCTGCTCGGTCTGACGCTGCATGCCGAGGTACTGCTGCTGCAGGTTCGCGACCTGCCGCTCGATGAGCGCGCGACGTTCGAGGGCGGCGCGCGCGAGGTCCTCGCGGCCGCCGTCGAGGGCCTCCTGCGCCTGCGCCGCGAGTCGCTGGTAGCGCGCGCCGAGTTCCTGGCCCTGCAGGTCGATGCGCTTCTTCGCGGTCGCGACCTCGGCGAGGGCCTGCCGGACCTGCTGCAGCAGCTTGACCTGCTGGTCGTAGCTGTCGTCGAGCATCTCGCGGGGGTCCTCGATGCGGTCGAGGGCGCGGGAGGTCTTGCTGCGGAAGATGTCACGCATGCGCGACGAGTTGCTCATGGTGGTGTTCCCCTATCTCGAGCGGTCAAGGCGTCGGGCGGATGACTCGGGGGAGGCGTCGCCGTACGCGTCGCGCCCGTTGAGGGCGCGGAGCTCCTGGACCCCGGCGTGCAATGCGGACACCTCGCGGTCGACGTCGGCGCGCAGGGCCGCGAGGCTGTCGTCGGTGAGCCCGTCGAGCTGTGCGCCGACCGCCGCGCGGACGCGGCGCACGAGCGACACCAGCTGGTCGACGCGGCCCTCGGCGACCGGGAGGTCGCGCGCGAGGGCGGCGGTGTCGGTCTCGCTCTCCATGAAGCGCAGCTGACGGTCGAGGGCGTCGCCCTCCTGGGCGATGCGCCGATGCAGCCGGTCGAGCTCGCCGCGCGGTCCGGCGCCCTGCGCCGCGAGATCCACGGCGGCTCGTCCGCTGGCGAGCGAGTCGGCCAGTCGGACCCGGAGTCGCAGGACCTGTCCGCGCGGCCCGGTCGTGAACCGGGCGCGGGTGCGCAGGGCGCGCCCGGCGAGGGCGCGGCTGCGGCGGATGCGGCGGAAGACGGCGCGCACGACGAGCACCATGATCGCGATCGAGGCCACGGCCATGACCAGGAATGCGACGAAGATCCAGAGCAGGACCTCCACACGACCACCTCCAGCACGCGGGTCGCGCGGGACGAGTTCCGCGCGCTCAACTCGCGATATAACGCAATGTACGCCCCATCGCGGGTCGGACGGGAGGGTTCCCCCCAAACTCTCGGGATCGCGATGGAATCGGCCCCGACCGGTCGGGAGTCCCGGCGGCTACGCTGGGGCGGGTGACGGATGCCGCACCCCTCGCCCCGCTCGGCCTGGGCCTGGCCGCGCTCGGCCGCCCGGCCTACATCACGGAGGGTCGCGACGACGACCTCGGCGGCGACCGGAGCGTCGAGGCGCTGCGCGCTCGCGCGCACGCGATGCTCGACGCGGCGTGGGCCCGCGGCATCCGCTTCGTCGATGCGGCCCGCTCGTACGGACTGGCCGAGGAGTTCCTCGGGTCGTGGCTCGCCGCCCACCCCGAGCGTCGCGCCGACCTCACGATCGAGTCCAAATGGGGCTACGAGTACGTCGGCGGATGGCGCATGGACGCCGACGTGCACGAGCGCAAGGAGCACTCGCTCGCCATGTTCGAGCGCCAGTGGCCCGAGACGCTCGCCGCGCTCGGCGGGGCTCCGGACGTGTACCTCGTGCACTCGCTCACGCCCGACAGCCCGGCGCTCGCCGACCGGGCGCTGCTGGGCCGCCTCCGCGGCCTCGCGGCGTCCGGCATCCGGGTCGGCGTCTCCACCAGCGGACCCTGGCAGGGCGAGGCGCTCGATGCGGCGCGCACCCTGCCCGATTCGCCGTTCACGGCGGTGCAGGCGACGTGGAACCTGCTCGAGCCCTCGGCCGGGCCGGCGCTCGCACGCGCGCACGACGCGGGCTGGCTCGTCGTCGTGAAGGAGGCCGTCGCGAACGGCAGGCTCACGCCCGCGGGTGCCCGGCCCTCGGCGGCGGCGCTCGCGTCGGCGGGAGGCGCGTCGCTCGACGCGGTGGCGATCGGCGCGGCCCGCGCCCAGCCGTGGGCCGACGTGGTCCTCTCGGGGGCGGTCACGCCCGAGCAGCTCGACGCGAACCTCGCGTCCGGTGCGACGGTGACGGATGCCGCAGCCCTGCCCGACCTCGCCGAGGACCCCGAGTCCTACTGGGACGCCCGGAGCGCCCGTCCCTGGACCTGACCGAACGGGACGCGGCCCCGCCGCACGACGAACGCCCCGGGCCGAAGCCCGGGGCGTTCGTTGCGATCCGACGTGCGACGGTCCGGGGAACGGGTCACCGGACCACCGTCCTGATCGATCAGACCCGCTGCGGGAGGATGTCGAACGCCACGCGTCCGTCCTCGGCCACATGGGCGTCCAGGGTCTTGTCGTCGAGCGCCTTCGCCGCGTTCTCGGCGAGGTAGACGCGCGCGCCCTCCTGCTCGACGACCGAATCCCGCTCCTCAGGAGCCGGCGCGATGGCGACGCCGAATTCGGTGCCGGCGGCATCCTCGGTGTCGATGCGGAGGCCGGCCCCGGCGGGGGCACCACTGCGGTCGACGATCTCCTTCACGACGGTGCTCGCCGATGGGGTGAGTGTCAGCATGTCGTTCCTCCTCTGATCACGAGCCTCCAACCCTTCCGAACGGCCGGAGGCGACGCGACCCCTTGCGGCATGGGCGCGGATGGCGCACACTGGGCGCCCCTCGCCGCGAGGCGGCATCCGTCTCGCCAGCGCGCAGTGGGGCACCCGGGCGCCGTTCAGGCGCACGGACTACCCTGAAGCGTGACTTCCGTGGATTCCCCCGTCGAGGCCGCGGCTCCCGAGGAGCCCGCCGCGATCACCTTCTCCGACCTCGGGCTCGAGGGTCCGGTGCTCAAGGCACTCGACGACGTCGGCTACGAGACGCCCTCCGCGATCCAGGCCGCGACCATCCCGACCCTGCTCGCCGGCCGCGACGTCGTCGGACTCGCGCAGACCGGCACCGGCAAGACCGCCGCGTTCGCGCTGCCGATCCTCGCACGCCTCGACGTGTCGCAGAAGACCCCGCAGGCCCTCGTGCTCGCCCCCACCCGCGAGCTCGCGCTGCAGGTGTGCGAGGCGTTCGAGCGGTACGCCGCCCACCTCCGCGGCGTGCACATCCTGCCCGTCTACGGCGGCCAGGGCTACGGCGTGCAGCTGTCGGCGCTGCGCCGCGGCGTGCACATCATCGTCGGCACGCCCGGCCGCATCATGGACCACCTCGACAAGGGCACGCTCGACCTGTCGGAGCTGAAGTACCTCGTGCTCGACGAGGCCGACGAGATGCTGAAGATGGGCTTCGCCGAGGACGTCGAGACGATCCTCGCCGACACCCCCGACGACAAGCAGGTCGCGCTGTTCTCGGCGACCATGCCCGCCACGATCCGACGGATGTCGCAGCAGTACCTGCACGACCCCGAGGAGATCACGGTCAAGACGAAGACCCAGACCTCGGCGAACATCACGCAGCGCTACCTCGTCGTGTCGTACGCGCAGAAGGTCGATGCGCTCACCCGCATCCTCGAGGTCGAGAACTTCGAGGGCATGATCGTCTTCGTCCGCACCAAGAACGAGACCGAGACCCTCGCCGAGAAGCTCCGCGCCCGCGGCTACGAGGCCGCCGCGATCAACGGCGACATCGCGCAGGCGCAGCGCGAGCGCACCGTGAACCAGCTGAAGTCGGGCAAGCTCGACATCCTGGTGGCGACGGATGTCGCGGCCCGCGGCCTCGACGTCGAGCGCATCAGCCACGTCGTGAACTTCGACATCCCGACCGACAGCGAGCCCTACGTGCACCGCATCGGGCGCACGGGCCGCGCGGGTCGCACCGGCGACGCGATCAGCTTCGTCACGCCCCGCGAGCGCGGGCTCCTCGCGCGCATCGAGAAGGCGACCAAGCAGCCCATCACCCAGATGCAGCTGCCGAGCGTCGACGAGGTCAACGAGACCCGGCTCGCACGGTTCGACGACCGCATCACCGCCGCGCTGGGCCAGGCCGAGCGCATCGACGGGTTCCGCGACATCATCGCCCACTACGTGCGCAACCACGACGTGCCCGAAGCGGACGTCGCGGCGGCCCTCGCCGTCGTCGCCCAGGGCGACTCGCCGCTGCTGCTCGAGCCGGAACCCGAGCGGCCGGTGCGCGAGCGGTTCGATCGCGACCGGGACCGCCCGGACCGCGGCGACCGCGGCGACCGCGGCGGCGAGCGACCGGACCGCCGTCCGCGTCCGAACACGCGGATGGCGCAGTACCGCATCGCCGTCGGCAAGCGCCAGCGGGTGCAGCCCCGCCAGATCGTGGGTGCGCTCGCGAACGAGGGCGGACTGCAGCGCGACGACTTCGGCGCCATCCAGATCAAGTCGGACTTCTCGCTGGTCGAGCTGCCCGCCGACCTGCCGAACGAGGTGTTCGACCGCCTCGCGGGCACCCGGATCTCGGGGCAGCTCATCGAGCTGCGGCCCGACTCCGGGCGGCCGCGCCGGCGCAGCTGGGACGACGACCGGGGCCCGCGCCGCCCGCGCGAGTACGGTGACCGCCCTGCGCGCGAGGGCGAGGCCGGCGAGGCGGCCGGGGGCGACGACCGACCCGCTCGCAAGCCGCGTCACTCCAAGCGCTGACGCCGGCGCACGGTCACGCCCGCCTGGCGAGCTCCTCGCTGCGCCAGCGGTCGTACCGCTGCCAGGGGTCGTCGACCCCGGCGGCGAGTTCGGCCACGAGCGCGGCGATCGGGGCGTCGAACGCGAACCACTCGCCGCCCGGGTACCGGGATGCCGCGAACTGCGCGTGCCGCCGCTGCTCGAGCAGACGACCGCCGCGTTCGAAGGCGAGCACCTCATCGTGCGGGATCACCGCCAACCGCTGCCGCGGGTTCGAGGACGTGCCGATCTTGACGCGGTCGCGCCAGCGCACGTAGTAGACGACGTCGACCCGGGCCGGGAGGACGTCGAGGTCGGGCACGTCGCCGAGCCGCCACTCGCAGACGGCGCAGGTCCACCCCGACGGGAAGTGCACGCCCACGCGGGAGCCGCACACCGGGCACGCGCCCGGCAGTACGTCGGTCACGCCCTGCTCGCGCGCGACCCAGTCGTACGCGGCGAGCAGGTGCGTGGTGCACAGCGCCAGCGGAGCGCCCGGTTCGGCGGGAGCCGAGCAGGCGCCGAGTTCGTCGACGGCGGTGCAGGCCGCGGCATCGGTTGCCATGGAGGCAGCGTACGGCGAGCCGGTGACGTTCGGCCGGGTCTCGGTACGGGCGCTTCGCGTCCGCCTCGACCACCACTGGTCAGCGGGCGAGCAGCTCGTCGGTCGTGAGGTCGGGCAGGCCGACCGTGACCTGGGTGCCCCACGGGTCGTCGACCGTGATGGCGCGGCCGTCGTCGGCGAACCGCAGGCCGCGTCCGCGCAGGCGGGCGGCGAGCGCGTCGAGGTCGTCGCGGGCCGGCACGGTCACGGAGACGTCGCCGAGGCCGAGGCTCGCCGCGCGAGGTCCGGCGCCGCGGCTGTTCCACGTGTTCATGGCGATGTGGTGGTGGTATCCGCCGGCCGACGCGAACACCGCGCCCGGGTACCCGGTCTGCGTGGGCTCGAAGCCGATCGCGTCGACGTAGAACTCCCGTGCGCTCGTCAGGTCGCCGACCTGCAGGTGCACGTGCCCGACCTTCCCGACGAGCGACGGGCCGGCATCGACGGCGGCCTGGCTGAGGTGGCGGCGGAGGTAGTCGTTGGGATCCAGGTAGGCGGTCGCCATCCGGATCTGCTCGCCGTCGTGGATCCACGTGCTGCGATCGCGATCGGTGTAGAGCTCGACGCCGTTGCCCTCGGGGTCCGTGAAGTAGAACGCCTCGCTGACGAGGTGGTCGCTCGAGCCGACGAAGCGGCTGCGCGGGTCCTGCGCGGCGCGGAGCACCGTCGCCGCGAGGCTCGCCCGGTCGTCGAACAGGAACGCCGTGTGGAACAGGCCCGGCTGGCGGGGGTCGACCACGGGCAGGTCGGGCGTGTGCACGAGTCGGACCAGGGGAGTCGTGCTGCGACCCAGGACGCGATGCACCTCGCGGGCGCGGCTGCGCTCTTCGAGCGGCTCCATCGCGAAGGCGTTCGCGTAGTAGGCGGTCATGCCCTCGAGGTCGCCGACCCGCAGCGTGACGGCGCCCATCGAGGTGTCGGGGTCGAGTACGCGCTCGTCGGACATGAGGATCTCCTGTCGGTGATTACTTGTAGCAACAAGTATAACTCCGACGGTGGCGGGCGCATTCCGCCGCGTCGACGGAATGCGCCCGGTCGCGCTACTCGGTCTGGACCCGCTCGGACGACGCCGTGCGCCGCGCGCCGCGGACCAGGAGCCCGATCCCGATGGCCGTCACGACCCAGGGAGCCGCGACGATCACCGGGTCCATCCACTGATGCGCGGTGTCGGCGCGACCGACGCCGAACCGTGAGGCGACGCCGTGCCGGCGCCCCTCGCTCAGCACGCCGGTCTGCGTGATCGGGTTGTCGGGCCGCGTCGAGGCGAGCGAGCGGAGGTGCTGCTCGCCCGCGTCGACCCGGTCGCCGAGCACGAGCAGCAGCCAGTGCGCGGCGCGCGCCTCGCTGTAGTTCTCGTATGCGTAGCGTCGGATCGCCCCCGACAGGCCGCGCAGCGGCGCGACCGTGCCGAAGACCGGCGGCAGCATCCCGTGCTCGATGGACCGCTCACGCGGCTCGAGCTCCGGCTGACGCTCGGGCACGTCCCAATGCGCGCCGTTGTCCTCGGGGGTCAGGTTCAACTCGCGCGGCACCGACGGCCGATCGGCCGGGTCGAGGTCGGCGCCCCACCCGGGGATGCGCTCCCTCAGCGCCTCGGAACTGGGCCGGCGCAGGTGCGGTTCAGCGTTGTACGGCATGGTCTCCTCCTCCGTTCAGGCCGCGCTCGGCACGACGATGGGCTTGATGCAGTTGTCGAGCTTCGCCGAGAACATGTGGTAGCCCTCGGTGATGTGCTCGAGCGGGATCTCGTGGGTGATGATGTCGCTCGGCTTGAAGTAGCCCGCGCGGATGTGCTCGAGCAGTCGCGGCCACTGCCGCTTGACCGGGCACTGGTTGGTGCGGATGGTGAGGCCCTTGTTCATGGCGTCCCCGAACTTGACCGCACTGAAGATCGGCCCGTACGCACCCACCACCGACACCGTGCCGCCCTTCCGGACGGAGTCGATCGCCCAGTTCAGCGCGACGGGCGAGCCGCCCTGCAGCTTGAACTTCGCGCTGGTCACGTGCTGCAGGAAGTTCCCGTCGGCCTCCGCGCCCACCGCATCGATGACGACATCCGCCCCGAGCCAATCGGTCGTGCGCTTCATCTCGACGACCACGTCGTCGAGCTCGGTGAAGTTGACCGTCTCGGCGTGGGCGAAGTCCCGGGCCTTCTCCAGCCGGTACTCCAGGTGGTCGACGACGATGACGCGGCCGGCGCCCATGAGCCACGCCGACCGCGCGGCGAACAGCCCGACCGGCCCGGCCCCGAAGACGACGACCGTGTCGCCCTCGGCGATGTCGCCGAGTTGCGCGCCGAAGTAGCCCGTCGGCAGCGCGTCGGTCAGCAGCACGGCGTCGCGCTCGTCGAGCCAGTCGGGGATCACCGACGGACCCACGTCGGCGAGCGGCACGCGGACGTACTCGGCCTGGCCGCCGTCGTAGCCGCCGCTCGTGTGCGAGTACCCGTAGATCCCGCCGACCGCGGTGGCGTTCGGGTTCACGTTGTGGCAGTTGGAGAACAGGCCGCGCACGCAGAAGTAGCACGACCCGCAGTAGATGTTGAACGGCACCATCACCCGGTCGCCGACCTTCAGGCGCTCCACCGACGGTCCGACCTCGACGACCTCGCCGACGAACTCGTGGCCGAAGGTCATGCCGACTCGCGTGTCGGGGATCATGCCGTGGTACAGGTGGAGGTCGGAACCGCAGATCGCGGCGGCCGTGACGCGCACGATCGCGTCGTTCGGATGCTCGATCCGCGGCCGGTCCTTCTCCTCGACGCGGACCTTGTAGGGCCCTCGGTACACCATCGCGCGCATGTGTCGCTCCTCATCGTCGGCCGTGCCGTGTCGTGCTCGAGCGCACAGCCGAACACGGCGGTACCGACGCCGTCAGGGGGTTGCGGAACGACCGGAACAGTCGAACGCGACGGACGCGGTGCGTCTCGGAGCTCAGCCCTGCTCGTGCGCGCGCCGCTCCATCTGGTACACGGCAGCCTGCGTGCGGCGCTCGAACCCGAGCTTCGAGAGCAGGCCGGAGACGTAGTTCTTCACGGTCTTCTCCGCCAGTCCGAGCTGTTCACCGATCTGCCGGTTCGTGAGCCCGTCGGCGATGAGCGCGAGCACCTGCCGTTCCCGGAGGTTGAGGGCCGCGAAGCGGGGATCGTCGTGGTCGTCGCGCGCGGCCTGCTGCGTGACGCGCGCGGTGACCTTCGCGTCGATGAGCGACTTGCCGGCCGCCACTGCGCGGACGTCCTCGACGATGGTCGAGCCGCGGACGTTCTTCAGCACGTACCCCGATGCCCCCGCGAGCACGGCCGACATGGCCGCCTGGTCGTCGTCGTACGCGGTGAGGATCAGGCAGGCGATCTCGGGATTGCGCGAACGGATCTCCCGGCACAGGTCGATGCCGTCGCCGTCGGGGAGCCGCATGTCGAGCACCGCGACATCCGGCGCCGTGGCCTGGATGCGGGGGAGCGCGTGCGCCACGCTGTCGGCCTCGCCCACGACGACGAGGTCGGGTTCGCGCTCGAGCAGCTCGGCGACGCCGCGCCGCACGATCTCGTGGTCGTCGACGAGGAAGACTCGGGTCACTGGGGCTCCAATTCGCTCAGGGGTTCGCCGACACGGGCTCGGCCTCGACGGGGACGGACCACCGCGCGCGGGTGCCGTGCGGGCCGCTGTCGATCTCGAAGGCGCCGCCGAGCTGCTCGGCGCGCGTCCGCAGGTTGTCCAGGCCGCTCCGCCGGACGGGAGCGCCGATGCCGCGCCCGTCGTCGACCACCTCGGCCGCCACGACGCCGTCGGATGCCGCGACCGTCAGCCCCACGGTGTGCGCGTCGGCGTGCTTGACCGCGTTGGAGAGCAGTTCGCGGACCGACGCCGTGAGTTCGTCTGAGAGGCGGCCCTGCGAGATCAGGTCGACCGGACCGCTGAACGACACCGAGACCGGCTGCCGCAGGTGCCGCGACGCCGCGCCGGCGAGGTCGAGCACGCGGTGCCGCAACGTCGGCGCGCCGCCCGCACGGGGCGTGAGCGCGAACACGATCGTGCGGATCTGCGCGATGGACTCGTCGAGGGTCTCGACGGCCGACTCGATGCGTTCGGCCGCCGCGCCCGTGCTCAGCGAGGCGACCGCCTGCAGATCGAGCCCGGCGCCGTAGAGCTGCTGCACGACGTGATCGTGCAGGTCGCGGGCGATGCGGGCGCGGTCCTCGAGCAGCAGGGAACGCTGCTGGGCCTCCCGGGCCTCGGCGAGCTCGTGCGCGAGGGAGACGCGTTCCGCGAGGTCCTCGGCGATGCGCATCTCCGCGGGGGTGAAGTGCGGGGCGCCCGGGCGCCGGCCTGCGGCGATCACGGCAGTGGGCAGGCCCGACTTGCGCAGCGCGACGAACAGCACGGGTCCGTCGTGTCCGTCCGCGTGGAGGGCGAGGGCGTCGCGCGGCGCCTCGGTCCGCCCGCCGGGGGCGGTCCGCGTGGCGCCGCCCTCGAGGGTGACCGCTGCGAGCGTCCGGCCGGGCGGCACCTCGTCGCCGGCGACGTCGTCGCAGTCGACCCCGCGCGACTCGAGCACGCGCACCGATCCCGGTTCCTCGCCGCGCACCACGACCGACACGCGGTCGGCGGCCCCGCGCGACGCGAGTTCGTCGGCGATCAACGCGGCGGCATCGTCGCTCGACGAGGTCAGCAGGGCGGCGGCGACCTGGGCGGATGCCGCGGCCCAGGCCTCCCGCATCTGGGCCTCGGCGAAGCGGCGCGCGTTGTCGATCGCGACCCCCGCCGCGGCGGCGAGCGCCGAGATGAGCTCGACGTCCTCCTCCGAGAAGTCGCCGTCGGCGCGGTTGGTGAGGTAGAGGTTGCCGAAGATCTCGTCGCGCACGCGCACGGGGACGCCGAGGAAGCTGTGCATGGGCGGGTGCCCGGCGGGGAACCCGACCGAGCGGGGGTCCTCGCCGATCTCGTGCAGGCGGATCGGGTCGGGGTGGTCGATCAACGCGCCGAGCAGGCCGCGCCCTTCCGGCAGGTGGCCGATGCGATGCACCATGTCGTCGGGCATGCCGACGTGGATGAACTCCTCGAGTCCGCCCTGCGGCGCGAGCACCCCCAGGGCGCCGTACTCGGCGTCGACGAGCCTCACCGCGGCCTCGACGATGCGACGCAGCACCTCGGCGAGCTCGATCGGCTCCACGACGGCCTGGGTCGCCGAGAGGAGGGCGCGGAGACGCTCCTGCGTGCGCATGACCTCGTCCGCACGGTCGACGAGCTCCCTGAGCGTCCGGTCGAGCTCCGATCGCGGACCCTCGGGAAATGACAAGGGCGAATCCATCGCACCCATCCCCATATCCCCCACGGTATTTGCCGCCACTGTAGCACCCGCTTTCCGGCGCCCGGGACCCCCTCGGCAGGCGTCCGCCGCGGCGACCCGACGCGCTGGGGGACCAAAGGCCTCGCTCCCGCAGCCCCCGGGAGCGGATGCTGGATCGCATGACGATCGTGGTCGGTGCGGATGGAAGCGTGGCGAGTCGGGCGGCTCTCACCTGGGCGATCGATCGTGCGCGCAGCACCGGCGACGACCTCGTGCTCGCGACCGTGGTCGACGACGGCTGGGGCACGGTGGGCGGGTCGGCGCTCGCAGAGCTGAAGGGTGCGGCGGAGCGCGGCTCCGAGCGCGAGGTCGAGTTCGTGCGGGGCCTGGCGCCGGACCTCGAGGTGTCGACGCACCTCGCCGTGGGCAGCCCGATGCTGGCGCTCGCCGAGGCCGCGCGGGACGCCGCCCTCGTCGCGGTCGGCACCCACAAGGTCGGCTACTTCCACGGCCACGCCCTCGGCTCGCGGAGCCTGCAGCTCGCCGCCGTCTCGACCACGCCGACCGTCGTCGTGCCCGTGACGTCGTGGCGCGGCCGGTCGGGCGTGGCCGTCGGCGTCTCCGAGGGCACCGACAGCGACGAGGCCGTGCGGTTCGCCGCGCGGGAGGCGAAGCGGCTCGGGGAGGCCCTCGTCATCGTGCACTCCGACGGCGACGAGGAGCGACCGGCGCCCGCCGAGCGCGCGGCCTCCCTCGCCGCGGCGGTGCACCCGGACGTCTCCATCGAGCAGCGCAGCACCACCGACCCGGCCTCGGGCACGCTGATCGGCGTCTCCCGCCGGGCGGTCCTGACGGTGACGGGGCGACGCGGAGCGGACGGGCGAGGCTTCCTGCCCCTCGGCCGCACCAACTCCGACCTGCTCATGAACCTCGCCGGCCCGGTCGTGGTCGTGCCTGCCGCGGCTGCCGCGGCCGCCTCGTCCGCCGCCTGACGATACCGCGCGTCGCTCGTCGACCGGCGGCTCGTCGGCCTGCCGCTCGCGGTGACCCCCGTTCGGGAGGCGCGGTCGCGTTCCGGCAGGTAGGCTGCATCCGGCAATCGCACTGAGGGACGTGGTGGACGAGGCAATGGCAGACCCCAGGTCGGCATCGTCGGACGGGCGGCGCGGCCGTCACGCCGCCCCACGGCCCGGACTCCGCGAGGGCCTCGGCCGCGTCATCGCCGCCGCGCTCGCCCGCGTCCGCCGCAGCCCGGCCGTGCCCTGGTTCTCCGCTCACCGACCCGCGGTGCTCCTCGGCGCGGCGTCGGTCGTGGCCGCGCTGGCGCTCGGCGGCGCCACGGCCGTGATCTCGGCATCGGCGCCGATCGCCGGCGGCTCCGAACGGACCGAGCCCGACGACCGTCCGCGACCCGACCGCGAGCCGGCGACGCCATCGCCGATCCCGAGCGGGGCGTCGTCGCCGCCCACGGTCGGGCCCGCTCCGAGCCCGACGTCGCCGCCCGCCGAAACGGAGGCCGCACCACCGGCGTCCGACGTCCCCTCGGCCGCCGATCCGGAGCCCGCCGACGAGCCGGAGCCGGAGGCGCCCGGCAAGTCCGCGGATTCGCCCGGGGCCGCGAACCGGCCCGACAAGAAGAAGGACTGAGCGCTCGGCTCGCGCGACGGCGAGCTGCGCCTCCCGAGCGCATCGGGTGGACGGCAGGCCGGCGGCGAGGCTCCCGGGGGACGGGAACGGTCTTCAGCACGCCGACCGGCCTGCCAGAGGTGACGACCACCTCGGCACCGAGTCTGCGACGGTGCGACGATTCGGGGGAGGGCCTTGACATCCGGAATCGACCGTGGTCGGCGAAGCGTTCAGGTTCGTCACACTCCGCATTCACTGATCGTTCGGGTGGGCATGCTGCGCTAGCTTCGGATCGACCCGGACCATCGGCAACGAGACGGAGTCAGCGTGAACCCCCGCAGGGCCGAGTACCCCCGCCCGTCGCACTTCCTCCTGCACATCAGCGACACCCACCTGCTCGGAGCCGGGCGACGGCTCTACGACCGGATCGACGCCGACCGGCACCTGCGCGCGCTCTTCGAGCAGTTCGAGGCGTCGGGCGGACGGCCCGACGCGATCGTCTTCACGGGCGACCTCGCCGACCGCGGCGAACCCGAGGCGTACGACCTGATCCGTCGCATCGTCGAACCGGCCGCCGCGCGCCTCGGCTCGCGGGTCATCTGGGTCATGGGCAACCACGACGACCGCGACGCCTTCCGTCGTGGCCTCCTCCGCGACGTCGCCGGCGGGCAGCGCCCGGTCGACCGCGTCGACGACGTCAACGGCCTCCGCGTCATCACGCTCGACACGACCGTCCCCGGCCGGCACCACGGCGAGATCGCCGACGAGCAGCTCGACTGGCTCGCCGAGGAACTGTCGATCCCCGCGCCCGACGGCACGATCCTCGCGATGCACCACCCGCCGATCCCGAGCGTGCTCGACCTGGCCGTGTCGGTCGAGCTGCGCGACCAGGGACCGCTCGCCGAGGTCATCGCGGGCAGCGACATCCGCTCGATCATCGCCGGGCACCTGCACTACTCGTCGACCGCGATGTTCGCGGGCGTGCCGGTCTCGGTCGCCTCGGCGAGCTGCTACACCCAGGACCTCACGGTGCCGGTCGGCGGCACGCGCGGACGCGACGGCGCCCGCGCCTTCAACCTCGTGCACGTGTACCCCGGCACGGTGCTCCACTCGGTGGTCCCGCTCGGCGAGACGCCCGCGCTCGACTGGGTCGACGCCGCCGAGACCCGGCGCCGGCTCGACGCGGCCGGGGTCGAGATCACGGATGCCGCGGTGCCCGCCCCGCGCGAGGAGGAGCCGCCCTTCACGCGGCCCATCCCCGTCCTGGCGTAGCCGGCGAGGTCTCCGGTCACGGCGAGCGCCGCGCGTCAGGCCGCCGAGTGGTCGGCGTCGCTCGTGATCGGCGCGCCCGCGGCGTCGAACGCCGGCTCCGCGGCATCCGTCGCGCCCTTCTCCCACGGTGCCGCGAAGGGGAAGTAGCGCTCGAGGAAGTCGATGACCGCCTCGGTTCGCTCCTCGACCGAGATCTCGGGGAAGCTGCCGTCGTTGAGGCAGAACATGTCCATGTCGCGGCGCTTCAGCAGGCGCTTCATCGCCGGGAGCGCGCGCTTCAGGGTCGTCTCGATGTACTTGACCTTCGCATCGGTCTGCACCACGGCACGGCCGGTGAGCAGCGCGTAGTAGTGGTACAGCGAGTTCGTCACCGAGATGTCGGTCGCCGAGCGGAACCGGCTCGCGGCCGTGCGGCGGAACTCGTCGGGGAACTCGCGCTCGAGCTCGGCCATGACCGACTTGCGGAGCGGCGCCGCGCAGTGCTCGAGGTGCCGGGTGGTGACCTTGCCGAACCGCTCGCGCAGCAGCCGGCGGTTCACGCGAGCGGCGTTCTCGAAGCCCGACCGGCTCGGGTCGGAGTCGCCGAGGCCGATGCGCGTGCCGGCCTCGACGAACTTGGTGATGCCGCCCGGCGAGAAGAACAGGTCGGGCGAGAGCGGGCGCCCGAAGAACATGTCGTCGTTCGAGTAGAGGATGTGCTCGGCGATGCCCGGGATGCGGTGCAGCTGGCTCTCGACGGCGTGCGAGTTGTACGTGGGCAGCACCGACGTGTCGGCGAACATCTCCTCGGCCCGCACGATCGTCACCTTCGGGTGCTTCGCGAGCCACGCCGGCGGCCGCGAGTCGGTGCAGATGAAGATGCGGCGCACCCACGGCGCGAACAGGTACACCGAGCGCAGCGCGTACTTCAGCTCGTCGATCTGCCGGTAGCGCGCCTCGGAGTCGTCGCCCTCGCCGACGACGTAGGTCTGCATGCGACGTGCGCGCTCGCGGAGGAACTCGACGTCGGACCCGTCGACCCACGAGAACACCATGTCGATCTCGAAGTCGACGTCGCTCGCGAGCGGCGACCACATGTGCTCGAGCGTGCGCCACTCGCGCCCGTGCAGGTGCACGGTCTCCTCGACCGCCTCGCCGCGCGGCAGGGTGCGACGCATGAGGGCGTTCTCGACGGGCGCCTCGATGACGTCCTCGCCGAAGCGCCAGAACTCGAGCTGCACGGCGGTCTCCGCGCCGTACCGCAGCCGGCCCACGGGCTCGACCCGCGGGCGGTACAGGCGCACCGCCTTGGGCTTGCGGTGCGACGACAGGCTGCCGTCGGCCACGAGCACGTGCCGGTCGCCCGCGGCCTTGTCGGGCACGAGCGTCGCCGAGTAGAACGGCTCGTCGGCGAACGCCTCGGCGAGGGCGCGCGCGACCCGCTTGCGCTCGGCCCGGTCGACCGCGATCACGGGGCGACCGCCGTCGCGGCGCACCAGCAGGTAGTCGATGCCCGCGCCGTCGAGAGCGGATGCCACGGCGCAGAGGTCCTCGACCATCGACTCGTGCGGCGTGACGTGGCCGTTGCGCAGGGCGTACTGGCCCTTGCGCACCACGATGTCGTCGCGGTCGAAGCGCGAGTGCGTGGCATCCGGGGAGACGAGGACGAGCTCGGGCACGTCGCTGAGGCGCAGGCCGGGATCCGGGACGGGACGGCGACGGAACGCGTCGCCGGTCTGGGGCATGCGGTCGCGGCGGGGCTCGGCGGGCTCGGTCGTCGTCACGTCGTGAGGTGCTCCTCGGTCGGGGGTGTGCGCCGAACGGCGCGATGCTCTCATGGTACGTCCACGCGGGCGCCCGGATGCGGGGTTGCGTGGGGGGCGGGAGACCGCCCCCGTGTTTCGCCGCGTGTCGCACCGTGTCGTGCCGTGACGGGCGCCCCTTGAGCGGGTCCTCGCGGCATCCGTAGCGTCGGGCGCACCGCACGCGACGGGAGGGAGGCGGCATGCCGGACACGAGTGCGAGCACGACCCCGCGCGGCGGCGCGACGACGCTCGCGGACGCCCCGGCGCGGATGCCCGGAGCCGGGCCCGGACCGCTCGCCGCGCTCGTCGGCGCCGACCTGGACGTCCCCGTCCTCGGCGGCGGGCGCGTGCGCCACGTGAACCTCGACGTCGCGGCATCCGCCCCCGCGTTCACGGCCGTCGCCGAGCGGGTCGCCCGGGTGCTGCCGTACTACGCGAGCGTGCACCGCGGCACCGGCTACCTCTCGCAGGCGTCGACCGCCGTCGTCGACGACGCCCGCGTCGCCATCGCCCGCCACGTGGGCGCCCGGATCGACGACCACGTGGTCGTCACCCGCAACACCACCGACGCGCTCAACCTCCTCGCCTCGGCCGTGCCCGGCGACACCGTGGTGCTCGACCTCGAGCACCACGCGAACCTGCTGCCCTGGACGCGTCGCGGTCGTCGCGTGGTCGTCGCGCGCGGCACCCTCGCCGCCACGCTCGACGCGCTCGCCGTCGAGCTCCGCCGCACGCCTGCGGCACTGCTGTCGGTCACGGGCGCCTCCAACCTCACCGGCGAGGTGCTGCCGCTCGAGGTGCTCGCCCGGCTCGCGCACGACCACGGCGCGCGGTTCGCGGTGGATGCCGCGCAGCTCCTGCCGCACCGGCGCATCGACCTCGCGGCATCCGACATCGACTACGTCGCCTTCTCGGGACACAAGGCGTACGCGCCGTTCGGGGCGGGCGCGCTCGTCGGCCGGGGCGACTGGCTGGACGCCGCGCCCCCGCACCTCGCGGGCGGCGGCGCCGTCGAGGCGGTGGCCGTCGACGGTGCCGAGTGGAAGCGCGGACCGGAGCGGCACGAGGCGGGCACTCCCAACGTCATCGGCGTCGCCGCGATCGCCGCGGCCCTCGCGGAACTCGAGCGGCTCGGCGAACCGGCGTTGCGCGCCCACGAGGCGGCGCTCACCGGCCGTCTCCACGACGGGCTCGCCGCGATCCCGGGCGTGCGCGTGCTGCGCGGCTTCGCCGACGTCGACGACCGGCTCGGCATCGCCACCGTCGAGCTCGAACGCGGGTCGGTCGGGCTCGTCGCCGCGGCGCTCGCCGCCGAGCACGGCATCTCGGTGCGAGCCGGTCGGTTCTGCGCGCACCCGTTCTTCGACCGCATCGCCACGCGCGCCAACGGCCTCCGGGCGAGCGTCGGTGCGGGCACGTCGGCCGACGACGTCGACCGGTTCCTCGACGCGCTCCGCCGGCTCGTCGCCGCCGGCCCCGGGCACGTCTACGACCGCACGCCCGCGGGCTGGTGCCCGCGACACGACGACCGGCCGCGCCCCGCCGTCGGCTGACCGACCGTCGACGCGGCGTCCACCCGGTGGCGGCATCCGGGGTCGCGCCTACACTGGTTCGGGTCGAAGGGGGTCGGAATGCGTCCGCTCAGCGAGGACGAGCTCCGGTCGTCGTTCGTGAACGCGACCGATCGGGAGCTCGACGAGTTCGAACTGCCGCTCGAGTACCTGCTCGTCGACTGGGAGCACGTCGACGCGCTGGCCTGGCGCGACCGTCGGGCGAGCCGCCGCGGCTACCTCGTGACGATCATCGACGACGAGCCCGTCGGCATCGTGCTGCGCGCCGCCGACCCGCCGTCCTCGCGGTTCCGGGCCGGCATGTGCAACTTCTGCCACACGCAGCAGCCGGCGAACCAGGTGACCATGTTCTCCGCGCGGCGCGCGGGCGAGGCCGGGCGCAACGGCAACACGGTCGGCACCTACCTGTGCAGCGACCTGTCGTGCCAGGAGAACGTGCGACTGCACGCCCCGCTCGCGCCCGCCGAGGTGCGCACCGGCTCGCACGCGTGGGCGCGCATCGACGGACTCGCCCGACGCACGCGCGCCTTCGTCGAGGGCGTCCGCGCGGGCTGACGCGCTCGGTGGTCGAGTCGGACGCGAAGCGCCCGCACCGAGACCTACTCCCCGTCGAGCGTGACGGGCTCGAGCGTCGGCCGCTTGGCCGCGCGACCGTCGCCCGACGACCGGCCCGTGAGTCGTCGCCCGATCCAGGGCAGGACGTACTCGCGGTAGTACACGGCCGTGTTCCGGCTCTTCGGACCGGGCGGCGCAGCCGCCACCTCGGCGACGCCCCACTCCTCGGGCACGGGCACCCCGAGCGCCGTGAGCACGTTCGAGGCGACGCGCGCGTGGCCGAGCGAGTTGAGGTGCAGCTTGTCGGCCGACCAGTAGCGGATGTCGCGGAGCCCGCGATCGGCGAAGTTGTCGACGAAGGTGACGCCGTCGAGCGACGCGAGGTCGTACAGCGCCTGGGTGAGCCGCACCCCGCGCGCGTCGAACACGCGCCCGAGCGGCAGGTGCTCGGTGGGGTTGGCGCCGCTCAGCATGAGCACGTGGATGCCCTCGTCGCGGATGCGGTGCACCGCCTGGCGGAACCGCTGCGCGACGAGCTCCTCGGGCATGCGCGGGCGCAGCATGTCGTTGCCGCCGCCATTGAAGCTGATCACCTCGGGCTTCAGCGCGATGGCCGCCTCGAGCTGCTCGTCGACGATGGGCCCGAGCTTGCGGCCCCGGATCGCGAGGTTGGCGTACCGCACGGCCTCGGGGGAGGCCTCCTTGGCCAGCCCGAGGGCGACGAAGTCCGCCCATCCGCGCACGCTGCCGTCGGGCAACTCGTCGCCGACGCCCTCGGTGAAGCTGTCGCCGATCGCCGCGTACGAGTGGAAGAGCATGCGTTCCACGCTAGCGTGCGCCATCCGTCATCTCTCGGGGGTTGCCTTTCGGGCGTCGACGGATGCCACGACGCCGACCCGTGCGCGCCTCAGCCGGTCGCGTGCTCGAGCTCGCAGTCGCTGCCCGGGTAGAGCAGGGCCTCGTGCCCGTCGTCGAAGCGGACGACGTACGGGGGTGCGCCGTCGGCACCGCGGACCTCGAGCACCTCGCCGTGCCGTTCGGCGCTGCCCACCTGCTTGCCGTGGATGACCAGTCGATCGCCGACCGTCGCCTGCATCGGGAACCCTCCCTCCGTCGCGAGAACCGTCCGCTTCCACGGTACGCCTCGGCGTCCGCCGCGGGAAGGGAGGTCAGTCGGTCGCGAGGAGCGCCGCCCAGAGGTCGGCACGCGCGTGGAACCCCGACAGGTCCCGGCCGAGGAGCTTCTCGGCGAGCGCGATGCGGCTGCGGACGGTGTGGCGGTGCACGCCGAGCTCCTGCGCGGTCGCGTCGAACTGGCCGCCGTGCGCGAGCCAGGCGCGGGTCGTCTCGAGGAGGGCCGTGCCGTTCTGCTCGTCGTGCCGGATGAGGGGCTCGAGCGTGGCACGGGCCACGGCGCGGGCGTCGGTGCGGGCGAGGAACGCGAGCACGCCCTGGCGGCTGATGTCGTCGAACATGGTCACGCCCGGCCCGGTCTCGCGGGCGCGGTCGAGGGCGCGCAGCGCCTGCTCGTGCAGCTCGGCGAGGCGGGTGACGGATGCCGCGTCGGAGACGCCGACGGGCACGTCGAACTCGGTGGCGAGCTCGTCGGCGACCCCGCTGTCGGCGTCCTCCATCACGATGGTGACGGATTCGCCGTCGCGGCCGAAGAACAGCCGTCCGTCCCGTTCGTCGACGCGGAGCTCGAGGAACTCGGCCACCCGGTCGATGTGCTCGGTGGGCAGGTCGCACACGGCGACGCGGACGGGGTCGGCGGGCAGCGGCCCCCACATCTCGGCCGACACCTCGCTCGCGAGGTGCACGTCGCCCGCGAGCATCGAGCGCAGCAGCCCGGAGCGGAGGTGCCCGCGGGCGCGGTCGAGGTCGCGGTTCTGCTCGAGCGCGAGTCCGGCGAGCGCGATCACCGACGTCACGACCTCGCGGCCGGCCTGGTCGAGCTCGGGCGACTCGCCGATCGCCAGCACGCCGCGGAGCGCGCCGCCGGCGCCGAGCGTCTGCAGCGTCATCCGCTGCGGTCGGCCCACCGACGCGCCCGCCTCGAGGGTGCGGCTCGCGCGCTGCCCGCGTCGCAGCATCGACCGGGCCTCGCCGACGACCTCGCCGAGCGCCGGCTGGCCGAGTCCGCCCTCGGGCGCCTCGCGGTCGAGCGCACCCGCGGCGTCCACGAGCCCGACCCACGTGCCGAGGCGCTGGCTGAGCTCGGTGAGCGTCGCACCGAGCCCGTCCGGCCGGAGCGCCGCGAGCGAGATGGCCCGTTGCGCCTGCAGCGCCCACGCCTGCCGGGCGTTCGCATCGGCGGCGGTGAAGTCGGCGATGGTACGCGCGATGCGGATGAACGGCACGCGGTACGGCACCTCGAACAGCGGAAGTCCGTGGCGTTCGCACGCCTCGACGAGCGGGGCGGGCGTGGCGGGCCGCACCACCTCGGCGCCGAAGCCGAGTGCGGCGAGCCCAGCACCCTCGAGCCGCGCCACGTACGCGTCGAAGACGGCCGGATCGTCGCGGGACGGGTCGGCGCCGAACTGGGTGCCGGTGGTGAGCAGCACCTGGCCCGGCTCGAGGAACGGCGCGGGGTCGTCGAGATCGGAGCTGTGCACCCACGGCACGGGCGCGTCGAGGACGCCGTCGGGCAGGTGCGACTCGTCGACCAGTGGAGTGAGCGCGAGGTCGCCGCGCTCGAGCAGGGTGCGCACGGTGGGCTTCACGGGACCTCCTCGGTGTACGCCGCGTCGAGAACACTGGGGTCGAGTGTACATCGGGGAGGGGGTGGCATCCGTTCGCCGCTGCCTACCATGGCCCGACACCGCCACCGTCGTCACCGCATCGGAGCACCCATGACCCTCGTCGAACCCACGGCCACCGCCGTCGGCGGCCCCTCGCTCGCCCAGGAGCGCCGCCTCGTCACCAGCATCCCCGGCCCCCGCTCGCAGGAGCTCATGACCCGCAAGGCGGGCGCCGTCGCCAAGGGCGTGGGCACCACCATCCCCGTCTCGGTCGTCGCGGCCGGCGGCGGCGTCATCGTCGACGCCGACGGCAACTCGATCATCGACCTCGGCTCGGGCATCGCCGTCACCGGCGTCGGCAACTCGAACCCGCGCGTCGTCGAGGCCGTCACCGCGCAGCTCAACGCCTTCACCCACACCTGCTTCACCGTCGCGCCCTACGACAGCTACGTCGCCGTGGCCGAGAAGCTCAACGAGCTCACCCCGGGCGACCATGAGAAGCGGTCGGCCCTGTTCAACTCCGGCGCCGAGGCCGTCGAGAACGCCGTGAAGATCGCCCGCCACTTCACCAAGAAGATGGCCGTCGTCGCGTTCGACCACGCCTACCACGGCCGCACCAACCTCACCATGGGCCTCACCGCGAAGAACATCCCGTACAAGGACGGCTTCGGCCCGTTCGCGCCCGAGGTGTACCGCGCGCCCCTCAGCTACCCGTACCGCGACAACGGCCTCTCGGGCGCCGAGGCCGCGGCCCGCGCCATCACGCAGATCGAGAAGCAGATCGGCGCGAACAACCTCGCCGCGATCATCATCGAGCCCATCCAGGGCGAGGGCGGCTTCATCGTGCCCGCCCCCGGCTTCCTGCCCGCGCTCGTGAAGTGGGCGAACGAGAACGACGTCGTCTTCATCGCCGACGAGGTGCAGACCGGCTTCGCCCGCACGGGCGCCTGGTTCGCGAGCGAGCACGAGGGCATCGTGCCCGACCTGATCGTCACCGCGAAGGGCATCGCCGGCGGCCTGCCGCTCTCGGCCGTCACCGGCCGCGCCGACATCATGGACTCCGCCCACGCCGGCGGCCTCGGCGGCACCTACGGCGGCAACCCGCTCGCGTGCGCCGCCGCGCTCGCCGCGATCGACTCGTACGAGCAGGACGGGCTCATCGAGCGCGCCCAGCAGATCGGCGCCGTGCTCATCGGCCGCCTCAACGCGCTCCGCACCGCCGACGCCCGCATCGGCGACGTCCGCGGCCGCGGCGCCATGGTCGCCATCGAGCTCGTCGACCCCGCGACCGGCGCGCCCGACGCGGCGCTCACCGGCAAGCTCGCCGCGTACGCCCACGCCAACGGCGTGCTCGTGCTCACGTGCGGCACCTACGGCAACGTCATCCGCTTCCTCCCGCCGCTCACCATCGGCGACGAGCTGCTCATCGAGGGCCTCGACGTCATCGCCGAGGGGCTGAAGCAGGCATGAACCCCGTGACGGCGCCGACGATGTCGCCGACGGATGCCGCGGCATCCGTCACCCGCCCTGCCCCCTCGGTCGACGCCGAGGCGACCCCGCTCGCCGACGCGCGCGCCCAGCTCGCCGAGGCCGTCGCCCTGCTCGGCTACGGCGACGGGCTCCACCAGATGCTCGCGACCCCGCGCCGCGAGCTCAGCGTGGCCGTGCCGCTGCGCATGGACTCGGGCGAGAGCCGCCTGTACCTCGGCTACCGCGTGCAGCACAATTTCTCGCGCGGCCCCGCCAAGGGCGGCCTGCGCTACGCGCCGAACGTGAACCTCGACGAGGTGCGCGCGCTCGCCATGTGGATGACGTGGAAGTGCGCGCTCCTCGACGTGCCGTACGGCGGCGCCAAGGGCGGGCTCGCCATCGACCCGCGGGAGCACTCGCAGGCCGAGCTCGAGCGCGTCACGCGCCGCTACACGAGCGAGATCCTCCCGATCATCGGCCCGGAGCGCGACATCCCCGCACCCGACATCGGCACCGACGAGCAGACCATGGCCTGGATCATGGACACCTACTCGGTGAACTCCGGCTACACCGTGCCCGGCATCGTCACCGGCAAGCCGATCTCGCTCGGCGGGTCGCTCGGCCGCGCCTCCGCCACCTCGCGCGGCGTCACCCACATCGCGCTCGCGGCGCTCCGGCACGCCGGGTTCGAGCCGTCGCGGTCGACCGCCGCCGTGCAGGGCTTCGGCAAGGTCGGTGCGGATGCCGCGCGGTTCCTCGCCGAGGCGGGCGTGCGCGTCACCGCCGTGAGCGACCAGTACGGCGCCGTGCGCAACGACAGCGGGCTCGACATCGAGGCGCTCGCCGACCACGTGCGCGCCACCGGCTCGGTCGTCGGGTTCGCCGGCGCCGACGAGCTCGACCGCGACGCCGTGCTCACGCAGGACGTCGACCTGCTCGTGCCCGCCGCCGTCGAGGGCGTGCTCAACGAGTCCAACGCGCGCGAGGTGCTCGCCCGCGTCATCGTCGAGGGCGCCAACGGCCCCACGACGCCCGCAGCCGACGCGATACTTCGCGAGCGCGGCGTGCTCGTCGTTCCCGACATCCTCGCCAACGCGGGCGGTGTCATCGTCTCGTACTTCGAGTGGGTGCAGGCCAACCAGGCGTACTGGTGGCGTGCCGACGAGGTCGAGAGCAGACTTGAGGAGCGGATGCTGAACGCCTGGCGTCACGTCCTCGGCTACGCCGAGGCCCGCGACCTCTCGCTCCGCACCGCCGCCACGGCGCTCGCCGTCGAGCGCGTCGCCGAGGCGCACCGCATCCGCGGCCTCTACCCCTGATCGCGCGAGACCCGCGCACGACACGGAAACGGACAACCAACGCATGACCACTGCAACGCAGGAATCCGCACTCCTCGACCGCGTCGCCGACGGCCTGTACATCGGCGGCGAGTGGGTCGAGGCCGAGGGCGGCAAGACCTTCGAGGTCCGCGACCCGTCCACGGGCGAGGTCATCAAGACGATCGCCGACGCGTCGGCCGCCGACGGCATCCGCGCCCTCGACGCCGCCGTCGCGGCGCAGGACGCCTGGGCGTCGACCGCACCCCGCGAGCGCGGCGAGATCCTCCGTCGCGCGTTCGACCGCCTCATCGAGCGCCGCGAGGACTTCGCCCTGCTCATGACGCTCGAGATGGGCAAGCCCCTCGCCGAGGCCCGCGGCGAGGTGAACTACGGCGGCGAGTTCCTCCGCTGGTTCAGCGAGGAGGCCGTGCGCATCACCGGCCGGTACGGCTGGAACCCCGAGGGCACCGGCCGCATCGTGGTCGCCCAGCGTCCCGTCGGCCCGTCGTACTTCATCACGCCGTGGAACTTCCCGCTCGCGATGGCGACCCGCAAGATCGCCCCGGCGCTCGCCGCGGGCTGCACCGTCGTCGTGAAGCCGGCCGCGCTCACGCCGCTCACCACCATCGCCTTCGTGCAGCTGCTCGAGGAGGTCGGCCTGCCCAAGGGCGTCGTGAACGTCGTCACCACGACGAGCTCGTCGAAGGTCTCGGGTCCGATCATCGCCGACCCGCGCCTGCGGAAGCTCTCGTTCACGGGCTCGACCGAGGTGGGCCGCAAGCTCATCGAGCAGTCCGCGCAGGGCATCCTCCGCACCTCGATGGAGCTCGGCGGCAACGCGCCGTTCGTCGTCTTCGAGGACGCCGACCTCGACAAGGCCGTGGAGGGCGCGCTCGTCGCCAAGTTCCGCAACATCGGCCAGGCGTGCACGGCCGCGAACCGGTTCATCGTGCACGAGTCGGTCGCCGCCGAGTTCGCCAAGCGCGTCACCGAGCGCGTCTCGGCGATGCGCGTCGGCCGCGGCACCGAGGACGGCGTCGCGATCGGTCCGCTCATCGACGACAACGCGGTCGCCTCGACCGACGAGCTCGTGCAGGACGCGGTCTCCAAGGGCGCGAAGGTGCTCGCCGGCGGCGCCCCCGTCGACGGCACCGGTTCGTTCTACGCGCCGACCGTGCTCGGCGACGTCTCGGCCGACGCGCGCCTGCTCCGCGAGGAGATCTTCGGACCGGTGCTCGGCATCACCACGTTCGCCGACGAGGACGAGGCGGTGCGCCTGGCGAACGCCACCGAGTACGGCCTCATCTCCTACGTGTTCACGCAGGACCTCGCGCGCGGCCACCGCATGATCGACCGCCTCGACACCGGCATGATGGGCCTCAACACGGGCCTCGTCTCGAACGCGGCCGCCCCCTTCGGCGGCGTCAAGCAGTCGGGCATCGGTCGCGAGGGCGGCTTCGAGGGCATCCACGAGTTCCTCGACACCAAGTACACCCTGATCCCGGCCTAGCGCCGGGCGGGGCGGATGCCGCGAACCCCCGCGTCGCGGCATCCGCCCGCTTCTCTCTCGCCGCACTGCTCTTCTCAGGACGCGCCCGCCGAACCGGGCCGTTTCTCAGGACGACACGCCGCCGCCGGCGGCGACACACCCGAGAACTCCTGAGAACAGCAGGGGCGGACCCCGCACACAGAAGGAACACCATGCAACGCATCGACACCGACGTCGTCATCGTCGGCGCTGGCGCGGCCGGCCTCACCGCCGCGACCGAGCTCGTCAAGGCCGGGCGCGACGTCGTCGTGCTCGAGGCGCGCGACCGCGTCGGCGGCCGCCTGCACACCGACGTCATCGACGGCGCCATGCTCGAGGTCGGCGGCCAGTGGGTCTCGCCCGACCAGGACGCGCTCATCGAGACGCTCGACGAGCTCGGCCTCGGGACGTACCCCCGCTACCGGGAGGGCGTCAACGTCTACATCGGACCCGACGGCGAGGTGAAGAAGTTCGAGGGCGACATCTTCCCGGTGCCCCCGGCGACCGAGCAGCAGATCCTGACGCTCATCGAGAAGCTCGACGCCCTCGTCGCCGAGATCGACCCCGAGCAGCCGTGGGCCCACCCGCGTGCCAAGGAGCTCGACGAGATCTCGTTCGCCCGCTGGCTTGAGACGCAGACCGACGACGAGGAGGCCCGCGAGAACATCGGCATGTTCATCGCCGGCGCCATGCTCACCAAGCCCGCGCACGCGTTCTCGGCGCTGCAGGCCCTGCTCATGGCGGCATCCGCCGGTTCGTTCTCGAACCTCGTCGACGCCGACTTCATCCTCGACCGCCGCGTCGTCGGCGGCCTGCAGCTCGTGCCGATCGGCCTCGCCGAGCGCCTCGGCGACCGGGTCCGGCTGAGCCAGCCCGTGCGCACCATCCGCTGGCAGTCGGATGCCGCACCCGGGCAGGCCGCGGTCGTGGCCGTGACCGACGACCTCGAGGTGCACGCGCGCGAGGTCGTGCTCGCCGTGCCGCCGATCCTCGTGAACCGCATCTCGTACGAGCCGCCGCTGCCGCGCCGCCAGCACCAGCTGCACCAGCACCTGTCGATGGGCTTCGTCATCAAGGTGCACGCCGTCTACGAGACGCCGTTCTGGCGCGAGCAGGGCCTGTCGGGCACCGCGTTCAGCCCGTGGGAGCTCGTGCACGAGGCGTACGACAACTCCAACCACGACGACCCGCGCGGCACGCTCGTCGGCTTCGTCGCCGACGAGGCCGCCGACGGCGTCTTCGAGCTCAGCGCCGAGGAGCGCAAGGCGCGCATCCTCGAGTCGATGTCGCACTACTACGGCGAGCAGGCGAAGCATCCGGTGGTCTACTACGAGTCCGACTGGGGCTCGGAGGAGTGGACCCGCGGTGCGTACGCGGCGAGCTTCGACATGGGCGGCCTCGCCCGCTACGGCGCCGACCTGCGCACGCCGGTCGGACCGATCCGCTTCGCGTGCTCGGACATGGCCGGCAAGGGCTACCAGCACGTCGACGGCGCCATCCGCATGGGGCGCCTCGTCGCCGCCCAGATCCTGGAGGAGCTCGCATGACCGACGTGACCATCGTCGTCGGGTACACCGCCAACGAGGCCGGCGCCGACGCCCTGGCGCTCGCCAACCGCGTCGCCTCCGCGGCCGAGGCGCTGCTCGAGGTCGTGATGATCCTCCCGTCCGAGGCGCGCAACGCGCTGGTGCCCGCCGACGCCGGCTACGAGCGGTACCTGCGCGAGCAGTCGCGCGAGTGGCTCGCCGAGGCGTCGAAGCACCTGGGGGCGGATGTCGCGTCGAAGCTGCACCTGCGCTACGCCGAGTCGTACGCCGAGGGCCTCGTCGCGGCCGCCCACGAGTTCGGTGCCTCGCTCATCGTGGTCGGCGCCGCCGGCGGCGGATTGCTCGGACGCTCGCGCATCGGCTCGGTCGCGAACGAGCTGCTGCACTCCTCGGACGTGCCGGTCGTGATCGCGCCCGCCGGATCGCGCGAGGTCCCCGCGTCGCAGGGCGTGACGCGCGTGACGGCGTGCGTGGGCACCCGCCCCGGCGCCGACGCGCTGCTCGAGTCGGCGATCGTGCTCGCCCGGGCGACGAAGGCGCCGCTGCGACTGCTCTCGCTCGTGCCGATCGACCTGCCCCACGGCCTCGACCCGGAGCTCGTCGCGCTGACGAGCACGGTGCACGCCGAGGAGGTCCTCGACGAGGCCCGCCAGGCACTGCCCGACGGCATCGAGGCGACCGTCGAGACCGCGACGGGCGCGTCGATCGAGGACGCCGTCCGCGCGCTCGACTGGCACTCGGGCGAGCTCGTGCTCGTCGGCTCGAGCCGCCTCGCGGCACCGCGCCACCTGTTCCTGGGCTCGACCGCGGCGAAGATGCTGCGCGAGCTCCCGGTGCCCATGATCGTGGTGCCGCGCACCACCCGCTCCTCCTGAAAGACCGTGCAATGACGCAAACCAACCCCTCCCAGCCCCCGCTGACCGAGGCGACCCGTGCGGTCGACTCATCCGATCACGGCATCAGCAAGAAGGGCCTGTCGGCCGGCTCGGTCGGTCTCATCGGCGCGATCGTCATCGGCATCTCGTGCATCGCCCCGGCGTACACGCTGACCGCGGCGCTCGGCCCGACGGTGTCCGAGGTGGGCACGCAGGTCCCCGCGATCATCCTGCTCGGGTTCATCCCGATGCTGCTCGTCGCGTTCGGCTACCGCGAGCTGAACCGCCGCATGCCCGACTCGGGCACGTCGTTCACGTGGGCGACGCGAGCGTTCGGTCCGTGGATCGGCTGGATGGCCGGCTGGGGCCTCGTGGCCGCGACCATCCTCGTGCTGTCGAACCTCGCCGGCATCGCGGTCGACTTCCTGTTCCTCGCGATCTCCCAGGTCGTCGGGAATCCGGAGATCGCCGGCATCGCCGCGAACCCGTTCGTGAACGTGGTCGTGTGCCTGCTGTTCATGCTCGGCGCGACGACGATCTCGTACCGCGACATGCAGACCACCCAGAAGCTGCAGTACTGGCTGGTCGGGTTCCAGGTGCTCGTGCTCGTCATCTTCTCGGGCGCGGCGCTCGTCGAGGTCGCGAACGGCAACGCGTTCGACGCGACGCCCATCGAGCTCAGCTGGTTCAACCCGTTCGCGGTGAGCGACTTCAGCGCCCTGGCGGCCGGCCTGTCCCTGTCGATCTTCATCTTCTGGGGCTGGGACGTCACCCTCACCATGAACGAGGAGACGAAGGGCTCGGAGCGGACCCCGGGCCGTGCGGCGACCCTGTCGGTGCTCATCATCGTCTCGCTCTACCTGCTGATCTCCGTCTCGCTCATCTCGTTCGCCGGCGTCGGCGACGGCGAGTACGGCCTCGGCAACCCCGACATCCAGGACAACGTGTTCTTCGCGCTCGCCGGGCCCGTGCTCGGCCCGCTCGCGATCCTCGTCTCGCTCGCGGTGCTCACGAGCTCCGCGTCGAGCCTGCAGTCGACGTTCGTGTCGCCGGCCCGCACGCTCCTCGCGATGGGCCACTACGGCGCGCTCCCGAAGAAGTTCGCGCAGGTGAGCCCGCGGTTCTTTACGCCCGGGTACGCGACGATCGTGTCGGCCGTCGTGGCATCCGTCTTCTACGCGGTCATGCGGTTCGTGAGCGAGAACGTGCTGTGGGACACGATCACCGCGCTCGGCATGATGATCTGCTTCTACTACGGCATCACGGCGTTCGCGGCGGTCTGGTTCTTCCGCAGGACGTGGTTCCGCTCGGTGCGCGAGTTCTTCTTCACGCTCCTGTTCCCGCTCGTCGGCGGCGTCATCCTGTCGGTGCTGTTCTTCACGACGCTGATCGACAGCATGGACCCCGACTACGGCTCGGGCTCGGCGATCGGCGGCGTCGGCCTCGTGTTCATCCTCGGCATGGTGGTGCTGCTCACGGGCGTGGTCATCATGATCTGGCAGGCGATCAAGCGTCCCGCGTTCTTCCGCGGCGAGGTGCTCTCGCGCGCCTCGGCCGACTGAGCCGCGCCGGGTCCCGCGTCGCCTCACCGCGCGGGACCCGCGCGAACCGAACCGCCCCGCCGGCGACACCCGGCGGGGCGGTTCCGCGTTCCCGCCGGTGCCGGCGCCGCATCCTTCATGCGCGAGGGGACGCAACACGCCGTCCGGGCGGCTGGCCCGACGGCGTGTTCCGTCCCCTCGGCGGGGATGGGCGGGCGGGCTGATGGGCGCGGCGGGCTGAGGGCGCGCGGCGGGGCGTCAGTCCGCGGCGGGCGCGGATGTGCCGGTGTAGGCGGCGTACGTGGTGTCGGCCGCCCGGCGGGCGGTCGCGGCATCCGCCCCGCTCGCCTCGTGGGCTGCGGCCCATCGGTCGGCGCTCAGGCGCTGGAACCGCCGGCCCTCGTCGGACTGCAGCCACTCGGCGGAGTTGTCGGGGCGGATCTCGCCGGTCGTGAGGTGCTGGCTGAGTCCGAGCAGCGCCCCGTCCCATCCGATTCCGGTCGCCGACGGCCCGAACTGCTCCCACATCTCGGCACCGAGGTCGTCGGCGAGCGCGACGTGCTCGAGCTCGACGCGGGTGTGCGTCTCGTCGACGGCGCTGAGCCGCACCGTGAGCCAGGTGACGCCCCCGCCGAACTCCCACGTGACGCCGTACGAGTTCGGGGCGTCGCACGTCTGGACGGTGCCGCCCGCGTTGCCCTCGACCTGGTAGCGGCCGCCGAGGCGCAGGTCGCCCGTGACCGGCAGGAACCAGCGCGGGATCCGCTCGACCGACGTGAGCGCGTCCCACACGTCGTCGATCGGAGCCGGGTAGGTCTGCGCGAGCGTCTGCACGCGCGTCACGGCGCCGTCGCGCGTGCCGTCGGTGAGGCCGCGGTCGACCGCGGCGATCTGGGCGTCGATGTCCATGTCAGGTCTCCTTCGTCTGCGTCGTCGCTGAAGCGGATGCCGCGAGCCGGCGCGCCCGCGCCGACCGGGCCAGTTCGGTGCCCAGTGCGTCCAGGCGCGGACCCCAGAAACGCTCGAACGGCGTGAACCACTCGGCCGCCTCGCGCATCGGCTCGGGGTCGAGCGCGTAGAGGCGTCGGGTGCCCTCGGCCCGCACCGTGGCGAGGCCGGCTTCGCGCAGCACCCGGAGGTGCTGCGACACGGCGGGTTGGCTGATGCCGAACTCGCGCTGCACGACGCGCCCGACCTCTCCCGCGGCCAGTTCGCCATCGGCGAGCAGCTCCACGATCCGGCGTCGGACCGGATCACCGAGGAGGTCGAGCGCGTGCATGACACCATAATTCACCAACGCCTTATATAAGTCAACGCGCAATTATGGACGGCCCTCCCACCTCCGATCCGGCGCGGTCCGGGCCGCAGGGGCGGTCCTCGTTCACGGCTGATTCCCGGCGACGACGCACCGGCCCGGATGGATCCCGGCGGTACCGTGACGGCAGGCCGATCACCGGGAGGGCGCATGTCGGAGCACGATCTCATCGCGGCGTGGCGGGCGAGCCGCTGGCACGTCATCGTCTCGCAGCTCGGGCCGACCTTCCTGCTCACGCTCACGACGTGGTTCCTGCTCATCGGGCTCGCCGACGCCGAGCTGCCGGTGCGGCTCGCCGCGGCCGGGATCCTGCTCGCCTCGGGGATCCTCGGGGCCGTCGCGCAGGTCAGCGCGGCGAACGAGGGGCTCGCGGTGATCGACGACCTCCGGGCGCTCCCGGCGGCGACGCCCCTCGGGCGGCGGATCGCGGCATCCGCCCTCTGGATGCAGGTCGTGAAGTGGGTCACGCCGACGATCTTCGTGCTGATCTACCTCGCGCTGCTCTGGGCGATGTTCCTCGGCTGACTCGCAGCAACGGGGCCTACCGCGGCGCAGGACGCTGCGGTTAGCGTGAACCAGGACGCCCGACGGCGGGCGCGGAGGGAGACCATCCAGATGGCCGCGTACGACGACATCATCGCCAACATCCCGATCTCCGACCTGTCGCGACGCCTCGGCGTCGACGAGGCGACGACGCGTCGCGCGGTCGACGAGGCGCTCCCGGCGCTGCTCGGCGGCATGGGCGCGAACGCGCAGGACCCCGCGGGGGCCGCGTCGCTCGAGCGCGCGGTGCAGCAGCACCCGGCGACGCTGTTCGAGGGCGGCGTGGACCTCGACGAGGTCGACGAGCAGGACGGCGACAAGATCGTCCACAACGTCTTCGGCCGGAACACCGACCAGGTGGTGCAGAAGCTCGGCGCATCGGGCAGCACCGACCAGGGCCTGATCCAGAAGCTGCTGCCGATCCTCGCGCCGATCGTGCTCAGCTTCCTCGCGAGCCAGTTCGCCAAGCGCCAGCAGAACCCCGGGCAGGCGGATGCCGCGCCCACGGGCGGTGGCGGCGGCATCGGCGACCTGCTGGGCGGCCTGCTCGGTGGCGGCGGCGGCGGTGGCGGCGGCGGTGCGGGTGCCGGCGGCGGGGCCGGCGGCATGCTCGGCGGGCTGGGCGACCTCCTCGGCGGACTCCTCGGCGGCGGCAAGCGCTGACCCACCGGCACGGGCGGGCCGGCGACGGATGCCGGATCGACCCGCCGCAGGCGCCCCTGCGTAGACTGTCACGGTGCCTGTGAACCCCGAGCTGCAGGGGCGCGTGTTCGCGCCCACCGCGCCGTACCTCGTCGGCCGCGAGAAGGTGCGCGAGTTCGCGCGCGCCGTGTTCGCGACGAACCCCGTCAACCTCGACGTCGACGCCGCCCGCGCCGCCGGGTACGACGACGTCGTCGCGCCGCCCACGTTCGCGGTGGTCGTGCAGGAGCACACGCTCGCGCAACTGCTCGCCGAGCCCGACGCCGGCATCGACTTCTCCCGGGTCGTCCACGGCGACCAGCGGTTCACGTCGTCGCGTCCGATCGTCGCGGGCGACGAGCTGACCGCGACGCTCACCGTGTCGGGCGTGAAGACGCTCGGCGCCCACTCGATGGTGACCGCCGAGTCGGTCATCACGGATGCCGCGGGCGCGCACGTCGTCACCGCGATCTCCACCCTCGTCGTGCGAGGAGACGACTGATGGCCGCCGCCCCCACCACCCCCGACTTCGACGCGCTCGCCGTCGGCGACGTGGTCGCCGAACGCGACGTCCACCTCACGCGCGACTCGCTCGTCCGCTACGCGGGCGCCTCGGGCGACTTCAACCCGATCCACTACCGCGACGACGTGGCCGCCGCCGTCGGGCTGCCCGGCGTGCTCGCCCACGGCATGCTCACCATGGGGCTCGCCGTGCAGCCGGTCGTCGACTGGGCCGGCGACCCCGGCCGCGTCGCCGACTACCAGGTGCGCTTCACGCGTCCGGTGGTCGTCGCCCCCGAGGCGGGCGCCGACGTGAGCGTCACCGCCAAGGTGGGCCAGCTCGACGCCGAGGCCCGCGCTGCGCGCATCGACCTCACCGTGACCTTCGAGGGCGCCACGGTGCTCGGCAAGGCCCAGGTGCGGGTGGTGCTCGCCTGACATGACCGACGCCGCGACCACGGAGGAGCCCGGCATCCGCTTCGCCGACCTCACGACCCTGCGCGTGGGCGGGCCGATCGGCCGCCTCGTGACGGCGACGACCCCCGACGAGCTCGTCGCGCACGTGCGCGAGGCCGAGGCGTCGGGCGGGCCGTGGATGGTGCTGGGCGGCGGATCGAACGTGCTCGTCGGCGACGACGGCTTCCCCGGCACGGTCGTGCGCATCGCGACGCGCGGCATCGAGGTGCACCCCGGCGACGACGAGGGCACCGTGCGCCTGCGCGTGCAGGCCGGCGAGAACTGGGATGAGCTCGTCGCGTTCACCGTCACCCGCGGGTACTCGGGCCTCGAGGCGCTGTCGGGCATCCCCGGCTCGGTGGGCGCGTCGCCCGTGCAGAACATCGGCGCGTACGGGCAGGAGGTCTCCGACGCGCTCATCGGCATCGAGTTCCTCGACGAGGGCGCCGACGAGCCGCGCTTCATGTCCGCCGACGAGCTCGAGCTCGGGTACCGCACGTCGGTGCTGAAGCAGGGGCTTCGCGGCGTCGTGGTGTCGGTCGAGTTCGCCCTCCACGACACGACCGCCGAGCGCGAGGTGCTCGGCGAGCCCGTGGGCCGGCCGGTCGCCTACGCGCAGCTGGCGCAGGCCCTCGGCGTGCAGCTCGGCGATCGGGTGCCGGTCGCGCGGGTGCGCGAGGCCGTGCTCGCGCTCCGCTCGGCCAAGGGCATGGTCCTCGACCCCGACGACCGCGACTCGGTGAGCGCCGGGTCGTTCTTCACCAACCCGATCGTCTCCGAGCACGTCGCCCGCACCCTGCCCGGCGACGCGCCGCGCTGGTACCTCGAACCCGACGAACCCGACGAGGTCACCCCGCTCGCCGAGCTCGAGGCCCGGTCCCCGCTCGACGCGTTCCTCGCCCACCAGGCCGAGGTCGAGCAGGCCGAACAGCGGGCGGATGCCGCACCCGACGAGCCGCTCGTGAAGCTCTCGGCCGCGTGGTTGATCGAGCACAGCGGCATCCGTCGCGGCTTCGCCCTGCCCGGGTCGCGCGCGGGCATCTCGACGAAGCACACACTCGCGCTCACCAACCGGGGCGGCGCCTCGGCCGAGGAGATCGCGCAGCTCGCCCGGTTCGTGCAGGGACGCGTGCAGGCCGAGTTCGGCATCACGCTGCACCCCGAGCCGGTGCTGGTCGGCCTCGAGCTCTAGCCGCGGGCTCCGACTCGCGACACGGCGTCAGCCGGCGTCGCGCTCGGCGAGGAGCCGCTCCCGCACCTTCCGCCGCAGCACCTTGCCGATGAGCGAGCGCGGCAGCTCGTCGACCGCGACGATGCTGCGCGGCACCTTGTACGGGGTGAGGCTCTCGCGGCAGAAGTCGCGCATCGCGCCGGCGTCGAACGCGGCGCCGTCGCGCAACTCGACCACGGCGGCGACCTCCTCGCCGCCCGCGTCGCGCGGCAGTCCGACGACGGCCGCACCGCGCACGTCGGGGTGCGCGAGCAGGACGCCCTCGACCTCCGACGGCGCCACGTTGAAGCCGCCCGTGATGATGAGCTCCTTGCGCCGGTCCACGATCGTGACGAACCCGTCGTCGGACACCCGCACGATGTCGCCCGTGCGCAGCCATCCGCCCGGCAGCAGCGTCTCGGCCGTCTCGGACGGCCGCCGCCAGTAGCCCTCGAACACCTGCGGACCGCGGAGCAGCAGCTCGCCCTCCTCACCCGACGGCACGTCCTCGGTCGGGCGCTCGGGATCGACCACCCGGATCTCCGTGCTGGGGAACGGCACGCCCACCGTGCCCGGCCGACGGGTGGGACCCATCGGGTTCCCGATGGCCACCGGCGAGGACTCGGTCATGCCGTATCCCTCGACGAGGAGGCCGCCGGTCACGCCCTCCCAGCGGTCGACCGAGGCGGTCGGCAACGCCATGGCCCCCGAGATCGCGTAGCGGATGCCGCGCAGCGGGGCGGTGCTGCCGCGAGCCTCGGCGGCTCGGGCCAGCGCGTCGTAGATCGGCGGGACCGCCGGCAGGAAGGTCGGCGGGGACTGCCTCGCCGCGGCGAACACCAGGTCGACGTCGAACTTGGGGAAGAGGACGAGCCTCGCGCCGATGCTCATCGCGAACGTCAGGCACAGCGTCATGCCGTAGGCGTGGAACAGCGGCAGCACCCCGTAGAACACCTCGTCGCCCTCGCGGAGACCCGGAACCCAGGCGCGCCCCTGCATGGCGTTGGCGCGCAGGTTGCGGTGGGTGAGCACGGCGCCCTTGGGCGTGCCGGTGGTGCCGCTGGTGTACTGCAGCAGCGCGGTGTCGCCGAGCACGGGCCGCGGATGCCGCTTCGAGAGCGGACGCGCGTCCTGCACGTCATGCCAGGCGACGACGCCGCGCGCCGTGGGCCTGGTCGTGAGCGCCGCGCGAGCCGTGCGCGCCTTCCGCAGGGGCAGGCGGAGCGCCATCCGCTTGCCGAACGGGAGCGCCCTCGTGAGGTCCACCGAGATCACGTGCGCGGGCCGGATGTCGCGCGGGAAGTCGGCGACGGTGTCGGCCGTGGCGTCCCAGACGATCGCGACGGCCGCGCCGTGGTCCTCGAACTGGTGGCGCAGTTCGCGTGCCGTGTAGAGCGGATTGTGTTCGACGACGACGGCGCCGAGCCGGAGCACGGCGTAGAACGCGACGACGTGCTGCGGGCAGTTCGGCAGCACGAGGGCCACCCGGTCGCCCGGCCCCACCCCGAGCCGCCGGAGCCCTTCCGCGGCCCGCGCGATCTGCTCGCCGAGCTCGCGGTAGCTGGTCTCGGCGCCGAAGAACTCGAGCGCGGTGCGACGGTCGAACCGAGCGACCGCGTCGTCGATCAGGTCGACGAGCGTCTGCGTCGGCTCGTCGATCTCGTGCGGCACGCCCGGGGCGTAGTGCGCGAGCCACGGCCGGTGCTCGTACGGATTCATCGTGGACCTTCCATCGGGGTGGTGCGAACGGCGGGCCGGTACACCTCGAGCGCGCCGGGCACGAGCCGCACGGTCGTGCGGTAGCCCGGGGCCGAGAGGTCGGCGGATGCCGCGGCCGGCCCGCCGACCGCGAGCTCGCCGTCGTGCGCGAACCCGGGCGGCTGACCGCCCCGCGGACGCACGTCGACGGTGACCTCGGTGTCGGTGTACGCCTCGACGCGCTCGGGGATCAGACGGAGCCGCCGGAGCAGGCCCGCCGACCGGCGCCCGAACGCGAGCGACGCGATCGCCCGCACGTGGGAGCCCGCGTGCAGGATGCGCACGTCGAGCAGGCCGTCGTCGAGGTACTGCCGCTGCAGCGGAGCCGGGGTGTCGCGGTCGTTGCGCCCGAGTCCGATGAAGAGCGTCCACACCTGGGCGCGGCGTCCGTCGACCACGACCGTCGTCGGCTGCGCGCGGCGCAGGACGCGCTCGGCGGCGACCACACCCGCGAGCCACTTGTTGCCGAGGCGCCGCTGCAGCACCTCGCGCGCCTGCACGAAGTCGGGGTAGATGCCGACGGATGCCGCGTTGATGACCGTGATCGGGTCGGCGTCGCCGAACGCGAGCTCGGCGACATCCGCTCGCACCCCTTCGCCTCGCTGCAGCGCCTCGACTGCCACCTCGGCGGAGGGCACGCCCGCCGTGCGCGCGAAGTGGTTGAAGGTCCCGCCGGGGACGACGAGGAGCGGAACGCCCGCGCGCCGGGCCTCGTGCGCGACCGCGGCGACCGAGCCGTCGCCGCCGCAGATGCCGAGCACGCGCGGCGGGGCCGGTCGTGCGAGCGCGTCCCGCACCACCTCGCCGAGGTCCTCGTCGTCGTCGAGGATCCGCACCTCGGCGAGGGGCAGCCGGTCGCGGACGACGTCGAGGGGGTCGGTGCGCACGATGCTCGTGCCCGACGAGCGGTTGGCGACGACGAACACGCCCTCGCCCTCGGGCGACGCGAGCAGTTCCCGGTCGGCGCCCGCCGGGAGCGGGGTGGGTGGCGGGCCCGGCCGGGGGCGGACGACGGCGGCGCCGACCGCCGCCACGCCCGCGCCGATCGTGATGCCGCCGACGACGTCGGAGAGCCAGTGCGCGCCGACGTGCAGCCGCGAGTACGCGACGCCCAGCGCGACGGGGGCGATCGCCGCCCCGATCCGCGGCGACTCGAGGGCGACGCCCGTGGCGAACGCGGCCGCGCTCGCGGAGTGGCCCGACGGGAACGTGCGGCTCGACGGCTGCACCGGGAGGCGGCGTCCGATGGGGATGTCCTCGAGCGTGGGCCGGTCGCCGCCGAAGATGCGCTTGGCGATGAGGTTGGTGAGGGCGCTCGCCGCGGTGAGCGAGAGGATGCCGCGCGCCGCCGCGCGACGGCGGCCGACCACGGCGAGCACGCCCGCGATGGTGAACCACAGCACGCCCTTGTCGGCGAAGCCCGTGAGCCTGGACCAGAAGCGGTCGACGTGCGGGTGCGAGTGCCATCCGTTCACGCGACGCGCGGCCGCGGCATCCGCTCGCTGCACCCAGGGCGGCAGCAGGCGCGCGCGACGGACGGCGACGCGTACCCCCGTGACGACCCCCACGAGGCCAGCGTAGGCCCACGGGGTCGTCAGAGCAGCCCGAGCTCCATCGCGCGCGTGACCGCACGCGTGCGGTCGCTCACCTCGAGCTTGGCGAACACGTTGATCAGGTGGGTCTTCACGGTCGCCTCGCCGATGTGCAGCAGGCGCGCGATCTCGGGGTTGGAGCGCCCGTCGGCGACGTGGCGCAGCACCTCGAGCTCGCGAGGCGACAGCGACGGCGCCGCCCGGCCCGCGGCGGCCGCCCCCTCGCGGACGCGCGTCACGAGCTTCGCCGCGATCGACGGCGCGAGCACCGTCTCGCCCGCGGCGACCGAGCGGATGCCGGCCAGGATCTCCTCCTGCGGCGCCGCCTTCAGCAGGTACCCGCTCGCGCCCGCCTCGATCGCGGCGAGGATGTGGTCGTCGGTCTCGTACGTCGTGAGGACGAGCACGCGCGTGCCGGCGCCCGCCTCGGCGAGGATGCGTTCGGTCGCCGCCGCGCCGTCGAGCACGGGCATGCGCAGGTCCATCAGGACGAGGTCGGGGCGCAACTCGGCCGCGAGCGCCGCGGCCTCGGCGCCGTCGGCGGCCTCGCCGACCACCTCGATGCCGGGCTCCGACTCGAGCAGCGCGACGATGCCCGACCGGACGATGGGGTGGTCGTCGGCGACGACGACGCGGATGGGCTCGGCGCCGTCCCCGGGTGCTCGCACGGTCATGACGTGACTCCCGTCGGATCGTGGGGGGCGGTGGTCGCGGCATCCGCCCTCGGCACGGTCACGCGCAGCACGGTGCCGCCGGACGCGCCGCGACCGAACTCGACGCGGCCGCCGACGAGCGCGACGCGGTCGCGCATGCCGGCGAGCCCGAAGCCGCCGTCGACGGCCGCCACGTCGCCCGGACCGACTCCGTCGTCCTGCACCTCCAGCGTCACGGCGCCGGCGTCGACCGCGACGCGCACCTCCGCCGCCGACGCGTGCGCGTGCTTGCGCACGTTCGCGAGTCCCTCCTGCGCGCAGCGCAGCAGCACGACCTCGAGTTCGCGGTCGAGGTCCGCGGCATCCGTCGTCGCCGTCACCCGGACCCCGGTCTCGCGCTCGAACGACGTCGCGAGCCGCCGCAGCGCCTCGGCGAGTCCGGCGCCCGGATCGACGGGCGCGAGCGAGGCGACCAGTCCTCGCGCCTCCGTGAGGGCCTCCCGGGCCATCTGCTCCATGAGCTCGAGATCGCTGCGAGCGGATGCCGCGCCCGCGCCGTCGACGCCGTCGAGCCGCCGCTCGGCACGCTGCGCGACCATCACGAGACCGGTGAGGCTCTGCGCGATCGTGTCGTGGATCTCGCGCGCGACCCGGGCCCGCTCGTCGGCGACGCCCGCGTCGCGATGGACGGCGGCGAGCTGGCCCTGCGCCGCCTGCAGCTCGTCGAGCAGCCGGGCGCGTTCCTCGCCGTACATCGCGATCCGGGTGATCCAGAGGCCGAGGGCGATGCTGAACCCGACCGAGAGCGCGGCGATCGCGGTGCCCGTCACGAGCCCGGCGGGCCAGTGCCGGATCGCGTAGCCGGCGACGATCGCGACCGCGATGAGGAGGTTCGCGACGATCGCGGCGCGCGTCGACGGCGAGGTCGACCAGACGAACGGGTAGAGGAACGCCTGCAGGATCGCGAACGACGGCTCGATCGTGGTGCCGACGGCGAGGATCACCGCGTAGGCGATCGCGACCGCGAGGTGACGGCGGCTCGACGCCACCGGCACGCACCCGCGGCCCCACGCGAGGTGGACGAGCAGGAACGCCCCGGCCGCCGCCCAGGTCGCCGCGTCGTCCGTCCCGTACGGCGGGTCGAGCAGGCTGATCGCGACGATGACGGCCGCGACCGCCACCGCCGCGGCATCCCACCACCGCACGTTCTGCATCGACTCAGGCTCCCACAGCGGCCGTCAGGCGTCCCGGCGGATCCAGCGGAACGTGAGGCGGCTGACGACCAGCCCGACGATCAGCCAGGCGAGCAGCACGAGCGCGACCCAGCCGAGGTCCCACGACTCGTTCTGCTCGAGGACCGCGAAGTCCTCGGGGAGGAACACGGCGCGCATGCCCTGCGCCATCCACTTCAGCGGGAACAGGCTCGCGAGGTTCTGCATCCACTCCGGCAGCGCGTAGAACTGCAGGTAGAC
Source organism: Agromyces sp. NDB4Y10 (assembly GCF_001620055.1). GTDB lineage: Bacteria > Actinomycetota > Actinomycetes > Actinomycetales > Microbacteriaceae > Agromyces > Agromyces indicus. The sequence continues at coordinate 70,652 of NZ_LQGY01000069.1, read as the reverse complement.
GCCCGAGATGAACTGCAGCACCAGCAGGATCGGGATGACGACCGCCGCCGCCGACTTGCCGGACCGCGGCACCGACGAGAGCGCGATGCCGAGCAGCGCCGACGTGGCGACGCCGAGCACGAACACCCAGGCGAAGGTCGCCCACTTCTCGGGCTCGGTCGGCAGGGCGATCCCGAACAGGGTCGCCGCGGCGAGGAGCAGCAGGGCGGCCTGGAGCAGGCCGGTCACGAACACCTGGCCGAACTTGCCGAGGAAGTACGACACCGGCGAGAGCGGTGTCCCGCCGAGGCGCTTCAGCGTGCCGTCCGACTTCTCCATGGCGATGTCGATCGCCAGGTTCTGCACGCCCGAGAGCAGCATGCCCGCCGCGAGCAGGCCCGGCAGGTAGTACGCCCCGACCGAGATGCCCTCGGCTCCCGGCCCGGGCTGGATGTCGCCCGAGGAGCTGAACGCGGCGGTGAAGATGCCGAGCATGATGAACGGGAACAGGAAGGTGAAGAACACCGCGTCCGGGGTTCGGAAGTAGCCCACCACCTCGTATCCGATGCGACCGATGCCGACGGCGAGCCGGCCGGGCCGGGTGCCGCGTCGACGGCGGGCGTCGGGGGCGGTCGAGCGGATGTCGCGGGCGGTGCCGTCGGCGCGATCGGTCGTGGTGCTCATGCGAGCGCCTCCTCGTCATCGGGGGCGACGCTTCCCGTCGCGCCCACCATCCCCAGGTAGATGTCCTCGAGGCTCGGGCGGATCACCTCGAGCCCGTCGGGATCGCCGCCCAGGTCGCGCGCGACGGCGGCCACGAGCTCGGCGGGCCGCTCGGTGCGCTCCTCGCGGAGCACCCCGTCACGGTCGCGCCAGCGCACGATCGGCACCCGCGCCTCGGCGCCGCCGATCTCGCCGATCGGAGCGACCTCGACGAGCCGGCCGCCGACGATCACGCCGGCGCGGTCGCCGAGCTGCGCGGCCTCGTCGAGGTAGTGCGTGGTGAGCAGGATGGTGGTGCCCTCCTGCTTGAGGGCGCGGATGAGCGTCCAGAACTCGCGCCGCGCCTCCGGGTCGAACCCGGTCGTGGGCTCGTCGAGGAACAGCAGCTCCGGCCGGCCGATGATGCCGAGCGCGACATCCACCCGACGACGCTGACCACCGGAGAGCTTGGCGACGCGCGTGCGCGCCTGCGGCTCGAGCCCGACGGCGGCGATGACCTCGTCGACGTCGCGAGGGTCGGGGTAGAACCGGGCGAAGTGGGCGAGCTGCTCGCGGACGGTGTACCGGCCGGGTTCGGCGGCCGACTGCAGCACGATGCCGATGCGGGCCTTCCAGTCGAGGCTGCCGTGGGCGGGGTCGGCGCCGAGCACGCTCACCTCGCCCGCGGTGCGGAGCCGGTAGCCCTCGAGGATCTCGATCGTCGTCGACTTCCCGGCGCCGTTCGGACCCAGGAGGGCGAACGTCTCGCCCCGGCCGATGTCGAGGTCGATGCCGTCGACCGCGGCCTTGCCGCCGTAGTCCTTGCGGAGCCCGCGCACCCGTACGGCGGGGGCGTCCGATGTCGCGATCTGGTCCATGCTCCCGATCCTGCCCGCCCGCCCCGGGCCGCGGTAGCCGTGATCCGGTCGATTCCGCCCTCCACCGACCGGTGGATGCCGACGTGCCCGACGATCGAGTGTCCACATCGTGCGGGTCCGGTGCTCCGCGACCCGCATCGAGTGGACACTCGATCGGATCAGGCCCCGACCAGCAGGTGCGGGTGCTGCGCCTCGACCACGTTCGGGTGCGCGCGCAGCCGGCTCTTCAGCCAGTTCTCGCCGAAGACCGCGTGGAGCGGGTTCGCCGGGTCCTGCGTGACCCCCGCCGCCTCGGCCGCGAGCGCCGGCGGGAGCTCGATGGTCGGGATCGTGGCGTCGAGGGCCGGTCCGTGGAAGTAGGGGATCGAGATCCGCTCCGTCCCGGGCGCGGGGGAGACCACGCGGTGCAGCGTCGCCTTGAGGTACCCGCCGGTGGCGATCTCGAGGAGCTCCCCGATGTTCACCACGAACGCGTGGGCGGGCGGGGTCACGTCGATCCACTCGCCGTCCTTCTCGACCTGCAGCCCGGCCTTGCCCTCCTCGACCGAGAGGAGCGTGAGCACCCCGAGGTCCTTGTGGGCGCCGACGCCCTGCGCGGGCTGCTCGGCCTCGACGCCGGGGTAGCGGGCGATCTTCATGTACGGCGACGGGTTCCGGAACGCCTCGTCGAACGTGTCGGCGGGCGCTCCGAGTGCCTCCGCCCAGGCGCGCAGCAGGCGCGAGCTCACCTCGTCGAGCCGGGCGATCCACTCCTCGGCGACCTCGCGCAGCTCGGGCAGCGCCTCCGGCCACAGGTTCGGGCCCTGCAGGATCCAGTAGTCGGGGGTGTCGGGTCCGGCGGGCACGGCGGGGCGCTCGGCGCCGATGTCGATCTGCTCGCGGATGTCGACGCGGCCGAGCGTGCGCTCTCCGCCCATGCGCGTGTAGCCGCGGAAGTGCGGGCTCGTGACGTTCTCGATCGCGAGCTTGTGCGACTCGGGCAGCGCGAAGAACGCGTGCGCCACCTCGTACGCGCGGTCGATCAGCTCAGCGGGGACGCCGTGGCCGACGAGCGAGAAGAAGCCCACCTCGTGGGTCGCGCGGCGCAGTTCGTCGCGGAACTGCGCCTGCTGCTCGGCGGTGCCGTTGAGGAGGGAGAGGTCGAGGACGGGGATGCCGGACATGTGCTGGTCCTTTCGAGGGTGCCGGGGATGGGTGCGCCGACGACGAGGCGGCCCCGGCATCCTTCGACGTCGGCTCGTGGCATCCGTTTCGATGGCGGTGCCTCGAAGAGCGGATGCCGCTGAGCTGACGCGGACGCGTCGGATGCGGCGTGAGCACGGGGGCTGCGGTCGGCGGCGCGGAGGAATCGCGCCCTGGGATCGTCGGGGAGACGATCGCCTAACGGCGACAGCAGCGACAGGACTTGGTGCTCACGATGACGCACACGGTAGCACGACTCAGGTGGGCAGCACGAGCGAGACCGCGATGGCGAGCATCACGACGGCGATGATGCCGTCGAGGATGCGCCAGGCATGCGGGCTCGCCAGCACCCGGCCGAGCAGGCGGGCGCCGTACGCGAGCGAGAAGAACCAGACGAGGCTCGCGAGCATCGCGCCGACGGCGAAGGTCCAGCGGAGGTCGCCGTACGTGGCGCCCACCGAGCCGAGCAGCACGACCGTGTCGAGGTAGACGTGCGGGTTCAGCCAGGTCAGCGCGAGGCACGTGAGCACGACGGGGAGCACCGCCGTCGGCCGGGCGATCACGCCGGTGGTCGAGGAGGATGCGCCGGCGCCCGCCCCGGTGGTCGAGTAGGACGCGTCAGCGCCCGCCCCGGTGGTCGAGTAGGACGCGTCAGCGCCCGTATCGAGACCAGCGGCTCCGTCCTCCGCGACGAGCCCCGCCTCCGTCCCACGGATGGCCCGCCGTGCCGCGAGCACCGCGTATCCCACGAGGAACGCCGCGCCCGCCCAGCGCGCGACGCCGACCAGCCACGGCATCGCCTGCAGCGCCGCGCCCATGCCGCCGACGCCCGCGCCGATGAGCACCGCGTCGGAGATCGCGCAGATCGCGGCGACGACGAAGACGTGCTCGCGGCGGATGCCCTGCCGCAGCACGAACACGTTCTGCGCGCCGATCGCGACGATGAGCGAGAAGCCGAGGCCGAGGCCGGCCACGAGCACGCTGAGGTCCATGGCGTCAGGCTACGCAGCGCGCGGGATCAACTCCAGCTCAGGATTCTTCAGGAGCATTAGCATTGCTTCATGCAGATCCCGCTCGACCTGGCGCGCACGCTCGCCGCCGTGGTCGACGCCGGCACGCTCGAGGCGGCGGCCGCCGAGCTCAGCATCACGCCGTCGGCCGTCTCGCAGCGCCTCAAGCAGCTCGAGCAGCGACTCGGTCGAGTGCTCGTCGTGCGCTCGAAGCCGGTCCGCACCACCGAGGCGGGTGCCGCGGTCGTCCGCCTGGCTCGCCAACTCGCCCTGCTCGAGCACGACGCGCTCGCCGCGTTCGGCGGCGACGACGCGGCATCCGCTCGCCCCACCACCGTGCCCCTCGCGGTCAACGCGGACTCGCTCGGCACGTGGTTCCTGCCGGCGCTCGCGCGGATCGCCGAGCGCCACCGCGTCGTCTTCGACCTGCACCGCGACGACCAGGACTTCACCGCCGAACTCCTCGAGTCGGGCACCGTCATGGGTGCCGTCACCTCCCGAGCGGCGGCGGTCGCGGGCTGCGTCGTCCGCCCGCTCGGGGTCATGCGGTACACCGCCGTCGCGACGCCCGGCTGGGTCGCGCGATGGTGTCCCGAGGGGGCGGATGCCGCGGCGCTCGCCGACGCGCCCCGGGTCGACTTCGATCGCCGCGACGACCTGCAGGGCGAGTACCTGCGGCTGCTGGGGACGGATGCCGCGGAGCCGCCCCGGCACTACGTGCCCGCCTCGAACGACTTCGCCACGGCCGTGAAGCTCGGACTCGGGTGGGGCCTGCTGCCCGGATTCCAGTCCGACGACGAGCTCGCCGACGGTCGTCTCGTCGCCCTCGGCGGGCCGCCCATCGACGTCCCGCTGTACTGGCAGCAGTGGAACCTCGGCTCGCCCCTGCTCGACGCGATCGCCGAGGGCATCACCGCCGAGGCGCGCCGCGCCCTGCGGCGTCCGCCGGTCGAGTAGGACGCGGAGCGCCCGTACCGAGACCTCAGAGGTTCTGCCCGATGTCCCACAGCCGGTCGGGGCGACCGTCGATCGCCTCCGACACCGCGAGCGCCTGGTCGTCGGACAGCGACGCGACGTAGTCGATCACGCCGCGGCCGACCCCGAGCGCCGGCACGTCCGCGGCATCCGGGACGGGCACGCCCTCGGGTCGCGTCTCGCGCAGCTGCGCGTACCCGTCGGTGGCGATCTCGACCAGCTCCTTCAGTCGCTGCGGGACGCGGTCGCGGTCGTCCTCGTCGTGCACCCACGCGGTGAGCCCGTTGACCGCGCGGGTCAGCACCCGGCTGAGCCCGCGCTGGTACATGACGATGTCGGACCGGTCGAGGATGAAGTGACGGTGCACGAACTTCAGCACCTCGACCTCGTGCCACGCCCGCACGTCGAGCGTCACGGGACCGGCCCGCACGACGCCCTCGGGCGACGGCACGACCGAGGACTGCAGGTGGTCGATCCACCGGTTCGCGAACGACGACAGCGCCCGTTCGGAGGCGATCGAGCCATCGAACGGCATCGCGAGCAGGCCGTCGACGAGGTCGTCGGCCACCACGGACACCGCCTCGCGGAACGCAACGTCGTTCGCGATCCACGGGTCGCTCGCGTGCATCTTGCGGCGCAGCGCCTCGAGTGCGCTGCCGGGCGGGGCGGTCCGCCCGCGGAGCGCGTCGGCCTCGAGGTCGCGGAGCTGGGCGGTGAAGTCCATCCAGCCGCGGAACTCGCGCGCCACCGCGCCCTGGCTGAGCAGGCCCGCGCGGTAGAAGTCGTCGACGTCGTGGATGGAGTACGCGATGTCGTCGGCGATGTCCATGACGGAGCACTCGAGCGACTGGGTGAGCGGCGGGTGGCCGCGGCGCGCCTCGTGGAAGTCGGCGGCGTCGATGCCGTACGTCGAGAACTTCAGCACGTCGACCCCGTCGGGCGTGCGACGCAGGCCGCGGGGGAGGGGGCCGTCGCCGAGGGCCTCCACGTCGAGGTAGCGCGTCCACGGGTACTTCGCGACCGCCGTGCGGACTGCGGCGGTCAGGTTGAGCCCGCGGGGCGCCGCCTCGCTCACGTCGAGCGAGGCGAGGATGCGGTACGTCTGCGCGTTGCCCTCGAAGCCGTCGGTGAGGCCCAGCCGCTCGCGCGCGAGCCGGTCGAGCACGCGCTCGCCGAGGTGCCCGAACGGCGGGTGTCCGAGGTCGTGGGCGCTCGCGGCCGCCTGCACGACGACCGCGTCGCAGCCGTGCTCGAGGGCGAGCGATCGGGCGGGGGACGCGGCATCCGTCAGCTTGACGGCGATCGCGCGCGCGACCGCGGTCACCTTGATCGAGTGGGTCAGGCGGTTGTGGATGAGCGGCCCGGCCCCGGGCTGCGCGATGACCTGCGTCACGGCCGACAGCCGGGAGAAGTACGGCGAGAACCGGATCCGCTCGAGGTCGAGGCGGAACTGCGAGTGCTCGCCGACCACGTCGGCGCTGCGGCGCGGTTCGTGGACGCGTCGCGTCGCGCGATCCATCGGCGGCACCCGGGTCAGCCGAACAGGCGCTGCAGGCGCTGGACGCCCTCGAGCAGCGGCTCGTCGCCGAGCGCGTAGCTGAACCGCAGGTACCCGCTCGGGCCGAACGCCTCACCGGGCACGGCCGCGACCTCGGCGCGCTCGAGCATGAGGTCGGCGAGCTCGAGGGAGGTCGTCGGCGTGACGCCGTCCCACTCGCGGCCGAGCAGGCCCGTGACATCCGGGTACACGTAGAAGGCGCCCTGCGGGACGGGCACCGCCATGCCGTCGATCTTCGACAGCTCGGCGACGATCAGGCGCCGGCGGCGGTCGAAGGCCTGCCGCATCCGCTCGACGGGCTCCTGGGGCCCGGTGAGGGCCGCGATCGCCGCGCGCTGCGAGATGTTCGACACGTTCGACGTGAGGTGCGACTGGAGGTTCGCGGCGCCCTTCATGACGTCGGCGGGGCCGACCATCCAGCCGAGGCGCCAGCCGGTCATCGCGTACGTCTTGGCGACGCCGTTGACGAGGACGGTGCGGTCGGCGAGCTCCGGCACGGCCTCGACGATCGACACGGCCCGCGGCGCGGGCCCCCCCTCGTCGTCGGCGTACGTGAGGTTCTGGTAGATCTCGTCGGTCACGACCCAGATGCCGTGCTCGAGCGCCCACTCGCCGATCTCGCGGACCTGCTCGGGCGAGTACACCGCACCGGTGGGGTTCGAGGGCGAGACGAACAGCAGCACCTTGGTGCGGTCGGTGCGCGCCGCCTCGAGCTGGTCGACCGTGACGAGGTAGCCCTGGTCGCTGCCGGCGAACACGTCGACCTGCGTGCCGCCCGCGAGCTTGATCGCCTCGGGATACGTGGTCCAGTACGGCGTGGGGACGAGCACCTCGTCACCCTCGTCGAGCAGCACCTGGAAGGCCTGGTAGACCGCCTGCTTGCCGCCGTTGGTCACGACGACCTGGCCGATGCCGACCTCGAGCCCGGAGTCGCGCAGGGTCTTCGCTGCGATGGCCTCGCGGAGGTCGGGCAGGCCCGCCGCGGGCGTGTACCGGTGGTTGCGCGGGTCGCGGACCGCCTCGAGCGCGGCCTCGACGATGTGCTCGGGCGTGGCGAAGTCGGGCTCGCCCGCGGCGTACGAGATCACCGGGCGGCCCTCGGCCTGCAGGGCTTTCGCCTTCGCATCGACCTTCAGGGTCGCGGACTCGGCGATGGCGGCGATGCGGGCTGAGAGACGTCGCTGTTCGTTCACGCGACCAGCCTAGGGTTTGCGCCCGTCCGTGTCAGCGGATGCCGCGGGGAGCCCGCCCGCCCGCACGGAGCGGCGCCGCGGCAGTGCCCCCAGCCGCGGCGCCGGCGCCCGCCCCCACGGGCGCGCCCTGTGCTCAGTCGTTCCGGACGGCCAACTCCCTGCCGTGGACGGTGAGCGCGTAGATGACGAAGACGTCGAGCACGATGACGATGAGCGACCACCACGGCTGGGCCGGGAGGAGGAAGACGTGGCCCACCGCGTTCAGCGACGCGAGCACGACGGCGACGACGCGGGCCCACGTGGCGCCGGTGAACAGCGCGAGCGCGACGAGGATGAGGACGATCCCGAGGATCAGGTGCCACCAGCCCCACCCGGACACGTCGAGCAGGAACAGCGTGCCGCTCGTCACGACGAAGTACGCGTCGGGCTGCAGGATGGCGATGAAGCCGTAGATCGCGTCGATCGCGCCGGCGATCAGCAGGATGGTCCCGGCGAACCAGCCCCAGCCGATCCAACCGGTCACGCGGACCTCGTCCGCGGCGGAACGAGTGCTCATGGCGGTGCCCCCTTCCGTGCGGTGGCGGGGCGGCCTCCGGCCCGCTCGCCGTACGCGCGTCACGGTAATCCCGAGGCGGATGCCGCGGGCGGGACGTTCGTCCCGCGGGATTCCGGGCGGTTTGGTGCCGCTCCCGGCGTCGCATACACTTGGTGAGGTTGTTGAAGTCAGCCAAGATCTTCTGCGCCTTCTTCCGGGTCACCGCCCGTCGGGAGGAACGGGATCGGCGGCTTCGATCCATGTGATCCGCCGGTTGCGGGTCGCATAGGGCGGTGGCTCAATTGGTAGAGCAGCGGTCTCCAAAACCGCAGGTTGCAGGTTCGAGTCCTGTCCGCCCTGCGAGCCGGCCGGCGTCGGCCGGCCCATGAAAGGTGTACGAGTGGCCCGGAAAGTGATCGACGAACCCAGCGAGGAGATCGTCGCCGATGCCAAGCGCGAACGCGCGGCACGGCGCAACCCCTTCGCCCGGATCGCCCTGTTCATCCGGCAGGTCATCGGCGAGCTGAAGAAGGTCGTCACCCCGACGCGCAAGGAGCTGTTCACCTTCACCGGTGTCGTGCTGGTGTTCGTGGTGATCATGATGGCGATCGTCTGGGGTATGGACCAGGTGTTCGGCTGGCTGGTTCTGTACGTCTTCGGACAGCCGGGGGTCTGATCGGGCCGTCGGCCCGATACCCGCCGCCGTCTCCGGGCGGCACGGCAGAAGAGAAGGATTGAGGAACAGTGTCGAGGAACGAGCGCGAAGACGTCGACTGGGCCACGGCCGCTGAGCAGTCGTCCGAGGTCGAGGAGGCCCAGGAGGGCGCCACGCAGGAGCACGACGAGGACTCGGTCGAGCCCGCCGAGCACCGCGCGGTGCACGTCGTCGACGACGAGGGCACCGAGGTCGACCTCGACGCCGTGCTCGACTCGCTGGCCGAGGCGACCGACCCCGAGGCCGACGCCGTCGTGGACGACGCCCTCGACATCGACTCCGCCGACGAGGCCGAGGCCGCATTCGAGGCCGTGACCGAAGAGGACGAGGAGCACGACCCCTACGAGGCGTTCCGCAACGAGCTGCGCTTCCTCCCGGGCAAGTGGTACGTCGTCCACTCCTACGCCGGGTTCGAGCGTCGCGTGAAGGCGAACATCGAGCAGCGTCGCGAGACCATGGCCATGGCGGAGTTCATCCACCAGGTCGAGGTCCCGATGGAGGACGTCGTCGAGATCAAGAACGGCCAGCGCAAGATGGTCACGCGCGTCCGCGTGCCCGGCTACGTGCTCGTCCGCATGGACCTCAACGAGGAGAGCTGGTCGGTCATCCGCCACACTCCCGGCGTCACCGGCTTCGTCGGCAACGCGCACAACCCGACGCCGCTCCGCTTCGAGGAGGCCTTCAACATGCTAAAGAGCCTCGTCGACATCAAGGACGTCGCTCCCGCCAAGGGTGCGAAGGGTGCCGCCGCGGGCGGTGCCGCGCGCCAGATCCCCGCCGAGGTCGACTTCGAGATCGGCGAGACCATCACCATCAAGGACGGCTCGTTCGCGGGCCTGCCCGGCACGATCAACGAGATCAAGCCCGAGAGCGGCAAGCTCACCGTGCTCGTCTCGCTGTTCGAGCGCGAGACGCCGGTCGAGCTCAGCTTCGACCAGGTCACCAAGCTCTAAACCGAACACAGCATCCGCGCAGCGACCCTCCGGTATCATCGGAGGGTTGTGCTGCGTTCCGCACACACCACAGACCACCGCAACCCGGAACCGCCGGGACCTGCGGGAGAGTGCCCCGGCCCAGGCCGGGCGTTCGAACAGGAAGAGAGAAATCATGGCACCGAAGAAGAAGGTCACGGGTCTGATCAAGCTTCAGATCAAGGCCGGCGCCGCCAACCCCGCCCCGCCGATCGGTCCGGCGCTGGGTCAGCACGGCGTCAACATCATGGAGTTCTGCAAGGCGTACAACGCCGCCACCGAGGCGCAGCGCGGCAACGTCATCCCCGTCGAGATCACCGTCTACGAGGACCGCTCCTTCACCTTCGTCCTGAAGACCCCGCCCGCCGCGGAGCTCATCAAGAAGGCCGCCGGCGTCGCCAAGGGCTCGGGCGTCCCGCACACCACCAAGGTGGGCAAGATCTCGGCCGACCAGGTCCGCGAGATCGCCGAGGCCAAGATGGTCGACCTCAACGCCAACGACATCGACGCCGCGTCGAAGATCATCGCCGGCACCGCTCGCTCGATGGGCATCACGGTCGAATAGCCGACTCGCCCGGGTCTCGGTACGGCGCTTGGCGCCGACTCGACCACCGGGCTGACGGATGCCACGCGGCATCCGTCACCACAGAACTCTCATTCGTGGCAGCGCCCGCCAGGCGCGATGACCACACTCTCGCAAGGAGAACCAACATGGCACAGAAGTCCAAGGCCTACCGGGCCGCGGCCGAGAAGATCGAGGCCGGCAAGTACTACACCCCGACCGACGCCGTCGCGCTCGCGAAGGAGACCGGCTCGGCGAAGTTCGACTCGACCGTCGAGGTCGCGCTGAAGCTCGGCGTCGACCCCCGCAAGGCCGACCAGATGGTGCGCGGCACCGTCATCCTCCCGCACGGCACCGGCAAGACCGCCCGCGTCATCGTCTTCGCGACCGGCCCGGCCGCCGAGGCCGCCATCGCGGCGGGCGCCGACGAGGTCGGCGGCGCCGAGCTCATCGAGAAGGTCGCCGGCGGCTACACCGCGTTCGACGCGGCCGTCGCCACCCCGGAGCTCATGGGCCAGGTCGGTCGTCTCGGCAAGGTCCTCGGCCCCCGCGGCCTCATGCCGAACCCGAAGACCGGCACCGTCACCCCCAACCCGGCCAAGGCCGTGGAAGACATCAAGGGCGGCAAGATCGAGTTCCGCGTCGACAAGCACGCCAACGTGCACTTCGTCGTCGGCAAGGCCTCGTTCACGCAGGAGCAGCTGAACGACAACATCAAGACCGCGCTCGAGGAGGTCGTCCGCCTCAAGCCGTCGAGCGCCAAGGGCCGCTACATCCAGAAGGGCGCCGTGTCGACCACGTTCGGCCCCGGCATCCCGCTGGACGTCAACGCCATCTGAGTCGCCTGACTCGTCACGAGGGGCCCGCCGGTTCGCCGGCGGGCCCCTCGTCGTTCCCGGAGGCTACTCGGTCGACTCCGGCGCGTCGTCGAGGTCGATCTCCTCGCCAGCCAGGTCGTTGTCCGCGTACATCGGCTCCTGCTCGCGGGGCGACCCACCGGTCGGCCCGTCGTTGCCGTCGCCGGTGCCCGGCAGGACGGTCTCGCCCGCGACCGCGTCGTTCACCACGGTCTCCTTCGCCTCCCGGTCGGCCTCGATGAAGTCGTCTCGTCGATCGGTCATGCGTCCGCCTCCTCTGCTCGCGCGCGGTCGTCCGCGCCCGCCTCGTCCTCATCGGTGATCACGCCGGTCTCCTCCGCCGGGATGATCCGGTGCTCGGTGCCGAGCGACGCGGCGAGCTCGCGCCCGGCGTCGATCGCCTCGTCGCGCGTGCGGAAGCTCCGCGAGCGCTCGGGCTCGCCGATCACCCGGTTGACCCACTGTCCGCGCTTGGACATCGTCTCGACATCGCCCTCGGCCATGGGCACCTCCTCTCGGTCCGCCGGCAGTCGTCGACCGCCGACCGTCCCAGTCAAGACCGGCACGCCTCGGACCGACAGGCGTTGACACGCTCCCCGCCGGACGTCACGCGCCGCGGGCCATGGGCGGCGGCATCCGTCAGCTGACGACGCGGAAGCCCCGCTCGCCCGTCGGCGCGAGGTCGGCGGTGCTCATCGAGGTGACGTCGGCACCGGGCGGGCCCTCGTCGAGCCACGACAGCATGGCGTCGACCGCGGCGGCCTCGCCCTCGATCTCGGCCTCGACGGCGCCGTCCGAGCGGTTCTTGATCCATCCGGAGACGCCGAGCCGCTGGGCCTCGACGCGCGCGCTGAACCGGAAGCCGACCGCCTGCACGCGGCCGTGGACGATGACGCGCTGTCGGATCATGCGACCCCCTCGTCCCGAGGGTAGACCCGCCGACCCGGCGACGCACGGATGCCGCCGCGCGAGCCCCGCGTAGCATGAGCCGCATGGGCGAGGTCGACGAGTACGTGGCGGGGCTCGACGAACCGGCGAGGTCCGCCATCGCGGCGGTGTACCGGGTGGCGCGGGCGACCATCCCGGACGCGGTCGAGGGCCGGGGCTACGGCATGCCGGCGCTGCGCTACCGCGACGCCGCACTGCTCTCGGTGATGCAGGCGAAGGCGCACCTCGGGCTGTACCCGTTCAGTCCCGCCGTGATCGCAGCGCTCGCCGACGAGCTGGCGGGGTTCGACACGGCCAAGGGCACGATCCGGTTCACCCCGCAGCATCCGCTGCCCGATGACCTGGTCGAACGACTCGTGTCGCTGCGGCGCGACGAGATCGACGCGTCCGTCGGCGGTCGCCGGTGAGCGGCAACGAGCGGCCGCGGCTCCTGGGCGCCGCCGTCGACGAGGAGCTCACCCGGGCGCTCGGCCGGGTCGTGGAGTCGGTCGACGGCGGGAAGGTCGCCGACGGCATCCCGGAACTCGCCGACGTGGACCCCGACCGGTTCGGGGTGTCGGTCGCGAGCGTGCTCGGACGCGTGTACGGCGCGGGCGACACCGGGGTCGGGTTCACGATCCAGTCCGCCTCGAAGCCGTTCGTGTACGCGTTCGCGTGCGAGACGGTCGGCACCGACGCCGTGCACCGCAGCGTCGGCGTGGAACCCAGCGGCGAGCCGTTCAACGCGATCAGCCTCGACGAGCTCGGTCGGCCCGAGAACCCGTTCATCAACGCCGGCGCGATCGTGACGACCTCGCTCGTGCCGGCGGCGGACGCCGAGGAGCGGTTTTCACGCATCCACGAGGCGCTGTCGCGATTCGCCGGCCGCGAGCTCGACGTCGACGAGGAGGTGTACACCTCGGAAGCCGACACCGGCCACCGCAACCGGGCGCTCGCGGGCCTCGCGCTCGCGGCCGGATCGCTCGCGACCGACGACGTCGACAGCGCGACCGACCCGTACTTCCGCCAGTGCTCGCTCATCGTCACCACCGAGGACCTCGCGCTCATGGGGGCGACGCTGGCGAACGGCGGCGTGCACCCGCTGACGCGCGACCGCGTCGTGGGCGAGCGGGCCGCCCGCGACACGCTCTCGGTCATGGCCACGTGCGGCATGTACGACCGCTCCGGGTCCTGGGCGTTCCGGGTCGGGATGCCGGCCAAGTCGGGCGTCGGCGGCGGGATCGTCGCCGTGCGGCCCGGCGAGTTCGGCGTGGGCGTGTTCAGCCCGCCCCTCGACGAGGCCGGCAACAGCCTCCGCGGGGTCGCGATGCTCGAAGAGCTGTCGGCCCGCTTCGGCCTGCACATGTTCGACCACCTGCGCGTCCCGGCGTCGCCCGTCGGGTCGGCGACGGTCGACGAGGAGACCCGCTCGGTCACGCTCGAGCTTCGCGGCGAGCTCGACTTCCTGGCGGCCGAGCAGGTCGTGCACGACGCAGGCCGGCTCGTGGAGCACGTCGACGCGCGCACCCTCCGCCTCGACTTCGACGACGTGACCTACGTCAGCGAAGTGGCTGAGCGGCTGCTGCGCGCGACGGCCGCCGCGGCCGAGGAGGCCGGCCTCGACGTGCAGTTCCCGGGTGCGCCCGAGGGCATCGACCCCGGCATCCGCTAAAGCGACGACGCCGTGCAGACGACGCCGCGGACGGCGCCGCGCAGACGACGACGCGCCCCGCAGCGGATGCCGCGGGGCGCGTCGGACGGGGCGATCAGCCGATGCGGATGAGCTTCTTGTTCACGAACTCGTCGGCGCCGAACCGGCCCAGCTCACGGCCCGAACCGGAGCGCTTCACGCCGCCGAAGGGCAGCTCCGCGCCATCCGCGAGCACGACGTTCACGAAGACCATGCCGGCCTCGATCTGGTCGGCGACGCGGAGCGCCTGCTCCTGGTCGGTCGTGTAGACGTACGAGCCCAGGCCGAAGGGGATGTCGTTCGCGATGCGGACCGCCTCGGACTCGTCCTTCGCGCGGTACACCTGCGCGACCGGCCCGAAGAACTCCTCCTTCGACGCGGGGTTGTCGCTCGCGACATCCGTCAGCACCGTGGTCTGGAAGAAGGCGCCGTCGCGGCCGCCGCCGTGCACGAGCTTCGCGCCGTGCTGCACGGCGCGCTCGACCTGCTCGGCGAGGCCCTCGGCCGCACGCAGCGACGACAGCGGACCGAGCGCCGAGTCCGACGAGGTCGGGTCGGTCGCCTCGACCTCGGCGATCTTCGCCGTGAACTTCTCGAGGAACGGCTCGTACAGCTCGTCGATCACGATGAAGCGCTTGGCCGCGTTGCAGGACTGACCGCTGTTGTCGAGACGCGCGTCGACCGCGTTCTGCACGGCCTCGTCGAGGTCGTCGGTCGACAGCAGGATGAACGGGTCGGAACCGCCGAGCTCGAGCACGACCTTCTTCAGGTGCTTGCCCGCGACCGCGGCGACCGCGGCGCCCGCGCGCTCGGAGCCGGTGAGCGACACGCCCTGCACGCGCGGGTCGGCGATGACCCGCTCGATCTGGTCGTGCGAGGCGTAGATGTTCACGTACACGCCCTCGGGGGCGCCCGCGTCGCGGAAGATCCGCTGGATCGCCTCGGCCGACTCGGGGCACTGCTCGGCGTGCTTCAGCAGGATCGTGTTGCCGATGATCACGTTCGGGCCGGCGAAGCGCGCCACCTGGTAGTACGGGAAGTTCCACGGCATCACGCCGAGCAGCACGCCCAGCGAGGAGCGCCGCACGACCGCGGAGCCCTCGCCGCCCTGCAGCTCGATGGGCTCGTCCTTCAGGAACTCGGCCGCGTTGTCGGCGTAGTACGTGTAGATGTCGCCCGCGAAGTCGGCCTCGGCGAGCGCCTGCTCGATGGGCTTGCCCATCTCGCGGACGATGATCTCCGCGAGCTCCTGGCGGCGCTCCACGTGCAGCTCGCCGACGCGGCGGATCAGGGCGGCGCGCTCCTCGACCGTGGTCGACTTCGACCAGGTGCGGTGCGCCTCGTCGGCGGCGGCGATCGCGGCCTCCAGCTCGGCGTCGGTGATGGTCGGGTACGTCTTGACCGTCTCTCCGGTGGCCGGGTTGACGACGGCGTAGTTCGTCATGGGACTCCTCTGGATGATGGTGCACGTGACTCGCCACCCGGTCGGCGACGACGGTGCACGCCACTCCCAAGCCTAAGCGGAGATCCTGCCCGCGCGATCGACGCGGTGGCGGATCCGCGACCGGCGTTGGACATCCTGTACAGGAGGGGTCCCCGGGGGCGTGGGTATCGTGGCGAGCGGATCGGCTCGAGCGGTCCGGATCGGCCGAGGAGGGCGGATGGCGCACACGGAGCAGCGTGCGGGCGGCGGCGTGCTCGCCGGCATCCGCGTCGCCGACTTCTCGCGCGTGCTCGCCGGACCGTACGCGACGATGCTGCTCGCCGACTTCGGCGCCGACGTCGTCAAGATCGAGCCGCCCGCGGGCGACGACACCCGCCAGTGGCATCCGCCGGTCGGGCCCGACGGGCAGGCCACGTACTTCGCGAGCGTGAACCGCAACAAGCGCTCGGTGGCGCTCGACCTCACGGATGCCGCGGGGCTCGCCGAGGCGCGACGGCTCGCCGCGAGCGCCGACGTGGTCGTCGAGAACTTCCGGCCCGGGGTGATGGCGCGGTTCGGACTGGCGTACGACGACGTGCGCGCCGCGAACCCGGGCGTCGTGTACTGCTCGATCACCGGGTTCGGTGCCGGCGAGGGCGCCGCGCTCGCCGGGTACGACCTGCTCGTGCAGGCGGTCGGCGGGCTCATGAGCATCACCGGCGCGCCCGACGGCGACCCCACCAAGGCGGGCGTCGCGCTCGTCGACGTGCTCACCGGCCAGAACGCGGTCGCCGGCATCCTGCTGGCCCTGCGGCGGCGGGACGCCACGGGCGAGGGCGCGCACGTCGAGGTGAACCTGCTGCAGAGCCTGCTCTCCGCGCTCACCAACCAGGCCGGGTCGACCCTCGCGACGGGTCGCGCCCCCGGACGGCTCGGCAACGCGCACCCGAGCATCGCCCCGTACGCGGTGTTCCGCGCCGCCGACCGGGAGCTCGTCATCGCGGTCGGCAACGACCGGCAGTTTCGCACGCTCGCACGGCTGCTCGGGGCTCCGGCGCTCGCCGACGACGAGCGGTTCACGACGAACGCCGCCCGGGTCGGGCACCGGGACGCGCTGCACGAGGAGCTCGGACGCGCGCTCGCCGCGGCATCCGCTGCCCATTGGGTCGAGGTGCTGACGGATGCGGGCGTGCCGTCGGGCCTCGTGAACGACGTGGGGGAGGCGCTGGCGTTCGCCGACCGGCTCGGGCTCGCCCCCGTCGTCCACCTCGACGGCGTGCGGTCGGTGGCCAACCCGATCGGCCTCGCCGCCGCGCCGCCCGGCTACCACTCGCCGCCCCCGCGGCTCGACGCCGACCGCGGCGCCGACTGGCGCCGAACGAACCCGCTGGACGAGTAGCGCGCAGCGCGAATCGAGACCTCGAACCGCGAAAGGACCACCATGACCGACACCGCCGCCCCGATCGTCACCGCGCCGCGCATCGACGCCGTGTTCGACCTCGACGCCCTGCTCACCGACGACGAGCTCGAGTGGCGCGATCGCGCGCGCCGTTTCGCGCAGGAGCGCATCGCGCCGATCATCGAGCAGGACTTCGAGGACCAGGTCTTCCGCCGCGAGCTCGTGCGCGAGGCCGGCGAGCTCGGGTTCCTCGGCATGCACCTGAGCGGCTACGGATGCGCCGGAGCGGGCGCCGTCGCATACGGGCTGGTGTGCCTCGAGCTCGAGGCGGCCGACTCCGGATGGCGCACCTTCGTCTCGGTGCAGGGTTCGCTCGCGATGAGCGCCATCCACAAGTACGGCTCGGAGGAGCAGAAGCAGCGGTGGCTGCCCGGCATGGCGAAGGGCGAGCTCATCGGCTGCTTCGCCCTCACCGAGCCGCAGGGCGGCAGCGACCCCGCGGCGATGACGACCGTCGCGCGCCGGGAGGGCGACGAGTGGGTGCTCGACGGCGCCAAGCGGTGGATCGGCCTCGCCTCGCTCGCCGACGTCGCGGTCGTCTGGGCGAAGGTGGCGGATGACGCGGGGGAGGACGCCGGCGTCGTGCGCGGGTTCCTCGTGCCGACCTCGACGCCGGGCTTCACGGCGACGCCCATCACCGGCAAGCTCTCGATGCGCGCCTCGGTGCAGTGCGACGTGACGTTCGACGGCGTGCGGCTGCCGGCCGACGCGATGCTGCCGGGCGCCCGCGGGCTGTCGGGGCCGTTCGGCTGCCTCAACGAGGCGCGCTACGGCATCGTGTGGGGCGCGATGGGCGCGGCGCGGTCCTGCCTCGAGGCGGCGCTCGCGCGATCGATGTCGCGCGAGGTGTTCGGCAAGCCGATCGGGGCGAACCAGCTCATCCAGGCCAAGCTCGCCGACATGCTCGTCGAGGTCGAGAAGGGCGTGCTGCTCGCGCTGCACCTCGGACGGCTCAAGGAGCGCGGCGCGCTCACGCCCGCGCAGATCTCGGTCGGCAAGCTGAACTCGGTGCGCGAGGCGCTGCGGATCGCGCACGACGCGCGGGCCATCCTCGGCGGCGACGGCATCACGTCCGAGTTCCCCGTGATGCGTCATGCGGCGAATCTCGAGTCGGTGCGCACCTACGAGGGCACCGACGAGGTGCACCAGCTCGTCATCGGGCGCGCGCTCACGGGCCTCAACGCGTTCTGAGTCGCGTCCGGCGCTCCGCCGCCTCGGGCGCGCGTACTGGGCACCGACGGCCGAGGCCGACACCCCGCGGGGATGCCGGCCTCGGTGGAGCGGGGCGCGGGTCAGTTGACCCCGGGGATGACGATCCAGCCCTGCGAGAGCACGATCCACAGCACCACGAGCACGAGCGCGACGACGGTGAGGGCGATGCCGCCGCGGCGGGCGCTGCCGCGCAGGAAGAGCAGGACGGCGAGCACGATCGCGAGGATGATGCCGAGCACGAGCGACCCGAACGGGATTCCCGTGACGAACAGCGAGAGCAGGAACAGCACGGCGACGACGATCTCGATGATCGCGACGACGTTCGTCCCACGACCGCGGGCGCGCATGATGCCGTCGACGAGCGCGGCGATGCCGCCGGCCAGGGCGATGACGAGCAGCCAGGACAGGGTGAGCATGGGGGTCTCCTTCGGTGTGGGGGCACCTCGTCGAGGGGATCCGCCCCACGACGGCGGCCAGCCTAGCCACGGCGGCGGCCGGGGCGCCGCCGGTTGCGCGTCCGTTGCGCGCCGGTGTAGGCCGGTGGCGAGCCGGGATCGCGGGGCTTGCCGCCGATCGTCCGTGAATCGTGCGGATCGGGAATGGAAACGCGGCGTCATCCGGTTTCATCCCGTGGCCGCAGCCTGCTGGACTCGAACCGGCAGTCGCACCACGTCCCGCGGCATCCGGCCCACCACGCCGAACCGCCACCACGTCACGAACGGAGCACCATCCATGACCCGCACCCGCACGATCCTCGGCCTCGCCGCCGCATCCGCCGCCGTCGTCGCGCTCGCCGCCTGCTCGAGCGGTGACAGCGGCTCCGGCTCCGGGTCGACGGATGCCGCGGGCGACGACTACGGCCTCGTGCAGGCCGGCACGCTGACCGTCGCCACCGAGGGCACCTACCGTCCGTTCAGCTTCCACGAGGACGGCTCGGGCGACCTCGTCGGCTACGACGTCGAGGTGGCCGAGGCCGTCGCCGAGAAGCTCGGGCTCGAGGTGCAGTTCCAGGAGACGCAGTGGGACGCGATCTTCGCGGGCCTCGACGCGGGCCGCTTCGACGTCATCGCGAACCAGGTCTCGATCACCCCGGAGCGCGAGGAGCAGTACCTCTTCAGCGAGCCGTACACGGTCTCGCGCGGCGTCGTCGTCGTCAACGAGGGCGACACGTCGATCTCGTCGTTCGACGACCTCGAGGGCAAGACCACCGCCCAGTCGCTCACGAGCAACTGGTACGCGCTCGCGACCGAGTCGGGCGCGAACGTCGAGGCCGTCGAGGGCTGGGCTCAGGCCGTCGCACTGCTGCAGCAGGGCCGCGTCGACGCGACCATCAACGACGAGCTCACGTTCCTCGACTACCTGAACACCACGCCGGATGCCGCGATCGAGGTCGCCGTCGAGACCGACGAGACCTCCGAGAGCGCGTTCGCCCTCACGCAGGACAAGGAGGCGCTCGTCGAGGCGATCGACGAGGCGCTCGCGGAGCTCCGCGAGGAGGGCGTGCTCGCCGAGCTCGGCGAGAAGTACTTCGGCGCCGACGTCTCCGAGTAATCCGTATCCGAGTGTCGCCGCTCCCGCCGCGTGACGACGCGGGAGCGGCGACACTCGTCGCGGGTGGCAACATTGGGCGGAAGGCCGCGCCCGCGGCATCCGTCGTCGCCGGAAGGACGTGAGCCGAGTGAACGAGAACGTGCAGCTCCTGCTCGATTCGGTCGTGCCTCTGGCGGTGGGCGCCGTGACGGGCACTATTCCGCTCGCGCTCGCGTCGTTCGCCCTCGGGCTCGCGCTCGCCCTGGTCGTCGCGCTCATGCGGCTGTCGAAGAACCGGGTCGTGTCGGGCATCGCCCGGTTCTACGTCTCCGTGATCCGCGGCACCCCGCTGCTCGTGCAGTTGTTCGTGATCTTCTACGGCATGCCCTCGATCGGCATCACCATCGATCCGTGGCCGAGCGCCATCGCCGCGTTCTCGCTCAACGTCGGCGGGTACGCGGCGGAGATCATCCGAGCCGCCATCCTGTCGGTCCCGAAGGGGCAGTGGGAGGCGGCGTACACGATCGGGATGTCCCCGGCGACGACCCTGCGCCGCGTCATCCTGCCGCAGGCGGCGCGGGTGTCGGTGCCGCCCCTGTCGAACACGTTCATCTCGCTCGTGAAGGACACCTCGCTCGCCTCGCTCATCCTCGTGACCGAGATGTTCCGCGTCGCCCAGCAGATCGCGGCATTCAGCACGGAGTTCATGCTGGTGTACCTCGAGGCGGCCCTGCTCTACTGGATCATCTGCCTTGCGCTCTCCGGCGGGCAGGCGCGACTCGAGAAGAGGTTGGACCGCTATGTCGCCCACTGATCACGCCGCGCCGGCGGAGGCCGCCACGCTGCTCACGGCACGCGGCATCCGCAAGTCGTTCGGCGACCACGAGGTGCTGCGCGGCATCGACTTCTCGGTGCGTCGCGGCGACGTGGTGACCCTGATCGGCCCGAGCGGGTCGGGCAAGACGACGGTGCTGCGTGCGCTCAACGGCCTCGAGACGCCGGATGGCGGCGAGCTCGCGTTCGACGGCGGGCCCACGATCGATTTCTCGCGTCCGGTCTCGAAGGGCGACCGGATCGCGATGCGCGACCGCTCGGCGATGGTGTTCCAGCACCACAACCTGTTCCCCCACATGACCGTGCTCGAGAACGTGGTCGAGGGGCCGATCCGGGTGCAGCGCGTGCCGAAGGCGGAGGCGATCGCGGCCGCCGAGGCGCTGCTCGACCGGGTGGGCCTCGCCGAGAAGCGCGACCAGTACCCGTTCCAGCTCTCGGGCGGGCAGCAGCAGCGCGTCGGCATCGTGCGCGCGCTCGCCCTGAAGCCCGACCTGCTGCTGTTCGACGAGCCGACGAGCGCGCTCGACCCCGAGCTCGTCGGCGAGGTGCTGCACGTCATCAAGGAGCTCGCCGACGAGGGCTGGACGATGGTCGTCGTCACGCACGAGCTCGCCTTCGCTCGGCAGGCGGCCGACGAGGTGCTGTTCATGGACGGCGGCGTCATCGTCGAGCGCGGCGCACCGCGCGACATCTTCACGAACCCGCGCGAGGAGCGCACCCGGCGGTTCCTGGACCGGATCCTGCGCCCGCTCGACTGACGGCACCGGCGCGGGGCGCCCAGCGAGTGCGGGTGCGAGGCGCGTAACGTGAGGGCATGCCCGCGACCGTCACCGGCTCCGCCGCAGGGGTGACGACCGCGAGGCGCGGGTTGGGCGCCTTCCGGCTCGGCATCGCCGTGCTCGAGATCGTGGCGCTCGTCGGCAACTACGAGTACGTGCTGCGCTTCCCGCTGTTCGCGTCGGTGAACTTCTTCAGCTACTTCACCATCCAGTCGGCGATGCTCGCCGTGGCCACGCTCCTCGTCGCGGCCTGGTTCGCCTGGTTCCGCCCGCGGGATCCGGTGTGGCTCGGTGCCTTCCGCACGATGGTCACGGTCTACCTCCTCGTCTCCGGGGTCGTGTTCGCGCTCATCGCGGCGCAGGCGTCGAGCCGCGACTACCGGCTCGACATCCCTTGGTCGGACACGCTGCTGCACTTCGTGGTGCCCGTGCTCGCCCTCATCGCGTGGACCATCGATGCGATCCTCGCGGTGAATCCGCCCGTGCCGTGGTCGACCATCGGGTTCGTGCTGCTCTTCCCCTCGGTGTGGCTCGTGTACACGCTCCTGCGCGGCGGGCAGATCGGCTGGTACCCGTACTTCTTCCTCGACGAGACGCAGGTCGGCGGCTACGGCGGCGTGGCCGCGTACTGCGCGATGGTGCTGCTCATCTTCGTCGCCCTCACGTCGGTGCTGGTGGCCGTCCACCGGCGCCTCGAGCGGCGCGGGCTCCGGCAGCGCATCCACCGGCGGCGGCTCGAGGTCGAAGCAGCGGATGCCGCGGCGCGAGCGGATGCCGCATCCGCGCCCGGTTCGCCCGCCGAGTGGCTCGTCGGAGCGGACCGGCGATAGGGGCCCGGGGCGTCCGCTAGGTCGCGACGAACGGTGCGAGGGCGTCGAGCACGACGTCGAGCGCCTCGTCGTCGTCGTCGATCGCGGCGACCCGACGCGCGTGCTCGGCGGCGAGGACCCCGACGAGCATCGGCCGCCGCGGATCGTCGCCGAGGTCGAGCCACGCCGCGACGGTCGGCGTCTCGCCGACGACCGTGAGCACGTTGGGCGCGCCGCGCCCGGGGAGGGGGCCCGGCGCGGCATCCGTCTCGGACCGCCAGAAGGGCGTGTCGAACCGGAGCCAGACGAGGTCGACCGCGCCCATTCCGAGCAGCGAGACGGCCCGCTGGTGGCGGAGCGGTAGCGGCGGGTCGAAGGCGATCGTGTCGGTCCGCAGCACGCCGACCGAGGCGGTCACGATGGCACGCTGCACGCGGATGGACTCGCCTGAGTCGAGGCGCAACCCCACGCCACGGTCGTCGAGGACCACGTCCGTGACGACGCTGGCGCCCGCGATGTCGACGCCATCGGCGAGCGTCTCGAGGAGCCCCGACCACCCGCCTGTGACCTGGCCCGTCGGGCGCCACACGCGTCCCAGGTCGAGGCGTTGCGCGGACAGGCGCGTCGCCGTCGCCCCGGTGGCCGGCTCGATGCCGGTCGACAGGGCGTGGCGGAGCCAGTCCGTCGGCGTGAGCCCGAGGTCGTCGGCTTCGCCGGGGAGCGGCACGACCCCGGAGTCGACGAGCGCGGTGGTGAGGGACACGTCCGACGGCTGGGCGAGCGCCCACTCGTGTGCCGCGGCGATCGCGGCGGTGCCGGTCGGCGGAGGCGTGCCCAGGTTGGCGCCGTTCGGCGTGCGCGCCTCCAGCACGGGGGTGAACCGCCGGGTCGGTACCGCCGCCCTCCGCAGCACCGATCGCATCGTGGCCAGGTCGGACACGAACGGGCTGCCGAGTTCCACCGGCCCGGCGAAGTCGTCGTCGTCGACCGAGTGGAGGCGGCCGCCGAGCCGGTCCGACGCCTCGATCACGACCACGTCGATGCCGCGGTCGGCGAGCGTGCGGGCGGCGGCGAGCCCCGCGATGCCCGCGCCGATCACGGCGACGCGGTCGCCCTCCTCGGCGAGTTCCGCGATCACGCGCCCGGCGCGGAGCCCTTCGTTGTAGGCCCCGTGGACCGTGCCGGGTGCCGTGGCCGAGGTCGCCTCGCCGGCGATCACCAGGCGGCCCTCGACGGGCTCGCCGAGGGCGGTGCGCAGGTCGTCCGTGGTTCCCACGCCGTCGAAGCTGTAGGCGCCGCGGACGAACGGGTCGGCGGTCCAGCGGGAACGGCGGAACGCGACGGGCTGCGGCACCCCGCCCGGCGTCGACGTCGGGGTCGACGTGCGCGTGCCCGTCGGCCCCGGAGACCCGGTGGGATCGGGGCGACCGTCGGTGCACGCGGCGAGCGTGAGGGCCGCGCCCGAGAGCGCGGCCGCGAGGAACGCGCGCCGCGGCATCCCACCGGCGGGCCCCCGAGCGTCCATGTGCCTCAGGCTAGCCGCTCCCGGCGGACCGCCCTCCCGCCACGCGACTCCTGGCCGCCCGTGCGTCAGCCGAGCTCGGCGTCGGCCAGGTCGAGCGCGGCGTCGATGATGTCGAGTCCGCGCACGAGCTCCTCCTCGGTGATGACGAGCGGCGGCGCGACGTGCATGCGGTTGAAGTGGATGAACGGCCACAGCCCCGCCTGCTTGCACGCGGCCGCGACCTTCGCCATCGGCGCGGCATCCGCCCCCGACGCGTTGAACGGCACGAGCGGCTCGCGCGTCTCCCGGTCGCGGACGAGCTCGATCGCCCAGAACAGCCCGAGTCCGCGCACCTCGCCGACCGACGGATGCCGCTCCGCGATCTCGCGCAGGCGCGGACCGACGACGCGCTCGCCGAGGTCGCGCACGCGCTCGAGGATGCCGTCGCGCTCGAACACCTCGAACGTCGCGACGCCCGCCGCGCACGCGAGCGGGTGACCCGAGTAGGTGAGCCCGCCGGCGAACGGCACGGTGTCGAAGTGCGACGCGATGCGCTGCGAGATCACGACGCCGCCGAGCGGCACGTAGCCCGAGTTCACGCCCTTCGCGAAGGTGATGAGGTCGGGCGTCACGCCGAAGTGATTCACCGCGAACCACTCGCCGACGCGGCCGAAGCCGACCATGACCTCGTCGGCGATGTAGACGATGCCGAACCGGTCGCAGAGCTCGCGCACGCCCTGCAGGTAGCCGGGCGGCGGCACGAGCACGCCGTTCGTGCCGACGACGGTCTCGATGATGATCGCCGCGACCGTGGTCGCGCCCTCGAGCGTGATGACCTGCTCGAGGTGCGCGAGCGCGCGCTCGGTCTCCTCGGCCTCGTTCGATGCGTGGAACGACGAGCGGTACGGGTACGGCCCGAGGAAGTGCACGACGCTGCCGTCGCTCGGCTCGTTCGCCCAGCGGCGCGGGTCGCCGGTCAGCGAGATCGCCGTGGCCGTGCCGCCGTGGTAGCTGCGGTACATCGACAGCACCTTGCGGCGACCCGTTACGGCGCGCGCCATCCGCACCGCGTGCTCGTTCGCGTCGGCGCCGCCGTTCGTGAAGAACACCTTGTCGAGGTCGCCGGGCGCGACCTCGGCGATGCGCCGGGCGAGCTCGCCGCGAACGTCGTTGGCGAGCGCGGGCTGGATCGTCGCGAGCCGGCCCGCCTGCTCCTGGATCGCCGCGACGAGATCCGGGTGCTGGTGACCGAGGTTGAGGTTCACGAGCTGGCTCGAGAAGTCGAGGTAGGCGTTGCCCTGGTAGTCCCAGAACGTCGACCCCTCGCCGGCAGCGACGGGCAGCGGGTCGATGAGGGCCTGCGCGCTCCAGGAGTGGAACACGTGGGCGCGGTCGTCGGCGCGCACCTGCGCGTCGGCGGCGGCGTCGGGCAGCGGATGCCGCGTGCCGCGGCGGTCGACGTACGAGGCCGCGTCCGCGGCATCCGTCGTCGCTTCGGGAACGAGCGTGTCGGTCATGTGAAGGTCCTTTCGGGGTCCGGTGGTCGAGTCGGCGCGCCAGCGCCGTATCGAGACCCTGCGACGGTCTCGATACGCGCTTCGCGCTACTCGACCACCGAAGCGGTCAGTGGTTCTGCGGGAAGCCGAGGTTGATGCCGCCGTGGGTGGCCGGGTCGAGCCACCGGCTGGTGACGGCCTTCTCGCGCGTGAAGAAGTCGAAGCCGTGCACGCCGTAGGCCTTGCTGTCGCCGAAGAGCGACTGCTTCCATCCGCCGAACGAGTGGTAGGCGACCGGCACCGGGATCGGGACGTTGATGCCGACCATGCCGACCTCCACCTCGTTCTGGAAGCGGCGGGCCGCACCGCCGTCGTTGGTGAAGATCGCCGTGCCGTTGCCGAACCGGCCCGAGTTGATGAGGTCGAGGCCCTCGTCGTACGACGCGACGCGCACGACCGAGAGCACCGGGCCGAAGATCTCCTCGGTGTAGGCGCGCGACGACGTCGGGACGTGGTCGAGCAGGGTCGGGCCGAAGAAGAAGCCGTCCTCGTGGCCGTCGACCGAGAAGCCGCGGCCGTCGACCACGACGGACGCACCGTCGGCTTCGGCGATGTCGACGTAGGAGGCGACCTTGTCGCGGTGCACGTCGGTGATGAGCGGGCCCATGTCGGGCTCGACGCCGTCCGTGCCGGCGCCGTTGCCGATCTTCAGCTTCGCGATGCGCTCGGCGATCTTCGCGACGAGCTCGTCGGCGACGGGTTCGACGGCGAGCACGACCGAGATGGCCATGCAGCGCTCGCCCGCCGCGCCGTAGCCCGCGTTGACGGCCGAGTCGGCGACCAGGTCGAGGTCGGCGTCGGGCAGCACGAGCATGTGGTTCTTGGCGCCGCCCAGGGCCTGGACGCGCTTGCCGTGCTTGGCGGCGGTCTCGTAGATGTACTGGGCGATCGGCGTCGAGCCCACGAACGAGATCGACTGGACGATCGGCGAGGTCAGCAGGCCGTCGACGGCGAGCTTGTCGCCCTGGAGGACCGTGAACACGCCGTCCGGCAGGCCGGCCTCCTTCCAGAGCTCCGCCAGCCAGAGCGCGGCCGACGGGTCCTTCTCGCTCGGCTTCAGGACGACGGCGTTGCCCGCCGCGATCGCGATCGGGAAGAACCACATGGGCACCATGGCCGGGAAGTTGAAGGGGCTGATGACGCCGACCACGCCGAGCGGCTGCTTCAGCGAGTAGACGTCGATGCCCGACGAGGCGTTCTCGGAGAAGGCGCCCTTGATGAGGTGCGGGAAGCCGGTGGCGAGCTCGACGACCTCCTGGCCGCGGAGGATCTCGCCCATCGCGTCGGAGAGCACCTTGCCGTGCTCGGCGGTGATGATCGCGGCGAGCTCGCCCTTCCGCGCGTTGAGCAGCTCCCGGAACGCGAACAGCACGCTCTGGCGCTTCGCGATCGAGTAGCGGCTCCAGACCTCGTAGCCGCGCTGCGCGGAGGCGATCGCCTCGTCGATCTCGGCCCGGTCGGCGAGCGCGACCTCCGCCTGCACGGCGCCGGTGGCGGGGTTGTACACGGGCGCGGTCCGGCCGGAGGTGGAGGGGCGCAGCGCGCCGTCGATCCAGTGCCCGAGGTGGGGCACGTCGGCGGTCGCGGCGGGCGAGGTGGCGGCGGTCTCGGTGAGGCTCATGGTGGTCCTTCGGTGGATGCGGTGCTGCCGGATGTCGCGAATCGGACAGAACGACCGGCAGGTCGGTACGCTGATGTGGTCCCAGTCTGACAGCGAAGAACCGAGGTGGACGGTGCCAGAGCGTCGCGAAGATCCACTCGATCGAACGGATCGTCCGGAACGGTCGGACCGCGCCGCCCCTGCGTTCGCCGTCGACGACGCGCTCCCGACGGTCGCCGAGATCCTCGCGCTTCCGGCGGTCGCGGACGGGGTGCCCGAGGTGCTCGTCGGCGACACCGCCCTCGACGCGCGGGTCCGCTGGGTGCACGTCTCCGACAGCGCGGGCGTGGCCCGGCTGCTCGTCGGCGGCGAGCTGCTCCTCTCCACGGGGTCGGGCTGGCCCGCCGAGCCGGGTGAGCTCCGCGCATTCGTCGCCGAGCTCGTCGACGTCGGCATCGCCGGGCTCGTCCTCGAGCTCGGCGTGCACTACCGGTACGTGCCGGCCGTCGTCGTGCAGGCGGCGGCCGACCACGGGCTCGCGCTCGTCGCCCTGCACCGAGAGGTGAAGTTCGTCGCGCTCACCGAGGCGGTGCACCGCCGCATCATCTCCGAGCAGACGACCGCACTGCATGCCCGCGACGAGGTCCGCGAGCGGTTCACGGCACTGGCCCTCCGCGGCGCCCCCGCGGACTACGTCGTGCAGCAGCTCGCGCAGACCCTCGACGCGCCCGTGGTGCTCGAGAACCTCGCACACGAGGTGGTGGCGGCCGACGTGCCGCCCGACGCCGAGGAGGCGCTGCTCGGCGGGTGGCAGCTGCGCTCGCGCGACGCCCACCGTCGCGCGGGGACGCCGGGGGGCGGGCCGGACCCCTGGCTCATCGTGCCGGTCGAGGCGCGCGGCATCCGTTGGGGGCACCTGGTCGCGCTGCCCGGGCCGGCGCACCCGGCCGGCCGCACGAGCGTCCTCGAGCAGGGCGCGATCGCGCTCGCGCTCGGCCGGCTCGCGGACGGCGACGACGACACGTGGGGTCGCGTCGGCCGCCGCCGGCTCGTCGAGCACCTGCTCTCCGGGCGCTTCGCCGCGCCGGGCGGGGCGACCGCACGGCTCGAGGCGGCCGGCCTGCCGGTCACCGGGTCCGACCTGTACGGGCTCGCCCTCGCCGGTCGCGGCGGTGACGGCGACGCGGATGCCGCAGCGCGGGCGCTCGGCGGGCGGGCGATCGAGGGTGGGGCGCCGGGCGGAGGCGCCGCGGCATCCGTTCGCGTGGTGCTGCTGTCGCTGCCGACCGGGACGCCGTTCGACGACGCGGCGGCCAGGACGCTCGGGCTCGCCCTCGACGCCGGGTCACCGGCGGACGGGGTCCGTGCGTCGCTCGCGATCGGCTCCCGGGCCGACGACCTCGACGGGCTGCTCGTCTCGGTGCAGGAGGCGCTCGACCTCGCCGCGACGCCGCCGCCGAGGCCCGCGCGCGGGCTCGTGGTGCGCCGCGCGGAGGACCGCCCGCTCGTGCGACTCGTGACCTCGCTCCGCGACGACCACCGGCTGCAGGAGCTCGGCGAACGCATGCTCGCGCCGATCGTCGAGTACGACCTCGCCCGCGGCGGCGACCTGCTCGACGTGCTGGGTGCCATGCTGGCGCATCCCGGCAACCGCACGGCGGCGGCGCAGGCGAGCCACCTCTCGCGGTCGGTGTTCTACCAGCGGCTCGCGCTCATCGGCGACCTGCTGGGCGCCGACCTCGACGACGGCGAGACGCTGACGGCGCTGCACCTCGCGTTGCTCGTGCGGCGGGGCGGCGGCGTGCGGTGATCGTTACTTGCTCTTGACAAGTGCACTTGCAAAGAGCAAGCTGTGGTCAGAACCCGGGTCAACCACCTATTCGCACGACCGGAGGACACCATGACCGCCAGCATCTTCGTGAACTTCCCCACGACCGACCTCGACCGCTCCAAGGCGTTCTACGCGGCGCTGGGGTACCGCATCAACCCGAACTTCACCGATGAGAACGCCGCGTGCGTCGTGCTCGACGACAACCTGTACTTCATGGTGCTCACGCGCGAGTTCCTCGGCACGTTCACCGACAAGCAGATCATCGACCCGAAGACCCACGCGCAGATGGCCGTCTCGCTCACCTGCGAGTCGCGCGAGGCCGTCGACGAGATGCTGGCCAAGGCGCTCGCCGCCGGCGGCACCGAACCGCGCCCTGCCCAGGACTACGGGTTCATGTACTCGCGCGACCTCGAGGACCCGGACGGCAACATCCTCGGCTACCTCTACATGGAGCCGGCCGCCGCCGAGATGGGGCCCGAGGCGTACCTGGCCGAGCAGGGCGCCGCGTCGGCGGGCTCGGCCTGAGCGGCCGGTGGCCACACGCGCACCCCGCGGCTTCGGCCAGTACGGCGGCGTGCCGCGGGCCCTCGAGCGGGTCGGGGAACGGTGGGCGCTGCTCATCGTCCGCGACCTGCTCGTCGGCCCGCGCCGGTACGGCGACCTGAAGGCCGGACTGGCGCGGATCCCGACGAACATCCTGGCCGACCGGCTGAAGGAGCTGCAGGAGGCCGGGGTCATCCGCCGCGTGCCGATGGTGCGCGGCGGGTACGAGCTCACCCCGCTCGGGCGCGAGCTCGCGCCCGTGGTCGCCGCCCTCGAGCGGTGGGGCTGGTCGCTGCTCGGCGAACCCGCCGAGGGCGAGCAGCTCACGCGCGAGGCGCTCGCGACCGCGTTGCGGGCGGCCTTCCGAGCGGATGCCGCGGCGGGAGCGCCGCCGACCGAGTACGTACTCCACGTCGGCGACGCCTCGGTCGCGGCGGCGGTCGTCGGCGGCACGCTCGACGTCGCGCCGATCGGGCCGGGCTCGCTGCCGCAACCGCAGCGGCCGGGCGCCGAACCCTCGTTCCAGGCGAGCCTCGAGGCCGCGCTCGAACCCGCCGCGTTCGGCGAGCTGCTCGCCGGACGGCTGCCCGCGACCGAGGTCCGCATCCTCGCCGGCGACCTCGAGTCCGTCGAGCGCTTCCGCGCGACGTTCCGCATCGAACCGGTCGAGCCGGCCGGACCCGCGGATGCCGCGGACGCCGGCGCCGCGGCATCCGTCGCCTGATCGCCGGGCAGCCCGGTCAGAGCCGGGGGAGCGGCTCGTGCGGCTCGGCCGGGAGTTCGACCGCGATCGGGTCGCCGGCACGGACGACGCCGCCCTCGACGACGACGGCCATGATGCCGGCGCGCAGCCGGGTCGCGCCGCGCTCCCGGCGGACCATCCGCCGCATGAGCCCCGGCTGGAAGCGGTCGATCTGCACGCACGGCGTGCGGAGGCCGGTGATCTCGACCTCGGCCGACGACCCGAGCCGCAGGCGGGTGCCGAGCGGCAGCGCGAGCAGGTCGAGGCCCGTCGTCGTCACGTTCTCGCCGAGTTCGCCCGGCGCGACCTCATGGCCCTCGACGGCCAGCTCGTCGAAGAGCTCGGCCTGGATGAGGTGCACCTGCCGGCGGTTCGGCTCGGTCCAGGTACCGCGGAACCGGGAGCGGCGCGTCACCGTCGGGCCCGCGTGCGCGTCGCCGTCGATGCCGTGACCGGCGACGAGCACGATCTCGTCGCGCAGCGGCTTGGAGAACCGGTGCCGGTCGTCGCGCGCGACGGCGACCACGGCGGGTGCGCGCGAGTCGGAGTCCATCGCTCAAGTATGCGCCGCACGGCGGATGCACTCGGCGGTGCCGGCGCGGAGGCAGGACGCCGACGTCCGGCATCCCGGCGCAGCGCACCGCGGCGCGGCGAGCTCAGCGCGCGATGAAGAGCTTCCGCAGCGTCTCCGTGACCGTCCAGACCGTCTGCATGCCCGCGTCGAGCCGCACGATCGACCCGGGCCGCAGCTCGACGGGCGGCAGCGCCGGGTCGACGAACTCCACGGTCGCCGCCCCGCCGATCACGAGGAAGACCTCGTCGACCTCGGTGTCGCGCATCGCGCCCGGCGTCATCTCCCAGACGCCGAGCTCGCCGACCCCGGCGGCCGCGTCGGCCGCCGGCTCGTCGAGCGGCGCGTACCCCGTGGTCGGCGCGCCGGCCACCACCTGGTCGGCGGGCACGGGTTCGTGCGCGATCGGCAGGGTCGCGGCATCCGTCACCGCGCCGGCGACCAGGCGAGCGAGCCCGCCGTCGGCGCCGCTCACGAGTCGAACCCCAGCCCGACCGCGTCGAGGGTCTTCAGCAGCAGGTTGCGCCGGCCGAGGTCGTGGTCGGCGCGGTCGAGCGACCAGCGGGTCAGGTTGATGCCGACGGATGCCGCGGGCTCGGGTGGGAACGGCAGCGGCCGCGTGCGCACCATCTCGAGTCGCGTGCGCTCGGTGTCGCGCCCGTCGAGGAGGTCGAGCATGGTCCGGGCCATGAACCGCGTCGAGGCGACGCCGAGCCCGGTGAACCCGGACGCGTACGCCACCCGACCGCCGCGCGCGAGCCCCGTGAACGCGGTGAACTGCGTCGACGTGTCGATCGCGCCCGCCCACCGGTGCGTGAACCGCAGCCCCTCGAGCTGCGGGTAGGTCGTGAAGAAGTGGCTCGCGAGCCTCGCGTAGCTCTCGGGTCGGTCCTCGTAGCGCTCGCGGATGCGGCCTCCGGCGTGGTAGATCGCGTCGTAGCCGCCGTACAGGATGCGGCCGTCGCGTGTCATGCGCGAGTAGTGGAACTGGTTCGCCAGGTCGCCGATGCCCTGCCGGTTCGCCCAGCCGATCGACCGCTGCTGCTCGGCCGACAGCGGTTCGGTCATGAGCACGTAGTCGTAGACGGGCACGGTCATGAGCCGGTTGCGCTTGAGCAGCGACGGGAACACGTTGGTCGCGAGGACCACGCGCGCGGCGTCGACGCGGCCGTGCTCGGTGCGCAGCGTGACGGGCGCGGACGAACCGGAGCCCTCGAGGCGCCGCACCGGGGAGCGCTCGAAGATCTCGACGCCGGCCTCCTCGGCGACGCGGGCGAGTTCGGCGGCGAGCTTCGCCGGGTGCAGGATGGCGCTCGTGCGCGTGTTCCACACCCCCGCGAGGTAGGTGGGCGAGTCCACCTCGGCGCGCACCTGGTGCTCGTCGAGCAGGCGGACGGAGTCGTCGCCCCGGTGCGCGGCATCCGCTGCGGCCTCGTGCAGCCACTCGACCTGGTGCGGTTCGACGGCGACGTCGAGCGAGCCGTTGCGCTCGAACTCGAAGTCCATGCCGAACTCGGCCTCGGCGGCCTCGATCGCGTCGAGGTTCGCGAGTCCCTGGCGGTCGAGCTCGTCGATCTCGTCGGGCCAGCGGCTGAGGCCGTTCTCGCGGCCGTGGGTGAGGCTCGCCTCGCAGAAGCCGCCGTTGCGACCGGATGCCGCCCAGCCGATGCGCCGCCCCTCGAGGAGCACGACGCGCTGGTCGGGGTTCGCGTGCTTGGCGAGCACGGCCGTCCAGAGGCCGGTGTAGCCGCCGCCGACGATCGCGAGGTCGGCCGTGCGCGCACCCTCGAGCCGGGGTCGCTCGGGCTTCGCCGAGTCGGGCAGGTCGTCGATCCAGAAGACCGAGCGGCGGCTGTCGGCGAGGCTGCGGTCGATGACGGATGCCGCGGGCCTGCGGCGTTCGTAGACGGTCGTTCCCATGCGGGATCACTCCAAGTCGGTGCGGATGGCTCCATCATGACGCATATTGCACGCGTGGACAATAGTGGCCTGTGGATGACTCCAGCGAGTGTCGGCGGAGTGGGGGAGTATCGAACGCATGCCTGCAGTGCCGCCCGCTCCGCCCGTGCCGCCGCCCCCGCCCGACCTGCTCGAGTTCGACGCCGACCTCTCCGGGCCCGAGCTCGACCTCGAGCAGTGGATCCCGCACTACCTGCCGCAGTGGTCCAGTCGTGAACGCACCCGCGCGCGCTACGACGTGGCCGACGGCATCCTGCGGCTGCGGGTCGACGCCGACCAGCCCGCGTGGTCCGCCGAGTACGACGGCACGACCCAGGTGTCCAACCTCCAGACCGCCGTGCGGTCCGGCGCGGTCGGGTCCTCCATCGGGCAGCACCCCTTCCGCGAGGGGCTCGTCGTCCGCGAGGCGCAGGGCGACCGGCGCCTGTACACGCCGCACTTCGGCCGCATCGAGATCGTCGCGGCGATCGACGGCATCGACGAGCACGCCATGGCCGCGCTGTGGCTGATCGGGCTCGAGGAGGAGCCCGAACAGTCCGCCGAGATCTGCGTCTTCGAGGTCTTCGGCCGCGACATCGCCGACGACGGCAGCGCGCTCGTCGGCATCGGGGTGCACCCCTTCAACGATCCGACGATCACCGACGACTTCGAGCAGGTCGCGTTCCACGACGACGTGCGCGAGCCGCACACCTACACGGTGGACTGGCGCCCGGAGGAGGTCGTCTTCTCGATCGACGGACTCGTGCGCAAGCGCGTCGCGCAGTCGCCGCAGTACCCGATGCAGCTCATGCTCGATGTATTCGCCTTCCCCCCCGAGCCGCCCGCGACGGCGTCGTACCCGCAGTCGTTCGCCGTGCACGCGGTGCGGGGGTACCGGGCCGGCTGACCGGGCCGCGAGCGCGGCGTGCCCGACTTCGAGTGGGCCGCGGCATCCGTCATCGCGAGACGCGCTGGAGGGCCCGCTCGATCTCGATGAGGGTGCGGGAGCTCGGGACCATCTCTCGCGTGCCGCCGAAGTTCAGGACGATCTCGGCGTCGTGCACCGGGTCGTGGAACACGTGCGTGGCGAGCACGCCGATGTGCCCGACCGGCCGCGGCAGGCCGCGCAGGAACGGGCTGAACCCCTCGAAGCGCACCTGCATCATGCCGGCGCCGTAGCGGATGCCCGGACGGAACCGATGCCGCGGCTCGGCCAGGTACCGGAGGTGCGCCTCGCCGATCAGCCGCCCGTGGTGCAGCGCGTCGCTGAACGCGACGAGGTCGTCGAGCGTGCTCACCACGCCGCCGCCCGCCCAGTCGCAGCTCACGCTGCGGGCCTCCGTCACGTCGCGTCGACCGATCCGGACCGGCGCGATGCGAGTCCGGACCGAACCGCCCTCCCGGGCGGGCCGCGAGCGGAGCCACAGCGAGCTGTCGATCATGCCGACGGGCTCGAAGATGCGCTCGTGCAGCAGGTCGTGGAAGGTGGAGCCGGTCGACTCCTCGAGCAGGCGGCCGAGGAGGACGTACCCGGTGTCGGAGTACCGGAAGCGCTCGCCGGGCCGGCCGACGGGGCGCTGGCGTTCGCGGCTGAAGTCGAGCAGGTCGCGCGGGGTCCAGAACCGGTCGGGCTCGTCGTGCACGAGCTCGACCATGCGCCGCCCGCTCGTCACAGGTCCCTCGAAGTAGTCAGCGACGCCGGCCGTGTGCGCCAGGAGCTGGTGGACGGTCGCGCCGCCCGCGGCATCCGTCGACCCGTCGGCGTCGAACAGGCCGGCGAGCTCGTCCCCCGGAAGGACGCGGCTCACGGGCGTGTCGGTCGTGAAGGCACCCGCCTCGACGGCCTGCATCGTGAGCGTCGCCGTAAACAGCTTGCCGACGCTCGCGGCGTGGAACGGGAGGGCGAGTTCGCCGGATCGGTACGAGATGCCGAGCCCGGCGGCGTGCACGGCGACCTGGGGCGGAGCGAGGGCCCCGCGCCGCGCGGCGACCAGCGCGAGGTGGCGATCGAGGCGCGTGGCGAAGTCGACGGCGGCGGTCATCTGCGAGAATCCTCTCGTCTCGAAACGTGATATCACGGTTAGGTATATCACGATCAGGAATATGGCGGAAGGTGCCGACGACGATGGGCCACGTGATCCTCGGGCTGCTCATGCTGCTCGGGCCCCAGACCCTGTACTCGCTGAACAAGCAGTTCGAGCGCGGGCCCTCGCTCTTCTACCGCGCCAGCTTCGGCAGCCTGCAGTCCGCCCTGCGGTCACTGCTCGCCGCCGGGCACGTGACCGTGCACGAGAGCACCGAGGGCGGCCGCAACAAGAAGAACTACGCGGTGACGGATGCCGGCGCCGCGGCCTTCCACGCCTGGATCCGCTCGCCGCTCGCCGGGGGCGACCTCGAGGTCGCCGCGCTCTCGCGCCTGTTCCTCCTCGGACTCGTGGAAGACCCCGCCGAGCGGCGCGACATCCTCGACCACATCGTCGCCGAGGTCGAGCGCGAGCTCGGACGCCTCGAGGACTTCGCCGCCGCGCTCGACGAACAGGCGGGCGCCGTCCCCGAGGAGTACCGTGCGGTCTTCCAATACCAGCGGGCCACGCTCGACTACGGCCTCATGGCGCACCGCGCGGGGCTGGCCTGGTTCCGCGAACTCGCGGCCCGAGACGACTGACGGCGTCGAGGGGACGCGACATGCCGCGCGGCCCCGGGCGCACGCGGCGTGTCGCGTCCCCTCGCGGCACGCGCGGAGTGGGCCGGGAGCAGCGCGGCTCAGCCGCGGGGCGCGTGCGCCTCGAGGAACTGGTACACCTCGGTCTGGTCCACACCGGGGAAGGTGCCGGTCGGCAGCGCCGCGAGCAGCGAGGTCGGCGTGCGTGCGGCCGGCCACGAGGCATCCGCCCACTTCTCGGAGAGCTCGGACGGCGCCCGGCGGCAGCACGACTCGTCGGGGCAGCGCGACACCGAACGCCGAGGCGTCTCGCGACCGCGGAACCACTTCACGTGCTCGAACGGCACACCCACCGAGACGGAGTACTCGCCCTCCTTGGCCTTCTCGATGCGCGAGGTGCACCAGAACGTGCCCGTGGACGTGTCGGTGTACTGCGAGTACGGGGTGAAGCGGTCCTCGGCGTCGAACACCGTCCGCGCCGTCCACTGGCGGCACACCGTCGTGCCCTCGACCGCGCCGAGCGCGTCGGACGGGAACCGCACCGCGTCGTTCTCGTACGCCTTGATGATCGTGCCCGACTCGTGCACCTTCATGAAGTGCACCGGGATGTCGAGCCGGGCCGTCGCGAGGTTCGTGAACCGGTGCGCGGCGGTCTCGTATGAGACCGCGAAGTGGTCGCGGAGCTCCTCCATCGAGATGCGGCGCAGGTTCTTCGCCTCGGTGAGGTAGCGCACGGCGGCTTGCTCGGGCAGCAGGATGGCGGCCGTGAGGTAGTTCGTCTCGATGCGCTGGCGCAGGAAGTCGCCGTAGTTGCCGGGCTCCTCGTGGCCGAGCAGGTGCGAGGCGAGCGCCTGCAGGATGGGGGAGCGCGAGTCGCGCGACGGCGACTGCTGGGTGGGCAGGTAGATCCGGCCGTTGCGCTTGTCGGTCACCGACCTGGTGGAGTGCGGCAGGTCGCCGACGTAATGCAGCGAGTACCCGAGGTGGCTCGCCATGTCGGCGACGAGCTGGTGGGAGACGGGCCCGCCGCTGTGTCCGACGGCCTCGAGCAGCTCGGCGGCCTTCGCCTCGAGTTCGGGGTAGAAGTTGTCGCGGGCCCGCATCTCGGCGCGCAGCTGCGCGTTCGCGCGCCGCGCCTCCTCGGGCGTCGCCGCGCGCTCGCGGTGCAGCCGGTCGATCTCGTTGTGGAGGGCGAGGATCGTCTGGAGGGTCTGGTCGCTCATCGTCTTCGCGACGCGAAACGGCTCGAGGCCGAGCGCCGAGAAGACGGGCCCCCGCTGGGCGCGTTCGACGGCGATCTCGAGCGCGGCACGCTCGGAGGGCGCGTCGGGTCGGAGCAGCTCGTCGGCCGTGGTGCCGAGGGCGAGGGCGATCGTGCGCAGCATCGACAGCCGCGGCTCGCGCTTGCCGTTCTCGATGGCGCTCACCTGCGACGGCGCGCGGTCGATCGCGGCGGCGAGTGCGCCGAGCGTCATCCCGGCCGCGAGACGGCGATCACGGATGCGGCGGCCGAGCGTCAGGGCGTCGACCTCGTCGGGCGACGGCTCGGGCGGCGCGCCGACGACGCCCGCGACGGGCGTCGCGGCGGTGGCGGGGCGGAGGCGATCGGCGGTGACCATGCCTCATGCTCACATGAGCAGGCGACTGCTGCAAACCGAACTCTGCGCGATCTTCTGCGCTGCCCCGCCATAGGAGCGGCGTCGCGGGCGAGGGGAAGCCGATTCGAGGGAAAAGAATTCGCGAAGTTCCGCGTCCGGTGGCCGAGACTCATCCGTGATGCGCGTGTGGTTGACTGGCCCGCGCGGCGCTCGCCGCAGTTCGACCCGAACCCCCGAAGGAACCGACATGACGCTCGCGCGCGCCATCCTGATCGTCCCTGCCGTCGCGGGCGCCATGCTCCTCGCCGGCTGCACTGCCGCGAGCCCCGCCGCGACCCAGAAGCCGGCCACGCCGAGTGCCGAAGCGAAGGCGACCGGCGAGCAGACCGTCGCCGAGGCGTGCCTGCAGCTCGCCGAAGGCTCGACGGAGTTCGCCGCGCTGTCCGGCGAGGACGCGTTCGCGGAGGGCATGGCCGACCCGGAGGGCGCCGTGACCAAGCTCGAGGCGGCCAACTCGACGTTCGCCGCCGCCGTCTCGGAGGTCACCAACGCCGAGGTGCAGCCGGTCGCCGAGCAGGCCGCCGCCTCGATGGCGGACTACGTCGCCTTCATCGGCGAGATGGTCGCCGATCCGGCGAACGCCGACTTCGGTGCCATGGGGGATCAGGTCGAGACGCTCATGGCCGACTTCAACGCGATCGGCGAAGTCTGCTCCTGAGGTCGGTCAGCCCGGACCGAGGAGCGCCTGCTCCTCGATCATGAGGTGACGTTCGCGCGACGCGAGGACGTCGGGCACGTTGGCCTCCGCCCATCGGCGCATGGCGTCGATCGGCCCGAGCAGCGACCGGCCGAGCGGACTCAGCGAGTACTCGACCCGCGGCGGAGCGCCGTCCCAGGCCCGCCGCTCGACGAAGCCGTCGGCTTCGAGTGCTCGCAGGGTCTCGGTCAGCACCTTCCGGCTGACGTCGCCCACCTTCGCTCGCAGCTCGGTGAACCGGAGCGTGCCGCCCGCGAGGGCCAGCATCACGAACATCGACCAGCGCTCGCCGATCCGCCCGAAGACGACCCGGCTCGGGCAGCCCGGGTCGAGCACGTCCGGGACGGACGGGTCGCCCGGATCGGTCGCGAAACGGGCGGTCCGAGGCATCGGGGTGACGGTCGACACGGTCTCCTCCATCCGGCGGTGGCGACGACGCGATGGCCGTCCACATAAGGGAACGTTGAGGTAACCGAGGGGCATTCCCGTAGCGTCCCCGACCATGGAGACACTGCTCACCGGGGGAACCGGATACATCGGATCAGCCGTGCTCGACGCGCTCGTCGAGGCGGGACACCACGTACGCGCCGTCGTGCGGGATGAACGCGGCGCCGCGGCGGTCGTCGCGCGGGGCGCGACCGCCCTGCGGCTCGACCTCTTCGACGCCGACGCGACCGCGGCGGCGCTCGCCGACGTGGACGCGCTCGTGCATGCCGCGGCGCCCGCGCAGCGCGCCGACGAGTTGAACGCGGCCGTGCTCGAGGCCGCTGTCCGCGCATTCGGGGACGGACGAGGCCGGGTCGTGCTCACGAGCGGGATCTGGATCCGCGGCGAAGGCGACGACCTCGTCGAGGAGGGTCCGCTCGACGCGGCGCCGGAGCTCGTCGCGTGGCGCGTGCCGCTCGAGGAGCGGTTGCTCGCGTCATCCGTCGATGCCCGGATCGTCGAGCCCGGGGTGGTCTACGGGCACGGTCGCGGGCTCGTCGGGCTCATCACCGACGCGCCGCGCACCGAGGAGGGGGCGCTGCGACTCATCGGCGACGGCACCCAGCGCTGGACCTGGGTGCACGTCGATGACCTCGCGCGCCTCTACGTCGCCGTGCTCGAGCGCGACGAACCGGTGCGTCGGGTCATCGCGTCGGACGGCGCGCCCACCGCGGTGCGCGATATCGCCGCTGTGGTCGCCGGTCCCGCGGGCGTCGCCCCGGAGTCGGCGGACACCACCCGCGCACGTCTCGGCACG
This sequence comes from Agromyces sp. NDB4Y10, assembly GCF_001620055.1. Taxonomy (GTDB): domain Bacteria; phylum Actinomycetota; class Actinomycetes; order Actinomycetales; family Microbacteriaceae; genus Agromyces; species Agromyces indicus. The sequence continues at coordinate 32,327 of NZ_LQGY01000069.1, read as the reverse complement.
GCGTTCGCCGACGCGCTGCTGCTCGATCAGGCGGCCCGAGGGACGGTCGCGCGCACGCTCGGCTGGACCCCGACGCACGACGGCGTCATCAGCGACCTCCTCGCCGCCGAGCAGGCTGCATGACCTCGAGTGACGTCGCGGATGCGGCCCGCGTCCGGCTCAGCCGGTGAGCGCGGGCCGCAGCTCGTTGGCGAAGAACTCGATGAACCCGTCCGGGTCGGGACCGAGGTTCATGATCGCGATGCGGTCGTACCCGGCGTCCTCGTACGACCGCACCGCCTCGACATGCCCGGCGAGATCGGGGCCGCACGGCACCTGCTCGCGCACGTCGTCCAGGCGGATGAATTCGGAGGCCGCCTCGAAGTTCGCCGGGTTCGGCAGCTCGCTCATCACCTTCCAGCCGAGCAGCGACCAGCGGGAGGTCTCGTGCGCGGCCTGCGCCGCGGCATCCGCGTCGGGCGCCCACGCCACGCCCACCTCGCCGTAGCGGGGCCCGGTGCCGCCGGACGCGCGGTACGCCTCGATGAGCGACGCGTCGGGATCGGTGCCGAACATCCCGTCGCCGGCCTCGGCGGCCAGTTCCGCGGCCTGCGGACCGCCCGCGGCGACGGCGATGAGTGGCAGTTCGTCGGGCAGGTCGAAGACGCGGGCGTCCTCGAGCGCCAGGTACTCGCCGTCGAACGACTGGTAGCCGCCCGACCACAGCAGCCGGATGATCTCGATCGCCTCGCGCAGCATCGCCTGCCGGTCCGACACCGACGGGTACCCGTGCGCGACGACATGCTCGTTGAGCCGCTCGCCCGAACCGAGGCCGAGGGTGAACCGGCCGTCGCTCAGCAGCGCGAGCGTGGCCGCGGCCTGCGCGATGATCGCCGGGTGGTAGCGGACGGTGGGGCAGGTCACGCCGGTCGCGAGCCCGATGCGTTCGGTGGATGCCGCGATGGCGCCGAGCACCGACCAGGCGAAGGGCGAGTGCCCCTGCACGTCGAGCCACGGGTGGTAGTGGTCGCTGATCTCGACGAAGTCGAACCCTGCCTCCTCGGCGAGCCGCGCCTGGCGGACGAGCTCCTTCGGGCCGAACGCCTCCGCGGCGAGCTTGTAGCCGAACTGCACGGCCATGCGGTCCCCCTTCCCGCGCCGCGGCCGAGACTGGCGTCGGCCCGGCACCCGGCCGGGTCGGCTGCGAACGCATGTGCGGCGACGCTACCCAGGCGCCGGGCCCGGCGGAAACCGGTTGCATCGCGGGCGGACGGCGTGTAGCGGATGCCGACCGGCGCCCCGCCGACAGGGGTCGCGCGCAGGGTTATACGCGCACGGTTCTCGCACCGCAAGTCCCTTCTGGCCCGAATTCACCGCTCCTAGCGTGGCCTCTGCACATCCGCCATCGAGGCGCGGCCGATCGCCGCTCTCGGAGAGGAAAGGGGCGAACATGGTGAACACCGCAGGGACCGGGAACCCGGATCTCAAGCAGGAAGCAGGTGCGGCCGGCCACCGGGTCGCCGACACCGCCAAGCAGGAGGCGCGCGGCGTCGCGTCCGAGGCGAAGTATCAGGTCAGGAACCTCGCGAGCCGGGTCGGCGACGAGGTCCGCTCGCAGGCCTCGACGCAGCAGCACCGCGCTGCCGGGGGCATCCGCCAGGTCGGGACGCAGTTCTCCGACATGGCCGCGAACTCCGAGTCCGGCGTCGCACGGGACCTCGTGGAGAAGGTCGGCTCGCGAGCCGACTCCATCGCGTCCTGGCTCGACCAGCGCGAGCCTCAGGACCTCCTGGAGGAGGTCAAGGGCTTCGCCCGTCGCCGGCCGGGCGTCTTCCTCGCGATCGCCGCAGGAGCGGGCGTCGTGATCGGTCGACTCACGCGTTCGATCGCGTCGGCGGGCGACTCGTCGAGCTCGACCGGGGGAGCCCAGCCCCTCACGGCGGGCGACGGCTACACCGCCGAGTACCCGGCGACCACGCCCGCCTACACCGGCACCACCGGGACGTACGGCACGGGCGTCGGCGCCGCGGGTGGCGGCCAGCACGTGGCCGACCCGCAGACGACGTGGGGTGCCGAACCGACGACCGGCGTCACGGGCACCGACCCGTACGTCGAGCCGCTCCCCGGTGACGAGACGCGCCGGGGCGACGTGACCGGAGCCCCGTGATGAGCGGCCCGTACACCGGAGGCGTCGATCCGCGGACCGGCGGCGCGCACGTGGCGGGAGCCACGGCCGCCGACGTCCCGACGCCGTCCGAGGAGAAGGCGGCGAACACGTCGCTCGGCGACCTCGTCGCCGAGGTGAGCCGCGACTTCTCGACGCTCATGCGTCAGGAAGTGGAGTTGGCCAAGGCCGAGGCGACCCAGTCCGCGAAGCGCGCGGGCAAGGGAGCGGGCATGTACGGCGGGGCCGGCGTCGCCGGCTGGTTCGTGCTGCTGTTCCTGTCGATCGCGCTGTGGTGGGGACTCGGGGACCTGATCGACAGCCTCGGCTGGTCCGCCGTGATCGTCGCGGTCATCTGGGGCATCGTCGCGGCCGTGCTCTACTTCACCGGCAAGAAGGAATTCGAGCGGGTCCAGGGCATGCCGCGCACCGCGGACAGCCTGAAGCGGATCCCGGACGCGATCAAGAGGAATGAGGAGAACCGATGACTACCGATCCGAACGCCATCCGTTCCGACATCGAGCGGACCAGGGCAGAGCTCGGCCAGGACGTCGACGCCCTCGCCGACAAGGTGAACCCCGGCAAGGCGGTGCACCGCCAGACCGAGAAGGTGAAGGGTGCGTTCCGGCGTGCCAAGGACCGCGTGATGGGCAGCGCCCATGACGCCGCCGACTCCACGCAGGGCGCCCTCCACTCCGCCGGGGAGACCGTCGGTGAGGCGCCGCAGCGCCTCGCCTCGGCGACGCGGGGCAACCCGATCGCCGCGGGCCTCATCGTCTTCGGCGCCGCCTGGCTCGTCTCCTCGCTGATCCCGGCCTCGCGCCAGGAGCAGCAGGTGGCGCAGAAGGCGAAGGATGCGGCGGCCCCGCTCGTCGACGAGGTGAAGGGCGTGGCACAGGATGCCGCGGACCACCTCAAGTCCGACGCGCAGGAGGCCGTGCAGTCCGTCAAGGACCGCGCGGGCGAAGCCGCCGAGCACGTCAAGGACGAGGGCAAGTCCGCCGCGGACGACGTGAAGGGCGCCGCGCAGCAGGGTTCCTCGTCGGGCGCGACCTCGACGACCAGCACCTACTGATCCGCGAACGACGACGACCCGCCGGCCCGGACATCGGGCCGGCGGGTCTCGCCGTGTCCGCCGGGCGGCGAGGCCGCGGCATCCGCTCGGATCAGGCGTCGGATGCCGCGTGCACCCGCTCGCCCTCGACGAACGTCTGGAGCACGCGCGTCTCGCCGATCTCGTCGGCGGGACCCGCGAAGGGGTCGCGGTCGAGCACGACGAGGTCGGCGAACTTGCCGGTCTCGATCGTGCCGGTCACGTGGTCGAGGTGGTTCACCCACGCCGACCCGGCCGTGTAGGCGGTGAGGGAGGTCGCGAGGTCGATCGCCTGCTCGGGCAGGAACGCCTCGTACTCGCCCTCCGCGTACGCCGGCGCAGCGGTGCGGTTCACCGCGGTGTGGATCGCTGCGAGCGGGTCCGGCGTCGACACCGACCAGTCGCTGCCGGCCGCGAGCACCGCCCCCGCGCGGAGGAGGTCGCCGAACGGGTACTGCCAGGCGCTCCGCGGCTCGCCGAGGAACGGCAGCGTGAGGTCCACCATCTGCGGCTCGAGTGCCGCCCACAGCGACTGGATGTTCGCCGCCACCCCGAGCTCGCGGAACCGCGGCACGTCCTCCGGGTGCACGACCTGGATGTGCGCGATGTGGTGGCGGTGGTCGTTCCGTCCGTTCACGGCGATCGCGTGCTCGACCGCGTCGAGGCACTCGCGCACCGCCCGGTCGCCGATCGCGTGGAAGTGCAGCTGGAAGCCGAGCCCGTCGAGCTCGGCGGCGGCGGGGTTCAGCACCGCCGGATCGACGAACGAGATGCCGGAGTTGTCGGTGAAGTGCCCGTGCCCGTCGCAGTACGGTTCGAGCATCGACGCGGTGAAGTTCTCGGCCACGCCGTCCTGCATGATCTTGATGCTCGTCGCCGCGAAGCGGCCCCCGCGGTACCGTTCTCGCTTCTCGACGAGCTCGGGGACCTGCTCCAGACCGCGCGTGCGGTCCCACCAGATCGCACCGACCACCCGGGCGGTGAGGCGACCGGATGCCGCGGCCGCGACGTACGCCGGGCCCGGGTCGCCGGCGTCGCCGTAGCTGCCGACGATCGCGTCCTGCCACCCGGTCACGCCGAACGCGTGCAGGTACCGCTGGCCGAGGAGGAGCGCCTCGGTGAGCGTCTCGAGGCTCGTCTCGGGCAGCAGCCGGTTCACGAGCGACATCGCGCCCTCGTGCAGGGTGCCCGTCGGGGTGCCGTCGGCGTCGCGCTCGATCCGGCCGTCGGCCGGGTCCGGGGTGTCGCGGTCGATGCCCGCGAGCCGCAGCGCGACCGAGTTCACCCACGCGCCGTGCCCGTCGCGGTTGGGGAGGAACGCCGGACGGTCGGGCACGACCCGGTCGAGGGCCGCTGCGGTCGGCGTGCCGCCCGGGAAGGCCGACATCGACCAGCCGCCGCCCAGCACCCACTCGTCGTCGGCGTGCTCGGCCGCGTACGCGGCGATGCGGTCGAGGTACTCGCCCTCGCTCGACAGCTCCGACAGGTCGCAGCGCATGAGGTCGAGGCCGCCCCAGACGGGGTGCACGTGCGCGTCCTGGAAGCCCGGCACGAGCAGCCGCCCGCGCAGGTCGACGACCTCGGTGGCCGCGCCGACGAGGTCGCGCACGTCGTGCTCCGAGCCCACCGCGACGATCCGCCCGCCGCGGACGGCGACCGCGCTCGCGCGCGACCGCACGGTGTTCGCGGTGAAAACGGGGCCGCCGGTGAAGACGAGGTCGGCGTCGGTCATGGCGCGGTGCTCCTTCGGTCGGTGGTGCGTGACGGATGCCGCGGGGCGCGGCATCCGCTCAGTTGCCGGTCATCGTGCGGGCGATCTGGGTGGCCGAGTCGCCCGCCCGCCGCAGCACGACCGCCACGAGCGCGAGGGCCACGAGCGTGAGCAGCAGCATGATCGTGGACACCGCGGCGATCTCGGGCCGGAGACCCGAGCGCAGCGCACTCAGCACGTACACCGGCCACGGCGTCGTTCCCGACACCTGCACGAACGCGGCGATGACGGTGTTGTCGAGGCTGAGCGTGAACGACAGCAGGAACCCGGCGAGCACGGCCGGCATCGCGAGCGGCAGCGTCACGCGCCGGAACGTGGTGAGCGGCCGCGCGTAGAGGTCCGCGGAGGCCTCCTCGAGCTGCCCCTCGAGGCCGATGAGCCGCGCCCGCACGATGTACGACACGACCGCCACCGAGAAGAGCGAGTGGCCGATGACCAGGCGGGCGATGCCGTCGTTGAACAGGCCGATGCCGAGGTCCTGTCCGAGGAACACCAGCCACGGCAGCAGCGCGACGGCGTCGACGATCTCGGGCGTGACCGACACGAGCAGCAGCAGGCCGATGAACCAGAACGCCCACCGGCCCGGATGCCGCGCCATCGCGATGCCCGCGAGGGTGCCGAGCAGCGTGGCCAGCAGGGCCGCGATGAGTCCAGTCTGGATCGACACCATCACCGCGTCCTGGATGGCCGGCTTGGTCAGGATCGCCCCGAACGCGTCGAAGCCGAACGAGTCCCATGCGACGAGCAGGCGCCCCGTGTTGAACGACGAGACGATGATGACGAGGATCGGCAGGAAGAGGAAGACCAGCACGGCCACGCCCCACACGTTGAGCGCGACATCCGACCACGACCGCTGCTTCACGCGGACACCCCCTGTTCGGTGCGGACGGGTTCGGCCCCGCCGGCGGCAGGCCCGTCGTCGCCGGAGCGACCCGCGGGCGCCGACGCCGGCTCGTCGCCCAGCACCAGCCGATTGCGCAGCCGGAACGGCATCGTCGCGAGCCACACGATCAGGCCGCCCACCGCGACCGTCGCCATGATGACGAGGATCAGCATCACCGCCATCGCCGAGCCGAGCGCCCAGTTCTGCGCCGTCTGGAACTGGCTCGCCACCAGCTGGCCGACCATGTTGCCGCGCGCACCGCCGAGCACGGTCGCCGTGATGTAGTCGCCCATGAGCGGGATGAAGACGAGCAGCACCCCGGCGATGACCCCAGGCCTGGCCAGCGGCAGCGTCACCCGGGTGAACGTGCGCCAGCGGCCCGCGCCGAGGTCCTTCGACGCCTCGCGCAGCGGCCCGCCGACGCGGTCGAACGCGACGAACAGCGGCAGGATCATGAGCGGCAGGTAGTTGTAGACCACGCCGATGAGCACCGCCGTGCGGGTGTACAGGATGTCGAGCGGACCATCCGTCAGCCCGATGCCCTGCAACAGCGACGACAGCCAGCCCTCCGGCGCGAGGATGACCTGCCAGCCGATCGTCCGCACCAGGAAGTTCGTCCAGAACGGCACCATGACCAGCGCGAGCAGCAGCCCCCGGCGCGACGGCGGCACCTTGACCGCCATCCAGTACGCCGCCGGCAGCCCGATCAGCAGGCACAGCGCGGTGCCCGCGAGCCCGACCCACAGGGTGTTCGTGAACGTCTGGAAGAACGTCGGCGACAGCGCCTCGCCGTACCGGTCGAACGACAGCACGTCGGTCGCGTGCGTGCCGAAGATGCCCGGCTTGTACCCGAAGCTGAAGTAGACGACCATCGCGACGGGCGCGACGAAGAAGACCACGAGCCACGCCCACGCGGGAAGCGCGAGGGCGAAGCGCGGCAAGCGGATGCCTCGCACTACGCCCCCGCTGCGGCCTTCGCCTTGTTCCAGATGTCGACCCGCGTCTGCTGCGCCTCGTTGACCTCGCCCTCGCGCATGGTCGCGAGCTGCTCGTCGCTGAAGAACACGAGGTCGAGCATCTCGATCCCGGCGTCCTCCGCCGCCTGCTCGATGTCCTTGCCGCCCGTGTGGTACCCGATGTAGTCGAGCTCGAGCAGCGAGTTCTCGGGCGTCAGCACGTAGTCGATGAAGGCGTGCGCGGCCTCCGGGTTGGGCGCGCCGGCGGCGATCGCCCAGTTGTCCATCCAGATCTCCGTCTCCGGGCCGGGCAGCACCCACTGCCAGCGGTCGGGGTCCGGGCTCTCGAGGATGCCGATGCGGGCGTCGCCGTTCCAGGCCTGCATGAGCGCGTGCGTCGCCTGCGGGATCGCCGCGCCGCCCGGGTAGGAGTCGAACGCCGAGATGTTCGGCGCGAGCGTATTCACGATGAACTCCTCGGCGGCGGCGAGGTCGGCCTCATCCGTGGTGTTCCAGTCGATGCCGTTCGCCCAGAAGTACATGCCCGTCAGGTCGCCCGGGTCGTCGAGCACGCTCGTGCGCCCGCTCGCCTCGTTCTGCGCCGCATCGAGGAAGTCGGCCCACGTCGCCAGCTCGCGGGTGATGACGGTCTTGTCGTACACGTAACCCGTCGTGCCCCAGGCCTTGCAGATCGAGTACTCGTTCTCGGGATCCCACGCCCGGCCCAGGTACGCGTCGTCGACGTACTCGATGTTCGGGATCAGGTCGCGGTTCAGCTTGGTGAGCAGACCGTTCTCGATCATCTGCGGGATGAAGATGCCGGTCGGCACGACGATGTCGTAGCCGGACGTGCCCTTCGCCGCCACGAGCTTCGAGATGAGCTCCTCGTTCGAGCCGAACGAGTCCAGCTGGATGGTCGGACCGAGCTCGGCCGTGAAGGCCTCGAGCACCTCCGGGGCGTCGTAGTCGCCCCACGTGTAGATCGACAGGCTGTTCTCGAGTTCGCCGCCGGTCGCCTGCGGCGCGTTCGAGCTCTGCCCGCCCGGCGAGCACGCCGCCAGCAGGCCGGTGGCGCCCGCGGCGGCCGCGAAGCTCAGGAAGCGGCGACGGCTGAGCTCGGCGCTGATCGCCTTGGCGGCGGCCGTCGACGCGAGGATGCGGACGGGGGGTCGGGACTCGCTCATGGGGACCTCCTGTGATGGTGCGGTCGGGATCGGTGCGGGGTCAGTGGGTGGGCGGCGCGACGTATCCGCCCGCCACGGCGGCGTCGTCGGCGGGGAACACCTGAACGTGGTCGGGGTTCCACGAGCAGCGGACGCGGGCGTCCACGGCCAGGTCGGGGGCGTCCGGCGTCGGCCGCCGCACGATGAGGCTCTGGTCGTCGCCGAGGCGCACGAGGTATTGCATCGTCTCGCCGAGGTGCGAGACGCCGAGCAGGGTGCCGTGCACCGAGTTCGGGGCGGCGGGCGCGCCGCCCGCGGCATCCGCTTCGATCGAGACGAACTCGGGGCGCACGGCCGCCTGCGCGGCCGCGCCGTCGGCGAGGCCCGCTGCCGCCTCCGAACGGATGCCGCGGATGAGCCCGTGCGCGGACTCGACCGCCGTGCCGCCCTCGGCCGCGACGCCGCGGAAGAAGTTCTGCTGGCCGACGAACGCCGCCACGTACGCGGAAGCCGGCCGGGCGTAGATCGTGTCGGCGTCGGCGAGCTGCTCGATGCGGCCCTCGCGCATGATGGCGATGCGGTCGCTCATCGACAGCGCCTCGCCCTGATCGTGCGTGACGAAGACGAACGTGATGCCGAGCCGCGACTGCAGCAGCTTCAGCTCGAGCTGCATCTCCTCGCGCAGCTGCCGGTCGAGCGCGCCGAGCGGCTCGTCGAGTAGGAGCACCGCCGGGCGGTTGACGAGCGCGCGGGCGAGCGCGACGCGCTGCTGCTGCCCGCCGGAGAGCTGCGTCGGCTTGCGATCGGCGAAGCGGCGCATCTGCACGAGCTCGAGCGCCTCGGAGACGCGCTGGCGCACCTCCGACTTCGGCGTGCGGCGCTGCTGGAGGCCGTACGCCACGTTCTCGGCGACCGACATGTGGGGGAAGAGCGCGTACGCCTGGAACACCGTGTTGACGTCGCGGCGGTACGGGGCGGAGCCCAGGACGGATCGTCCGGAGATGCGGATGTCGCCGTCGTCGGGCTGCTCGAACCCGGCGATCATGCGCAGCGTGGTGGTCTTGCCGCAGCCCGACGGGCCCAGCAGCGAGATGAACTCGCCCGGCTCGACCGAGAGGGAGACGCCGTCGACGGCCGTCGCGTCGCCGTACCGCTTGGTCACCCGGTCGAGCTCGACGGAGCCCGCCCGCGCGTCGCGCTCGCCTGGTGCGGAGGTCGTCGTCGCCTCGGTCGCCGCTGTCACCTGTGGGCACCTCCCGGTCAGCCTCGTCTGCTCGCCTCGTCGCGTGCCGCCATTCAACCCCCTTGTTGCACAGTTGTGCAATGGGCGCGTGGACAACCGGACGATCCATCGCCCCGCGCGCGGGAGCGCGACACTCCGTCCGGGGTGCGTTCACGCGCCCGAAACGCGCGGCGCCCCCGCCCGCGAGTCGGGCGCATTCCCGTGCCCACCCACCCCGGGAGACGCAACACGCCGCGCGCGCCCGCGGTCGCACAGCGTTTCGCGTCCCCTGGAGGTTGCCCCGCCCAGACCGGGATCCGCCAGCCCGTCGCCCGTCGCGCCGACGGGACACAACACGCCGCCGGGGCGCGATCACATGCGGCGTGTTGCGTCTCCTCGGAGGATGGCGCGGGTCGGCCACTCCTCCACAGGCGCCGCCGGTCGCCATCCGACCGAGTGACCGACCGGATGCCGCCACGCGCCGCTCCTGCCGGACCAGCCTGTGGGAATGCAGCCGACCCCGCTCCCCCCGGCGTTCCGCGGCCGTCCGTTCAGCACCGCGGACGCGGTCCGCAGCGGAGTCGCCCGCCAGCGACTTCGCCGTGCGGACCTGGCGGCGCCCTTCCACGGCGTCAGGATGCCGGCGGCGCCGGATCCGTCCGTCATCGACCGGTGCCGCGCATATGCGACGCGGATGCCGCGGACGCACGCGTTCACCGGACCGACGGCGGCGCTCCTCTGGGCACTGCCGATCCCGATCCGCCTGCGCGACGATCCGTCGCTGCACGTGATCGACCTCGCGGGCCGCCGCGCGCCGCGCGGGCGGCTGGTCACGGGCTCTCGCACGAGCCGACCCGTCGACACGACGATGCTGCATGGGCTGCGAGTGCTGGGACCCGCCTCGACCTGGGCGAGCCTCGCCGGGATGATGTCGCTGGATGACCTGGTCGCCGCCGGGGACCGCCTGCTCGGGCTCCCGGTGCCGCTCGCCGAGGCAGCCGACATCGATGCCGTCGTCGAGGACTGGGGCGCACGTCGCGGCGTCCGGCAGCTTCGCGAGGCCGCAGCGCTGATTCGCCCCGACGTCTTCTCTCCCCGGGAGACTCGTACTCGTCTGCTCATCATGCGATCCGGCCCGCCCTGTTCCGAGCCGGAGCCGAACGGCGAGATCACCCTGCATCACGGCGGGAGGACGAGAGGCGATCTCGTGTTCCGGCGCGAGTCAGTCGTCGTGGAGTACGAAGGCGAGCACCACCTGACCGATCCGGTCCAGTGGGCTCGTGACCTCGAGCGGTACAACGACCTGGCCCTCTCGGGCTGGCTCGTCATCCGCCTCTCGAGGAAGATGCGCGACGACGAGATCGTCGGGCGGGTGGCCGCAGCGCTCCGGAACAGGCGGTGACGTCTGCGGTGCACCGGCCCCGGAGCGCGCGCACGAGGGGACGCAACACGCCGCGCGTGCCGGAGGGTGCGCGGCGTGTTGCGCCCCTTCGGCGGGAGGAGAGAGGCGCGCAGCGCGGGGTTGTTCCGCGGCGCGGAAGAACGCGGAAAGTTCACCCCCCGGATCGGCGGTCGGGGTGGGTGCAGCGCCCGCAGAGTGGATGCCACAGACCCCCGGACGACGTCGGAGGAGACGCCGGACGGACACACCGAGACATCCGCACCGCTGCACCGAAGGAGCACCACGATGAGCACGCACCGCCCCGGAGACCAGACGCAGACCGCCGCCGAGCTGCAGCTCGAGTGGGACGCCGACCCCCGCTGGGAGGGCGTCAAGCGCGACTACACCGCCGAGGACGTCATCGCCCTCCGCGGCCCGGTCCGCGAGGAGCGCACGCTCGCCCGTCGCGGTGCCGAGAAGCTGTGGGAGAACATCCGGAAGAACACCGGCACCGCCTTCGAGCCCATGGAGGACCCCGAGTGGTCGGCCGCGCTCGGCGCCCTCACCGGCAACCAGGCCGTGCAGCAGGTCCGCGCGGGCCTCAAGGCCATCTACCTGTCGGGGTGGCAGGTCGCCGCCGACGCGAACCTCTCCGGCCAGACCTACCCCGACCAGTCGCTCTACCCGGCGAACTCGGTGCCCGCCGTCGTGCGTCGCATCAACAACGCGCTGCTTCGGGCCGGCCAGGTCGAGCAGGGCACCGACGACCGCGACTGGATGGCGCCGATCGTCGCCGACGCCGAGGCCGGCTTCGGCGGCCCGCTCAACGCCTACGAGCTCATGCACCAGATGATCGAGGCGGGCGCGGCGGGCGTGCACTGGGAGGACCAGCTGGCGAGCGAGAAGAAGTGCGGCCACATGGGCGGCAAGGTGCTCGTCCCGACCGGCCAGCACATCCGCACGATCAACGCGGCCCGCATGGCGGCGGATGTCGCGGGCGTGCCCTCGATCATCATCGCCCGCACCGACGCGCTCGCCGCGACCCTGCTCACGAGCGACCACGACGAGCGCGACAAGCCGTTCGTCACCGGCGAGCGCACCGCCGAGGGCTTCTACCACGTGCAGAACGGCATCGAGCCGGTCATCGCCCGCGGCCTCGCGTACGCCGAGTACGCCGACCTGCTGTGGGTCGAGTCGGCCGAGCCCGACCTCGAGCTCGCGCGCCGCTTCGCCGAGGCGGTGCACGCGAAGTTCCCCGGCAAGCGCCTGAGCTACAACTGCTCGCCGTCGTTCAACTGGAAGCGCCACCTCGACGACGATCAGATCGCGAAGTTCCAGCGCGAGCTCGCCGCCATGGGGTACGCGTTCCAGTTCATCACCCTGGCGGGCTTCCACTCCCTGAACCACGGCATGTTCACGCTCGCCAAGGACTACAACGAGCGCCACATGTCCGCGTACGTCGAGCTGCAGGAGGCCGAATTCGCCTCCGAGGCCGACGGCTACACCGCCACGCGCCACCAGCGCGAGGTCGGCACCGGCTACTTCGACCAGATCGCCACGGCGCTGAACCCCAACAGCGCGACCCTCGCCCTCGTCGGATCGACCGAGGAAGAGCAGTTCCAGCACTGATCGACGGGCGTCCCGCCCGCGAAGGAGACGAGACCATGACCATCACCATCGATCGACCGACCACGCATGAGCCGAAGCCGGCCCGCACGGCGCCCGCGTTCCAGACGGTGCAGCCGCACCTCGAGGTGACCGCGCCGTTCGGCGAGCGGTACGACGAGATCCTCACGCCCGAGGCGCTGCAGTTCCTCGCCCGGCTGCACGACCGGTTCGCCGGTACCCGGCACGAGCTGCTCGCCGAGCGCCTGCAGACCCGGGTCGACGCCGCCAACGGCCGCGACCCGAAGTTCCTCCCCGAGACCGAGTGGATCCGCACCGACGCGTCGTGGCGCGTCGCGGGTGCCGGCCCCGGCCTCGAGGACCGCCGCGTCGAGATCACCGGCCCCACCGACCGCAAGATGGCGATCAACGCGCTGAACTCCGGCGCCAAGGTGTGGCTCGCCGACCACGAGGATGCCACGAGCCCGACCTGGGCGAACGTCATCGAGGGCCAGCTCAGCCTGTTCGACTTCCTGCGCGGCGACCTCGAGTACACGAGCCCCGAGGGCAAGGAGTACCGGATCACGGCGACGGAGACGCCGACGATCGTGTTCCGTCCGCGCGGCTGGCACCTCGTCGAGAAGCACCTGCGGTTCCACGACCGCGCCGGCCGGGCGATGCACGCGTCGGGCTCGCTCGTCGACTTCGGGCTGTACTTCTTCCACAACGCCCGGAAGCTCATCGAGCAGGGTCGCGGCCCGTACTTCTACCTGCCGAAGCTCGAGTCGCACCGCGAGGCGAAGCTCTGGAACGACATCTTCGCCTTCGCGCAGGACGAGCTCGGCATCCCGCAGGGCACCATCCGCGCGACCGTGCTCATCGAGACGATCCAGGCCGCGTTCCAGATGGACGAGATCCTCTACGAGCTGCGCGACCACTGCGCGGGCCTCAACGCCGGCCGCTGGGACTACATCTTCTCGATCGTGAAGACGTTCCGTTCGCGCGGCCGCCGCTGGGTGATGCCCGACCGCAAGTCGATCACCATGACGGTGCCGTTCATGCGGGCCTACACCGAACTGCTCGTGCAGACCTGCCACAAGCGGGGCGCGCACGCGATCGGCGGCATGAGCGCGTTCATCCCGAACCGTCGCGACCCCGAGGTCACCGAGCGTGCGCTCGCCGCGGTGTCGGCCGACAAGCGCCGCGAGGCGACCGACGGCTTCGACGGCACGTGGGTCGCGCACCCCGACCTCATCCCCACGGCGCGCGCCGAGTTCGACGCGGTGCTGGGGGAGCAGCCCAACCAGGTGGACCGGCTCCGTGACGACGTCGAGGTGACGGCGGCGCAGCTGCTCGACATCCCGTCGGTGGGCGGCGAGGTCACCGAGGCGGGCGTGTACGACAACATCTCGATCTGCATCCGGTACATCGAGTCGTGGCTCCGCGGGACCGGGGCGGCGGCGATCGACAACCTGATGGAGGACGCCGCGACCGCGGAGATCTCGCGTTCGCAGGTGTGGCAGTGGCTGCACGACAACACGGTCACCGCCGAGGGCACGCGCATCGACCAGACGTCGATCGTGCGGATCATGGCGAAGGCCGTGGCCGACCTGCCCCGCTTCGAGGGCGACCGGTTCGACGACGCGATCTCGGTGTTCCGGTCGGTCGCGCTGGAGCCGGAGTTCCCGACGTTCCTGACGGTGGGGGCGTACGCCCGGTTCCTCTGAGCGGTCGAGACGAGCGGATGCCGCGGGGCCCTGCCCCCGCGGCATCCGTTCGTCGTCGCCCTGCCGCCGCCGACGGTGTCCCGACGCGAAGGGTACGGGCGGCGACGCCGAGCCACCACCCGGTGGCGGTCCCGTGCCACCGCACGTAGCGTTCCCACGCGGGCGCGACGGAGGGAGCAGGACATGTGGTTCGACTCGTGGGGGGATGTCGCCCGGGTGCTGCTGGTCGGAGCGGCCGCGTACGTCACGCTGGTGATCGTGCTGCGGGTCTCCGGGAAGCGGACGCTGGGTCAGCTCAATGCGTTCGATTTCATCGTCACCGTCGCACTCGGATCGACGTTGGCGACGATCCTCCTCTCGTCGGAGGTGTCGTTCATCGAGGGGGCCGCCGCGCTCGCGCTGCTCGCCCTGCTCCAACTCGTCGTGGCGTTCGCCTCATCTCGGTCCGAGCGGCTCCGGGAGGCGGTGACCGCCTCACCGACGCTCGTGGTGTGGGACGGCGAGCTCGACCGGGTCGCGCTCGAGCGCAACCGACTCGCGGAGTCGGAGGTGCTGCAGGCGATCCGCGCGTCGGGGTCCGGCGGGTTGGACGACATCGCCGCGGTGGTGCTCGAGACGAACGGGAAGCTCAGCGTGATCACCAGGTCGAAGCTCGGCGACGCGTCGGCGCTCGGCAGCCTGCGGCCGGGCTCGTCCGCGTGAGCGGGATCGACGTCACCGCAGGGGGACGCCGACGTCGCCGCCGCCCTCGGGGGTGAGGCGCGAGCCCATCTTCACGAGCGTGGGGGCGGGGACGAACCCGCCGGCGAACAGCGCCTCGCCCTGGCGGAACCACGGCGACATCGCCAGCAGCCCGGCCGGCGCGACGCCGAAGTACGACCCGAGCTGTGCGAGGTCGCCGGGCGAGCTCATCTTCATCACGGCGAGGTTGTCGCACTGCGAGATGATCCCCGGGTGGATCTTGGACGGGCGCTGCGTCGACAGCAGCAGCCACAGCCCGTACTTTCGGCCCTCCGCCGCGATCTGGATGATCCGCTCGCGCACCGCGACGGCGAGCGGCGTCACGAGGTCGGGCGAGCAGAGGTTGTGCGCTTCGTCGATCACGAGCAGCACGGGGCGGCGCTCCGCGCGCCGCGCCCACAGGTCGTCCAGCACTGAGATCGCGACCGAGAGGTGCTGGTCGGGCGTCGAGAAGCCGCCGAGGTCGAGCACCGTGGCATCCGGCCGCTCGGCGACGATCTCGTTCACGGGCGTGCGCGGCCCCGCCCACACCTCCCAGTCGAGCATGCCGAGGTTCTCGATGCGGGTGGCGAGCGCCTGCCGGCCCGGGTCGTCGGAGGCGCGCAGCTCGCCGAGCAGCGCGTCCTTGTCGAGGGCGGTCGCCACCTCGTCGGAGTGCAGCAGCGTGTTGAACTCGCGCGCGTCCGCCACGGGGTCGAGCCGCAGGATCGCCGCCTTCGCCTCGATCGGCAGCGAGCGGAAGTGCACGAGGAGCGGGTCGGGCCCGTTGGGCCGCAGCACGCGCACGTTGCGCGAGGCGAGCGCGGCGGCATCCGGCCCGCTCACGCCGTCGCGCAGCTCGCCGAGCCGCACGAAGTCGGAGTTCGGGTCGAACACGACGATCGGCAGGGCCGTGTGGGCGAGGAGCTGCTCGAGCACCACGCCGAGCGCGTAGGTCTTGCCCGAGCCGGACTGCCCGCACCAGAACGTGTGCCGGTTGAACCGCGTGCCGATGAGCTTCGCCGGTCCCGGCGAGGCCAGCATCGAGCCGATCTCGAGCGTCGCGTGCGAGGCGCGGTGCAGGGCGTCGACGGATGCCGCGTCCGCGGGCTTCACGTGCGCGTTGCGGAACGGCGCATCCGACCGCTGGTCGAGCTCGCCGTCCTCGCCGAGCACGCCGAGCACGCGTCCGACCTCCGCGCCGTCGGACGACGCCGCCTCGACGAGCCCGAGCCACGCGCCATCCGTGGTCTCGAGCCGGACGAGCGTGCCCGTGGGCGCGCCCTCACCCGCGCTCGTCGTGAACGACCGACCATCGACCGACGCCGCCAGCACTCCCGACATCCGAACCCCCTCCGCCCGGGCGGTGCCCCGTCGACCGCCGGATGACGACACCTTCTCACGCGACGCCGCCGGGCGTCGAGGGCGATTCGTCGGCGCCCGCTGCCGCGCGGCCCTGCCGTTCGCGCCCGCCGCCCGGTAGCGTCGCAGGCGTGAACGTACGCACCCGCCTCGCGAGGCCCGCCGACGCCGAGGCGCTCGCGCGGCTCGCCGCCGTGACGTTCCCGCTCGCCTGCCCGCCCTCGACCACGGCCGAGTCGATCGCCGACTTCATCGCCGGGCACCTGACCGAACCGCACTTCACCGGGTACCTCGCCGATCCGGACCGCACCCTGTACGTCGCCGAACCCGACGACTCGCCGGCGGGGGCCGCGCTCGCCGCGTCCGAGGCGGTCGTGGCGACCGGCGGGCTCATCGGCTGGTCGATGCTGGTGTCGACCCCGGGCGGCGTCCCGGCCGATGCGGATGCCGCGGCATCCGTCACCGCGCGGCCCGCGATCGAGCTCAGCAAGATGTACGTGCACCCCGCCGTGCACGGCGCGGGCGTCGCCGGCGCGCTCATGGAGACCACCCTCGACGCGGCGGCCCGCGCCGCGGCATCCGTCGTCTGGCTCGGCGTGAACCAGGAGAACCGGCGCGCCATCCGCTTCTACGAGAAGCAGGGGTTCGAGGTCGTCGGCACGAAGCGGTTCCGGGTGGGCGACCGGCTGGAGCACGATTACGTGCTCGAGCGGCCCCTCGCCGAGGACGCGCCGCCCGCGACCGGGCCGATCAGCGTGCTGCCTTGACCTGCTCGTACGCGGCGAGGGCCGCGTCGCGGGTGGCCTTGAGGTCGACGATCGGCTCCGGGTAGTCGTCGGTGCCGTACTCGGGCACCCACCGGCTCACGTAGGCGCCGTCGGGGTCGAACTTCTCGCGCTGCAGCTCGGGGTTGAAGATGCGGAAGTACGGTGCGGCATCCGCCCCGGAGCCCGCGACCCACTGCCAGCCGAACGGGTTGTTGGCGTGGTCGGCGTCGACGAGGGTGTCCCAGAACCACTCCTCGCCGCGGCGCCAGTCGATGAGCAGGTTCTTGATGAGGAACGACGCCGAGATCATGCGGGCGCGGTTGTGCATGACGCCCGTGTGCCAGAGCTCGCGCATGGCGGCGTCGACGACCGGCACTCCGGTGCGACCCCGTTCCCACGCGGTGAGCGCGGACGGCTTCAGCCTCGGCCAGGGGAACGCGTCGAACTCGCTGCGCCAGCTCTTGGTGGCGAGGTCGGGGAAGTGGAACAGGATGTGCCACGCGAACTCGCGCCAGCCGACCTCGGAGAGGAACTTGCGCGCGCCCTCGGTGCCGGCGGCGCGCTCGCGCGTGGCGTGCCAGACCTGGTGCGGGCTCAGCTCGCCCCAGCGCAGCCGCGGCGACA
This sequence comes from Agromyces sp. NDB4Y10, assembly GCF_001620055.1. Lineage (GTDB taxonomy): Bacteria > Actinomycetota > Actinomycetes > Actinomycetales > Microbacteriaceae > Agromyces > Agromyces indicus. The sequence continues at coordinate 14,910 of NZ_LQGY01000069.1, read as the reverse complement.
GTCGGCTCGTCACCTGCCGGTCGAGCCGGTCGCGACCCTTCGCGTAATCGCGCAGGTCGTCCTCGAGGAACTCGTCGAGGCGCGCGTGCGCGGCGGCCTCGCCGGGCTCCCAGGTGTCGCGGATGCCGCCCGCCCAGTCGGGCTTCGTGGGCAGCAGCGCCCACTCGTCGAGGTCGTCGCTCGCCGGGCCGCCGCGTCCGTACGCGCCGCCGACCCCGGTGAGGTCGCCGGGCGACGGGGCGGGCAGCGGATGCCGCGGCTCGTCGGCCGCGAGGCACGCCTTCCAGAACGGGGTGAACACCGAGAACGGGGTGTCGGAGCCGGTGCGGATCGTCCACGGCTCGAACAGCAGCGACCCGGCGAAGCTGCGCACCTCGAGGCCCGCCTCGGCGAGGGACGACTTCAGGTCGGTGTCGACCTCACGCTCGGCGCCGCCGTAGCGGCGGTTCCAGAACGCGGCACCCGCCCCGGTCTCGTCGACGAGCGAGCGGATGACGCGTCCCGCCGGCCCGCGCCGCAACACGAGCTTCACGCCGAGCTCGCGCAGGTCGTCGGCGAGGGACGCGAGCGAGTGGTGCAGCCACCAGCGCGCCGCGCCGCCGAGCGGACGGATCCCGGGCGACTCCTCGTCGAGCACGTACACCGCCACGACCGGTTCGCCGCGCTCGACCGCCGCGTGCAGCGCCGGATGGTCGGCCACCCGCAGGTCGTCGCGGAACCAGACGATGGACGGCGCGGCGCTCATGGCTCGACGCTAGCCGAGCCGCCCCGCCTGCTCGCTGGGCGTTCACTGGAGATACGCCGGACGCGGATCGTCGCTTCGCCGGGCGCGATCCGACCGATCGCGTCCGCCGGCCGAGCCCGGGACTTCAGGGGGTTTCCCAGCCGAACGCTCCGCGCGCCGCCCTAGGCTGCGACCACCGGGGGAGTCGGGAGGGAACGCATGCGCGCGCTGTTCGGGGTCCTGAGGCTGCTGGTCGCGGCCGCGATCGTGGTGGCCGTCGTCGGCCAGTTCGTCGTGTCGTGGGGCATGGTTCCCGACCGAGCCGCGTTCGTCGTGAACTTCTTCAGCTTCTTCACCATCCTCTCGAACGCCCTCACGGCGGTGCTCCTGGCGGTCGGCGCGTGGATCGCGTTCACCCGCCCGGAGGATCCGGGGTGGTTCAACCTCGTGCGCGCCTGCGCGGTGACCTACATGACCACCACGTTCGTCGTCTACAACCTGCTGCTCCGCCAGATCTCCCTCGACCAGGCCACCACGGTGCCGTGGTCGAACGAGATCCTGCACGTGTGGGCGCCGCTGTACGTGCTGCTCGACTGGGTGCTCGCGCCGGGGCGGCATCCCATCCCGTGGCAGCGGCTCTGGACGATCGCGCTGTTCCCGCTCGTCTGGGTCGTCTACACCCTGGTCCGCGGTCCGATCGCCGGCTGGTACCCGTACCCGTTCCTCAACCCGGCGCAGGAGGCGGGGTACGGCGGGGTCGCGGTGTACGTCATCGCCATCGCCGCCTTCATCCTGCTCGTCGGGGCCGGCATCCTGGCGCTGAGTCGCACGCCCTGGCCGCGCGAGGTCGGTCCGCCGGGACCGACGACGACCGGTCCGAGCCGGTCACGACCCGCTGAGCCACCGGCCGACCGCGTCGCGCAGGGCGGTGGTCTGCGCCGCCTGTCCGTCGTCGCGCGCCGGCACCCGCGCGAGCGGCGAGCCCAGGGCGCCCGCCCACCGCTCGGCGAGCGCGAACGGGTGCACCGGGTCGCGCGGCGCGCCGACCACGAGCGAACGGATGCCGCGTCCGGCGAGCCCGCCGAGCTCGGACTCGCCGTCGAAGGCGCGGTTGCGCGGGATCTCGACGAGGCGGATCGCCCGGCGGGCGGCATCCGTCGACGTGAACTGCGACAGGAGGCCGCGCCCGCCCGCGGGCGACTCGCGCGCGACCCGCAGGTAGGGCTCGGTGCGGCGGAACCGCTCGGCGCCGTCGCGGGGTCCGGACTCGCGCAGCAGCTCGCCGATCACGGGAAAGGCGCGCAGGTGCTCCGGGAGGGACCGGTCGTCGAACGCGGGCCGCACGAACACCGCGCGCTCGACCGGGAGCAGTCCGCGCAGGCACATCCGCAGCCCGATGGCGGCGCCCATCGAGATGCCGACGATCGTCGCCGGCTCGTCGGCCCCGGCCGCGTGGCGCGCGACGGCGGCGACCTCGTCGGCCAGCCGGTCGAGCGCGAAGTCGGCCGGTTCGCCGACGACCGTCGACGCGCCGTGCGCGCGGACGTCGGGCGCGACGACGTCGCTCGCGGGCACGCCGAGCCCGTCGAGCACGGGCCCGACCAGGTCGAGCGGCTGCGCGCGGTCGGCGCCGAGCCCGTGCAGGAGCACGAACCTCACGCGAGCGGCCCCGGACGGTAGAAGGAACGATCGGGCGACTCGCGGAAGCCGCCCGCCTCGACGGCACCCGGCTGCGGCCGGATCGCCTCGAGGAGCAGGTTGGCGAGGCGCACGAGCATCGCGACCTGGTTCTCGTCGCGATCGACCCAGCGGCACTGCGGGTCGCCGATCGGCACGAACCCGTCGTGCTGCTCCCACACGACGAGCGTGCGCTCCGCGCCGAGCACGTACTGCTGCCACCACACCTGGCGCAGGTAGCTGCGGGGAATGCCGCGCCACGGCTTCGACGTGGTCTTGATCTCGCACAGCTCGAGCGCGCCGTTCGGCGCCACGCGCAGGCCGTCGGGCGTCGCGAGGTGGCGACGCTCGGCCTCGGCGTGGAACAGCAGCGCCGACGGAGCCAGCCCGTGCTCGCGCAGCACCCACGAGGCGATCACCGGTTCGCGCTCGCGCCCGTGGTCGGTGAAGCGGCTGCCGCCGAATCCGCGGCCGCGCGTGCCGTACAGCTTCTCGTTCGCCGCAGCCCGCACGGATGCCGCAGACGCGAGCTTCGCGGCATCCGTCGCCGTCACGCCCCGCGAGCGGGCCCGCAGCCAGGCCACCCGGTCACCGGCATCGGCGACCACGCGCTGCTCGTGCGGATGCCGCTGCGGCGCGAGCGTCGCGGCGCGCATCTCACCGCCCTCGAGGTCGAAGAGGGCGAACGGCTGGGTCACCCCACCACGGTACCCCCGGCCGCCGTCGTGCGCCGCCGCGAGGACCGCGCGCCGGTCAGTACCACTTCGCGAAGGACTGGTACTGCGAGAAGCCCGCATGCGCGTCGACGGTGCCCGGGGTCCAGTAGCCGTGCGACAACCAGCCGTACGAGTACTGGAAGTGCCCCATCGACCCCTTCCACGGCGCGGACGCGGCCGGGTGGCACATGAACCCGCAGTACCCGGTGACCGTGGCGCCGAACGCCCGCCCGGACTGGGCGTGGCCGACCGACGAGTACTGGCTGCCCGGCATCCCGAGGTCGTTGCGGCCCAGCGCGTCGTACACCGCCTTGTGGTCGGCGCTCGTGTTGGCGTAGCCCGTGCCCGCGTCGTTGTAGAACGCGGCGCCGACGACGTCGCCCTCGACCTGGGTCGGGAAGCGGTCGACCAGTCCGCGCGTGGTCTGGATCGCCCACAGCACCTCGTCGGGCAGCAGCGCTCCCATGTCGAACGACACGAATGCGGCATCCGCCCCCACCGAGAGGTCGAAGTAGTCGGCCGGCTCGACCGCACCGGAGGACGACCGCCGCTGCGGGATCGGCAGCTCGCGCCCGCCGAGCGAGACGGGGCCGCCGGTCAACCGCTGCCACGAACCGACCGGTCCGACATCCGTGCCGTCCATGAAGACCCGCCAACTGTCCATGCGGTGCTTGATGCACCGGTCGGAGTACTGCACCCCGGTCGGCTGCGGCTGCGGCAGGTACTGCTGGTTCATCCACTGGTTGTTCACCGGCTGGCCCGTGCAGAAGCCGCTCGATTCGCCCGTCGTCAGGACGATCACCACGTCGTACCGGCGCGGGTCGGGCTGGCCGAGGAGCGACCACGCCGCGAAGTCGTCGTCGGGGTGGGCGACGACGGTGTAGCGGATGACGCGGCCGTCGTCGGGCAGCCACCAGGACACACGCCGGGCGGCGTCGAGCGTCGCGCGCGGCGGCACGTCGACCCCGTCGACGAGGAGCAGCGGACTGGCCGAGGCGCCCGCGACGGCGCCCGCGCCGAGGCCGTCGGGGAATGCCAGGCCGGAGGCGAGCACGACCCGGCTGGTCGTCGGCGTGAAGAAGCGATCCGCGATGGCGGCGGCCGTCGCGTACCGGTCGGCGCCGGCCACGCGCACCACCTGGCCGCCGGTGAGCGAGCGGATGCGCGAGGCGACCGTGTCGCTCACGACGCCCGTGCCGCCGGCGATGTACACGACGGGCGGTCGCAGGCGCGCGAGCTCGGTCTCGGTGGCCTTGGGCACGGAGTTGGCGGCGACGAGGAGCGTCGGGGCGTCCTGCTGGGCGGCGGCCGGACCGGCACCGAGGGCGTCGGGGAAGTCGTTGCCGCTGACGACGAACGCGGCCGGCGGACGGCTGGGGAAGAAGCGCTTCGAGAGCGCCGCCGCGGTGGCGTACCGGTCGGCACCGGCGAGGCGCTCGACCCCGGCGGTCGGCACGGCCTGCTGCACGGCCGACGCGACGCCCGCGCTGACGGCACCGGTGCCGCCCACGATCCAGATGTTCTTCGGCGCGAGCCGGGCCAGTTCGGCGGCGACGCCCGAGGGCAGCGCGGTGGCCCTGGTCAGCAGCACCGGGCCGCCCCGGTCACCCGCGACGGTGGCCGCCGAGAGGCCGTCGGGGAAGGTCTCGCCGCCGGCGATGAACACGTCCGACGCGCCGGCGGTGAAGTGCAGGGAGCTGAGGGCGATCGCCGTGGCGTAGCGGTCGGCGCCGCCGGCCCGCTGCGCCGTGCGATCGGTGACCGATGCCGTCGTGTTCAGCGTGGCCGCGCGCACCGAGCCGGTGCCGCCGGCGGCCAGCGCCGTGCCGACGATGCGGTTGGTGACGGGGGCCGCCTGGATCCCGGCCTCGAGGGACCGGTCGACGTCGGTCGGAGCCCGGAGGTCCTCGAGCACCTCGCTCGGCTCTTCCGGCGGGCCCTGGTCGCGCGGCGGGTCGTCGGGTCGGCCGGGCGGCTCGGGGGGCCGTGGCACCGAGGTGGCCCGCGGATCCGGTTCGGGCTTCGGGGTGGCCGCAGCCGGGGCTGCGGCGAGGCCCGCCGTGATGAACGTCGCCGCGGCGATCGTGGCGATCCAGCGCCTCATGGTTCCGCCCTCCACCGCACGGGCGGGAGCGCCGGCGGGGTGCGCCTCCGCCGCTCCCGTGGGTCCGGGGCTCGGGTCGCTCCGGCCGGGCGCGGTCCTGCGACGCTACTCGCCGCCGACGGGCGGGGGCAGTCCCCAAGACGCGGGGTATGTGCGGCGTCCGCCGCGCCGCGAGGACGGCGTGCGCGTCGCTACTTGACGGCGCGGAGGCCGGCGCCGCCCGCGGACTGCGCGATCATCGCCTCGATGTTGGCGGGGGAGAGCGAGTGGTGGATGGCGAGCATCGTCGCGCCGTGGACGGCCGCGTCGGCGCCCGTCTGGGAGAGCGTGATGTGCAGCGCCTCGGTCGCGAGCGGCATCGAGCGGCGGTACACGACCTCGCGCACGCCGGCGATGAGGTGCTCGCCGGCCTCGGCCATCGCGCCGCCCAGCACGATCACCGACGGGTTCATGAGGCTGACGCAGGTGGTGAGGACCTCGCCGACGTCGCGCCCGGCCTGGCGGACCGCCTGGATGGCGTTGACGTTGCCGTTCTTGACGAGGTCGACCACGTCGCGGGAGTTCTGGGCGGGGATGCCGGCGGCGGTGAGCGAACGCGCGATCGCGCTGCCCGAGGCGAGCGCCTCGAGGCATCCGAAGTTGCCGCAGTTGCAGGCGATCTCGGCGCCGCGGGAGACGTAGACGTGCCCGATGTCGCCGGCGGTGCCCTGCGCGCCGCGCTGGAGGAAGCCGCCGGAGATGACACCCGCGCCGATGCCCGTCGCGATCTTGACGAACAGGAGGTGGTCGACGTCGGGCCAGGCGCGTTCGCGCTCGCCGAGGGCCATGATGTTGACGTCGTTGTCGACGAGCACGGGCACGTCGAGCTCCTGCCGGATCCACCCCGCCACGTCGAAGCGGTCCCACCCCGGCATGATCGGCGGGTTGATCGGACGGCCCGTGCTGAACTCGACGGGGCCCGGGAGGCCGATGCCGATGGCGAGCAGGTCGTCGATGCGGCGTCCGGCGCGCTGGATCAGCTCGCGGGAGGCGGCGATCGCCGCGTCGAGGACGACGCGCGGACCCTCCGCGACCGCGATGGTCGAGTTGGTCTCCTCGAGCATGCGACCCGTGATGTCGCTCAGCGCGGCACGCACATGCGAGGCGCCGATGTCGATGCCGATCACGTAGCGGTCGCTCGCCGTGATGGCGAAGAGGGAGGAGGGCCGGCCGCCGGTCGACGCGGCCTCGCCGACCGGGCCGACGAGGCCCAGGTCGGTGAGCGCGTCGATGCGCATGGCGACCGTCGTGCGCGCGAGTCCGGTGATCGCGGCGAGTTCGCTGCGGGTGCGCGGCTGCCCGTCGCGGAGGATCTGGAACAGATCGCTCATCGCCGTGGACCCCAGCGCATTCACATGGGGTCGCACGTCGCCCGGACTTCTGTCATTCATATGCCGATTCTCCCATATGCGGTGGCGGAACTCCCATGACTTCGCATGCGATTGCCGGGTCGGGGCCCCTCCGGGCCCGGTCTAGTGCGATCGCGTGTTCTGGCCCGAGAAGCGCTGCTGGAGCAGCACCGCCACCACGATGATCACGCCCTTCGCCACCGCCTGGACCGAGGTGGAGAGGTTGTTCTGCGTGAACACGTTGGTGAGCGTCGCGAAGATGAGCACGCCGAACACCGTGCCGGTGATCGTGCCCCGGCCACCCGCGAGGAGCGTGCCGCCGACGACGACCGCGGCGATCGCGTCGAGCTCGTAGAGCGTGCCGTGCGTCGACGTGCCCGCGGTGGTGCGGCCGAGGATCATGATGGCCGCGATGCCGGCGGTGAGCCCCGCGAGCGCATAGAGGTACATGGTGTGGCGCCGGACCGCGACACCGGCGAGACGCGCCGCCTCGCGGTTGCCGCCGACCGCGACGGTGCGGCGGCCGAAGGTCGTGCGGTTCAGCAGGATCCAGCCGGCGCCGGCGACGAGGATGAAGATCCAGATGAGCATGTCGATGCCGAGCAGGTCGAGGTTCATGAACTGCTGGAACTCCGGCACGCGCACGACCTGGGTCTGGCGGTTGGCGAGGATCTCGGCGAGACCGCGCGCGGCGACGAGCATCGCGAGGGTCGCCATGAACGCCACGACCTTGCCGTACGCGATGACGAAGCCGTTGATGAAGCCCGCGGCCAGGCCGACGGCGAGGGCGACGAAGACCATCACGACCCAGGTCGAGCTCTCCGCCGCGGCCTGCACGGCCGAGAGGGTGGCCACGACCGAGGCGAGCCCCATGACCGAGCCCACCGACAGGTCGATGCCGCCGCCGATGATGACGAACGTCATGCCGATCGAGATGACCCCGATGATCGAGGCGAGCCGCAGGATGACGAGGATGTTGTCGATCGCGGTGAAGCGGTCGCCGGCCGTGATCGCGCCCACCGCGAAGAGCGCGGCGAGGGCGAGGATGAGGCCGAGGTTGCGGCCGACGGAGCCGCTGAGGAGGGCGCGTGCGTCGAAGCGGCGCGACGCGGGGGCGGCCGTCTCGCTCGCGGGGGCGGGCTCGGCGGGGGTGATGGTCTGCTGCTCGCTCACGCGGCGGTTCCTTCCATGATGAGGTCGAGCACGCGGTGCTCGTCGATCTGATCTGCCTGCACGGTGCTGAGCACCCGCCCATCGGCGATGACGAGCACGGTGTCGGCGAGGCCGAGCACCTCCTCGATCTCGCTCGAGACGATGACGACCGCGTCGCCGTTCGCCGCGAGCCGGCGGATGAGCGCGTAGATCTCGGCGCGCGCCCCGACGTCGACGCCGCGGGTCGGCTCGTCGAGCAGCAGCACGGAAGTGCGGTTGACGAGCCAGCGGGCCAGCAGGATCTTCTGCTGGTTGCCGCCCGAGAGGGTCCGGGCGGGACGGTCCGGATCGGCGGGCCGGAGTTGCAGCGCCGAGATCTGCTCGGTCGCCACGCGTCGCTCCGCCTTCTCGTTGACGAACCCGCCGCGGGCGTATCGGGCGAACGACGAGAGCGTCACGTTCTGGTAGATGGGCTCGTCGAGCAGCAGGCCCTGGCTCTTGCGTTCCTCGGGTGAGAGCCCGATGCCCGAGCGCACGGCGTCGCGGACGGAACCGCGACGGAGCTGGCGGCCCTTCACGCGGACCGTGCCGGAGGTGGCACGCCGCGCGCCGTAGACGGTCTCCAGGATCTCGGAGCGGCCGGAGCCCACGAGGCCGGCGAGCCCGACGATCTCACCGGCCCGGACCGTGAAGCTCACGTCCTCGAAGACGCCGTCGAGCCCGAGGTCGCGCACGTCGAGGAGGACCTCGGCATCGCCGGGGACGGGGACGGCGGGCGGGAAGACGTTGGCCACCGACCGTCCCGTCATGAGGCGGATGAGCTCGGACGTGGGGGTGTCGCCGACGGGGAGTCCGTTCGCCGTGCTCCGTCCGTCCTTCAGCACCGAGATGCGGTCGCCGATCTCGCGGATCTCCTCGAGGCGGTGGGTGATGTAGACGACGGCGATCCCGGCGGTGGTGAGCTCGCGCACGACGCGGAAGAGGTTCTTGACCTCCTCGCTGTCGAGCACCGCGGAGGGCTCGTCCATGATGATGAGCTTCGTGTCGTGGGACAGGGCGCGGGCCATGCTCACGATCTGCTTGTTCGCCGCGCTCAGCGATCCCACCTCGCGCGTGGGCGGGAGGGTGCCGTGGCCGAGGCGCTCGAGCAGTCGGCGTGCGCGCGCGTTGGCCTCGCCGGACCGGGTGAACCCGCCGACGGCGAGCTCGTGGCCGAGGAAGATGTTCTCGGCGACGGTGAGCCCGTCGACGACGTCGAGCTCCTGGTACATCGTCGCGATGCCGAGGTCGATGGCGTCCTGCGGGGAGGAGAGCGCCACCTCCTCGCCGTTCCAGACGATGGTTCCGGAATCGGGGGCGTGCACGCCGGCGAGCGTCTTGATCAGCGTGGACTTGCCCGCGCCGTTCTGGCCGAGGATGCAGTGCACCTCGCCGGCGACGATCTCGAGGTCGACGCCATTGAGCGCCTGAACGCCCGAGAAGGCCTTCGAGATGCCGCTCATGCGGAGTAATGCCGGAGAATGGTCGTCTTTGATCACTCGCACAGCATAACTGCAACTCGCGATGGCGCAAGCCCTGAGGGCTTCGGATGACGCGTCTGGCCCGTGTTCGAGGGGCACGGCGCCATCCGGAGCCCGATGGCACTTTTGCCGATGTCCAAACATAAGTTGCGCACGAGCCGCGATCTTCTGTTACGCTCGCCGCACGTCAGCGTGGACTCGGTTCGTGGGTGCGACACACCCCCGGCGGATGGGGTCCATCTGGCGGCGATGCGTCACATCCAATGAGAGGACAACAACAATGAGTGTCACGCGCACTTCCCGCGCCCGCACCCTGGTCATGGCGGGCGCCTCGCTCGCCGTCGCCGGTCTGCTGGCCGGCTGCACCGCCGGCGGCTCGGAGTCCGCCGTCGTGGAGAACAAGGGCTCGGCCGAGCAGAACGCGGAGGCAGGCGACACGGTCGTCATCGGCTTCTCGGGTCCCGCCGCCGACCACGGCTGGCTGGGTGCCATCAACTCGGCCGCGATCGCCGCCGCCGAGAGCTACCCCGACGTCGAGCTGCGCGTCGCCGAGGGCACGAACGACGCCAACCTCCAGATCAGCCAGGTCGAGACGTTCGTCAACGAGGGCGTCGACGCGATCGTGCTGCTGCCCACCGACGGCGCCGCGCTCACCGAGGCCGCGACCAAGGCCATGGAGGCCGGCATCCCGGTCATCAACGTCGACCGCGAGTTCTCGTCGCCCGCCGCCGCGCGCGCCACGATCCTCGGCGACAACTACGGCATGGGCGTCTCGGCCGGCAGCTACATCTGCGAGCGCCTGGGCGACCAGCCCGACGCCGTGGTCGCCGAGATCGCGGGCATCGACTCGCTGCCGCTGACGCAGGACCGCTCGCGCGGCTTCGCCGACGCGCTCTCCGAGTGCGGCCTCGAGGTGAACAACCGCGTCGCAGCGGACTTCACCATCCAGGGCGGCGAGGCGGTCACCTCGCAGCTGCTCTCGGCCGCTCCGCAGATCGACGCGATTTGGAACCACGACGATGACCAGGGCGTCGGCGTCCTCGCGGCGATCGACGCCGCCGGACGTGACGAGTTCTTCATGGTCGGCGGTGCGGGCAGCGCGAACGCCATGCGCGCGATCGAGTCCGGCGACTCGGTCCTCGAGGCCACCGTGATCTACCCGTCGACGCAGGCCGCCGACGGCATCGCGCTGGCGCGCCTCATCGCGCAGTCGAAGACCATGGGCGACCTGTACACGCCGAGCGTTCCCTACCGCATCGTGCTCGACGCGCCGGTCGTCACGAAGGACAACGTCGACGACTACATCGACTTCGCATTCGAGTCCTGACCCGATCCACAGGCTGGGCGCCCGGCAGGGCGCCCAGCCTTCCCTACACCTGAAAGGCGGCTTCGATCCGCATGCGTGAACTGCTCCGCGTCGCGATGGTGGGCAACGGCTTCATGGGAGCCGCCCACTCGCAGGGATGGCGCGTCGCCCCGAGATTCTTCGACCTCCCCGTCCAGCCCTCGATGGACGTCCTCGTCGGTCGCAACCCGCAGAGCGTGGAGGCCGCGGCCGAGAAGTGGGGATGGCGCGAATCGTCGACGGACTGGCGCGAGGTCGTCGAGCGCGACGACATCGACGTCGTCGACATCGTCACCCCCGGCGACAGTCACGCGGAGATCGCGATCGCCGCCCTCGAGGCGGGCAAGCACGTGCTCTGCGAGAAGCCCCTCGCCAACTCGTCCGCCGAGGCCGAGGGCATGACCCGGGTCGCCGAAGCGGCCGCCGAGCGCGGCATCCGCTCGATGCTCGGCTTCACCTACCGTCGCGTGCCCGCGACGGCGTTCGCCCGGCGCCTCATCGCCGACGGGCGGATCGGCGAGGTGCGGCACGTCCGCGCGTCGTACCTGCAGGACTGGCTGATCGACCCGGCGAGCCCCATGACCTGGCGCCTGCAGAAGGACCGGGCGGGCTCCGGCGCGCTCGGCGACATCGGCGCGCACGCGGTCGACCTCGCCGAGTACATGACGGGCCTCCAGCTCGGCCGGGTCTCGGGCGTGCTCGAGACCTTCGTGCGCCAGCGTCCGATCGGCGGATCCTCGTCGGGCGCGATCGCCGCGGCGTCGTCCGGTGCGCCCGCGGCCGAGTACGGCGAGGTGACCGTCGACGACGTGGCCTTCTTCCGCGGCCGCTTCGACTCGGGTGCGCTCGGCACCTTCGAGGCGTCGCGCATGGCCACCGGGCGCAAGAACGCGCTTCGGGTCGAGGTGTCCGGGTCGACCGGCGCGATCGCGTTCGACCTCGAGGACCTCAACGCGCTCGAGTTCTACGACGCCACCGACGCGGCCGGCGAGCAGGGCTTCCGCAAGATCATCGTCACCGAGCCGGAGCACCCCTGGGTCTCGGCGTGGTGGCCCGCCGGTCACATGCTCGGCTACGAGCACGGCTTCGCCAACCAGGCCAAGGACTTCGTCGATGCGATCGCCGCCGGGCAGTCGCCGAGCCCGTCCTTCGCCGACGGGCTGCACGTGCAGCGCGTCCTCGACGCGGTCGAGCGCAGCTCGGAGGGCGACGGCGCGTGGGTGGAGGTCGTCGGCGGCGAAGGCTGATCCGGACCCGCCGACGCTCGGACCGGCGCGATGGGGCGCCGGGGAGAGGAGGCTCGCATGCCGCTCGGGCAGCGTGAGCGCAGCGACATCGCGGACGCCGAGGCACCGGCGCTGGGCGACCTCGTCGAGCGCGCCGTGGGGCGCGTGCCGGCATCGGTCTCCGCCACCTGGCGCCGCCTGCGCGCCACGCCGGCGGGTGCCGAGGCGGGCGAGCTCGTCGCGGCCGTCGCCGTGCAGGGCGGCGGCAAGCACCTGCGGGCCCGGCTCGCGTGCGCCGCGTACCTCGGCCTCGGCGGCACGTCCGAGGCGGTCTGCGACGCCCTCGGCAGTGCGGTGCAGCTGCTGCACCTCGGGCTCTGCATCCACGATGACCTCATCGACGGCGACGATCGCCGCCACGGCCGGCCGAACGTGGTCGGCACGGTGCGGGCCACGCGGGCGGCCGACGGCGATGCCCCGGGGATCGCCGAACGGCAGGCGTCGGCGGCGGGGCTGCTCGCGGGGGACCTCGCGATCGGGGCGAGCGTGCGGGCGCTCGCGGGCGCGGCGCTGGCGCCCGGCATCCGTTCGGATCTCACGCTCGAGCTGCTGGACGCGCTCGACGACACCATCGCGGGGGAGTGGCTCGACGTGCGCGGCGAGCAGCAGCCCGTCGACGAGGCACGGCCGGTCCGCACGGCCGAGCTCAAGACGGCGCGGTACAGCGTGGTCCTGCCGCTGCGGCTGGGGGCGATCGCCTCGGGCGGGGCGGATGCCGCGGTGCTGTCCGGGCTGTCGGCGTACGGGCGTCATCTCGGGGTGGCCTACCAGTTGAAGGACGACGAGCTGGCCGTGTTCGGCGACCCGGCGCGAACCGGCAAGTCCGTGTCGTCCGATCTGCGCGGCGGCAAGCGGACCGCCCTGCTGCAGCTCGCGCTCGACTCGGCGGATCCGGCGGCCCGCCGCGTGCTCGACCGCGACGTCGGCCGGGCGGACCTGCCGGAGGCGGGCGTCGAGCGGATCCGGGTGATCCTCCGCGAGTGCGGGGCGCTCGAGGCGCACCGCGACCTGATCGTGGAGCACGCGGCGGCAGCGGTCTCGGCGCTCGAGTCGGCCCGCCTGCCGGCCGGGCTGCACGGCTACCTGCAGGTGATCGCGCGGGCGGTCCCGGGCCGGTCGTCATGACTTTCGATGATGAAACATCGGGTTTGCGCACTTCATGCGCAACTTGTGTTTGACCAAGGATGCAAGCTCCGCTAGCGTCGGACCGGCGGCCCAGGGCCGCCACGGCTCGGCGCAACGGTGCAGACGGGAACGGAGAGGTTCGACGATGAACGAAGGACGTACGGGGATCTGGTTCGTCGGCGCGCGCGGCAGCGTCGCGACGACCGCGGCCATCGGGCTCGCCGCACTGGTCGAGGGGCGGATCCGTCCGGTCGGCCTCACCACCGCCGCCCCCGACTTCGACGACGTCGCACTGCCCGCCTTCGCCGACCTCGTCGTCGGCGGCCACGACGTCGACGAGACCCCGCTGCTCGAGCGTGCTCGCCGCCTCGCGGCCGGCGGCATGATCGCCCCCGCGACCGTCGAGGCGGTCGCGGCGCGCCTCGACGCCATCGACGGCGAGATCCGGCTGGTCCCGCGCGAGGCGCGCGGCTCCCAGCGGCGCGAGATCGGGCTGCGCGCCGACGACATCCGGTCCTTCCGTGAGCGCCACGGCCTGCGCCGCGTCGTCGTCATCGACGTCGCCTCCACCGAGCCGCTCCCCGCCGACCGGCCCGAGTTCCACGACCGCGCCGCACTCGACGCCGCGCTCGACGAGGCGGGCCGCGACCTGCTGCCCTCCAGCACCCTGTCGGCGCTCGCCGCGCTCGAGGCGGGGTCGCCCTACGCGTGCTTCACCCCGTCGATCTCGCTCGGCATCCCCGCGCTGCAGGACGCCGCGGCCGAGGCCGGCGTGCCCGTCGCCGGACAGGACGGCAAGACCGGCGAGACCCTGCTCCGCACGGTGCTCGCGCCCATGTTCGCCTCGCGCGGCATGCGCGTGCTCTCATGGGCCGGCGCGAACCTGCTGGGCGGCGGCGACGGCGCCACGCTCGCCGACCCCGCCGCGGTGCAGTCCAAGCTCGTGTCGAAGAACCGCGGCCTGCACGACCTGCTCGGCCACGACGTGGTCACGCCGCTGCACATCGACAACGTCCCCGACCTCGGCGACGTCAAGACCGCGTGGGACCACGTGCACGCCGAGGGCTTCCTCGACACGCGCATCACCCTGCAGACCACCTGGACCGCCTACGACTCGACGCTCGCCGCGCCGCTCGTCATCGACCTCGCGCGCCTGCTCTCGCTCGCCGACGAGGCCGGTCTGGTCGGGCCCGTCCCCGAACTCGGCTACTTCTTCAAGGACCCGTGGGGCAGCGACGTGCACGCGTTCGCGCGCCAGGCCGACGAGCTCGTCTCGTGGGCGCTGCGCACCGCCGTGCGGAGGAACGCGACGCAGGCGGCCTGACGTGGACCTCCGCTCGTTCCTGCAGCTGGTGCGCGCGCCCGCCGGCCTCACGGTCGTCGGCGACGCGACGGCGGGCATGGCCTCGGCCGGCCGCACGGGGATCGTGCCGCGGCTCGGGCTGCCCGTGGCATCCGTGCTGCTCTACTGGGGCGGCATGGCGCTGAACGACGCGGCCGACGCCGAGCTCGACCGGGTCGAACGGCCCGAGCGGCCGATCCCCTCGGGGCGGATCAGCCGTCGCGGCGCGGTGGGCGTCGCGGGAGCGCTCACGGTCGCGGGCCTCGCCGTTGCGGGACTCACGGGCGGACGGTCCTCGCTCGCCGTGGCCGTGCCGCTCGCGGCCTCCGTGTGGACCTACGACCTCGTCGCCAAGCGCGGCTGGACCGGGCCGCTCGTGATGGGCGCCTGCCGCGGCCTCGACGTGCTGCTCGGCGCCGGACGCGACGGCGCCGCCGCGGCGGCACGGCCCGCGCTGGTGATGGCGGGGCACACGGCGAGCGTCACCACGCTGTCGCGCGGCGAGGTGCACGGCGCCGAGCCCGCGACCGC
>NZ_LQGY01000068.1 GCF_001620055.1 Agromyces sp. NDB4Y10 | reverse complement strand
GCCGCGGCGCCCTCGAACGCCACGTCACCGAGGCCCGCGACCGCGAGCGGCGGTCGCCGAGCCCCGGCCGGCACGGCCTCGCCGTCGCCGACATCCTGCTCGCCGACCTCGTCGCGGCGCCGCCCGCGCCGGCGCCCGAGCGGCAGCTCGCGACGCCCGCGGAGACGGTCGACGCCCGCGTCGCGGCACGGGTCGACGACCTCGTGCTGCGGTGGGTCACCGCCTACCTCGGCAGCGGCAGCAGCACCTGGTCGCCGATGCGCCACGAGGCGTTCTGGCCCGCCTGGCAGCGGCTCGCGGCGCGCGACCCGTGGGTTCCCCGGCGCGTGCGCCGCGGCATCCGTCGACTCGCGGTGCACCCCGAGGACGCGATCGCCGATGCGCTCGCGCACTGGCGGCTGCTCGGCGACGACGCGGACCGGTTCCTGCGCGCACACCTGACGGCGTTGCCCGGACTCGCCGGTCACGTCGCCCACGCCGCGAGCGTCGGACGCGCGATCGACCTCGTCGACCTCGTCGCCGTGCGGGCGACGTACGAGCGGCTGCTCCTGCCCGCGACCCACGCCGGGCTGCCGACGCGCCCCGAGTCCCGCGACGGCGCCGGCGACCCGGGGGCGGCGGAGGCCCGACGGGTGGACGCGGTCCTCGACCGCCTGGGCCTCGACCGCGACGACGCGACCGCGCGCTCGACGGTCGGGCGGGTGCTCTCGCTCGTGCGTCCCGAGGAGCGCACCACGATCTGGCAGGAGGCGCTCGATCGCAGCGCCGCGCGCACCCTCGCCCCGCCTCGCGTCCGCGCGGCGGACGAGCGTGACGACGACCGCGCCTCCGACCGCGACGCCGAGCCGTCGCCGCGGCCGCTCGCGCAGGCGGTGTTCTGCATCGACCCGCGGTCCGAGGGCCTGCGTCGCGCGCTCGAGCGCGAGGCCGACCGGAGCGGCGTCGTCGTCGAGACGCTCGGGTTCGCCGGGTTCTTCGCCGTCGCCATGCGCTGGCACGACCTCGACGGGGCCCCGCCCGCCGCCGCCTGCCCGGTCCTGCTCGAACCGCGCCGCGACGTCACCGAGCTCGCCGCCGACTCGGCCGGCGCCGCCCGGTACCTCGACGGCGTCCGCGCCCGCTCCGCCGCCTCCGCGGTGGTCGCGCGCACGAAGGATTCCACGCTCGCCCCGTACGCACTCGCCGAGACCGCGGGCTGGCCCATGGGCCTCGCGGCCGCGGCCCGCACCGCGGCCCCGGTCGGCTGGAGCCGCCTCGTCGAGGCCTGGCGCGGCAGTGCCGCCCGGCCGGCGACGCGGGCCGACGCCGACGCCGTCTTCGCGCTCGACGAGCGGATCGCCTACGCCGAGGCCGCGCTGCGGATGATGGGCCTCGTCGACGGGTTCGCCCGGCTCGTGCTGCTCGCCGGCCACGGCGCCGCGACCGTCAACAACCCGTTCGCGTCGGCGCTGCACTGCGGGGCCTGCGGCGGGCACCCGGGCGGCAGCAACGCGCGCGCCGCCGCCGCGATCCTCAACGACCCCGGCACGCGCGCGGGCCTCGCCGCCCGCGGCATCCGGGTGCCGGAGGACACCGTGTTCGTCGCCGTCGAGCACGACACGGTGACCGACCGCGTCACGACGTGCGAGCCCTGGTCCGTGCCCGCCTCGCACCTCGCCGACCTCGCGCGGTGCGACGAGCTGCTCGCGGCGGCGCGAGCCGCCTCGCTGCGGGAACGGCTCGCCACGCTGCCGGGCGCTCCCGACGCGGCATCCGCTGCCCACGGGGTCGACGCGCTCACGGGCGACGCCGAGCGGCGCGCCGCCGACTGGTCGGAGGCGTACCCCGAGTGGGGCCTCGCCGGCAACGCCGCGCTCATCGTCGCGCCGCGTCGCGCCACGCGCGGGATGGACCTGGGCCGCCGGGCCTTCCTGCACAGCTACGAGCCCGACGCCGACCCCGACGGCGCCGCGCTCGAGACGATCCTCACCGCGCCCATGATCGTCGCGCAGTGGATCAACGCCCAGTACCTCGCCTCCACGGTCGACCCCGACCGCTGGGGCGCCGGGCCGAAGCCGCTCGCCAACGTCGTCGGCGACCTCGCGGTGCAGGCCGGCTACGGCGGCGATCTCCGGACCGGCCTGCCCTGGCAGTCGGTCGGCGTGGGGCGCCGCGCGGTCCACGAGCCTGTCCGGCTGCAGGTGTTCGTGCAGGCGCCGGTCGCGTGCGTGTGCGAGATCGTCGACCGCTCGAGCCTCGTCCGCGGCCTCCTCGAGGGCGGCTGGATCGCGCTCCGCGTCCGCTCCGGCGAACGCGACCCGTGGCTGCGCTACGGGCCGCTCGGCTGGACCCGCGAGGGCATCGGCGAGGTCGCCGAGCACCCCGCCGCACGAACCGAACCCCGACCCGCCCGACCCGTCCACGCCGAGGAGCACCCATGACCATCGACGGCCTCACGCCCATGACCAAGATCGAACTCGTCATCCCCACCGCGGAGGTCGACGCCGTGACCGCGCTGATGCGCTCGATCGGCGCGACGGGCTACACCGCGCTCGGCGGGGTGTCGGGCTTCGGCCACCACGGCGCCCACGGCGGGCGGATGCTCTTCAACGACCGCGATGCGCTCACGCTGCTCATCACCGTCGTCCCGGCCGACCGCGCGCAGACCCTCGTCGACGGGCTCCGACCGGTGCTCGAGGCGGGATCGGGCGTGATGTTCGTCTCCGACACGGCCGTGAGCCGGCCCGAGTACTTCCGCTGAGTCGGGGCTACGACCGCGCGGCGAGCATGTCCTCCATGAGGCGGATCTCCGACTCCTGGCTGCGCACGATCGACTCGGCGAGCGAGACGACCACCGGGTAGGAGGACCGGGCGAGCACGGCCTCGGCCATCTCCACCGCGCCGCGGTGGTGGGCGATCATGAGCTCGAGGAATGCGCGCTCGGCCTCGACGCCCTCGAGCGAGCGGAGCTCCTCGATCTGCTCCGGGGTCGCGAGGCCCGGCATCGGCTCGCCCGGCTCGTGGGCCGGGGCGTCGCCGTCTCCGGAGCCGTGGTCGTCGTGCGAGCCGTCGGCGGCGGGCCGCGTCATCCACGTCATCGACGGTTCGGGCCCGGCCTGGGGCAGGCCCCACTCGGCGAGCCAGCCGTACATCTGGCCGGACTGCTGCGCCTGCGCCGTGGCGATGTCGTACGCGAGCAGCCGGGTGGCCTCGTCGTCGGTCGCGTCGCGCACGATCATCGCGAGCTCGACGCCCTGCTGGTGGTGCACCTGCATGTCGCGCGCGAAGCCGGCCTCGGCGCTCGCGTTGGCGGGCGTCGGGTCGCCGAGCGTCGACAGCCGGCCGATCGAGAACGCGACGGCGGCCACGACGACGAGCGCCACGGATGCCGCGAGCACGATCACCCAGCGGCCGACCCCGCCGTTCGACCGCGTGTCGGTGGAGCGGTCGGTCACGACACCTTGCCGGGACCGTCGATCGCGCCCGTGCACAGCGCGCCCGGCTCGGGCACGTTCTGGCTCTGCCAGTACTCCTCGAGGAACTCGCCGATGCGCGGGTCGTCGGCCTCGTCGACCTGCAGCTGCACGTTCCATCCGCTGAGGACGATGGGCGAGGGCAGGCCCTCGAACGGCGAGAGGATCACGTACGTGCCGGGCAGCTTCGAGCGCAGCGTCTCGAGCTCGCTCTCGGAGAGCGCCTCGGCGTCGTAGGTCACCCAGATCGCGCCGTGCTCGAGGGAGTGCACGGCGTTCTCGTTCGGGACGGGCTCCTCGTAGATGCCGCAGTTCAGCCAGGCCGGGTTGTGCTGGCCGCCCGCGGGCGGCGTCTGCTCGTAGTCGACGACGCCCTCGACGTGCTCGGACGCGTTCTGGAACGTCTCGACGCCGTCGATCTCGACGCCCTCGCCGCCGGCGGTGTAGCTCGGGCGCTGCGGCGTGAGCAGGACGGTCGTGACGATGAGCGCGACGATTGCGAGACCGGCGGCGAGCGACGCCCCGATGGCGATGCGGCGATTGCGCTTCATGCGCGCCTCGCGCTTCTTGAACTCCTCGAGCTTGCGTTCGCGCTCCGCTGCGCGCTGCTGCTTGACGGTGAGCTTCTTTCCGGGCGGGGGCGTGGTCACGAGTGGCCTTTCCTGACGGGGATCTCCCATCATCCAAACGCATGCGACTGGGAGAACACCAGAGAGCGCGTCGACGGATGCCGCGAGCCGGGCCTGCCACGCGGCATCCGTCACCCGCTAGGCTGGCCGGGTGAGCTTCTCGCCCCGGTGTTGCTGTCGTCGCTAGGCAGGCGACCCCCTTCCTCGCGTCGCGCGCCGATCGGCGCCGCTCGACGCCCATCCACACCAAGGACAGAACACCGGCATGAAGTACGCGCAGCACATCACCGACCTCGTCGGCGACACGCCCCTCGTCAAGCTCAACCACGTGACCGAGGGGGTGACCCCGGCCACGGTGCTCGTGAAGCTCGAGTACCTGAACCCCGGCGGCTCCTCGAAGGACCGCATCGCGGCCCGCATCATCGACGCGGCCGAACGCGAGGGCAAGCTGAAGCCCGGCGGCACGATCGTCGAGCCGACGTCCGGCAACACCGGCGTCGGGCTCGCCCTGGTCGCGCAGCAGCGCGGCTACAAGTGCATCTTCGTCTGCCCCGACAAGGTCTCGGAGGACAAGCGCAACGTCCTCACGGCGTACGGCGCCGAGGTCGTCGTGACGCCGACCGCGGTCGCGCCCGACAGCCCGGAGTCGTACTACGGCGTCTCCGACCGGCTCGCGCGCGAGATCCCGGGCGCCTTCAAGCCCGACCAGTACTCGAACCCGAACGGGCCGCGGTCGCACTACGAGACCACCGGCCCCGAGATCTGGCGCGACACCGACGGCACCATCACCCACTTCGTCGCGGGCGTCGGCACGGGCGGCACGATCACCGGCACGGGCCGGTACCTGCGCGAGGTCTCCGGCGACCGGGTGCGGATCATCGGCGCCGACCCGGAGGGGTCGGTGTACTCGGGCGGCACGGGCCGGCCGTACTTCGTCGAGGGCGTCGGCGAGGACTTCTGGCCGAGCGCATACGACCCGAGCGTGCCGCACGAGATCATCGCGGCGTCCGACGCGGAGTCGTTCGAGATGACCCGGCGCCTCGCGCGCGAGGAGGGCATCCTCGTCGGCGGCTCGAGCGGCATGGCCGTCGTCGCGGCGCTGAAGGCCGCGTCCCGGCCCGAGGTCACGGCCGACGACGTGTTCGTGGTGCTCCTGCCCGACTCGGGTCGCGGCTACCTCGGCAAGATCTTCAACGACAAGTGGATGCGCGCGTACGGCTTCGGCAACGCGCCCGCGGGGCACACGATCCGCGACATCCTGTCGGCCAAGGCCGACCGCACGGCACCGCTCGTCTACGTGCACCCGAACGACACGGTGCGCGAGGCGATCGACCGGATGACGCAGTCCGGGGTCTCGCAGCTCGTCGTGCTCGCCGCCGAGCCGCCCGTCGTGCTCGGCGAGGTCGTCGGCGCCCTGCACGAGGAGGAACTGCTCGAGCAGGTGTTCTCCGGCCGCGCGAAGCTCACCGACGAGGTGTCCACCGTCGTGGGGGAGCCGCTGCCGCTCATCGGCGTGAACGAGCCCGTCGCGACCGCGCGCCAGGCGTTCGGCACCGCGCCCGCCATGCTCGTCACCGACGGCGGCAAGGCGCTCGGCGTCATCTCGCGCACCGACCTGCTCTCGTACCTCTCCTCGTAAGGACCCCAGATGAACAGCGACGCACGCTTCGACACCCGCGCGGTGCACGCCGGACAGGACTTCGACCCGACGACCGGCGCGGTGATCCCGCCCATCCACGTCACCTCGACCTACGCGCAGGACGGCATCGGCGGGCTCCGCGGCGGGTACGAGTACTCGCGCGGCGGCAACCCCACCCGCACCGCGCTCGAGACGCAGCTCGCGGCCCTCGAGGGCGGCATCCGCGGCCTGTCGTTCGCGTCGGGCCTCGCCGCGGAGGACGCGCTGCTGCGCACCACCCTGAAGCCCGGCGACCACGTCGTCATCGGCAACGACGTCTACGGCGGCACGCACCGGCTCATCCGCCGGATCTTCGGCGACTGGGGCGTGCGGCACACCACCGTCGACACGAGCGACCTCGACGCGGTGCGGGCGGCGATCGAGCTCGGCACCACCAAGGTGCTGTGGGTCGAGACGCCGTCGAACCCCCTCATGAAGATCTCGGATGTCGGGGCGCTCGCCGAGCTCGGCGACGAGGCGGGCGTGCTCGTCGTGGTCGACAACACGTTCGCGAGTCCGGCGCTGCAGCAGCCGCTGTCGCTCGGGGCGGGCGTGGTCATCCACTCGACCACGAAGTACCTCGGCGGCCACTCCGACGTGGTCGGCGGCGGCCTCGTGTTCGCGGCCGGCCAGGAGGAGCTCGCGGAGCGCGTCGGGTTCACCCAGTTCGCCGCGGGTGCCGTGTCGAGCCCGTTCGACGCGTTCCTCACGACGCGCGGCATCAAGACCCTCGGCATCCGGATGGAGCGGCACAGCCGCAACGCGCTCGCGATCGCCGAGCGGCTCTCGGAGCACGCGGGCATCGCGCGCGTCCTGTACCCGGGCCTGCCGTCGCACCCCGGGCACGAGCTGGCGGCACGGCAGATGTCGGGCTTCGGCGGCATGGTGTCGATCGAGCTCGCCGGCGGCGGCGAGGCGGCGCGCCGGTTCGCGGAGTCGACCGAGCTGTTCACGCTCGCCGAGTCGCTCGGCGGCGTCGAGTCCCTGGTGAACTACCCGTCGGAGATGACGCACGCGTCGGTGAAGGGCACCGAGGCGGAGGTGCCCGAGTCGATCGTGCGCCTCTCGGTCGGCATCGAGGACGTCGACGACCTGCTCGGCGACATCGACCAGGCGCTGGCCCGGCTCTGACGTCGCTGGTCGAGTAGCGGCGGAGCCGCGTACCGAGACCGCCCACCACCGTTGGCGGGATCTCGCGCAACGGTGTCAGGCCTGCCAGTGCGCGGCGTCGGCAGCATCCGGCACGATGAACGGGTGAGTTCGAGAACGCTGGATGCCGCGGCATCCGTCGACGTCGCCGCCGGCCCCGCTCATCGGGGCCGCCTCGGTCTCGGGCAGGGCACCGCACTGTACGTGGCGAGCGTGCTCGGCACCGGGATCCTCGTGCTGCCGGGTCTCGCCGCCGAAGCCGCCGGCCCCGCCTCGATCGTCGCGGTCGCCGCCGTCCTGCTGCTGTCGATCCCGCTCGCGGGCACCTTCGCCGCGCTCGCCTCCCGCTTCCCCGACGCGGGCGGCGTCGCGAGCTACGTGCGCCGCGCCCTCGGCGCCACGGCCGCACGCATGACCGGGTACTGGTTCTTCTTCGGCGTGTGCGTCGGCGCGCCCGTCGTCGCGATCCTCGGCGGCGAGTACGTCGTCGCCGTGCTCGGCGTCGACCGCGCCGCCGTGCCCGTCATCGCGCTCGCCGTGTACGTGCCGCCCTACCTCGCCAACTGGTTCGGCGTGCGCGTGGCGGGCTGGGTCCAGTTCGCGCTCACGGGCCTCCTGTTCGCCGTGGTCATCGGCGTCGTCGCGGCGACGTTCCCCGCGGTCGAGCCGTCGAACTTCACGCCGTTCCTGCCGAACGGCTGGGAGGGCGTCGGCACCGCGATCAGCCTCTTCGTGTGGGCGTTCGCGGGCTGGGAGGTCGGCACGCACATCGCGGGGGAGTTCCGCGACCCGCGCCGCACCATCCCGATCGCCACCGCGATCGCCATCGTCATCGTCGGCGTCGGCTACCTCGCGCTGCAGGTCGTCACCGTCGGCGTGCTCGGCGAGCGGGCGGGCGACGGCCAGGTCCCGCTCGTCGACCTCGTCGCCACGACCGTGCCCGGCATCGGACCGGTGCTCGTCGCGATCGTCGCCGCGATCGTCACGGTCGGCGTGCTGAACGCCTACCTGCCCGCGTTCGGCAAACTGGGCGCGGCGCTCGGCCGCGACGGCGACCTGCCGCGCTTCTTCGCGAAGGGCGCCGAGGACGGCGCCGTCCCGCGGCGCGCGCTCGTGCTCACCGGCACGCTCATGGCGGTGTACTTCGGCTTCGCGCTCGTGCTCGAACTCGACCTCGCGCCGTTCATCCTCATCCACACGAGCAACATGGTCGCGATCTACGCCGTGGGCATGCTCGCCGCGACCCTGCTGCTCCGCCGCTGGTCGGTGGGCTGGTGGCTCGCGGTCGTCGCCACCGTGCTCTCGGCGGGGCTGCTCGTGCTCGCGTGGCAGAACCTGTACGTGCCGCTCGCGCTCGCCGCGGCATCCGTCGTCGTCACCGTCGTGCGGCGGGCCCGAGCGCGCCGCGGGCCGGTCGCCGGCCGCTGACCACGCCGCGAATCGCTGCCGAAGCGCTGGGGATCGGGCGCGGCGGCTGGCATCGGCGGGCGGTTCCGGGTGAGGATGGTCCCCATGACCGCCCATGCGTACGCGCTCGCCGACGGCAACACGATCCCGGCGATCGGCCTCGGAACGTACGGGCTGAACGACCAGGCGGGAGTCGAGGCGATCGTCTCCGCGATCGCGGACGGCTATCGGCTGATCGACACCGCGTACAACTACGGCAACGAAGAGGTGGTGGCCGAGGCCATCCGCCGCACCGACGTCGACCGCAGCGACCTGTTCGTCACGACCAAGCTGCCCGGCCGGCACCACGGGCTCGAGGAGACCCTCGCGAGCTTCGAGCAGTCGCGCCGGCGGCTCGACCTCGATTGGGTCGACCTCTACCTGATCCACTGGCCGAACCCGAAGCGCGACCGGTACGTCGACAGCTGGCGATCGATGATCAAGCTCAAGGAGCGCGGCGTCGTCCGCTCGATCGGGGTGTCGAACTTCACGCCCGCCATGCTCGACCGGCTCGTAGAGGAGACGGGGCTGCTCCCGGTGGTGAACCAGGTCGAGCTGCACCCGTACTTCCCGCAGACCGAGCTCCGCGCGTACCATGCCGAGCACTCGATCCGCACCGAGAGCTGGAGCCCGCTCGCCAAGCGCACCGAGCTGCTGAGCGAGCCGGTGCTCGCCGAGATCGCCGCGGCGCACGAGGCGACGCCCGCCCAGGTCGTGCTGGCCTGGCACCTGGCGCTCGGCGCGGTGCCGATCCCGAAGTCGTCCGATGCCGCGCGGCGACGCGAGAACCTCGACGTCTTCGACATCGAGCTGGACGACGCCGAGGTCGACGCGATCTCGGGTCTCGAGCGGGGGCGCCTCTGGGGCGCCGACCCGGACGAGCACGAGGAGCTCTAGCTCGGCAGCATCTCGACGCTCGGCGACCGTCGCCGGCGGGGCGGATGTCGCGGGGCCGTCGTAGGCTCGATCAAGTGATCGAACGCTCCACCACCACTCCGATCGAGACCGAGCCCGTCGGCGGGCCGCTCGCTCGTCCCTGGCGGTGGCTGTCGCTCGGCATGTTCGCCCTGATCTTCCTCGCGGCGTTCGAGGTGCTCGCGGTGACCACCGTCATGCCGCTCGTCGCGGCCGATCTCGACGGGCAGAGCCTGTATGCGCTCGCCTTCTCGGTGCCGCTCGCGGCCGGCGTCGTCGGCATGGTCGTCGCCGGCAACTGGACCGACCGTTCCGGTCCGCTCGCTCCGCTGCTCGCGGCGGGCGCCCTCTTCGTGATCGGGCTCGTGATCGCCGGTCTCGCGCCGACGATGCCGATCCTCGTACTCGGCCGGCTCGTGCACGGCATCGGCGGGGCCGCGGTCATCGTGCCGCTCTACGTCATCGTCGCGCGCGTCTATCCCGAGTCGGTGCGCGCCCGCGTGTTCGCCGGCTTCGCGGCGGCGTGGGTGATCCCGTCGATCATCGGTCCCGCGATCGCCGGGTTCCTCGCCGAGCAGCTCGACTGGCGGTGGGTGTTCCTCGGCGTGATCGGGCTCGTGCTGCCGGCGGGCGCCATGATGCTCGTGCCGCTCCTGCGCGTGCGCGACCTCGTCGCGGGCGACCCGAGCGTGCCGTGGAGCCGCAGCCGACTCGCCTGGTCGGTGCTCGCGGCGACGGCGGCGCTCGGGGTGAGCCTCTCGACCGAGCTCGCCGACCCGTGGCGCTGGATCGTCGCCCTCGGCTCGATCGCGCTGACGGTCGTCGCGGTGCGGCCGCTGTTCCCCGTGGGCACGCTGCGCGCCGCTCGCGGCATGCCGGCGACCGTGCTGATGCGCACGGTCGTGGCCGGCGCGTTCTTCGGCACCGAGATCTACCTGCCGTACCTGCTCATCGACCGATACGAGTTCTCGCCGGGCCTCGCGGGTGCGGTGCTCACGGGCGCGGGGCTGTCATGGGCCACGGCGTCGTGGCTGCAGGGGCGGCTCGGCGACCGGGTCTCCAATGTCGATGCGGTGCGCATCGGCACCGGCGTCCTGGCCGCGGCGCTCGTCGTCGTGCTGCTCGTCGCCATGCTCGGGCTCTCGCCGATCATCGCGTTCGTCGCGTGGACGGCGGCCGGCGCGGGCATGGGGTTCATGTACCCGCGCTTCTCGGTGTCGGTCCTCGAGCTCTCGCCGAAGGCGGCACAGGGCTTCAACAGCGCGGCGCTCACGATCGGCGAGTCGCTCGGTGCCGCGGTGGCGCTCGCGGTGACGGCGCTCGTCGCGAGCGCAGTGGTCGGCGGCGCCTTCACGGCGGAGTTCGTGGTGACGGTCGCCATCGCCCTGGTCGGCGTGGCGCTCGCCTCCCGGGTCCGTCCCGCGGCCGCATAGGGCCCGAGTTCATGTGACCGTCACATTGTGACGGTCACATTCCGCGCGGGGATGTGCATAATGGTCTCGCCGGCATGTGTGACCGTGAACATGCCGAGATCGATCCCGAGGTCACCGTGCCAGAGCCGCCGCAGGAGCCGACTCGCGTCCGCGCCCCCAGCATCCGGGATGTCGCGCGCCTGGCCGGCGTCTCGCACCAGACCGTCTCGCGGGTGCTGAACCAGCATCCGAGCATCCGTCCCGAGACCAAGCAGCGCGTCCTCGACGTGATGGCCGAGCTGCAGTACAAGCCCAACCGCGCCGCCAGGGCCCTCGTCACGAGCCGGTCGCGCACGATCGGGATCCTCTCCGCGTCGAGCACGCACTACGGTCCGGCCTCGAGCATCGCCGCCATCGAGGCGGCCGCGCGCGAGTCCGGGTACTGGGTGAGCACGGCGAACATCGAGTCGTCCGACGCGGGCTCGATCGCCGACGGGCTCGCGCACCTGCGGGCCCAGGGCATCGAGGGGCTCGTGGTGATCGCGCCGCAGGTGCGCGTGTTCGACACGCTCGCCGAGCTGTCGATCGACGTACCCTACGTGACGCTCCAGTCCACGGGTCGGGACCCCGAGCACACCCTGTCCGTCGACCAGATCGCGGGCGCCCGGAAGGCCACGCGGCACCTGATCCACCGCGGACACCGGATGATCTACCATCTCGCGGGCCCGCAGGACTGGATCGAGGCCGAGGCCCGCATGCGCGGGTTCCTCGACGAGATGGGCGCGAACGACGTGCCCACCACGGCGCCGATCCTCGGCGACTGGACGGCCGAGTTCGGCTTCCACGCGGGGCGCGAGCTGCTGACCGTGCGCGACTTCACCGCGATCTTCGCGTCGAACGACCAGATGGCCCTCGGCGTCATGCACGCCGTCCGCGACGCGGGCCTCGAGATCCCGCGCGACGTGTCCATCGTCGGCTTCGACGACATCCCGGAGGCGGCGCACTTCTGGCCGCCGCTCACCACGGTGCGCCAGGACTTCCCCGAGGTCGGCCGGCGGTGCGTGGCGCTCCTCCTCGGTGACCTCGACTCGAGCGCGCCGGAGTACCGCGGCACGATCGAGCCCGAGCTCATCGTGCGCGACTCGGTGGGCGCTCCCGCGTTCTGAGCGTCCGAACGGCGTTACCGTTCCGTGACCATCGGTCTGTTGACACGATGCGCAATCGTGTGGCTAACATGTGACGCGCCATGTGAACGGTCACATCAGCCGTCGCACGGTTCGAGTCCACCGCCGCCCGGCGACCGCACCACCGACGAGGGAGTCCCGCGTGACCAGCTTCGGCCCGCAGATCGAGGTCGCGATCGCGCGTGTGCGGGCCGAGGTCGCCCGACTCCACGGCGAGCTGACCCGCTACGGCCTGGTCGTGTGGACCGGCGGCAACGTGTCGGGCCGGGTGCCCGGCGCCGACCTGTTCGTCATCAAGCCCTCGGGCGTGGCGTACGACGACCTCGCGCCCGAGAACATGATCCTCTGCGACCTCGACGGCGCCGTGATCCCCGGCACCCCCGGCAGCGACCGCAGCCCGTCGAGCGACACCGCCGCGCACGCGTACGTGTACCGCAACATGCCCGACGTCGGCGGTGTCGTGCACACCCACTCCACCTATGCGACCGCCTGGGCGGCGCGCGGCGAGGAGATCCCCTGCGTGATCACGGCCATGGCCGACGAGTTCGGCGGCCCGATCCCGATCGGCCCGTTCGCGATCATCGGCGACGACTCGATCGGCCGCGGCATCGTCGAGACGCTCTCCGGGCACCGCTCCCGGGCGGTGCTCATGCAGAACCACGGCCCCTTCACCATCGGCGCGAACGCGAAGGACGCGGTGAAGGCCGCCGTCATGGTCGAGGACGTCGCGCGCACGGTGCACCTCGCGCGCGAGGCCGGCGAGCTCATCCCGATCCCGCAGGAGGCCATCGACCGGTTGTACGACCGGTACCAGAACGTGTACGGCCAGTCATCCGACACCCGTCGTACCGCCCCCAACTGAACAGAGCTTGCGGCACCCGTGGTCCCGAACGGATGCCGCAGGGAAGCCGGTCGTCATGGACGAGGCCGGATTCCGAAACCGTCACCAAGACGACGACGTCCATGACCACACAGTGAAAGGACACACCGTGAACAGCACGAAGAAGGTGCTCCTCGCCACGATGGCGGCCGGTTCGATGCTCGCGCTCGCCGCGTGCTCGGGCGGCGCCGGCGGCGGCGGAGGCGAAGGCGGCGGCGACGGCGGCCTCATCGGCGTCGCGATGCCCACCAAGAGCTCCGAGCGCTGGATCCAGGACGGCGACTCCGTCAAGGAGCAGCTCGAGGAGCAGGGCTTCCGCGTCGACCTCCAGTACGCCGAGGACGACATCCCCACCCAGGTCTCGCAGGTCGAGAACATGATCACCAAGGGCGCTGAGGCCCTGATCATCGCGGCCATCGACGGCACCACGCTCTCCGAGGTGCTGCAGACCGCGGCCGACGCCGAGATCCCCGTCATCTCGTACGACCGCCTCATCCGCGACTCCGAGAACGTCGACTACTACGCCTCGTTCGACAACTTCGTCGTCGGACAGCAGCAGGCGTGGTCGGTGCTCAACGGCCTCGGCCTCACCGAGCTCGACGGCACCCCGATCGAGGGCGCGCCCGAGGGTCCGTTCAACATCGAGCTGTTCGCCGGCTCGCTCGACGACAACAACGCGTTCTTCTTCTTCGACGGCGCGATGAACGAGCTCCAGCCGCTGATCGACGACGGCACGCTCGTCGTGAAGTCGGGCCAGACCGACATCGAGCAGGTCGCCACGCTCCGCTGGGACGGCGAGACCGCCCAGAGCCGCATGGAGGACATCCTCACGGCGAACTACTCCGACGGCTCGCAGGTCGACGCGGTGCTCTCGCCGTACGACGGCATCTCGCGCGGCATCATCTCGGCGCTCGAGGGCGCCGGCTACTCGACGGGCGAGGAGTGGCCGATCATCTCCGGCCAGGACGCCGAGCTCGACTCGGTCAAGGCGATCAACGCCGGCGAGCAGTACGCGACCATCTTCAAGGACACGCGCGAGCTCGCGACCGTGGCCGTGGACATGGCGACCGCGCTGCTCGAGGGCGAGGAGCCCGAGGTCAACAACACCGAGGACTACGACAACGGCGTGAAGGTCGTGCCGTCGTACCTCCTCGACCCGGTGATCGTCGTCAAGGACAACATCACCGAGGTCCTGGTCGACTCGGGCTACTGGACCGAAGAGGAAATCAACGGCTGATTCGCCGCTGAGCCGAACCGCATGACCGGACACCGCGTGTCGGGACCTGAGGCGGGAGTACCCTCGCCTCAGGTCCCGGCCGCGGCATCCGTCGCACCGGACGGTGCACCGGCAATGGAGCAGGAGCAAGGATGACCAACCACATTCTCGAGATGCGCGGCATCACGAAGACGTTCCCGGGCGTGAAGGCCCTCGCGAACGTCAACCTCGCGGTCGAGCGCGGCCAGGTGCACGCCATCTGCGGCGAGAACGGCGCCGGCAAGTCGACGCTGATGAAGGTGCTCTCTGGGGTGTACCCGCACGGCACCTACGAGGGCGAGATCGTCTTCGAGGGCGAGACGGTCGAGTTCAAGGACCTCACCGACTCCGAGGCCAAGGGCATCGTGATCATCCACCAGGAGCTCGCGCTCAGCCCCTACCTGTCGATCGCCGAGAACATCTTCCTCAACAACGAGCAGAAGGGCGCCGGCGGCCTCATCGACTGGAACAAGACCAACTTCGAGGCGTCGAAGCTGCTCGCCCGGGTGGGCCTGAAGGAGAACCCGACCACGAAGATCCGCGAGATCGGCGTCGGCAAGCAGCAGCTCGTCGAGATCGCGAAGGCGCTGTCCAAGCGCGTGAAGCTGCTCATCCTCGACGAGCCGACGGCCGCCCTGAACGACGAGGACTCCGACCACCTGCTCGACCTGATCCTGCACCTCAAGGGGCAGGGCATCACGTCGATCATCATCAGCCACAAGCTCAACGAGATCAAGAAGGTCGCCGACACCGTCACCGTCATCCGCGACGGCAAGACGATCGAGACGATCGCCAAGCAGGATGTCACCGAGGACCGCATCATCAAGGACATGGTGGGTCGCGACCTCGAGCACCGCTACCCCGACCACACGCCGCACATCGGCGAGGAGCTGCTGCGCGTCGAGGACTGGACCGCGCACCACCCGCAGGACACCTCGCGCGTCATGGTCGACAACGTCAACCTGCACGTGCGTGCCGGCGAGATCGTGGGCATCGCCGGGCTCATGGGCGCCGGCCGCACCGAGTTCGCGATGAGCCTGTTCGGCCACTCCTACGGCTCGAAGATCTCCGGCAAGGTGTTCCTGCGCGGCAAGGAGATCAAGACCCGCACGGTGGCCGAGGCGATCGAGAACGGCATCGCCTACGCGACCGAGGACCGCAAGACCTACGGCCTGAACCTCATCGAGGACATCAAGCGGAACATCTCGATGGCGTCGCTGCGCAAGCTCGAGAAGTACGGCCTCGTGCACGACAACGAGGAGTACGCGGTCGCCAACGAGTACCGCAAGTCGATGAACATCAAGGCGCCGAACGTCCTGGTGAAGACCGGCAAGCTCTCCGGCGGCAACCAGCAGAAGGTCGTGCTGTCGAAGTGGATCTACTCCGATCCCGACGTGCTCATCCTCGACGAGCCCACGCGCGGCATCGACGTCGGCGCGAAGTACGAGATCTACACGATCATCAACAAGCTCGCCGCGGCCGGAAAGGGCATCATCGTCATCTCCTCGGAGCTGCCCGAGCTGCTCGGCATCTGCGACCGCCTGTACGCGCTCTCCGAGGGGCGCATCACGGGCGAACTCCCCGTCGACGAGGCCACGCCCGAGTCGATGCTCAAGCTCATGACCATGGAAAAGCCCCGCTAGCCCGACGCTCGCGGATCGAAACCAGGAGACACCATGTCGAATCCCAACCCGACTCCGACGCAGGAGTCGCAGGCCGTCGGGGCACAGGTCAACCCCGTCGAGAACAAGTTCACCGACCGACTCAGCCACGTGCTCGCCGACCTCGGCAAGAACGGCATCTTCATCGCGCTGATCGCGGTGGTCGTGCTGTTCGCCGTGCTCACCGACGGCATCCTGCTGCGCCCGCAGAACATCTCGAACCTCGTCGTGCAGAACGGGTACATCCTCGTGCTCGCGATCGGCATGGTGATGGTCATCATCGCCGGCCACATCGACCTGTCGGTCGGTTCGGTCGCCGCGTTCATCGGCGCCGTGTCAGGTGTGTTCGCGGTGCAATGGGGCCTGCCGTGGTGGCTGGCGATCATCCTGTCGCTCGGCATCGGCGCGCTCGTCGGCGTCTGGCAGGGCTTCTGGATCGCCTACGTCGGCATCCCGGCGTTCATCGTGACGTTGGCGGGCATGCTCATCTTCCGAGGCCTCGCGCTCGTGGTCCTCGGCAACGCCAACATCGGCTCGTTCCCGGCCGAGTACCGCGCGCTCGGCAACGGCTTCGTGACCGACGTGTTCGGCGAGTTCGAGATCGACCCGCTGACGCTCGGCATCGGCATCCTCGCCATCGTGATCCTCGTCGTGCAGCAGGTGCGCACCCGTCGCGGCCGCCAGAAGTACGGCCAGGACGTCGAGCCCATCGCGTGGTTCATCACGAAGCTCGTGCTCATCGGCGCGGCGATCCTGTTCTTCGCCTACTCGCTGGCCTCGTACAAGGGCATCCCGATCACGCTCATCGTGCTCGGCTTCCTCGTGCTGGTCTACAGCGTGATCATGAACCGCACGGTGTTCGGCCGGCACATCTACGCGATCGGCGGCAACCGCCACGCGGCCGAGCTCTCGGGCATCAAGACCCGCCGGGTCGACTTCCTCCTGTTCGTGAACATGGGCCTGCTGGCGGCGCTCGCCGGCCTCATCTTCACCGCGCGCCTGAACCTCGCCGGTCCGAAGGCCGGTGACGGCTTCGAGCTCGAGGCGATCTCGGCGGCGTTCATCGGCGGCGCGGCCGTCCAGGGCGGCGTCGGCACGATCGGCGGCGCGATCATCGGTGGTCTCATCATCGGTGTGCTGAACAACGGCATGTCGATCATGGGCATCGGCATCGAGTGGCAGCAGGCCGTGAAGGGCCTGGTGCTGCTGCTCGCGGTCGCGTTCGACGTCTACAACAAGCGGCGGTCGGGCGGGCGCTAGCCCGACGACGCGCGATTCGAGGGGCGGATGCTGCGGCATCCGCCCCTCGTCGTTCGCCCGATGCGGGACGGGCGGGCTTGGAACACCGCATCGTTAGCGCTAACATTGGGTTTGTTAGCGCTAACGACGACGTAGTGGAGACGCCCGACGATGAGCGAGACTAAGACCACGGATGCCACGACGATCCTCGAGGGGCGCACGTCGCTCGGGATCGAGTTCGGCTCGACGCGCATCAAGGCGTGCCTCGTCCGCAGCGACGATCCGAACGTCGTGCTCGCCGTGGGCGGTCACGAGTGGGAGAACCGCTTCGAGGATCGCGTCTGGACCTACGCGCTCGAGGATGTGTGGTCGGGCGTCCAGGCGGCCTACGCCGAGCTGGCGGCCGACGCCGAACGCCGCCACGGCGCCCGGCCCGAGTCGATCGGCGCCATCGGCGTCTCGGCGATGATGCACGGCTACCTCGCATTCGACGCCGAGGGTGAGCTGCTCGTGCCGTTCCGCACCTGGCGGAACACGTCGACCGGGCCGGCTGCGGCCGAGCTCAGCGAGCGGTTCGGGTTCAACATCCCGCTGCGCTGGTCGATCGCCCACCTGTACCAGGCGGTGCTCGACGACGAAGCGCATGTGGGCGACATCCGCTCGTTCACGACCCTCGCCGGGTACGTGCACCGCCGACTGACGGGGCACGACGTGCTCGGCGTGGGCGACGCCTCGGGCATGTTCCCGATCGACTCGGCGACGGGCGACTACGACGCGCGGCTCATCGGCGTGTTCGACGAACTGGTCGCGTCGCGCGCGCCCGGGCTCCGGATCGCCGACCTGCTCCCCGAGGTGCTGCCGGCCGGGCGGGAAGCGGGGCGGCTCACCGCGGAGGGCGCCGAACTCCTCGACCCGTCCGGCGTGCTGCAGCCCGGGTCGCCGCTGTGCCCGCCCGAGGGCGACGCCGGCACGGGCATGGTGGCGACGAACGCCGTGCTCCCGCGCACCGGCAACGTGAGCGCGGGCACGAGCATCTTCGCGATGGTCGTGCTCGAGCGCCCGCTCGCGAGCGCCCACCACGAACTCGACCTCGTGACGACGCCCGCGGGCGACCCGGTCGCGATGGTGCACTGCAACAACGGCGCGAGCGAACTCGCCGCATGGGCGGGCGTGTTCGGCCGGTTCGCCGAGGCGACCGGCGCGCGGCTGTCGTCGGACGCCGTGTTCGAGGGGCTGTTCCGCGAGGCGCTCGAAGGCGAAGCGGATGCCGGCGGCCTGATCGCCTACAACCACCTCGCGGGCGAGCCCATCGCGGGCCTCGTCGAGGGGCGGCCGATGGTGCTCCGCACGCCCGACAGCCGACTCACGCTCGCCAACCTCATGCGCGCCCAGATCTACGGCGTGTACGGCACGCTCGCGCTCGGCATGCGCGTGCTCGCCGACGAAGGCGTCGAGCTCGACCGCATGTACGCGCACGGCGGCATCTTCCGCACCGCCGGGGTGGCGCAGCGGTTCCTCGCGGGTGCGCTCGAGGCGCCGGTCGCGGTCGGCGCGACCGCCTCCGAAGGCGGTGCGTGGGGGATGGCGGTGCTCGCGTCGTACCTGTCCGCGCCCGAGGGCGTCGACCTCGGCACGTACCTCGAGCAGCACGTCTTCGGCGACGTCGCGTTCGAGACCGTCCGGCCCGACCCGGCGGACGTCGCCGGCTTCACCGCCTACCTCGACCGCTACCGCGCCGGCCTGGCCGCGGAGGCGGCCGCCGTGGACGCGCTCTGACGCGTCATCCGCTTCACGAACCACGTACCAAGGAGACCCACGCATGACCCGCACCCCCCTCACCACCTCGCTCGACGGCGTCGAGATCTGGTTCCTCACCGGCAGCCAGCACCTCTACGGCCCCGAGACCCTGCAGCAGGTCGCCGAGCAGTCGCGGCAGGTCGCCGAGACGCTCGACGCGGCATCCGCCGTGCCCGTGAAGATCGTGTGGAAGCCCGTGCTCACCGACTCCGACGCGATCCGCCGCATCATGCTCGAGGCGAACGCCGACGACCGCGTCATCGGGCTCGTCGCGTGGATGCACACGTTCAGCCCCGCGAAGATGTGGATCGCCGGACTCGACGCGCTGCAGAAGCCGCTCGCGCACCTGCACACGCAGGCGAACGTCGAGCTGCCGTGGGGCGAGATCGACTTCGACTTCATGAACCTCAACCAGGCGGCCCACGGCGACCGCGAGTTCGGGTACATCCAGACGCGCCTCGGCGTGCCGCGCAAGACGATCGTGGGCCACGCCTCCGACCCGCGCGTGCAGGGCGAGCTCGGCACGTGGCAGCGTGCGGCGGCCGGTCTCGCGGCGTCCCGATCGATGAAGCTCGCCCGCTTCGGCGACAACATGCGCTACGTCGCCGTGACCGAGGGCGACAAGACCGAGGCCGAGCTGCGGCTCGGCGTGCAGGTCAACACGTGGGGCGTCAACGAGCTCGCCGAGGCGGTCGCCGCGGCATCCGACGCCGACGTGGACGCACTCGTCGCCGAGTACGAGGAGCTCTACGAGGTCGTGCCCGAGCTGCGGGCCGGCGGGGAGCGGCACCAGTCGCTGCGCGACGGCGCCGCGATCGAGCTCGGGCTGCGCTCGTTCCTCGAGGAGGGCGGCTTCGGGGCGTTCACGACGTCGTTCGAGGACCTCGGCGCGCTGAAGCAGCTGCCGGGCCTCGCGGTGCAGCGGCTCATGGCCGAGGGGTACGGCTTCGGCGCCGAGGGCGACTGGAAGACGGCCGTGCTCGTGCGCATCGCGAACGTCATGGGGGCGGGGCTGCCCGGCGGCGCGTCGCTCATGGAGGACTACACGTACGACCTCACGCCGGGCGACGAGCTGATCCTCGGCGCGCACATGCTCGAGGTGTCGCCCTCGCTGACCACGTCGAAGCCCTCGCTCGAGATCCACCCGCTGGGCATCGGCGGCAAGGAGGACCCGGTGCGCCTGGTCTTCACCGCCGACCCGGGACCGGCCGTGGTCGTGGCGATGAGCGACCTGCGCGACCGGTTCCGCCTCACGGCGAACGTGGTCGAGAACGTCGAGCTGCGGCATCCGCTGCCCAAGCTGCCCGTCGGCCGGGCCGTCTGGAAGCCCGCCCCCGACTTCGCCACCTCGGCCGCCGCGTGGCTCGCCGCGGGCGCCGCGCACCACACCGTCATGTCGACCGCGGTCGGGGTCGAGGTGTTCCGCGACTTCGCCGAGATGGCGAAGC
Organism: Agromyces sp. NDB4Y10; assembly: GCF_001620055.1. Classification (GTDB taxonomy): domain Bacteria; phylum Actinomycetota; class Actinomycetes; order Actinomycetales; family Microbacteriaceae; genus Agromyces; species Agromyces indicus. The sequence goes on along the minus strand of NZ_LQGY01000068.1, from coordinate 2,365 downwards.
TCGAGCTGCTCGTCATCGACGAGTCGACCGAGCTGCGCGAGTTCCAGCGCGAAGTACGGTGGAACCAGGCCTACTACCGACTCGCGCAGGGGCTCTGAAGGAGGATTCCGTGAGCGGCGACCCGGCGGTGACGGATGCCACCGGCGTGCCGACGATGTTCGACGTCGCCCGGCGTGCGGGCGTGTCGCACCAGACCGTGTCGCGCGTGCTCAACGACCTGCCGGGCGTCGCCGCGGCGACCCGCGAGCGCGTGCGCGCCGCCATGGCGGAGCTCAACTACGCGCCGTCGCCGACCGCGCGCGCCATGGCGGGCCGCCGGTCCGGGTCGATCGGGCTGATCCAGGCGGGGCGGCCCGACTACGGCCCGTCGAGCGCCGCGTTGGGCTTCAACGAGGCGGCACGCGCCGCGGGCTACGCCGTGAGCCAGGCGAGCATGCGCACACTCGACGCCGACGCGCTGACGCAGGCCGTGCACCGTCTGGTGCTCCAGCGCGTCGAAGCGATCGTGCTCATCTCCGGCGAACGCGAGGGCGTCGAGGTGCTCGGCGGCATCGACGCGGGCGTGCCGCTCGTGGTCGTGGCGTCCGAGGCGGCGCCGGGCCTGCACCGCGTCTCGTTCGACCAGTTCGCCGGGGCGCGACTCGCGACCGAGCACCTCATCGCGCTCGGGCACCGGCGCATCGTCCACGTGTCGGGGCCGGCCGATTCGATGGATGCCGCCGAGCGGCGTCGCGGGTTCGCCGCCGCGCTCGCCGAGCACGGGCTCGAGCAGCGCGAGCCGATCGTGGGGGACTGGCTCCCGGCATCCGGGTACGCCGCAGGCCGACGCATCATCGACGACGGATGGGCCGGCGCCGCGTTCATCGGCAACGACCACATGGCGCTCGGCGTGCTGCGGGCGTGCGCCGAGGCGGGTGTGCCGGTGCCGGGCGCGCTGAGCGTGGTCGGCTTCGACGACATCCCGGAGGCCGCGTACTTCACGCCCCCGCTCACGACGATGCGACAGGACTTCGACTCGCTCGGTCGCGACGTGATGGCGACCGTGGTCGAGGTGCTGCGCGACGAGGCCTCGGCGACGGACCGCACGTCGCGCGTGCCGGACCTCGTGGTGCGGGGGAGCGCGGCGGCGGTGCGCACGCGGTCTGCCTGAGCTTCCGCCCGCCGCTCACCCGGCCGAGTAGTCGGGCAGCTGCTGGAGCGTCCAGCGGTTGCCGTCCGGGTCGCGGAGCGTGACGAAGCGGCCCCACGGCTGCTCGTCGACGCCCTCGGCCTCGACGCCCTTCGCGCGGAGCTCGGCGAGCACGGCGTCGGCATCCGGGATCACGACCTGGATCACGTCGAGCGAGCCGGGTGCGAGCGTGCCGCCGAGCCCTTCGCCGATCGCGATCGAGCACGCCGATCCGGGCGGGGTCAGCTGCACGAAGCGCAGCTCCTCGGTGACGCGCTGGTCGAAGTCGGCGTTGAAGCCGAGCTTCTCGACGTAGAACTCCTTCGCGCGGTCGACGTCGGTGACGGGCACGAAGATGAGCTCGATCTTCCAGTCCATGGTGGTCCTCCTGGTTCGGCCGGTGGTCGTGCTGCCGGCGGGTGGTGTCCTGGGGCCAGTCTGGCGCGGCATCCGGTCAGTTCCTGTCCGCATTCGCAGAGCGGATGCTACGGAACGGATCGGGCCCGCCCCCGCCACGGATGGGAGGATGGAGCGCATGACCACGCTGAACATCACCGGGGATGCCGCCGCCGACCAGCTGCTGAGCGAGGACGCGTTCGCCCTGCTCGTCGGGATGCTGCTCGACCAGCAGGTCGCGATGGAGACCGCCTTCGCGGGGCCCGCGAAGATCCGCGAGCGGGTGGGCTCGATCAAGCCCGAGACGATCGCGGCCGTCGACCCCGACCACCTCGTCGACGTGTTCAAGCAGCCGCCGGCCGTGCACCGCTACCCGGGCTCGATGGCCGGTCGCGTGCAGGCGCTCGCCAACGCGGTCCGCGACGACTGGGGCAGCGACGCCGAGGCGATCTGGACGCAGGGCGACCCCGACGGGCCCGAGGTGCTGCGCCGGCTGAAGGCGCTGCCGGGCTTCGGCGACCAGAAGGCGAAGATCTTCCTGGCGCTGCTCGGCAAGCAGTGCGGGCTGCAGGCGAGCGGATGGCGCGAGGCCGCCGGCCACTACGGCGAGGAGGGCTCGTTCGCGTCGGTCGCCGACATCCGCGACCCGGAATCGCTGCAGAAGGTGCGCGCGACGAAGCAGGCCGCGAAGGCCGCGGCGAAGGCCGCCAAGGCGTAGCGCCGCGCCGCCGCCGCGCCGGCCGCCGCGCCAGCCCTCTGCCGAGCGCGCGGCTGCGCGACGAGTGCGCGGGCAGGGCGGCG
>NZ_LQGY01000067.1 GCF_001620055.1 Agromyces sp. NDB4Y10 | reverse complement strand
CCTCGCCGCCGTCACAGCGATGCTCCTGTTCGGCCTCACCGGCCCGGCGGTCTCGCTCGCCGCCTTCGCCGGTGCCCTCGCCGTCGCGGCGATCGTCTGGGCGCTCGCGTGGCGAGACGGGCTCACCGGCATCCGCTTCGTCCTCGTCGGGATCGGCGTCGCCTCGATCGTGTCGGGGCTGCTCGGGTGGCTCATCACGCGTGCGGAGATCCGCGAGGCGCCCGCGGCGCTCGTGTGGATGGTCGGCGGCGTCTCGAGCATCGGATGGGACGAGCTCGCGATCGCCGGCGCCGCCCTCGCGGTCGTGCTCGCCCTCGTAGCCGCGTTCTCACCGCGCATGCCGCTGCTCGCGCTCGACGACGACACGGCCCGCGGGCTCGGCGTGGACGTGACCCGCTCGCGCCTGATCGCCATCCTGCTCGGCGTGGCGGCCGTCGCCGTCGCGACCGCGCTCACCGGTCCCATCGCGTTCGTCGCCCTCGTGGCGCCGCCGGTCGCGAGGGCGCTCGCGGGGCACGGGCGGCCCTCGCTCGCGGCATCCGCCCTCGTCGGCGCCGCGATGGTGCTCGTCGCCGATCTCGTCGCCCAGCACGCGCTCGGTGGCGTGGCCGTCCCGGTGGGCATCGTCACGGGCCTGATCGGCGCGCCGTACCTGCTGTGGCTCATCGCCCGCGGCAATCGGAAGGGAGCAGACGGATGACGCATCCGGACTCGCACGCACTCCGTGCGGAAGGGCTGCGGCTCGGCTACGACGGCCGCACGGTGGTCGACGGGCTCGACCTCGCCGTGCCCGACGCGCGCATCACCGCGATCGTCGGCCCGAACGGCAGCGGCAAGTCGACCCTCCTGCGCGGCCTCGCCAGGCTCATCGTCCCGCAGTCGGGGCGGGTCTCGCTCGACGGGCGCGACGTGCGCTCGTACGGCGCGCGGGAGTTCGCGCGCCGCGTCGCCGTGCTGCCGCAGCAGCCGGTCGCGCCCGACGGGGTCCTCGTCTCCGAGCTGGTCGCCCGCGGTCGCCATCCGCATCGCGGCTGGTTCGGCGGACGCTCCTCGGACGACGATCGGATCGTGGCCGAGGCGCTCGCGGCCACGGGCACCGCGGAGCTCGCCGCCCGGCCCGTCGCGGAGCTCTCGGGCGGCCAGCGCCAGCGCGTCTGGATCGCGATGGTGCTGGCCCAGCGGGCCCGCATCGTCCTGCTCGACGAGCCGACGAGCTTCCTCGATGCGGCCCATCAGCTCGAGCTGCTCGACCTGCTCACGGAGTCCAACCGAGAGCACGGCACGACGGTGGTCATGGTGCTGCACGAGTTGAACCTCGCGGCCAGGTACGCCGACCACCTCGTCGTCGTCGACGGCGGGCGGATCCGGGCAGCCGGACACCCCGCCGAGGTGATGACCGCCGAGACCGTGGCGGACGCGTTCGGCCTGGAGTGCCTGGTGACCCAGGATCCGGTCGCAGGGTCGCCCCTGGTGGTGCCGATCGGGCGTTACCACCGTGACGCAAACCCGACCGTGATTTAGGTTAGGCTTAGCTAAGTTCGCTGGATCCTCCGGATCCGCACCCCACCCCTCCGTCGAAAGGCCCTCCATGCACGCGCGCCGACAGCTCGCCGCCATCGCGGTGACCGCCGCCACCGCCCTCGCCCTGTCCGGCTGCGCCGGGACCGGAGCCGCCGATTCGGGCGGTCAGGAGGCCGCCGGCGGATCGGACGGCGCGTTCCCCGTCACGATCGAGCACGCCTTCGGCGAGACGGAGCTCGCCGAGGCGCCCGAGCGGGTGGCGACCTGGGGTTGGGGGAGCACTGAGGCGTCGCTCGCCCTCGGCGTCGTGCCGGTCGCCATCGCCCAGCAGACCTACGGGGCGAACGAGGACGGCGTCCTGCCCTGGGTCGCCGACGAGCTCGAGGAGCTCGGCGCCGAGACGCCGGCCATCCTCACCGACGACGGCGAGGCGCCGCCCTACGAGGAGCTCATCGAGGCCGCTCCGGACGTGATCCTCGCGCCGTACTCCGGCATCACCGAGGAGCAGTACGAGCTCCTGAGCGAGATCGCACCCACCGTCGCCTACCCCGACGCGGCATGGACCACGCCGTGGCGCGAGGTCGTGACGACCGTCGGCACGGCGCTCGGGCTCGAGGACGAGGCGCAGAGCGTCCTCGACGACCTCGACGCCGAACTCGCCGCGAAGGCCGAGGAGCACCCGGAGCTCGCCGGGAAGACGGTGGCCGCCGTCTGGGACACCGCGGGCACCTTCTACGTCTACACGCCCGAGGACTCGCGCGTGGAGTTCCTCTCCGCGCTCGGCCTCGAGGACGCGCCCGCGGTCGCCGAGCTCCAGAACGGCGACTCTCCGTTCTTCTACACGCTGAGCTACGAGCAGCTCGACCAGCTCGACTCCGACCTGGTCCTGAGCTACCACGACACGCCGGCCGAGGCCGACGCGTTCCTGTCCTCCGCACCGATCTCGGCCATCCCGGCGGTCTCGCGCGGCCAGGTCGCCCAGGTCGTCGGAACCGAGCTCATCGCCGCCGTCTCGCCGCCCACGGCGCTCTCGCTCACCTACGGCCTCGACGAGCTGGTCTCGGCCCTCTCCGCGGCCGCAGAGCCGTCGAACTGACGCCCGGTCGTCAGCCGGCGGATGCCGCCTCCCGGCCCGGGCGCGTCGAGCGCCCGGGCCGTCGCACGTAGCCGCCGGCTTCGAGCCCGGCCTCGATCTCGAAGCGATTGGCGAGCGGGTCGCGCCCCGACATCCAGTAGAGGATCGGGAAGAGCATGCCGTACCGCCGCCACTGGGCCCGGTGGACGGCCTCGTGCCCGAGGACGGCGTGCGACACGTTCGTCGAGGTGAGGTAGCAGCCGCCGACGCACGATCCACCGCGGCCGAAGGTCCAACGGGGCATGCCGCGGAACACGATGAGGCCGCGGCGCCGCTCGATCCGGCCCCGGCTCCAGAGGAAGCCCCACGCGAAGCCGACGGCCGTCGCCCACCAGTACCCGGCGAGGCTGATGGGGGAGTCGGTCAGGCGGAGCCGGACCGTCCGGCTCCGCGGCGCGCTCGGCGGCCACGGCGCTCGGGCGGGTGCGCGGTGGGCGGCGCTCATCCGTGGGCCTCGGGACGCCCGAGCGACTCGAGCAGGCGCAGCCAGATCTCGCTCAGGGTCGGGAAGCCGGGGACGGCGTGCCACAGCCGGTCCACCGGAACCTCGCCGACGATGGCGATCGTCGCGGCGTGCACCAGCTCGGCCGTGTCCGGCCCGACGAAGGTCGCACCGACGACGACGCCGCGGTCCGCGTCGATCACGAGGCGGGCGCGGCCCTCGTACCCGTCGGCGAGGATCCCGGCACCGCTCGCGCTCGAGAACGGCACCTCCGCGAGCCGGACCGCGATCCCGGCCCCCTCGGCTGCTGCGGCGGTCAGCCCGACCGTCGCGACCTCCGGATCCCCGAACACGATGCTCGGGACGGCGACGCGGTCGGCGGTGGCCGCGTGGATGCCGAATCGCGCATCGTCGACGGCCCGGCCGAGTGCCCGCGCGCCGATCACGTCGCCGGCGGCGCGTGCCTGGTACTTGCCCTGGTGGGTGAAGAGCGCACGGTGATTCACGTCGCCGACGGCGTAGAGCCACGGATCGGCGCCGTCGGTCGCAGCATCCGCGAGCTTCGTGACGGCGAGGGTGTCGTCGACGTCGATCCACGCTGCGGCCTCGAGTCCGACCGTCTCGAGCCCGATGCCCGTGGTGCGCGGTCGTCGCCCGGTCGCGACGAGCACCTCGTCGGCTTCGATGGTGTCCCCGCCCGGAAGGGTGATCACCACCCGACCGTCGTCGCCCCGGTCGACGCGTTCCGGCGAGACCCCGAGCCGCACGGTGGCGCCCGCGGCGCGGAGCCCGGCGACGACCGCCTCTCCCGCGAACGGCTCCATCGAGCCGAGCATGGTCGTGCGGGCGAGGACCGTCACCTCCGTGCCGAACCCGGCGTACGCCGACGCCATCTCGGCCGCCACGACGCCGCCGCCGATGACGGCGAGGCGCCGGGGGGTGCTCCGGGCGCTCGTGGCCTCGCGGCTCGTCCACGGGCGGGCCTCGGCGAGGCCCGGGATGTCGGGGACGTTCGGGGTCGAGCCCGTGCACACCGCCACCGCGTGCCGCGCGACGAGCGCCACCTCCGTGTCGTCGGGCCGGGTCACGACCACTCGTCGCTCGCCGTCGAGTCGTCCGTGACCGCGGACGAGCTCGACGCCGATGCTCTCGACCCACGCCACGCCGTTGCGGTCGTCCCAGTCGGAGACCCATTCGTCGCGCCGGGCGAGCACCGCGGCGACGTCCAGCTCACCCGCGGCCGCCTCCGCCGCGCCCGGGACGCGGCGCGCCGCGCGCAGGACGGTCGAGCTGCGCAGCAGCACCTTCGACGGCACGCACGCCCAGTACGAGCACTCGCCGCCGACGAGCTCGTGTTCGACGATGGCGACCTCGAGGCCGGCGGCACGCGCGCGGTCGGCGACGTTCTCGCCGACCGCTCCGGCCCCCAGCACCACGACATCGAACTCGCGGTGGTCCATTCCGACTCCCTCCGGTGGCGCCGCGGTGCACCGGGCGGCCCGACCCCAGCCTAGGCACCGGGCGCCGTCGCCGGCATCGGCTCGCGGCGATTCAGCGGCCCGCGCTCGATGCGCCCGATGCGAGCGCGCCGACGATGCGGAGGATCGTCGGGAGGTCGTCGATCGCGAGCTCGGCCGAGGCGGGCGTGAACCCGGCGATCGACGCACCGGCGAGCGGGAACGCCTCGACCACGGCCTTCAACACCGCGACCAGTTCCACGGCTCCGATGCCGAACGGCAGCGGGTACGACAGCCCGGCGATGGCCGACGGATCGAGCACGTCCAGGTCGACGTGCACGTAGACGCGGCCGGCGCCGGTGGCGCGGAGCGCCGCCACGACCGACGCGGGGTCGGCGAGCTCGCCCACCCCGAACGCCGTCACGCCGTGCTCGTCGAGGAACGCCTGCTCGCCGTCGTCGATCGCGCGCAGCCCGCCGAGGACGAGACGCGACGGCGGGATGCGCGTCGCCCCGTCGAGGGCGAGCCCGTCCGCACCGTCGCCCGCGATGGCGCGCAGCACCATGCCGTTGAACGCGCCCGACGGGCTCGTCTCGGGCGAGTTCAGGTCCGGGTGCGCGTCGAGCCACAGCACCGCGACCTCGCCCGGGTGCGCGGCGGAGGCTGCGGCCACCGGCGCGAGCGCGATCCCGCAGTCGCCCCCGATGGCGATGGGCGTGCCCGTGGCCCGCGCGAGCGCGTCGGCGGTCCGTTCCCGGACGCGCCGCAGGGCGCTGTACCGCTGCACTCCCGTCCCGAGCGCGTCGCCCGCTTCCATGGGCACGTCGACGAGCACGGTGGAGGCGGACGGGAGGTCGCCGTGGATCGCGTGCGCGCCATCGGCATGGCTCATGGCACGGGACGACACGGAGCCCTGCCACTCGGGGATGACGAGGAAGGCGGCCGGCATGCTCCCAGTATGTTCCGCGGGGCACGGGTCCGCCACGACGCGCCGGGCACCGCCCGCGGCTCCGTGCCTCACTGGTCGGGGAAGCGGACCAGCCGACCCTGCACCGCCAGGCCGAAGCAGGCGATCGCCATGAACCCGAGCCCGAGCAGGCCGGCCACGGTCGTCGATGCGATGACCGCGATCGCGCTCAGTCCGAGGAGGACCAGGGTGACCCGCCACACCCACCGGCGACCCGTGAGCGCGGTGGCCAGCGCGAAGGCGATGAGCAGCGCCAGCCGCACCCAGAGGTCGGCCGGCGTGAACAGCGGGCCGGTCGCCGTGGACAGGATCGCCCCGACGACGATCAGCGCCGTCCAGGCCGCGAACAGCCACCAGCCGAACGGCCGCCGGTACGCGGTCTCCGGCCGCGCGGCATCCGCCGGGGGGCGCTCGACCACGATGCGAGCGGATGGCGCGGGCCGGCGCGGCGCCGCGAGCAGCACGTCGTGCGCCCGGGTGACCTCGATGAACCGGTCGCTGGCCGCCCGCACCTCGTCGGCCGGACGGCCCGTGTAGCGGTCGGGGTGCAGTTCGCGCGCGAGGCGCCGGTAGGCGCGGTCGATCTCCGCGGAGTCGGCGTCGCGGTCGACGCCGAGCGCGGCAGCGGCCTCGTCGGGCGTCATGGCGCCGACGCACGCGGCTCGCGGACCGCGTGCGCGCGCCGGAAGGAGGCGGCCATCATGCCGGCCCTCCGCCGAGGTCGCCGTTCAGCAGCGTCACGGGCGAGCCGGCGGGCGCCTCCGGGCGGGTCTCCCCGGCTCGCGGATCGACCGAGTGGGGCTCGGGCCGGCGCATGGCGGGATCGTGCTCGGGGTCCGGCACCGGTCGCGGGTCCGCCGGAGCGAGGTCTGGCGGGGAGGCGAAGACCTCGGCCGTGCCCTCGGCGCGCAACCGGTCGCGCGCCTGGTGCTCGGTGAGCACGGGCACGAAGTCGCGGATCGGGCGTCCGTCGAAGCGCCGGTACTCCTGTTCGACGACCTCGGCGATGCGCTCGGGCGCGATCTCCGGGAAGTGCGCGGCGAGCCGGTCGGGGATGCGACCGACCAGGGTCCGCTCGTCCTCGGCGTGCATCTCTCGGCTCCTTCCGCCGCGGGGTCGGGTGGTGGCCAGGCGAGGGGCGGATGCCGCGCGGCGGGCGGCCGGCGGCATCCGCTCGCTCGTCAGTTCGACGCGATCTGCCCCTGGTCGGAGGAACCGCCGCCGGCCTTCAGCGCGGCGAGCCGGGCCTCGACCTCGGTGAGCTCGCCCAGGTCGTCGAGCTCGTTGAACTGCGCGTCGATGCTCGACGCGGCGATCTCGGCCTGGCCGCGCGCCTTGGCCTCCTCGCGGCGGATCTTGTCCTCGAACCGGCCGAGCTCGCTCGTCGGGTCGAGGATGTCGATCGACTTGACGGCGGCGTGGACCTGCTGCTGCGCCTGGGCGGTCTTGGCGCGGGCGATGAGCTCGGACCGCTTGTTCTGCAGGTCGACGAGCTTCTGCTTCATGCCGTTCAGGCCGCTCTTGAGCTTGTCGACGACCTCGGTCTGCGCGGCGATCTGCGGTTCGGCGGCGCGCGCCTCGTTCTCGGACGAGATCTGCCGGCTGAGCGCGACCTTGGCGAGGTTGTCGAACTTGTCGGCGCCCGCGGCGTCGCCCGCGGTGCGCAGCTGGTCGGCCTTGCGGCTCGCGGCGAGGGCCTTGTCGCCCCACTCGCGCGCGGCCTCGAGGTCCTCGCGGTGGTCGTCCTCGAGCAGGCGCAGGTTGCCGATGGTCTCGGCGATGGCCGCCTCGGCGTCGGCGATCGAGTTGGTGAAGTCGCGCACCATCTGGTCGAGCATGACCTGGGGGTCCTCGGCCTGGTCGATGAGCGCGTTGACGTTCGCCCGCAGCAGCTGCGAGATCCGTCCGAAGATGGACTGCTTGGTCATCGTGGCTTCCTTCCGGTTGGTGGTCGTGGGGTGTGGGCGGTGGAGCGGGTCAGAAGCGGCCTCCGCTGCCGCGGCGGGCGCGCGTGGCCGAACCGCCGAAGCTGCCGGGGGAGCGCCCGCCGCCGAAGCCCCCGCCGAAGCCGCCCCGGCTGCGGCCGCCGCCTCCGCCGCCGCCGAACATGCCGCCGCCTCCGCCGCCGCCCATCATCGAGTTGATGAGGATGCCGCCGAGGACCGCGCCGAACATGTCGCCGCCTCCGCCGCGCGCGGGCTGGCCGAACATCCCGCCGCCCGGCATGCCGCCGCCGAATCCGCTGACGTCCTGCTGGGCGAGCGACATCGCGCTCGACGCGAGCTGTTCGGCCCGCTGGGCGCTCGCGAGGGCTCGGGGCGGGTCGGATGCCGCGAGCGACTGCGCCTCGACGACGAGGCGGCCGGCCTCGGCGAGCCGGGTCCGGGCCTCCGAGCCGATGGCGCCGCGGCGCGCGACGAGGTAGTCCTCGGCGGCCTGCACCTGGCTTCGGGCGGCCAGCAGCGCGCGGTCGAGCTCGGCGCGGGTGCGCTCGGCCTGCACCTGCGCGTCTCGGGCACCCTTGACGGCCCGGTCGATCTCCGCGTTGACCCGGTCGACCCGTGCGGCGAGGTCGAGCGGCGACCGGCCCGGGCGAGCGAGTTCGGCTCGGATCGCGGCGGACTCCGCTTCGACGCGGTCGGCGAGGCCGGCGAGCGACACGTCGGGCAGGCCGCGTGCGGTGCGGACGTCGGCGTCGAGGTCGTCCACGCCGGCCGCGACGGCCCGGTCGCCCTGGGCGAGGTCGGCGGCGAGGCGTTCGATCGCCGCCGTGAGCAGGCGCGCCTGGTCGGTCGCCTCCTCGGCGGCCCGGATGTCGACGGCCGCGGCCCCGCTCTCCCCGCGCTCCAGCGCGGCCCGCGCCTCGCCGATGGAGTCCCGGGCGAAGGCGATCCGCGTGCGGGCCTGCTCGGGGTTGTCGGCGACCGTGGCGAGCGCGGATGCCGCGTACTGCGCGCCGAGCGCCTGCAGTCGCTGCGCGGCGGGGGCGATGCCGTCCTCCGCGGCGCGGGCGGCGGCCTCGACGCGTGCGAGCGCCTGCGGGGCGTTCTGCTCGAGGTCGCGCAGGGCGTCGAAGCGGTCGGCCTCGGCGTCGAGCATCGACTCCGCCTCCGCCGTGAGGGCCAGGATCGCGGTGTACCACTCGCGTTGCTGCTGCTCGGTGTCGGGCTCGTGGTCGTCGAGTCGCTGCTGCAGCGTGAACGCCTCGGCGACGCGCGCCTTCGCGGTCTCGAGCGCGCTCCGGAAGCCCGCGGTGGCCTCCTCGCCGTAGCCCGCGGTCGCGAAGCCGAGCTCCTCCTCGCTCGTCTTCAGTGCGTCGTCGGCCTGGACCAGCGCGCTCGCGGCGCGGCGGCGGAGCTCCTCGAGCGGGACCTGCGGTTCGGCGTCCGCACCGGGCGCGCCCCCGGGGATCCCGGGCGCCCCCGCGTCGCGACGGCGACGCCGCGCCAGCACCACGGCGACGACCGCGATGACGGCCGCGCCGCCGAGGAGGATCCAGAGGAAGCCGGCGCCGAACCCGCCGCCGCCTCCGCCGCCGCCCAGCGCCTGGGCCGCCGCGACGGCCGCCCCCGCCCAGTCCTCGTCGCGCAGCCGGGGCTCGATCCGCTCGATGCTGATCCGGTCGGTGTCGGCCTGCGTGAGGGACGCGTCGGGCGCAGCGGAGAAGTAGTACGAACGACCCTCGACGGCGACGGCGAGCAGGTAGTCCTCGGTGCCCATGTTGTTGGCGTTCGCGGTGTCGGTCGCCCACGACGCGGCATCCGCCGGATTCGTGAACTCGTCGACGAAGGCGACGAAGAGCTGCCGGCCGGTGTCGTCGGCGGCGCGTTCGATCGCGGCCTCGACCTCGGTGAGCTCGGACGCGCTCAGGGCATCGACGGTGTCGACGACCGGGCTCGCGCCGAACGAGACCGGGTCCTCGGCATGGGCGGCCGCTGCGGGCGCGACCGCGAGCAGCCCGGCCAGCACGGCGACCGCGATCGAACTCCCTCGTACCGACCGCATGTGCCAGACGCCTTCCCCTCGGACCGGAATGTCTGGAGTCTATGGCGGCGCGGACGGGAGCGTCCACGCATCGGCCGCAGACGTGCAGCAGACTTCCAGCGGACGCGGGGAGTCGCGGAGCGACCGGGCGTCGGGCGGCTGGGCGCCCGGAAACGGAATGAGCCGGGCCCTCAGCTGACTGAGTGGACCCGGCTCTTCACGACGTGCCCCCGGAGGGATTCGAACCCCCGACCTACGGTACCGGAAACCGGCGCTCTATCCCCTGAGCTACGGAGGCGCACAGCCATTCACACTACCACCTGACGCACCCTGCGGATGACGCGCGGCGGGCTCGCCGGGGCGTGCTTCAGCGCGCCGCGAGGTTGCCGCGGACGGCGGTGACGAGCGGCTCGGCGTCACCGGGCTCGAGGAACTCCGGCGACTCGAGCACGATCCAGTAGCCGTCGGCGAACACCTGCGCCCGGCCGACGCCGCCCGACTGGCTGAAGAAGCCCTCGACCTCCGGCGGCGTGCCGTACGTCGGCACCGCGGTGCTGTCGACCGCCGCGCGTCCGACCTGGGCCGCGAACGCGTTCCCGGGCAGGGTCGCGACGCCGAGCCCGATCAGGTCGCCGCTCGTCTGGTTGCTCCAGCCGCACACGGTGCCCTGCGCGTCCGCGACCGCGACGAGGTCGTCCGACTCCGGCTCGAAACCGGGCGCCTCGCCGAAGTTGGGGTTGAACTCGTACATCTGGTCGAGCGTGATGAGGTCGGCGCACACCGCCTCGAACGGGAGCGGCTCCTCGGTCGGCGCCGGCGTCGGTGCCGCCGATCCGCTGGGTGCGGGCGTCCCGGATGACGTCGGCGTCTCGGTGGCCGACGGCGCGTCGGGGGTGGTGCATCCGGCGAGGGCGAGCACGGCGGCCAGGGCGACCGCGGAGCGGCGGAGCTGGGTGTTCGGGCGCGGCATGCGGGAAACCCTACCAACGGCGACGGGTAGGATCTTCGAGTGACTCCCGCCGATCTCTCGCGTGTCCTGTTCGACCTCGTCTCCGAGCTGGTCGAGCGACGACGCGCGTCGGGCGAGGAGGTCGCGCTCGAGCTGGCGCCCGAGGCCGTCACGCTCGAGCGTCCGAAGCTGCGCGAGCACGGCGACTGGGCCTCGAGCATCGCCCTGCGCATCGCCAAGCCGCTCGGTTCGAACCCGCGCGAACTCGCCGGCGAGCTCGCCGCCGGCCTGGCCGAGGTCGACGGCGTCGCTCGCGCCGAGGTCGCCGGCCCGGGCTTCATCAACATCCGGCTCGACGCCGCCGCGGCCGGCTCGCTCGCCAAGGCGATCGTCGAGGCCGGCGCGGCCTACGGGCGGGGCGACTCGCTCGCCGGTCGAGTGATCAACCTCGAGTTCGTGTCGGCGAACCCGACCGGACCGCTGCACATCGGCCACACGCGCTGGGCGGCGCTCGGCGACTCCATCGGCCGCGTACTGCGCGCCGCGGGGGCGAAGGTCGCCAACGAGTACTACATCAACGACGCGGGCAACCAGATGGACAACTTCGGCGCGTCCGTGCTGGCCGCGGCGAAGGGCGAGCCGACGCCCGAGAACGGCTACCCGGGCCAGTACGTGGCCGACCTGGCCGCCCGCGTGCTCGAGCGCGAACCGCACCTGCTCGAGCTCGACGACGAGGTGGCGCTGCACACGGCGCGCGAGATCGCCTACGAGCTCCAGCTCGGCGAGATCCGCGAGTCGCTCGAGCGCTTCAACGTGCACTTCGACGTCTGGACCAGCGAGCGCGCGCTGCACGCGAAGGACGACGAGGGCGTGTCGGCGATCGACGCCGCCGTCGAGCGCCTCCGCGCCCAGGGCCACGTCTACGACGAGGACGGCGCCGTGTGGGTTCGCACGACCGACTTCGGCGACGACAAGGACCGCGTCATCCGTCGCGCGAACGGCGTCTACACCTACTTCGCCGCCGATGCCGCGTACTACCTCGACAAGGGCGACCGCGGCTTCGAGCACAAGATCTACCTGCTCGGCGCCGACCACCACGGGTACGTGCACCGCCTCAAGGCACTGGCCGGTGCCGCCGGCGACGACCCCGAGCGCGACATCGAGGTGCTCATCGGCCAGCTCGTCAGCATCAACGGCGCCAAGCTCTCCAAGCGCGCGGGCAACATCATCGAGCTCGACGACCTGCAGGCTTGGCTCGGCACCGACGCGCTGCGCTACACGCTGGCGCGGTACCCGGCCGACTCGCCGCTCGCGATCGACCCCGAGGTGCTCCAGCGGCGCGGCAACGACAACCCCGTGTTCTCCGTGCAGTACGTGCACGCGCGCACGACCCAGCTGGCGCGCAACGTCGCCGAGGCGGGGGTGGACCGCACCGCGTTCGCGCCCGAACTGCTCGACCACGAGACCGAGTCGGCGCTGCTCGGGGCGCTGCAGGAGTTCCCGCGCATCGTGGCCCAGGCGGCCGAACTGCGCGAGCCGCACCGCGTGGCCCGCTACCTCGAGGAGCTCGCCGGCCTGTACCACCGCTGGTACGACAACTGCCGCGTGCTCCCGCTCGGCGACGAACCCGTCACCGACCTGCACCGCACGCGCCTCTGGCTGAACGACGCGACGGGCCAGGTCATCCGCAACGGCCTCGACCTCCTCGGCGTGTCGGCCCCCGAGCGCATGTAACCTCCCGACCCATGGCCGCTTCCGACGCTGACACCGTCCGCTTCGACTCCACGCCCGTCGACGACGGGCCCAGGCGTCGCACGAGCGCCGGCACGCGCGCCGCGATCATCGTCGGAGCGGTGCTCGTCATCGTCGTCGGCCTCCTCGTCCTCGTCGAGACCGTCGGCCGGGGCATCGCCGAGCGCGCGGTCGCCGACTCGATCGAACGCGACCTGCCGGAGGGCGTCGAGGGCGAGGTCGACGTGCAGATCCGAGGGGTCTCGGCGCTCTGGCAGGTCCTCACCGGTCGCATGGACGAGGTCGTCGCGACCGCGCCCGAGCTGTCGGTGCAGGGCGTCCCCGTCGACGCGACCGTCACCGCGTACGGCGTGCCCCTCGAGGAGGGCGGGAGCGTGGAGCGCGCGATCGCCGAGGCGACCGTCGACGAGGCCGCGCTCGATGCGATCGCCGAATCCCAGGGCATCGACGGCGGCCTGACGCTCGGGGAGGGCACGGTCGCGTACTCCGACGAGCTCGAGATCCTCGGCCTGCGCGTCGGCTTCGAGATCACGGCCGAACCCGAGGCCGCGGGGGACCGCGTGCTGCTCACGCCGGTCGCGGCCGAGGTGCGGGCCGGCGGGGCGACGATCGACGCCTCGAGCCTCGTCGATCGCGTGCTCGGCGGCGACCCCTACCCGGTGTGCGTCGCGGACCGCCTCCCCGAGGGCGTCGAGGTGGCCGGCATCGACGTGACCCCGGAGGGGGCCACCGTGCGACTCGAGGCGTCCGATCTGGCGATCGCCGCGGACACCCTCGCGACCACCGGAACCTGCGGCTGAACCGCGCCGTCCCCGTCGTGACCGTGCCCGGGTCGTCCGGCGTCACCCGATTCGGCGGCCGCGGCGCTCGTCGCTAGACTCGCGGGGACGCCGCCTCACGAGGGCGGCTCGCACCGAGGCTTCAGGAACCGATCCGGGTTCGCTCGCCGACCGAGTGATCGTCGTTCCCAAACGTCCCGTGAGGTTCCCGTGGCATCCAGCGCTTCCGCCCCCGTGCCTCCGCCCGCGCCGGCGGACCCGAACGCCCTTGCACCGCAGGTGTGGCCCGAGGGCGCGCACCGCGACGACGAGGGCCGGATCGTGCTCGGCGGCGTCGACGTCCGCACGCTCGCCGACCGCTTCGGCACGCCGCTCTACGTGGTCGACGAGACCGTCGCCCGCGCCCGGGCCGCGCGCACGCGTACGGCCTTCGAGCGGGCCGCGGCATCCGTCGGCACCACCGCCGTCGTCTACTACGCCGGCAAGGCGTTCCTGTCGGGGGCCATGGTGCAGTGGATGACCGCGGAGGGCCTCGCGGTCGACGTCTCGACCGGCGGCGAGCTCGCGGTCGCGCTCCGGGCGGGCGCGGATCCCGCACGCATCGGCTTCCACGGCAACAACAAGTCGACGGCCGAGATCGAGCAGGCGATCGCGGCGGGCGTCGGCACGATCGTGATCGACAGCGAGATCGAGGTCCGGCGGGTGGCGGATGCCGCGTCCCGGGCCGGTCGCGTCCAGCGCGTGCGCCTGCGGGTCAACTCGGGGGTGCACGCGTCGACGCACGACTTCCTCGCGACCGCCCACGAGGACCAGAAGTTCGGCATCCCGCTGCAGGACGCGGCACGGGTCGCCGGCGTCATCCGCTCGCACGACTCGCTCGACTTCGTCGGACTGCACTGCCACATCGGCTCCCAGATCTTCGACGCCGCGGGCTTCGCCGAGTCGGCCGAGCGGCTGCTCGCGGTCCACGCCGAACTCACCGCGTCGGCTCCGGTGCCGGAACTGAACCTCGGGGGCGGCTTCGGCATCGCCTACACCGAGGCCGACGACCCGCAGCCCATCGAGGCGATCGCCGATCGCATCGCCGCGGCGGTCGCCGAGGCCGCCGGTCGTCACGGCGTGCCCGTGCCGAGGCTCGCGTTCGAGCCGGGTCGCACGATCATCGGGCCGGCCGGGGTGACGCTCTACACCGCCGGGACCGTGAAGGCGGTGCCCACCGACGACGGATGGCGCCACTACGTGTCGGTCGACGGCGGCATGAGCGACAACATCCGCACCGCGCTCTACGGCGCGCAGTACACCGTGCGCCTGGCCTCCCGCACCTCCGACGAGGCGGCGGCCCTCGCCCGCGTCGTCGGCAAGCACTGCGAGTCCGGCGACATCGTCGTCGAGCACGACTGGCTGCCGCACGACGTCGCCCCCGGCGACCTCCTCGCGGTGGCCGCGACGGGCGCGTACTGCTGGTCGCTCGCCTCGAACTACAACCACGTCCCCCGGCCGCCGGTCGTGGCGGTCGCCGACGGTGCGGCGCGCGTCATCGTGCGCGGCGAGACCGTCGACGACCTCCTCGCGCGCGACGCCGGGCTGTCCGACCACGACGATGACCGACACGGAGTCACCGCATGATCGAATACCGTTCCATCCGGGTCGCGCTCCTCGGCGCCGGCTCGGTGGGCTCGCAGGTCGCGCGCCTGCTGCTCGAGCAGCGCGAGGAGCTGGCCAGCCGCATCGGCGCGCACCTCGAGCTCGCCGGGATCGCGGTGCGCGACGTCGACGCGCCGCGCGACGCAGACCTCCCGCGCGAGCTGTTCACGACCGACGCCGAGTCGCTCATCGTCGGCGCCGACATCGTCATCGAGCTCATGGGCGGACTCGAACCGGCCCGTACGCTCGTCCTCAAGGCCATCGCCTCGGGCGCCGACGTCGTGACGGGCAACAAGGCGCTGCTCGCCACCCACGGTCCGGAGCTGTTCGCCGCCGCGGAGCAGGTGGGCGCGCAGCTGTCGTACGAGGCGGCCGTCGGCGGCGCCATCCCGATCATCCGCCCGCTCCGCGACAGCCTCGCGGGCGACCGGATCGAGCGGATCCTCGGCATCGTCAACGGCACGACGAACTTCATCCTCGACCGGATGGACACCACCGGCGCCTCGCTCGAGGACGCCCTGGCGACCGCGACCGAGCTCGGCTACGCGGAGGCCGACCCGACGGCCGACATCGGCGGCTACGACGCGGCCCAGAAGGCGGCCATCCTCGCCAGCCTCGCGTTCCACACGGCCGTGCCCATCGAGTCGGTCCATCGCGAGGGCATCACGGGCGTGACCGCGGCGCAGGTCGAGTCGGCTGCCCGCGCCGGCTACGTGGTGAAGCTGCTCGCGATCTGCGAGCGCCTGGCCGACCCCGAGACGGGGGAGGAGGGCGTCTCCGCCAGGGTGTACCCGGCCATGGTGCACCGGAGCCATCCGCTCGCGGCCGTGCACGGCGCGAACAACGCGGTGTTCGTCGAGGCCGCGGCGGCCGGACCGCTCATGTTCTACGGCGCCGGGGCCGGCGGCGTGCAGACCGCCTCGGCCGTCCTCGGCGACCTCGTCGCCATCGCCCGGCGGCACGTGCTCGGCGGTCCCGGCACGGCCGAGTCGACCCACGCCGAGCTGCCCGTGCTCGACATCGGCCGCATCACCACGCGCTACGCCATCACCATCGAGGCCGCCGACGAGCCGGGCGTCCTCGCCACGATCGCCCACGTGTTCGCCGACCACGGGGTCTCCGTCGGCGAACTGCAGCAGACCATCAGCGATGAGACGGGCCGGGCTACGCTGGTCATCGGCACCCACGAGGGGCGCGAGTCCGCGCTCGCCGAGACGGTGCGCGCCCTCGGAGACAGCCCCGTCGTGACCTCCGTCGCATCCGTCATCCGAGTCGAAGGAGCAGAGTGAACCAGCAGGCAACGAAGGCGACGTCGCGCCAGTGGCGCGGGGTCATCCGCGAGTACGCCGACCGGCTCGACGTGACGGATTCCACGCCCGTCGTCACGCTCGGCGAGGGCGGCACGCCCCTGCTGCCCGCTCCGGCGCTCTCGCGCCGCACCGGTGCCGACGTGTGGGTCAAGTTCGAGGGCATGAACCCGACGGGGTCGTTCAAGGACCGCGGCATGACCATGGCCGTGACCAAGGCCGTCGAGCGAGGCGCCGAGGTCGTCATCTGCGCCTCGACGGGGAACACCTCGGCGTCGGCCGCCGCGTACGCCACGCACGCCGGCATCAAGGCGGCCGTGCTGGTGCCCGAGGGCAAGATCGCGATGGGCAAGCTCAGCCAGGCCATCGCGCACGACGCGCACCTCATCCAGATCCAGGGCAACTTCGACGACTGCCTCGACATCGCGCGGGACCTCGCCGAGAACTACCCGGTGCATCTGGTCAACTCGGTCAACAACGACCGCATCGAGGGGCAGAAGACCGCCGCGTTCGAGGTCGTGGAGGTCCTCGGCGACGCGCCCGACTTCCACTTCATCCCGGTCGGCAACGCGGGCAACTACACCGCGTACACGCGCGGCTACCGCGAGGACATCGAGGCGGGCAACGCCACGCGGCTCCCGCGCATGTTCGGCTTCCAGGCCGCGGGGTCGGCGCCGCTCGTGCGAGGCGAGCCGGTGAAGCACCCGGAGACCATCGCGAGCGCCATCCGGATCGGCAACCCGGCCTCGTGGCACCTCGCGCTCGAGGCGCGCGACCTCACCGACGGCTACTTCGGCGCCATCGAGGACGACCGCATCCTCGAGGCCCAGCGCATCCTCTCGGCCGAGGTCGGCGTCTTCGTCGAGCCGGCGTCGGCGATCAGCGTCGCCGGGCTGCTCGAGCGGTCCGCCGCCGGTCAGGTGCCCGCCGGTTCCCGCGTCGTGCTCACGGTCACGGGGCACGGCCTGAAGGACCCGCAGTGGGCCCTCCGCCTGCCCGACGGGTCCGACGTGCAGCCGACCGTCGTCCCGGCCGACACCGCGCACGTGGCGCAGGTGCTGGGGCTCGCATGAGCGCCGCCTCCGCCGAGGCGTCGGCGACCGCGACCGCGGAGCTCTCGGGTCGACGAGTTCACGTCAAGGTGCCCGCGACGTCCGCGAACCTCGGGCCCGGCTTCGACACCCTCGGGCTGGCGCTCGCGCAGTACGACGAACTCGACGTCGAGGTCGGCGGCGAGGGCCTGCGCATCGAGGTGCACGGCGTCGGCGCCGGCGAGGTGCCCCTCGACGAGTCGCACCTCGTCGTCCGCGCCATCACCCACACGCTCGCGCACTACGATCGCGACCTGCCGCCGCTGAAGCTCGTGGCCCGCAACGCGATCCCGCACGGCCGCGGACTCGGCTCCTCCGGGGCGGCGATCGTCGCCGGCGTCATGGCCGCCCGGGGACTGCTCGCGCCCGAGGTCGAGATCTCGCCGGACGAGCTCCTCGAGCTCGCGACCGAGCTCGAGGGTCACCCGGACAACGTGGCGCCCGCCCTGTTCGGCGGCCTCACGATCGCGTGGGTCACCCCCGAGGGTCCCCGTCACAAGAAGCTCATGGTGCACCGGGGCGTGTCGCCGCTCGTCCTCGTCCCCGAGCACGAGATGTCGACCGCGCTTGCCCGGAGCCTCCAGCCCCAGTCGGTGCCCCACGAGGATGCGGTCTTCAACGTGTCGCGCTCGGCGCTGCTCGTCGCCGCCCTCATCCAGAGCCCCGAACTGCTGCTCGCGGCGACCGAGGACAAGCTGCACCAGCGCTACCGCGCGGAGGCGATGCCCGAGACCGACCGGCTCATCCGGGTGCTGCGCGACGCAGGTCACGCCGCGGTGGTCTCCGGCGCCGGACCGTCGATCCTCGTGCTCGCGAGCGATCCGAGCGAGCGCGCCGACGCGGTGCGGCTCGTCGAGGAATCGGCCGAGACCGCTTGGCAGGCGCTGCCGCTCGCCGTGGACTTCCTCGGTGCGACGGTGACGCGGGTCGACGAGGCCTGACCCGGCGCACGCGCCCGGGTCGCGCCGCGACGGCGTGGCGCGTGGTCGGGACGCGACCCGGCCGGTGCTAGACTGATGGCGCACCCGGCAGACGCTGCAAGCTCGCGTTCCCGCCGCATCGTGCAATTCCCGGCATTTCATGCTTTCGCAACGCGCAGTCTGCGCCCCGTGCGCACGACTCCGTCGCGCCGCGATCAGCTCTCCTCGGCCAACCCAGCACCTGGCGAGGGGAAAGGACGAATCCCAGTGACCAACGGAACCGACCACGCCGACGGCGTGGCGACCCGCACCCGCCTGACCACGATGAAGGTCGCCGAGCTCCAGGAGCTCGCCGCCTCCCTCGGCATCGCGGGCGCCTCCAAGCGCCGAAAAGGAGAACTCGTGGACCTGATCTCCGCCCACCACGACGCCGACTCCGCCGACTCCGCCGACGCTGCCGTCGCCGCGGTCGAGGCTCCGGCAACCGACGGGCAGGCCCTGCCCGGGCTCGAAGCTCCGGCAGCCGCCGAGGCCGTGCCCGCCGCCGACACGACGGCCGCCGCCGACACGACGGCCGCCGCCGACACGACGGCCGCACCGGCGCCCTCGGTCGACGGCGACGCGGCCGGCTCCGAGGAGCCCGCCGCCGCGGCATCCGTCACCGACG
>NZ_LQGY01000066.1 GCF_001620055.1 Agromyces sp. NDB4Y10 | reverse complement strand
GGCGGCCGCGGCATCGGCGGCGGCGCGGGCGTGGTCTGCGAGCGCGCGCACGCGCCGGCCCGCCTCCTCGAGGCGTGCCACGGGCAGGGTTCCGTCGTCGACGGCGTCGAGCAGCGCCCGGCGCACCTCGGCGAGCACGGCGACGTCGGCGTCGGGGGCGGGCGCGCCGCCCCACGGGTTCGCCGGGTTGCCGAGGCAGAGCAGGTCGGCGCCGGCGAGGAGCGCGCGCACGGCGCCGACGCCCGTGCCCACGGTCTCGCGGATCGCGGCCATGTCGAGCGCATCCGTGATCACGGCGCCGTCGAACCCGAGTCCGCGGAGGCGACCGAGCGCGACGGGGTTCATGGTGGCCGGCTCGGCGCCCCACGTCGGCACGACGAGGTGCGCGGTCATGACGGCCGGCACGCCCGCGGCGATCGCGGCCCGGAACGCCTCGAGGTGGATCCGCTCGAGCTCGCGCTCCGGCATCCCGAGCACGGGCAGGCCGTGGTGCGAGTCGACGTGCGTGTCACCGTGGCCGGGCCAGTGCTTGGCGCACGCGGCGGCGCCGCCCGAGCGGATGCCGCGCACGAGTGCGGCGGCGTGGCGCGACACGAGCCCGGCGTCGTCGCCGAACGAGCGCACGCCGATCACCGGATTGCGCGGGTCGACGTTGACGTCGGCGACGGGGGCGAGCACCACGTTGGCGCCGACCGCGGCGACCCGCCGCGCGAGCTCGGCCCCGACCGTCTCGGTCGCGGCCAGGTCGTCCACGTGCCCGAGCTGGGCGGCACCGGGCAGCGTCGAGCCGGAGGCGGACTCGAGTCGGGTGACGTTGCCGCCCTCCTCGTCGACGCCGACGAGCACGTCGTCGCGCCGGTCGTGGAGGTCGTGCGCGAGCGCCGCGCGCTCGTCGTCGCCGCCCAGGTTGTGCGCGAAGAGCACCGCGCCGGCGAGTCCGCCGTCGAGGTCGCGGCGCAGCCAGTCGGGGACGGCCGTGCCGAGGAACCCCGGCCACAGCACGCCGTCGACGATGGCGCGGACGGCGGGATCGGCGGAGCGCGTCATCCCTTCACCGCCCCCGCGACGAGGCCCGAGGCGAGCTTGCGCTGCACGAGGACGAAGAACACCATCACGGGCACGGTGATGATCGTCGACGCCGCCATGATGGCGCCCCAGTCGTTGGAGTGCTCGCCGAAGAACTGCTTGAGGCCGATCGCGACCGTGTAGTTCTCGGTCGCGCCGCCGAGCAGCGTCATGGCGAAGATGAACTCGTTCCACGCGGTGATGAACGAGAACACCGAGGTGGCGACGAGGCCGGGCATCACGAGCGGCAGCAGCACGGAGCGGAACATGCGGCCCCAGCTCGCGCCGTCGAGGTAGGCGGCCTCCTCGAGCTCCTTCGGCACGGCGGCGACGAAGCCGCGCAGCATCCAGATGCCGAAGGGCAGCGACAGGGCGACGTAGACGATGATCAGGCCGAGCAGCGTGTTCAGCATCTGCAGGTCGCGCACCTGCACGAACAGCGGGATGACGAGCGCCTCGAGCGGCACCATCTGCACGATGAGGATCATCAGCAGCATCGCCGTGCGGAACCGGAACCGGAAGCGCGCGACGGCGACCGAGGCGAGCAGCGCCAGCACGGCCGAGGCGAGCACGGTCACGAGCGCGACCGTCGCGGAGTTGCGCAGGAACACGTCGAACCCGCCCTCGGTGAGCACGTACTCGAAGTTCTCGAGGGAGAACTCCTGCGGGAGCAGGCCCTTGCCGGCCGAGCCCGCCCGCGCGTCGAACGCGCTCGAGAGCATCCAGAACGCCGGGAACAGCGTGAAGGCGAGCAGCAGGGCGACGAGCACCGCCTTGAACGCGGCGAGTCGGGTGCGTCGGCTCACAGTTCCTCCTCCTCCTTCAGCAGGGTGCGCACGTAGACGACCGTGATCGCGAGCAGCACGAGCGTGAGCAGCACGGCGATCGCCGAACCGAATCCGTAGCGGTTCTGCCCGAACGACTCGACGTACGACCACACGCCGAGGTTCAGCGCCTCGCGGTTGGTGCCGGCGCCGCCGGGCATGAGGTAGACCTGCGCGAACACCTTGAAGTCCCAGATGGTCGACAGGATGATGACCACGGCGAAGACCTGTCGCAGGCTCGGCACGATGATCGAGAAGAACCGGCGCCAGGGTCCGGCCCCGTCGACCTCGGCGGCCTCGAGCATCTCCTTCGGCACGCCGAGCAGGCCCGCGAGGATGGTGATGGCCACGAACGGGAAGCCGTGGTGGATGACGTTGAGGAGCACGATCCCGTAGAAGGTCCACCGGTTGGTGAACCAGTTCACCGGGTCGTCCTGCAGGCCGAGCGCCTGCAGCGTGCTGTTGACGATGCCGCGGTCGGCGTCGAAGATCCAGATCCAGACGTAGGTGCCGGTCACGGCGGGCATGGCCCAGGCGACCATGATGGCGCTGCCGACGATGGTGCGCCAGAGCGGGCCGAGGGAGGCCATGAGCACGGCGACGCCGGTGCCGAGGGCGACGGTGCCGGCCACGGCGAGCACCGCGAAGCCGACCGTGTTCGGCAGCACGACGGTGTAGAGCGTCGGATCGGTGAACACCTCGCCGTAGTTGGCGAGTCCGATCCAGTTGGGCTCGCCCGAGACGATCTCGCGGAGCCCGTAGTCCTGCAGGGAGAAGAGCACGACGCGCACGAGCGGCCAGAGCAGCAGCACGGCGAGCACCGCGAGCGCGGGTCCGAGCAGCAGCCACGGGCGAGCGGCGACGAGCGGATGCCGCCGGCGCCGGGCGGGGCGCGTCGGCCCGCCGGCCGCGGCGGGGGCCGGAGCCCCCGACGCGACCGGCGGACGGTTGACCAGGTCGACCACGTCGTCAGTCGCCGTTCATGATGGAGTCCATCTCCGCGGCGGCGTCGGCGGTCGCCTGCTCGACCGTCTTCTGCCCGGAGAGGATCGCCTGGATGGCGGTGTTCGTGGTCTTCTTCGCCTGCACGGCCCCGTACTTCGGGGTGACCGGCACGGAGGCGCCGCCCTCGACGAGCTGCGTGGCGAAGGGCGCGACGAGCGGGTCGTCGCTGGCCATGGTGTCCTCGAGCAGCGAGGCCTGGCCGGGGAAGTAGCCCGACTGCGAGCCCCACTTCTCGGCGAACTCGCCCGTGGTCATGAGCTTGACGAACTCCCACGCGAGGTCGGTGTCGTCGGCGGTGTTGAAGACCGACAGGTGCGAGCCGCCGAGAACCGACGGGGCGATGCCGCCGTCCTTGCCGGGGATCGGCGCCGCGGCGAACTTGCCCTCGAGGTCGGGGTTCTTCTCGACGATCGCGGACGGGGTCCACGAGCCCATGAGCGCCATGGCGACGTCGCCCGCGGCGAACGAGTCGAGGACCTCGGTCTCCTTCCACGTGGTCGCGCCGGCCGACGAGAAGCCGTGCTCGGTCGCGAGGCCGGTGTAGAAGCCGATGCCCTCCTGCGCCTCGGGGCTGTCGAGGCCGGAGACCCACTCGTCGCCGTCCTGCTCGGCAACCTCGCCGCCGGCGCCCCAGACCCACGGGTAGACGGGGAACTCGGCGTCGCCGGGGACGGCGAACGCGATCATCTCGGGCTTGGCGGCCTTGATCACCTCGCCGGCGGCGACGATGTCGTCCCAGCTCTCGGGCGCGTCGAGTCCGAGCTCCTCGAACACGTCGGCGCGGTACACGAGCGAGCGCACGCCGGCGTACCAGGGCATGCCGTAGAGCTCCTCCTCGTAGGTGCCCGACTCGACGAGGCCCTCGACGAGGTCGCCGCGGAGGTCCTCGCCGTCGACGTACTCGCCGATCGGGGCGAGGGCGCCGGCGTCG
Source organism: Agromyces sp. NDB4Y10 (assembly GCF_001620055.1). Classification (GTDB taxonomy): domain Bacteria; phylum Actinomycetota; class Actinomycetes; order Actinomycetales; family Microbacteriaceae; genus Agromyces; species Agromyces indicus. Next base: position 1,286 of record NZ_LQGY01000066.1, on the reverse strand, counting down.
GCGAACTCGGCGGTCCAGGTGGTGCCCGTCTCGGCGACGTCGGGCGTGGTGCCGCCGGCGATCGACGTGACGAAGCGGTCGTGGGCGTCGGCCCACTGCACGAACTCGACGTTGAGCTCCGCGCCGGTCTCCTCGGTGAACGCGGCGGAGACCTCCTCGAAGAACTCCTCGGAGTTGGGGTTGGTCCCCTGCATGATCCAGACGTCGAGGGTCTTGCCCTCGCCGTTCGCGCCGCCGTCCTCTGATCCGCCGGCGCACGCGGAGAGGGCCAGCGCCGCGGTCAGGCCGAGCGCGGCGATGGGTAGGGCTCGCTGCTTCATATGATGTCGACTCCTCGTTGAATGCATCGTCGGTGGGCTCCCCACCGTCCTGGGCTGGAAGTAGTATTCGGGAATGCGCACAGGTTTGCAAGTTTTTTCCAAAGCGGATGCCGCGGGTCCGCTTCGCGGTCGGCGGTCGCGATGAGCACGGTCCTCGCCATCGACGTGGGGGGCACCGGTGCCCGCCTCCGCCTCGCGCCCGCGCGGTCCGAGGAGCCCGCCGGTCCCGACGACGTCCGGACCCTCACCGCCGACGGCGCCCGCGTGGGCCGGACGGGCTCGGACGTCGCGGCCGTCGTCGTCGACCTGGTGCGCCGCGCCCGCGACCGCTGGCCCGACGACCCGCCCGCGGCGGTCGGCGTCGGCGCGACCGGACTGGCCTCGCTCGTCGACGACCACGACGGACTCCTCCGCGACCTCGTCGCCGCCTCGGGATGTGCACGAGTCGCCGTCGCCGCGGACGCGGTGACCGCCCACCTCGGGGCGCTCGCGGGCGAGCCCGGCGCGGTGATCGCCGTCGGCACGGGCGCCATCGCCCTCGGCACGGACCTCGACCGGCGGTGGACCCGCGTCGGAGGCTGGGGGCACCTCTACGACGACCGCGGCTCGGGCGCCTGGATCGGCATCGCCGCACTGCAGGCCGCGATCCGCGCCCACGACGGCGTGGGTGGGGCGGGTCGTGCGCTGCTCGTCACCGCGACCGACCGGCTCGGCGCGCCGCCGACGTGGACGCGCCTGCTCACCCTCGACGACCGCGCTGGCGTGCTGGCCTCGCTCGCCCCGGACGTCGTCGCCCTCGCCGACGCCGGCGATGCCGCGGCATCCGGCATCGTTCATCGCGCCGGGCAACTCGCCGCGGAGAGCCTGGCCGCCGCCCTCGTCGACGGCATCCCCCGCGTCGCCGCCGCGACGGGCGGCCTCACCGCCGCGCCGCGATACGCCGCCGCGCTCGCGGCGGAGTTCGCC
>NZ_LQGY01000065.1 GCF_001620055.1 Agromyces sp. NDB4Y10 | reverse complement strand
CGCCGGGACGCGCTCGCCGCGGACCTCGCGACCGCGTCGCGCGCGCTCGCAGTGGACGCGCCGGCCGCGCGCCGCGTCGAGGCGATCCTGCTGCCGCGGTCGCTGCGCGCCGCCGGACGTGCCCTCGTCGGGCGGTCGGTGCCGCGCGGCGCGTAGAATCGTCGATCGTGGCCGTCCAGCATTCACCCTTCAGCGTCAACGTGCGCGACCTCGTCAACCGTCCCGGCGAGATGCGCGAGCAGCGCCTCGACGTCCCCGCGCCCGAGCAGTACGGCGAGGGGCTCGTCGCCGTCCGGCAGGGCTCCGAGGTCGCGGTCGACGTGCGCCTGGAGTCCGTGCACGAGGGCATCCTGGCCTCGGCGGAGGTCGATGCGACGGCCGAGGGCGAGTGCGGACGGTGCCTCACCGACATCGCGCTGCCGGTCGAAGTCGAGTTCCAGGAGCTTTTCGCGTATCATTCCGGAGAAGCTTTCGAGTATGAGGTTCAAGACGACCACGTGGATCTTGAACCGCTCATCCGAGATGCGGTGGTGCTGGCACTGCCGTTCCAGCCGGTATGCCGGCCGGACTGCCCGGGTCTCGACCCCGTGACCGGGTTGCGCCTGGCTGATCATCCGGAACTCGTCACCCCTGAGCAGACCGACCCGCGTTGGGCTGCGCTCGCGGGGTTCACGGCTTCCGAAGACGAGGGCACGGTGCCGTCCGCATCCGATGCCGACCAGAAGAGAGATTGAGAGAGAGTCATGGCTGTTCCCAAGCGGAAGAAGTCACGCGCCAACACCCACGCGCGCCGTTCGCAGTGGAAGGCCGAGGTGCCCACGCTCGTCAAGACGGTCGAGAACGGCAAGGTCACCTACAGCCTCCCGCACCGCGCTCGCGTGGTCGAGGACTCGGCGGGCACCCCGCTGTTCCTCGAGTACAAGGGCCGCAAGGTCGCCGACGTCTAGTCGGCACGAGACTCCTGAACGACCGGTCGTGAGGCGCGTCGAGCAGACGGACACCGGGGCCCCCGAGCTGGCCGAGCTGCAGCGGATGCTGCAGGTCGAGCTCGATCCCGAGCTCCTGCTCCTCGCCCTCACGCACCGGTCGTTCGCGTACGAGAACGGCGGCATCCCGACCAACGAGCGCCTCGAGTTCCTCGGCGACTCGATCCTCGGGCAGGCCGTCACGGTCCGGCTCTTCACCGACCACCCCGAGCTCGACGAGGGCGAGCTGGCCAAGCGCCGGGCGAGCCTCGTCTCGAGTGCGGCGCTGGCCGAGGTCGCGCGCACGATCGGCCTCGGGCGGTTCATCCGCCTGGGTCGCGGCGAGACGATGACGGGCGGTGCCGACAAGCCGTCGATCCTCGCCGACACCGTCGAGGCGATCATCGGCGCGGTCTACCTCGACCGCGGCGGCGACGTCGCCACCGAGTTCGTCCTGCGCCTCATCGGCCCCCTCATGGCCGACACCGAGCGGTTCGGCGCGGCCATGGATCCGAAGACGAGCCTGCAGGAGATCGCGGCCCGTCGCGGTGCGACGGCGCCCGTCTACGCGGTCGCCGAGAGCGGCCCCGACCACAGCAAGCACTTCGTCGCCACGGTCACGGTGGGCGACCTGGTGAGCGCGTCGGGCGAGGGGTCGAGCAAGAAGCAGGCCGAGATGGCGGCCGCCCTCGAGGCGTGGACCGCCCTGAACGACCGCTGACGTGCCCGAGCTGCCCGAGGTCGAGGTCGTCCGGGCCGGGCTCGCGCCCGCGGTCACCGGAGCGCGCATCGCCGGCGTGGAGGTGCTCGACGCCCGTTCGCTGAAGCGCCACGAGGCGGCATCCGGCGACTTCGAAGCGCTGCTGACGGGCGATCGGATCGAGGCGGCCGTGCGCCGGGGCAAGTTCCTGTGGATGCCGCTCGCCTCCGGAGCGGCGCTCGTCGGCCATCTCGGCATGAGCGGCCAGCTCCTGCTGCGTACGCCGGACCACCCGGGCGACGACCGGCACGCCCGCATCCGCCTGCACCTCGAGCATCCCGACCACGGCGAACTGCGGGTCGACTTCGTCGACCAGCGCATCTTCGGCTCCATGGCGGTCGATCGGATGGTGCCGACCGATGACGGCGAGGTCGCCGGCCACTCCGCCGACGTGACGGGCCCGTGGGCGCGCTCGATCCCCACCCAGGTGGCGCACATCGCGCGCGATCCGCTCGATCCCGCGTTCGACGACGGCGCGTTCGCCGCCGCGCTCGCCCGTCGCGGTTCGGGCGTGAAGCGCGTGCTGCTCGACCAGGGGCTCGTGTCGGGCATCGGGAACATCTACGCCGACGAGGCCCTCTGGGCCGTCCGGATGCACGGCGAGCAGCCCGCCTCGAGCCTCAGCCGGCGCCGCGTCCGCGAGCTGCTGCAGGCGGTGCGCGAGGTGCTGCAGAAGGCGCTGGCCGAGGGGGGAACGAGCTTCGACGCGCAGTACGTCAACGTCAACGGGGCGTCCGGCTACTTCGCGCACTCCCTCAACGCGTACGGGCGGACCGGTCGGCCCTGCCCGCGGTGCGGCACGCCGATCGTGCGCGAGGCGTTCATGAACCGGTCGTCGCACCGCTGCCCGCGGTGCCAGCGCCTCCGGATGCCGCGGACCGCCCCGCCGGCGGCATCCGCCTGAGACCCGAACGGCCCGCGCACGGCGAGCGCGACGGGGGCGGCGCCGATCGTCGGTTACCGTAGTCCGCAGCGCTCGGCAGTCGGAAGGGTGGTCGTGTACCTCAAGAGCCTCACCCTCAAGGGCTTCAAGTCCTTCGCGCAGCCGACCACCTTCGCGTTCGAGCCCGGCGTCACCTGCATCGTCGGCCCGAACGGCTCGGGCAAGTCCAACGTCGTCGACGCGCTCGCCTGGGTGATGGGCGAGCAGGGCGCGAAGACGCTCCGCGGCGGCAAGATGGAGGACGTCATCTTCGCCGGCACCTCCACGCGCGGCCCGCTCGGCCGCGCCGAGGTAAGCCTCACGATCGACAACTCGGATGGCGCCCTGCCCATCGAGTACAGCGAGGTCACGATCTCGCGCACGCTGTTCCGCAACGGCGGCAGCGAGTACGCCATCAACGGCGAGCAGTGCCGCCTGCTCGACGTGCAGGAGCTGCTCAGCGACTCCGGCCTCGGCCGCGAGATGCACGTCATCGTCGGGCAGGGCCAGCTCGACCAGGTGCTGCACGCGAGTCCCGAGGACCGCCGCGGGTTCATCGAGGAGGCCGCCGGCATCCTGAAGCACCGGCGCCGCAAGGAGAAGACGCTCCGCAAGCTCGACGCCATGCAGGCGAACCTCACGCGTCTCACCGACCTCGCCGCGGAACTGCGCCGTCAGTTGAAGCCGCTCGGACGCCAGGCCGAGGTCGCGCGCGAGGCAGCGGGGATCGCCGCGGTGGTGCGCGACGCGAAGGCGCGGCTCGTGGCCGACGAGGTGGTCGAGTTGCGTCGCGCGCTCGAGTCCGCCGGCCGGACCGAGCACGAGCGGCACGCGGAGCGCCTGGTGCTCCAGCAGGAGCTCGAGCGCCACCAGGCCCACATCGAGCGGCTCGAGCAGGCGTCGGGCGGCGACGAGGTCGACCGGGCGCGGGCGGTGAGCTTCGCGCTCGAGCAGTCCGAGGCGCGCCTGCGCTCCCTCGACTCGCTCGCGCGGCAGCGCATCGCGCTGCTGTCGGCGGCCGACGAGGGCACGGATGCCGCACCCACCCTCACCCGCGCGGACATCGATGCCGCCCGCGCCGAACTCGAGGGCATCCGCGGCGGCGTCGGCGACGCGGCATCCGCTCTCGAGCAGGCCACGTCGGCGATGCGCGACGCGCGTGCGGCGCTCGACGCCGTCGACGAGGAGATCGCCGCGCAGGCGGCCCGCGTGAGCGAGTACGACCTGCGGGCGTCGCAACTGGCCGGCCGCGCCGACGCGGCGGCGTCGAAGCTCGCCGCCGTGCGGGGCGAGGTGCTCCGGCACCGCAACGCCCTCGACGCCGCACAGGCACGCCGCGAGACGGCCGCGGCCGAGCTCGCGCGCGTCGAGGCCGAGTCCGACGCCGACCCGACCGCGGAGACCGACCTCGACGAGGCGTACGAGCTCGCCCAGGCGGCGGTGTTCGAGGCCGAGGGCGAGATCGAGCGGCTCCGCGAGGCCCTGCACGACCGGGAGCGCAAACGCGACGCCCTCGGCGCCCGCGTGAGCGCGCTGTCGCTCGCCCTCGACCAGAAGGACGGCTCGGCCGCCCTCGCCCGATCGGGCACCGCCGGAGTCCGCGGCCTGCTCGCGGAGCACCTCCGCGTCGAGCCCGGGTACGAGGCGGCGGTCGCCGCGGCGCTCGGGTCGCTCGCCGAGTCGGTCCTCGTCGACGACCGCGCGGCCGCGCTTCGGGCTGTGGCGGTCGCCGCCGACGACGACCTCGGCCGCGTCGCCCTCACGATCGCCGAACCGGGCGCCGCGCCCGCGAGCCCGCACGCCGTGGCCGGGCTCGTGGCCGCCGCCGACGTCGTGAGCGCCCCGCCGGGCGTGCTGGGCCTGCTCGGCGAGGTGCTCATCGCCGACGACCTCGACGCCGTGCGCGCCGCCGAGGCGGCGCTCGCCGCGCTCGAGCGTCCGGCGACGGTCATCACCCGCGACGGTACCGTGGTCGGTCGCTACGTCGTCCGCGGCGGATCCGGCCGCACGCAGAGCCGAATCGAGCTGCTCGCCGAGCGCGATCGGGCCGAGGCCCGGCTCGAGGAGGTGCGCGCCGACATCGAGCGCGCCCGCTTCGACCTCGACGAGCAGCGCGGCATCGCCGAGCACGCGAAGTCGCAGTCCAAGCAGGCGCTCGCCGCCCTCCGCGAGTTCGACGCGAAGCTCGCCCAGCGCACCGAGGCGCTGAATCGCGCTCGCGTGCAGGCCGAGGCGGCGGCGGGGGAGACCGAGCGGCTGGCGGAGGCCCTCCGCACGGCGGAGGAGCGCATCGCCGAGGCCGAGCAGGCCGCCGCCGACGCGAAATCGGAGCTGGAGGCCGCGCGAGCCGAGCCGCGCCCCGTGCTCGAGGCCGATCGCCGCGACGGCGCCCTCGTGGCGCTCGAACGCGCCCGCGAGGGCGAGGTCGAGGCGCGCCTACGCCTGGAGACGGCGCGCGAGCGCGTGCGGGCCGAGGAGGCGCGGATCGCCGCGATGGAGCGCCAGCACGAGGCCGAGCGGCACGCCGCGGATGAAGCCGCCCGCCGCGCGGTGGTCCGCCGGGCCCAGCTCGAGGCCGCGAGCCGCGTCGCCGAGGTGCTGCCGCCCGTGCTCGCTTCCGTCGGCGCGTCCGTGGCCGAGGCGCGGGTCGCGCTCGCCGCCGCGGAAGCCGAGCGAGCCAGCCGCAACGAGGAGGTGCACGCGGCCCGCCGGGCCGAGGCATCCGTTCGCGAGCGCCTGCACGCGGTCACCGAGGACGTGCACGGGCTCGAGCTGCGCATCTACGAGAAGAAGCTGCACGTCGCCTCGCTCGTCGAGCGGGCCGAGAGCGAGCTCGGCCTCGGCGAGGCCGTCTTGGTCGCCGAGTACGGGCCCGAGCAGCCCATCCCCGTCGACGGCGACCCGGACGCCGAGCCGCGCCCGTTCGACCGCGCGGAGCAGCAGAAGCGGCTGCAGGCCGCCGAGCGCAAGCTCGCCCAGCTCGGCCGCGTCAACCCGCTCGCGCTCGAGGAGTTCGCGGCGCTCGAGCAGCGGCACCAGTTCCTCACCGAACAGCTCACCGACCTGGCGAACACGCGCAAGGACCTCCTCACGATCATCGAGGAGATCGACGGCCGCATGGAGTCGATCTTCCGGTCGGCGTTCGACGACACGCGCGAGGCGTTCGCCGAGGTGTTCCCGATCCTCTTCCCCGGCGGCGAGGGGCGCATCGCGCTCACGAACCCCGACGACCTGCTCACGACCGGCATCGAGGTGAGCGTGAAGCCCGCCGGCAAGAAGATCGAGCGCCTCTCGCTGCTCTCGGGCGGTGAGCGCTCGCTCGCGGCGGTCGCCCTGCTGCTCGCGATCTTCAAGGCCAGGCCGAGCCCGTTCTACATCATGGACGAGGTCGAGGCGGCGCTCGACGACGCCAACCTCGGCCGCCTCCTCACCACGTTCGAGGACCTCCGCGAGTCGAGCCAGCTCATCGTCATCACCCACCAGAAGCGCACGATGGAGATCGCCGACGCGCTGTACGGCGTCTCCATGCGCCAGGACGGCGTCTCGGCGGTGGTCGGCCAGCGCGTGCGCGACGAGGTCGAGGCGAAGGCGAGCTGAGCCCGCCCCCGCCCGTCGTCCTCAGGTGAGGCGGCGGTCGCCCGGTGCGAGGATCCGGAACCAGCGGTACCCGTACGCGTCGAGCTGCACCTCGGCACGGCCGCGGTCGTCGAGCTCGTCGACGCCGGTCTCGAACAGGTCGGAGAGCACGGCGCCCTCCGGCACGTCGCCGAACTCGAGCGTCACCGTCACCGGTCGCGGCGCGAAGTTGTGCACGGCCGTGAAGCGCAGGTGGTCGGCGGTGATGCGATGCGCGATGACCGCGGGCTCGCCCGTGTCGAGCAGCTCGAAGCGCCCCCACCCGATCTCGGGCGAGCTGCGGTACCGCGCGACGAACCCCTTGATGGTCGACAGCAGCGAGTCGGGGTCGTGCATCTGCGCCTCGACGTTGACGTGCTCCGGTGCGTACCCGTCCGACGGGGGCGTCGCGACGAGGCTCCGCGGCGCGGCGCGCGAGAACCCGCCGTTCTCGCCCGCCGACCACTGCATGGGCGTGCGGACCGCCTGGCGCTTCTCCTGCTCGCCGTTCTCGCCCATGCCGATCTCCTCGCCGTAGAACAGCACGGGCGTGCCCGGCAGCGAGAACATGAGGCTGTAGACCATGCGGATGCGGCGCGGGTCGCCCTCGAGCATCGGGGGCAGCCGCCGCACGATGCCGCGGCCGTACACGCGCATCCACTCCTCCGGGGCGAAGGCCTCGAAGACCTCCTCGCGCTCCGGATCGCTGAGCTTGTCGAGCGTGAGCTCGTCGTGGTTGCGGACGAAGTTCGCCCACTGCTTCTCGGGGGCCAGCTGCGGCCTGCGGGCGAGCGTCTCGACGAGCGGCGTCGCGTCGTGCCGGGCGAGCGCGAGGTAGAGCCGCTGCATGGCCTCGAAGTCGAACTGCAGCGTCAGCTCCTCGGGGTCGCCGTCGCGGCCGAAGTAGTCGAGCTGCTCCTCGTACGTGAGGTTGACCTCGCCGAGCAGGATCGCCTCGCTCGCACGTCGCTGGAGGTAGCGGCGGAGGTCGCGCATGAGCTCGTGCGGATCGCCGACCTCCTCGCCGTCGGGCGGTTCGATGAGGAACGGCACGGCGTCGACGCGGAACCCGGAGATGCCGAGCTGCAGCCAGAACCCGACGGTCTTCGCGATCTCGTCGCGCACCACCGGGTTCGCGATGTTGAGGTCGGGCTGGTGCTTGTAGAACGAGTGCAGGTAGTACTGGCCGGTCGGCTCGTGCCACTCCCAGACACCCTCCTCCTCGCCGGGGAAGACGCTCTCGGGCGGGTCCGGAGGCACCTCGTCGCGCCAGACGTAGTAGTCGCGGTAGGGCGAGTTCCGGCTGCGCTTGGCCGACGCGAACCACGGATGCCGCTCCGAGGTGTGGTTCATGACGAGGTCCATGATGACCCGCATTCCGCGGTCCCGCGCGGCGCGGATGACTGCGACCACGTCGCCGAGGGAGCCGAACCGGGGGTCGACGTTGTAGAAGTCGGCGATGTCGTAGCCGTCGTCGAGGTCGGGCGACGGCTGGAACGGCATGAGCCAGATGCACGTGACGCCGAGCTCGGCGAGGTGGTCGAGCCGTTGCGCGAGCCCGTCGAAGTCACCGCAGCCGTCGTCGTTCCAGTCCATGAAGGTCTCGATGTCGAGGCAGTAGACGACGGCGGTCTTCCACCAGAGGTCCCCGCGATCGGTGGCGCGCACGATCAGCCCACCGCGCCCGCGCCGACGCCGGCCTTCGACAGCTCCGGCAGCACGTGCTCGCCGAACGCGTCGATGAACCCGCGCTGCTCCTGGCCGACGTGGTGCAGGTAGATGCGGTCGACGCCGAGCTCCGCCAGTTCGAGGAGCGCGTCGAGGTGCCGCGACGTGTCGGACGAGGCGAGGAGGGTCTTCGCGACGTCGTCCACGGTCGCATCGGCGGTGCGCTCGTCGAAGTCCTCGGGCTGCTCGAGCTCCCACGCGAGGTGGGCGGGCACGAGCGACTGCCGCCACTGGTCGTAGGCGATCGAGCGCGCCTCGTCGTCGGTGGGCGCCCAGCTCAGGTGCACCTGCACGCAGACCGGGCCCTTCCCGCCGGCACCGCGGTACGCCTGGATGAAGTCGCGCAGCGCGTCCGCGTCCTGGTCGACGGTGATGACCCCGTCTGCCCACGCGGCGGTCTCCTCGGCGGTCTCGGTGCTGACCGCGGCCGCGAGCAGGGCCGGCCTCGTCTCGGGCAGGCTCCAGAGCCTCGCCCGGTGCACCCGGATCAACCCGTCGTGGTCCACCTCCTCGCCCGCGAGGAGTCGCTGCATCACGTCGATGGTCTCGGCCAGCTTCGCGTCGCGGACCTCCTTGTCGGGCCATCCCTCGCCCGTGACGTGCTCGTTCATCCGCTCGCCGCTGCCGATGGCGGCCCAGAAGCGGCCCGGGAACATCTCGCCGAGCGTCGCGATCTTCTGCGCGGCGATCACGGGGTGGTAGCGCTGCCCCGGTGCGGTGACGACGCCGAGCGAGAACGAGGTGGCCTGCAGTGCGGCGCCGAGCCACGACCAGGCGTAGCCCGAATGGCCCTGCCGCAGGCTCCACGGCGCGAGGTGGTCGCTGCACATGGCGGCGCCGAATCCCGCCCGTTCGGCGTGGACGACGGCGTCGAGCAGGGCACTCGGCGGGAGCTGTTCGTGGGAGGCGTGGAATCCGACGAGGGGCATGGGGGTCTCCTTCCGCGTGGGTCCGATGCTTCCGCACCCGGGCCGAGCCGACAAGGCCTTGCAGGGCCGTCGGCTCGCCGATATGACGGGCGCGCGTCCCTGCCGCACACGGCCGGCGGATGCCGCGACGCGAGCCGCGGCATCCGCTCGCCCCTAGGCTGGTGGTCATGGCAGAACGCGCATCGTGGTCGCTCGGGGCGGCCCTCCGCAACGTGTTCGGCGCGAAGACGATCGACGAGGACACGTGGGACGACCTCGAATCGGCGCTCATCCGCGCCGACTTCGGACCGGCCGTGACCGAGGAGATCGTCGACCGCATCAAGGCGCAGGTCGAGCGGTACCGCACCACCGACCCGAGGGACGTGCAGCGGATGCTGCGCGAGCTCGTCGAGGAGCGGCTGTCGAAGTACGACCCGACGCTGAAGCTCACGGAGCGTCCCGCGGTCGTGCTCGTCGTCGGCGTGAACGGCGTCGGCAAGACCACGACCATCGGCAAGTTCGCGAAGTTCCTCCGCAACTACGGCCGGAGCGTCGTCGTCGGCGCCGCGGACACGTTCCGCGCGGCCGCCGTCGACCAGCTCGCGACGTGGGCCGAGCGCGCCGGCGCCGAGGTGGTGCGCCCCGAGCGCGAGGGCCAGGACCCCGCGTCGGTCGCCTTCCAGACCGTCGAGTACGCCAAGCGGACCGGGACCGAGATGGTCATCATCGACACCGCCGGCCGGTTGCACACCAAGGGCGGGCTCATGGACGAGCTCGGCAAGATCAAGCGCGTCGTCGAGAAGCAGGCGCCCATCAGCGAGGTGCTGCTCGTGCTCGACGCGACCACCGGCCAGAACGGGCTCGCGCAGGCCGAGGCGTTCATCCGCCACGGCGGCGTGACCGGGCTCGTGCTCACCAAGCTCGACGGCTCCGCCAAGGGCGGGTTCGTCATCGCCGTGCAGGAGAAGACGGGCCTGCCGATCAAGCTCATCGGCCAGGGCGAGGGCATCGGCGACCTCACGGGCTTCACTCCGCACGTGTTCGCGCAGCAGCTGGTCGGCTGAGGAAGGGATCTCGATGGAGCACGACTACTTCGGACTGATCGGGGACTACTGGTCGGAGGACGTCGAGTACGGCGACCAGCGCGTCGAGGTCGTGCTCGACGCCGACGCCGACTCGGTCTCGAACGCGGCGCTGGATGCCGCGGCGACCCTCGTCGGCGAGCTCGAGCTCGTCGACGACGAACTCCGCAGCGCCTTCGTCACCCAGCTCGACTCGTCGGCGTCGCCCGTCGTGCGGTTCCTCGCCGCCATGCTCGACCCCGAGCTCGAGCAGGCCGACGAGGTCGAGGCCGCGATCGGCCGCGACTCCGGCGACCGCCAGATCGACGCGCTCCGCTCCATGTCGCTGAGCCGCGTCGACCTGCGACCCGACGCCGACGAGCCCGGCGACACGTTCGCCGAGTTCGAGTACGGCCTGGCGCCGGAGGACACCGACGCCCGCCTCGTGGCGTCCATCGACATCGACCGCGAGATCGTCGACGTCCGATTCGAGGGGTGAGCCCGGGCGGCCGGTGAGCCGGGACCCAGCGGCGCCCATCTAGACTGGGGCGCATCATGGCTACGTTCGGCACCCTCTCCGATCGTCTCACCGAGACGTTCAAGAACCTCCGCACCAAGGGCAAGCTCTCCGCTGCCGACGTCGATGGCACCGTCCGCGAGATCCGGCGCGCGCTGCTCGACGCCGACGTCTCGCTCGACGTCGTGAAGTCGTTCACCGCGACCGTGCGCGAGCGCGCGCTCGGCGACGAGGTGAACCGCGCGCTCAACCCGGCGCAGCAGGTGGTGCAGATCGTCAACGAGGAGCTCGTCGGCATCCTCGGCGGGCAGCAGCGCCGGCTGCAGTTCGCCAAGAACCCGCCGACCGTGATCATGCTCGCGGGCCTCCAGGGCGCCGGCAAGACCACGCTCGCGGGCAAGCTCGCGAAGTGGCTGAAGAAGGACGGGCACACGCCGATGCTCGTCGCCGCCGACCTCCAGCGCCCCAACGCGGTCAACCAGCTCCAGGTCGTCGGCGAGCAGGCCGGCGTGCAGGTCTTCGCGCCCGAGCCCGGCAACGGCGTCGGCGACCCCGTGCGCGTCGCGAAGGATGCCGTGGCCCACGCGCAGCGCGCCCAGCACGACGTCGTCATCATCGACACCGCGGGCCGGCTCGGCGTCGACGCCGAGCTCATGAAGCAGGCCGCGAACATCCGCAAGGCGACGAACCCCGACGAGGTGCTCTTCGTCATCGACGCCATGATCGGCCAGGACGCGGTGTCGACCGCCAAGGCCTTCCAGGAGGGCGTCGACTTCACGGGCGTCGTGCTGTCGAAGCTCGACGGCGACGCGCGCGGCGGCGCCGCCCTGTCCGTGGCATCCGTCACCGGACGCCCCATCATCTTCGCCTCCACGGGCGAGACGCTCGACGACTTCGAGCCGTTCCACCCCGACCGCATGGCGAGCCGCATCCTCGACCTCGGCGACATCCTGACCCTCATCGAGCAGGCCCAGCAGGCCTTCGACGAGGAGGAGGCGCTGAAGGTCGCCGAGAAGCTCGCGACCGAGCAGTTCACGCTCGAGGACTTCCTCAAGCAGATGCAGCAGCTTCGCGGCGCCGGCTCCCTCAAGAAGATGCTCGGCATGCTCCCGGGCGCGGGCGGCATGAAGCAGCAGCTCGAGAACTTCGACGAGCGCGAGATCGTGCGCACCGAGGCGATCATCCAGTCGATGACGCCGGCCGAGCGGCGCAACCCGAAGCTGCTCAACGGCTCCCGACGCCTGCGCATCGCCAAGGGCTCCGGCATGACCGTCACCGACGTGAACCAGCTCGTGCAGCGCTTCGAGCAGGCGGCGAAGATGATGAAGACCGTCGCCCGCGGCGGCGTGCCGCAGGTGCCGGGCATGGGCCCGATCCCGGGCGCGGGCGGCTACGGCGGCGGCAAGCGCCAGGCGGCCAAGGCCAAGAAGAAGTCGTCGGGGTCGCGTTCGGGCAACCCCGCCAAGCGCGCCGCCGAGAACGCCGCGCTCGCCTCGGGCGCCACGCCGGCGGGTCCGGGCGGGGCGTCGGGTTCGGGATTCGGCCTCGGCGGCGGCGCCGCAGCCGGGGCCGGGGCCAAGGGAGCGCCGAGCGAGGAGGAGCTGGCCGCCCTCCAGAAGTTGCTCGGTCGCTGAGCCGTCTCGCGCACGCGCCGCACTAGGGTGAATCCGTGGTGCAGCGGATGCCGCATCCCGACGATCGCTTCAGGGGGACGACCATGACCACGGGCAACGCCGACTACCGCGACTCCGGTCTCGAGTTCCCACCCGAGTTCCTGCTCGGGTCGGCGACGGCGTCGTACCAGATCGAGGGCGCCGTGACCGAGGACGGCCGCGGGCCGTCCATCTGGGACACGTTCAGCCACACGCCCGGCAAGGTCTGGAACGACGACACGGGCGACGTCGCCTGCGACCACTACCACCGGTGGGAGGCCGACCTCGACCTCATGGTCGAACTGGGCCTCGAGGCGTACCGCTTCTCGATCGCGTGGCCGCGCATCCAGGCCACCGGACGCGGACCCGCGAACGAGGCCGGCCTGGCGTTCTACGAGAAGCTCGTCGACGGACTCCTCGCCCGCGGCATCCGACCCATCGCCACGCTCTACCACTGGGACCTGCCCCAGGCGCTGCAGGACGAGGGCGGCTGGACCAATCGGGCCACCGCCGAGGCGTTCGCCGACTACGCGCGCCTCGTGGGGGAGCGGCTCGGCGACCGCGTCGCCGTCTGGACCACGCTCAACGAGCCCTGGTGCTCCGCCTACCTCGGCTACGGCTCGGGCGCGCACGCTCCGGGACACACCGACGGCGCCGAGGCGCTCGCCGCCGTGCACCACCTGAACCTCGCGCACGGGCTCGCGGTCCGCGCGCTCCGCGAGGTCGTCACGAACGACCCGGAGTTCTCGATCACGCTGAACCTGCACGTGATCCGCCCCTCGGGCGAGACGGGGCACGAGGCGGCGCGACGAATCGACGGCCTCGCGAACCGCGTCTTCCTCGGCCCGATCTTCGGCGACGGCTATCCCACCGACGTCATCGAGGACACCGCCGCCGTCACCGACTGGTCGTTCGTGAAGCCGGGCGACACCGAGTTGATCGCCCAGCCCATCGACGTGCTCGGCGTGAACTACTACTCGACGGTCACCGTCCGGCTCTGGGACGGAATCTCGCCGCGCGTGAACGCCGACGGGCACAAGGACATGGGCGGGACCCCCTGGCCGGGCTCCGAGCACGTCGAGTTCCTGCAGCAGCCCGGTCCGTACACCGCGATGGGCTGGAACATCGACCCGTCCGGCCTCGAGGACCTCCTCATCGCCCTGCACGGCGCGTACCCCGAGGTGCCGCTCATGATCACCGAGAACGGCGCGGCGTTCGACGACGTCGTGACGGAGGGCCCCGACGGGCCGATGGTCGACGACCAGGACCGCATCGACTACCTCCGTCGCCACTTCACGGCCGCGCACCGCGCCATGGCGCGCGGCGTCGACCTGCGCGGCTACCAGGTGTGGTCGCTCCTCGACAACTTCGAGTGGGGCTACGGGTACTCCAAGCGGTTCGGCATCGTGCGGGTCGACTATGACACGCTCGAGCGGCTGCCGAAGGCCAGCGCGCGCTGGTTCGCCGAGCTCATCCGCACCCGCCGGATCCCGGCGTAGGGGCCGCGGCCCCGGGCTACCGGCTCGCGCGGGGGACCGTGCCCTCGCGGAGCTCGCGCGCGAGGTGCGCCACGACCGCCGTCAGCTCGCCGCCGTGCTCCTGTGCCACCCGGAGCTGGCGCTGGTAGCTCGCGCCGTCGTCGAGCGTGCGACGGATCCGCTGCAGCTCCTCGGCGCAGCCGAGCCGGTCGGCGTACGGCGCGAGCGTCACGAGCAGGTCGCGGAGGTCGTCGGCGACGTGCCGCTCGGTGCCCGCGACATCCGTGATGACCTCGGCGTCCATGCCGTACCGCGCGGCGCGCCACTTGTTCTCGCGGACGTACCAGGGCTGCAGCACCGTGAGCGTCTCGCCGGCGTCGAGGCGGTCCGACATCCACTCGACGAGGCACTGGATCAGCGCGGCGATCGCCCCGATCTCCTCGGCCGACGAGACGCCGTCGCAGACGCGCACCTCGACCGTGCCCCACCGCGGCGACGGGCGGATGTCCCACCGCACCTCGGTGTGGTCCTCGATGACTCCCGTGCGCACGAGGTCGTCGACGTAGCGCTCGTACGACGCCCAGTCGGGCAGCGGGTAGGGCAGGCCCGCCGTGGGCAGCTGCTGGAACATCAGCGCGCGGTTCGACGCGTACCCGGTCTCGACGCCCGCCCAGAACGGGCTCGACGCCGACAGCGCCTGCAGGTGCGGCACGTACGCGAGCATGCCGTCGAGGATGGGCAGCGCCTTGTCGCGCTCCTCGATGCCGACGTGGACGTGGATGCCCCAGATCATCATGTTGCGGCCCCACCAGCGGGTGCGCTCGATGAGCTTGTGGTAGCGCGGCTTGTCGGTGAGGCGCTGGTCGTACCACTGGCTGAACGGGTGCGAGCCGCTGCAGATGAGCTCGTACTCGCCGATCCGGTCGAGCACCGACCTGACCTCCGCGACCTGCGCGGTGAGGTCGTCGACCGCCCCGGCGACGCGGTCGTGCACGCCGCTGACGAGCTCGACCGTGTTGGTCAGCAGCTCCGAGGTGATGAACGGATGCGGCGAGCCGTCGGATCCGGCGAGGTCGGCCAGCACGCGGTCGCCGACCGAGGCCAGCTCGCCGCTGCCGCGCTCGACGATGGCGAGCTCCCATTCGATGCCCACGGAGGAGCGCTCGGAACGCGCGAACTCGATCCGCATGGGAGCCCCCTGTCGTTCCCGGCCGCGGGTGCGGCGTTGGCTCATCTTGCCACGCACCGCGGCGATTATCGTCGCGGGGCGAAATCTGCAAGAATGGTCAGTCGAGTTCTGTGCCGCCCGACCCTCTATCCGGCGGCGCAGGGCACCTTTGAGCTTCCGCCGGGTGTGCACCCCACGCTCACGGCTGTCAGTTCGCCTACCTCACAACATCTCAGGAGAATCGTGGCTGTCAAGATCCGCCTCAAGCGGCTCGGCAAGATCCGTGCCCCGTACTACCGCATCGTCGTCGCCGACTCGCGCACCAAGCGCGACGGTCGCGTGATCGAGGAGATCGGCAAGTACCACCCCACCGAGGAGCCCTCGTTCATCGAGGTCGACTCCGACCGCGCCCAGTACTGGCTCGGCGTCGGCGCGCAGCCGACCGAGCAGGTCATGGCCATCCTCAAGCTCACCGGCGACTGGGGCAAGTTCAAGGGCGACAAGGACGCCAAGAGCACCGTCCGCACCGCCGAGCCCAAGGCCGAGTACCAGGTCGACGACAGCAAGAAGTCGGTCGTCAAGCCCAAGGCCGAGAAGCCGGCGAAGGCCGAAGAGCCCGCCGAGGCCGCTGACGAGACCGCGTCGGACGAGGCGTAGGCCTTGCTCGCTTCCGCGCTCGAACACCTCGTCAAGGGGATCGTCGATCACCCCGGCGACGTGAAGGTCACCTCCGCGTCGAGCGCACGCGGCGAGGTCCTCGAGGTGCACGTGCACCCCGAGGACCTCGGCCGCGTCATCGGTCGCGCCGGCCGCACCGCCAAGGCGCTGCGCACCGTCGTGACCGCACTCGCCGACGGCCGCCGGGTCCGTGTCGACGTCGTCGACACCGACGACTGACGTGACCGCGGCACCCCGCCCCCAGCAGCTGCGCGTCGGTCGTCTCACCAAGGCGCACGGCCTCAAGGGCGCCATCAAGCTCGAGCTCTACACCGACGACCCCGCGCGTCGGTTCGTCCCCGGCGCCGAGTTCTCCCTCCAGGTCCCCGAGTCGTCGCCCTGGCACGGCCGGCACCTGACGCTCCGGGAGCTCCGCTGGTACAACGGCCACCCCGTCGGCTTCTTCGAGGGCGTCGACGACCGCACCGCCGCCGAGGGGCTCATCAAGGCGATCCTCTGGGTCGACCAGCCCGCCGACGAGGAGTCCGAGCCGGACGCGTGGTACGACCACCAGCTCGTCGGACTCGCCGTCGTGCGCGACGGCGAGCGGATCGGCGAGGTCGCGCACGTCGACCACCTGCCCGCACAGGACCTCCTGGTCGTCAGGTCCGGCGGCCGCGAGGTCATGGTGCCGTTCGTCTCCGCGATCGTGCCCGAGGTCGACCTCGAGGCCGGTACCGTCACCGTCACGCCCCCCGCCGGACTCTTCGAGGAACTGCCGGAGACGCCGGACGCGGCATCCGCTGACGGCGAGCGCGACGCCGACGCCGAGTAGGAGCCGACGGTGCGCATCGACATCGTCACGATCTTCCCGTCGTTCTTCGACGTGCTCGACCTGTCGCTGCTCGGCAAGGCCCGCCAGACGGGACTCATCGACGTGCGCACGCACGACCTGCGCGAGTTCACCCACGACCGTCACCGCACGGTCGACGACACCCCGTACGGCGGGGGAGCGGGCATGGTGATGAAGCCCGAGCCGTGGGGCGAGGCACTCGACTCGATCGTCGGCGACGCGGCATCCGACGCCCTGCTCGTCGTGCCGACGCCCGCGGGCGAGCCGTTCACGCAGCGGGTCGCGCGCGAGCTCGCCGCCGAGGAGCACCTCGTGTTCGCCTGCGGGCGCTACGAGGGGATCGACCAGCGGGTCGTCGACCACTACGCCGGTCGCATGCGCGTGCGGCTCATCAGCCTCGGCGACTACGTGCTGAACGGCGGCGAGGTCGCCGTGATGGCGATGATCGAGGCGGCCGGTCGGCTCGTGCCCGGCGTCGTCGGCAACCCGGAGAGCCTCGTCGAGGAATCGCACGAGGACGGCCTGCTCGAGTACCCGAGCTACACCAAGCCTGCCGTCTGGCGAGGCCTCGAGGTGCCGCCCGTCCTCCTGTCGGGCCACCACGGCCGCGTCGCCGAGTGGCGACGCGAGCAGCAGGTCGAACGCACTCGGCGGGTGCGCCCGGAGCTGCTGCCCGATGCCCCGGAGGGCACCGAGCCGACAGCCTGACCCGCCTTCGCGAAGTCCGCCGTGAGGCACTCTTCACGCGCCGGAAACACGTGGGTCCGTTCCGCGAAACACGCCCTGCATACCGTCGGAACCGGCGGCGACGAGCGGATTCCGCCGGGAAGCGGGGTCGCCTGATGGGTCGAACGGATGGCTCGGTCGCACCGGTCGGGGCCGGCTCCCCGCCGCCGCTGCGGCTCGTCGCGGTGACCCATGGCGCACCGTCCGCGGCCAACCGCCGGGCCGTCATCCGGCTGGTCGACGGCGTCGCGACGACGCGGCCCGACCTCGACGTCGCCATCACGTTCGTCGACGCCCGGAACGCCGACCTCGGCGCCGCGCTCGAAGCGGCCGCCGTGCGGAACGCGGTCATCGTGCCGCTCGTCCTCTCCGCCGGGTTCCACGTGCGCACCGGCCTCTCGCTCGCGCTCGACCGGCTGGGCGGCGACGTGGGCCTCGCCGCGGAACTGGGACCGGACGAGCGGATCGTCGACGTGCTCGCGGAGCGCCTGGACGAGCTGGGCCTGCGCGAAGGCGATGCGGTCCTGCTCGCGGCCGCGGGGTCGAACGATCCGCGCGCCGTGCGCGAGTGCTTCGAGACCTCGCGCCGCCTCGGCCAGCGACTCGGGCGCCCGGTGACGGCGGGCTTCATCGCGGCGGCGATCCCGCGCCTGCCGGACGCGATCGAGATGCTCCGGGAGGTGCACCCCGGGGCGCGCATCGTCGTCTGCCCCTACCTGCTCGCGCCGGGCACGTTCTACGACCAGGCGAAGGTCGCGGGCGCGGACGTCGTGGCCGATCCGCTCCTCCTGCCCGAGCGGCCAGCGCCCGAGGCGCTCGTCGACCTCGTCCTCGACCGGTACGCGCGAGTGGGGATCGGGATCGAGCGCCGCGAGCGCGCCTGACGCTCAGGCGGTGAGGGCGCCGTCGGCCTCGGCCGCCCGCGCGAGGATCTCGGCGATGCGGCCGCGGCATCCGCCGCAGCCCGTGCCGGCGCGCGTGTCACGGCCCACGCACTCGACCGTCGCGTTGCCGCACGCGTGCGACGCCTCGATCGCGGCCACGGTGACCCCGTTGCACCAGCACACGGTGGCGTCGGGCGCGAAGGCGTCGGCGTCGGCGGCAGGGTCGTCGTCGGGACCGTCGAAGCGGAGCAGGAGCGAGCGGTCGGCGGGCAGTTCGCCGCCGCGGTCGTAGAGCAGGGTCAGTTCGGCCGCGGTCCGCGGCATGCCGACGCAGGCGAAGCCCGTGAGCACGCCGCCCTCGGTGACCATCTTCACGTACCGGAGGTGCTCGGGATCGGCCCACTGGGCCACCCGTCGGCGCGGGCTGAGCGCGTCGTCGTCCCACGGGTCCGCGGAGACGTCGCCGACCGCGACGACGTCGACGTGCTCGGCCTTCAGCATGACGATCGCGTCGCGCTCGGCGGGCAGCGCCGGCCGGGAGCCGGGGACCGGGTCGCCGTCGGCCCGCGCCGCGGCCTCGTCGGCCAGGGCGGCGGCGAGCCATGAGGCCTGGCGCCAGCCCGGGGCGACGAGTCCCGACGGCGCCCCGGGCAGGTCGCGCCGCCCCGCGGTCTCGGGGGTGCGCTCGACGACCTGGGCGCAGTCGCCGATGGCGTACACGTCGGGGTCGGTCCAGCTGCGCAGGTCGGGACCCACCACCACGCCCGTGGCGGTGCGCAGTCCCGCCAGGGTCGCGAGCTCGTTGCGCGGGCTGACGCCGCACGAGAGCACGAGGAGGTCGCCGCGGAGCTGCTTGCCGTCGGCGGTGACCAGCAGGTCGAAGCGGCGCGTGCCGTCGGGTTCGGTGCGATAGCCGACCGCCTCCGCGCGACTGTGCGCCACGACGGTGACGCCCGCGCGGCGCAGTGCCGAGCGGAGCACGTGCCCGCCGCCGCGGTCGAGGTTGCGGGCCATCGGGATCGGGCCGTGGTGCACGACGCAGACCTGGGCGCCCGCGTGTGCGGCGGCGAGCGCCAACTCGAGCCCGAGGACGCCGGCGCCGAGCACGACGATGCGGCGGCGTCCGCGGACCGCCGCGAGCACCCGCCGTGCGTCGTCGAGGTCGCGCAGCGCGGTGATGCCCCCCGGCAGCGCGTCGTCGCGCGCGACGAGGGTCGCCGTGTGCTTCCGGAGCGAGTCCGGGTCGCGTCGCGGCCGGTCGAGCGCATCGAGCGTGGGCGTGTTGGCGCGGGCCCCCGTCGCGAGGACGACGCGGTCGTAGGGGAGCTCGTCGCCGTTGGAGCACCGGACGACCTGGGCGTCGCGGTCGATCGCGGTGGCGGCGACGCCGAGGAGCACGCGCGCGCCGGCCGACTCGGCGGCCGACCGGTCCCCGACCAGCATCGCGTCGAGGTCGGTGTTGCCGACGGCGTACTCGGCGACGAGCACCCGGTTGTACGCCTCGACGGGTTCGCCGCCGACGACGGTGAGGGTGATGCGGCCGGCGGCCACGTCGGGCAGCAGCTCCTCGACGAAGCGGGCGCCCACGAGCCCGTAGCCGATGAGGACGATCCTGAGCGGTGCGGTCATGCGAGGGCTCCGGCTTCCACGAGGCGCGTGACGCGCACGAGGTTGGTCTTGAACTCGGGCATGGACGAGACGGGGTCGACGGCGTCGGACGTGAGGAGGTTCGCCGCCTGGTCGTCGCCGTAGTGGAACGGGAGGAACACGGCATCCGGTCGGATGTCGGCGGTGAGGCGCGCCCGTCCGTGCACCGAGCCGAGGTTGTTGGCGATCTCGACGGGATCGCCGTCCGCGATGCCGAGGCGTTCGGCGGTCGCCGGGTGCAGGGACGCCCGGAGCTCGGGCTGCGCGTCGAGCAGTTCGGGGACCCGGCGGGTCTGGGCGCCGCTCTGGTAGTGCTCGAGCAGCCGGCCGGTCACGAGCGTAACCTCGCCGGGCCCCGGCGCCGGGTGCGCCGCCGCCTGGGGGGACACGGCGACGAGGCGCGCCCGGCCGTCGTCGTGCGCGAACCGGTCCGCGAAGAGCCGCGGCGTGCCGGTGCCGCCGCGCGGGTACGGCCAGTACGCCTCGGCGCCGGAGTCGAGGAGCGCGTAGTCGATGCCCGAATAGTCGGCGATGCCGCCCTCCGACGCGAGGCGCAGCTCCTCGAAGACGGCCTCGGGGTCGGTGTCGAACCGGGCCGCGGAGCCGAGCCGGCGGGCGAGCTCGTGCAGGACCCGGAGTTCGTCGCGGGCGCCGGGCGGCGGCTCGAGCGCGCGGCGTCGACGGATGACGCGTCCCTCGAGGTTCGTCATGGTGCCCTCCTCCTCGGCCCACTGCAGCACCGGCAGCACGACGTCGGCGAGCGCCGCCGTCTCCGAGAGGACGAAGTCGCAGACGACCAGCAGGTCGAGCGCGTCCACGGCGCGGCGCACCGCGCCCGCGTTGGGGGAGGACACGACGAGGTTCGACCCGTGGACGAGGAGGGCGCGGACGCCGCCGGGCCGACCGAGCGAGGCGAGGAGTTCGATCGCCGGCACGCCCGGTCCCGGGAGGTCGTCGGCGTCGACGCCCCACACCGCGGCGACGTGGGCACGTGCCGCGGGGTCGGTGATCTTCCGGTATCCGGGGAGCTGGTCGCACTTCTGCCCGTGCTCGCGACCGCCCTGCCCGTTGCCCTGGCCGGTGAGCGTGCCGTAGCCGCTGCCGGGACGCCCGGGCAGCCCGAGCAGGAGCGCGAGGTTGATGGCGGCGGTGGCGGTGTCGGTGCCGTCGACGTGCTGCTCGACGCCGCGACCCGTGAGCACGAAGGTCCTCCCGCCGCTGGCGAGGCGACGTGCGAGGCGCCGCAGCGTCGTCGCGGGCACGCCGGTCACGGACTGCACGCGCTCGGGCCACCACGGGGCGACGCTCCGCCGCACCGCGTCGTAGCCGGTGGTGCGTTCGGCGACGTAGGCCGTGTCGACGAGCCGTTCGGCGATGACGACGTGCGCGAGTCCGAGGAGCAGGGGGAGGTCGGTGCCCGGCGCCGGTTGCACGTGCAGGCCGCGCCCGTCGTCGGTGAGCTTCGCGGTCGCCGTCCGCCGCGGGTCGACGACGATGAGCCCACCCGCGGCCTGCGCGCCCGCGAGGTGCCCGATGAACGGCGGCATGGTCTCGGCGACGTTCGTGCCGAGCAGCAGGATGGTCTCGGCGTCGTCGAGGTCGGCCAACGGGAACGGCAGGCCGCGGTCGACGCCGAAGGCACGGTTGCCGGCCGCGGCCGCCGACGACATGCAGTAGCGGCCGTTGTAGTCGATGCGGCTGGTGCCGAGCGCCAGGCGCGCGAACTTGCCGAGCAGGTACGCCTTCTCGTTGGTGAGTCCGCCGCCGCCGAAGACGCCCACCGCGTCGGCACCGTGGCGTTCACGGATGTCGCGGAGCCGGCCGGCCACCAGGTCGAGCGCCTCGTCCCAGCTCGCCTCGTGCAGGGCGCCGTCGGCGCCCCGCACGAGCGGGGCGCCGAGGCGGGACGGGGCGCGGAGCAGTTCCGCCGAGGTCCAGCCCTTCTTGCACAGCCCGCCGCGATTCGTCGGGAAGTCGCGGCCGGCGACCGTCACGGGCGGAGCGTCGGTCGGCGCGGCGGCGCCGGAGGCATCCGTCGGGGTGAGGGTCATCGCGCACTGCAGCGCGCAGTACGGGCAGTGCGTGGGGGCGGGCCGGTCGGTCATGCGCGCTCGAATCAGATCTTCTGCTCGCGGAGGTGGCGGGGCCGCACGTACACGGCCCACGTGACGGCGAGGAGGACGAGGTACCCGGCGACGAAGCCGGTGAACGCCGCCGCATAGCCGCCGGTCGCCTGGAACGAGAGGTTCAGCGCCTGCGGGATGAGGAATCCGCCGTACGCGCCGATCGCCGAGATGAGCCCGAGTGCCGCGGCCGCCTTGCGTTGGGTCGACACGTCGCCGGCGCCGTGGGCGGACCGCATCGCGAACACGATCGGCACCATGCGGTAGGTCGAGCCGTTGCCCACGCCCGCCGTCGCGAAGAGCAGCAGGAACAGCCCGAGGAACACCCAGAAGCTGCCGAGGGGGAGTGTCGCGAGCACCGCGAGCGTGATGACCGCCATGGCCGCGAACGCGATCATCGTGATGCGAGCGCCGCCGAATCGGTCCGAGAGTCGCCCGCCGTAGGGCCGGGCGAGGGAGCCGACGAGGGCGCCGAGGAACGCGAGGGAGACCGTCGCCCCGAGCACGCCGATGGTGGAGAACTCGGGGAACTGGTCGGCGATGAGCTTCGGGAAGACACTCGCGAAGCCGATGAACGAGCCGAACGTGCCGATGTAGAGCAGGGCCAGCAGCCACAGGTGCGGCTCCTTCAGGGCGGCGGCCGAGCCCGAGAGGTCGGCCTTGGCGTTGGCGAGGTTGTCCATGTACCGCCATGCCCCGAACATCGCCAGGAGGATGAACGGCACCCAGATCCAGCCGGCCACCGGCAGGTTCAGCGTCGCGCCCGCGCCGATCGTGATGACGACCGGAACCGTGAACTGGGCGACGGCCGCGCCGAGGTTGCCGCCGGCCGCGTTCAGGCCGAGCGCCCAGCCCTTCTCGCGCTGGGGGTAGAAGAACGTGATGTTCGACATCGAGCTGGCGAAGTTGCCCCCGCCGAACCCGGCGAGCGCCGCCGCGAGGAGGAGCACCCAGAACGGGGTGTCGGGGTTCGAGACGGTCACCGCGAGCATCACGGCCGGCACGAGGAGCAGCCCGGCCGAGACGATGGTCCAGTTCCGCCCGCCGAAGATCGGGACCAGGAACGAGTACGGGATGCGCAGCGTGGCTCCGACGAGGCTCGGGATCGAGATGAGCCAGAAGATCTCGCTCGTGGTGAGCTGGAAGCCGGCCGCGGGAAGGGCCACCGCGACGATGCTCCAGAGCTGCCAGACGACGAACCCGAGGAACTCGGCGAAGATCGACCAGTTGAGGTTGCGCCGGGCGACGCGACGGCCCTCGCGCTCCCATTGCGCGGTGTCCTCGGGGTCCCACCCGTCGATCCAGCGGCCGGGGCGGCGGGTCAGCGCGCCCGGCGCGGGGGCGGGCGGGGCGGTGGTCGGCGCGGCGGATGCGGCGCTCGGGGGAGCGGTCTGCAGGATCTCGGTCATCGGTGCCTCCGGGGATGTCGGTCACGGGGTCGAGCTGGTGCAGGCGACGCTATCCGCGGCGTGTTTCCCGGGTTCGCGCGGGTCGTGAACAGTGCGTCTCCACCTGCTCACCCGGATCGGATGCCGCTGTGAGGTCGTGGTCACGCATCGATCCGGTATCCCCGCTTGACCACGGTGGCGATCAGTCCGGGGACGCCGAGCGACTGCCGGAGGCGGCTCAGCGCGACCTCGAGCGCGTGCTCGTCGCCCGCGCCCGGCATCCCCGCGGCGAGGCGGTCGCGAGCGACCACCGAGCCGCGCGCCACGACGAGCGGGCGCAGGATCGAGAGCGCGACGGGGGCGAGCGGGATGCGGCGTCCGGCCACCTCGGCGACCGATCCGCGCAACGCGAGCGGCCCGTGCCGCGTCTCGACGCGGATGACGCGCGCCGACTCGAGGTGCTCGCACACCTGCCGGATCATGGCGCCCATCCGGTACCGCTCCGGTTGCAGCGGGACGATGCCGGCCGCGAGCAGCGGCGCCGCGGTGACCGGGCCGACGGCGGCCGCGACGACGGGCCCGCACATCGCATCGACGAGGTCGTCGTACCGGCCGCGCGCCTCGGCCGCCATGAACAGCGCGTGGACGGCGGGCGCGCTCGTGAACGTGATGGCGTCGAGGCCGCCCGTGCAGGCGGCCTCGATGAGCCGGTCGACGCGCTCGTCGGCCACGTCCGGGTCGAGCCAGCGGTACGGCTCGACCGTGAGGACGCGGGCGTGCGCCCGACGGAGCCGGTCGAGCGCCGACGGCGGGAGGTAGCCGTGGAGCTGCACCGCGATCGTGAGCCCGGCCGGGTGCTTGGCGAGCACTTCGTCGATGAGCGACTCGGTGGTCTCCTCGGCGCTCATGCCGACGTCGTCGAGGCCCGCGGCGCGGATGCCGCCGCGCGCCTTCGGGCCGCGCACGAGGATCGCGGTGTCGCGCAACGCGTCGACCAGGTCGTCGCCGAGCCCCGCGGCATCCGCCACCTCGAACCAGCGGCGGACCCCGTAGGCGGTGGTCGCGAGCAGCACGTCGGGCCGGGCGTCGATGATGGCGCGCGTGTCGGCGATGACGGGTTCGTCGGAGCTCGCGTTCGCCATCCGGATCGTGGGGGCATGGACGACCTGGGCGCCGCGGCGTACGAACGCGTCGATGAGGTCGCCCGACCGGCGGTCGCTCGTCACGCCGATGCGGAAGCCCTCGAGCTGGTCGGGCCGGAAGCCGATGGCGCACTCCGCCTGGTCGGTCATGCGGCGGCTCCCGCGAACCCTGCCGCTCGCTCCATGAGCTGGACGGCGTCGGCGTGGCCGTCGTGGGCGAGCCGGACGACCTCGCCGACGACGATGACCGCCGGCGATTCCACCCCGGCGAGGCCGGCCGCCGTGACGATGCCGCCCAGGTCGGCGACCGTCGTGCGCTGGTCGCATCGGAAGCCGCGCTCGACGATCGCGACCGGTGTGGAGGCGCGCATGCCGTGCCGGGCCAGTCCGGCCGCGAGCATGGGGAGGGTGTTCACGCCCATGAGCACGACCACGGTGCCGCCGAGCCCCGCGAGGTGGCGGAGCTCGTCGTCGGTGAGCGGTGCGTGCCCCGAGACGACCGTGAAGAGGCGGCTTACGCCGCGATGCGTCAGGGGGATGCCGGCCGCGCCGGGGACCGCGACCGCGCTCGTGACGCCGGGGACGACCTCGACCGGCACGCCGGCGCGATGGCAGGCGAGCACCTCCTCGCCGCCGCGCCCGAACACGTAGGGGTCGCCGCCCTTGAGTCGCACCACGTGGCGTCCGGCGAGGGCGTGGGCGACGAGCAGCGCCTCGATCTCGCCCTGCGGCATCGCGTGGTGCCCGGGCTGCTTGCCGACGTCGACGAGCTCGGCGTCGGGCGCGAGCTCGGCGAGGCGCCCGTGCGGCGCGAGCCGGTCGTAGAGCACGACGTCCGCCGCCCCGAGGGCGCGGACCGCGGCGACGGTGAGCAGCTCCTCCCGACCGGGGCCGCCCCCGACGAGCGTCACCCGGCCGGTCACGCGCCCGCTCCGCGCGTGGGGATCGTCGGGCCGGAGACGAGGACCGCCTCGCCCCGCGCCAGCTCCTCGGGGGTGGCCGGGCGGTACTGGCCGCGTTCCTCGACGCGTGCGAGGGGTTGCGCGGCCGCCTCGGGCGCGTTCACGAACGAGCGGAAGCGGCGCAGCCGGTCGGGGTCGGCGAGCGTGGCCGCCCACTCGTCCTCGTACGTGTCGACGTGCCGGGCCATCGCGGCCTCGAGGTCGGCCGCGAGGCCGAGCGAGTCGTGCACGACGACGTCGCGCACGTGGTCGAGTCCGCCGTCGAGGTCCTCGATCCAGCGTGCGGTGCGCTGCAGCCGGTCGGCGGTGCGGACGTAGTACATGATGTACCGGTCGAGGTAGCGCAGCAGGGTCTCGTCGTCGAGGTCGCTCGCGAGCAGCTGGGCGTGCGCCGGCTGGAACCCGCCGTTGCCCCCGACGTAGAGGTTCCATCCCTGCTCGGTCGCGATCACGCCGACGTCCTTGCCGCGCGCCTCGGCGCACTCGCGCGCGCAGCCGGAGACGCCGAACTTCAGCTTGTGCGGGGAGCGGAGCCCGCGATAGCGCAGCTCGAGCCGGATCGCCATCGCGACGGAGTCCTGCACGCCGTAGCGGCACCACGTCGAGCCGACGCAGCTCTTCACGTTCCGCAGCGCCTTGCCGTAGGCCTGGCCCGACTCGAAGCCGGCATCGACGAGCCGCTTCCAGATCTCCGGCAACTGGTCGAGCCGCGCGCCGAAGAGGTCGATGCGCTGGCCGCCGGTGATCTTCGTGTAGAGCCCGAAGTCCGTCGCGACCTGCGCGATGACCGCGAGCTTCTGCGGGGTGATCTCGCCGGCCGGGATGCGCGGCACGACCGAGTACGTGCCGTCCTTCTGCATGTTCGCCATGGCGCGGTCGTTGGTGTCCTGCAGTCCGCCGCGGCCGCCGTCGAGGATGTACGAGCCGTGCTGGGCGGCGAGGATCGACGCGACGACGGGCTTGCAGACGTCGCATCCGCGGCCAGTGCCGAGCCGGGCGACGATGTCCTCGAACGAGGCGAGCTCGAGCACGCGGACGGACTCGAAGAGCTCCTGCCGCGAGATCGCGAAGTGCTCGCAGAGGGCCCGCGAGATCGCGCGGCCGGACTTGGCCAGCTCGGCCTCGAGCAGCTTCTTCACGAGGGGCACGCAGGAGCCGCACTGGGTGCCCGCGCGCGAGCACCCCTTCAGCGCCCCGAGTTCGGCGCATCCCTCCGCGTGCGCGCCGTGGGCGCCGTTGACGGCGTCCCGGATGGTGCCGGCGGCGACGTTGTTGCACGCGCACACGAGGGCGGATGCCGGGAGCTCGTCGCCCGCGGGCGCCTCCATGCCCGACGCCGAGAGGTACGCGGCGGGCTCGCCCGACAGCTCCGTGCCGAGCAGCGGTCGCAGCGACGCGTACGGCGACGCGTCACCCACGAACACGCCGCCGAGCAGCGTCCTGGCGTCATCCGTCACGACCAGCTTCTGGTAGAGCCCGCGCGCCGGGTCGGCGTAGACGATCTCGAGCGCGTGCTCGGTGCGCGCGAGGGCGTCGCCGAAGCTCGCGACGTCGACGCCGGCGAGCTTCAGCTTGGTCGCGTCGTCGACGGTCGTGAACTCGGCGGCGCCGCCGAGCAGCCGGTCGGCGACGACCTCGGCCATCGCGTTGGCCGGCGCGACGAGGCCCGTGCAGCGGCCCTCGAAGCTCGCGACCTCGCCGATCGCCCAGACGTCCGGCACGGATGCCGCGCACGCCGTGTCGATCGCGACCCCGCCCCGCGGGCCGAGCTCGAGCCCCATCGCCCGAGCCAGCTCGTCGCGCGGGGCGATCCCGATCGCGAACACGACGAGGTCGGCGTCGACGCGGCGGTCGTCGGTGAGCTCCACCCCCACGACGCCGCCGCTGCTCGTGAGCACCTTCGCGGGGCGGACCCCGAGGTGCAGGTCGATCCCCTGGCCGGCGATGATGCGGCCGAGCGCGCGTCCGGCGCCCTCGTCGAGCTGGGCGGACATGAGCCACCGACCGGAGTGCACGATCGCGGCATCCGCCCCCAGCTTCGCGAGGCCGCCGGCGGCCTCGAGCCCGAGCAGGCCGCCGCCGGCGACGACCACGCGCGGCGCCCGGCCGAGGCGCTCGGCGAGCGAACGGGTCTCGGCGACGAGCGCGTCGACGTCGTCGATCGTGCGGTAGACGCGGGCGTGCTCGCTCCCGGGGAGGTCGGGGACGGGCGCGCTCGACCCGGTCGCGAGCACCAGGTCGTCCCACCGCAGCTCGAGTCCGCTCGAGGTGACGGCCACGCGGTTCGCGCGGCTCACCTCGACGACGCGCTCGCCGGTGATCAGGCGGACGTGCCCGTCGTCCCACGGCGTGTCCGGAAGCGTGAGATCCGTGCTCGCGTCGGCCAGGCGGGTGCTGAGCGCCACGCGGTCGTAGGGCGCCCACGGCTCCTCGCCGACCACCGTGACCCGCAGGCGACGGTCGGTGTCGCGGGCGTGGAGGCTGTCGGCGAGGCGATGCGCGGCCGGGCCGCCGCCGACGATGACGACGTGGCGCGCGCCCGCCGCGGCGTTCGCGGTCTCGTTCATGCTGGCCTCCCGGTCTCAGGTTGTCGGCGAGCGTACGGCCGGGCCGTTTCCGTCCTGTTTCGCGGTCGTAACGCAACCGCTCGGGGACCTCGCACCGCGGATCGGGCGACGTGAGGCCGGTTTCACCCGTCGGAAACACGGCGGGCGCGCCGCGGGAAACACGCCGTGCCTAGCGTGAGGGGCACCGAGACCGAGGGAGCCGGAGATGACGTCGACCATCGAGCTGACGACCGCATGGGTCCGCGCCTGCGCGGTGACCGACCTGGAGCCCGGCTGGGGCGAGGTCGCGCTGATCGGCGCGCGCCAGGTCGCCCTCATCCGGGTCGCCGAGCAGGAGGTGTACGCGGTGGACCACCACGACCCGCACACGAGCGCGCCCGTCATGGCGCGCGGCATCGTCGGATCGCGCGGCGACCGGCCCACCATCGCGTCGCCGCTGCACAAGCAGGTCTACGACCTCGGCACGGGCGAGTGCTTCACCGATCCCGCGCTGTCGCTGCGCACGTACCGCACGCGCGTCGTCGGCGGCATGCTGGAGGTCGAGCTCGACGGATGACGCGGGGAGACGGGCGGGCCGTCAGCCGCGCTGCGTGAGGACGATCGGGTCGCCGTCGGTCACCGCGATGGTGTGCTCGGAGTGCGCGCCGCGCGATCCGTCGGCGCTGCGCAGGGTCCACCCGTCGGGGTCGGTGAAGATGCGATCGGTGGTCTGCAGGAACCACGGCTCGATGGCGACCACGAGGCCCGGCTTCAGCGGGAGGCCTCGACCGGGGCGGCCGTTGTTCGGGATGTGCGGGTCGCCGTGCATGGTGCGCCCCACGCCGTGGCCGCCGAAGTCGGTGTTGATCGAGTAGCCCTCGGCCTTCGCGACGTCGGCGATCGCCCGCGAGATGTCGCCGATGCGGTTGCCCGGTCGCGCGGCGGCGATGCCGGCGTCGAGGGCTCGACGCGTGGTGTCGATGAGCCGCAGGTCCTCCTCCCGCGGCGTGCCGACGACGAACGAGATCGCCGAGTCGGCCACCCAGCCGTCGACGGATGCCGCGAAGTCGAGGGTCAGCAGGTCGCCGTCCTGCAGCGCGTAGTCGTGGGGGAGGCCGTGCAGGACGGCGTCGTTCACGGACGTGCAGATCACCTTGCCGAACGGGCTCGCGCCGAACGAGGGGTGGTAGTCGATGTAGCAGCTCGTCGCGCCCGCCGCGCGGATCATCTCGTGTGCGAGCGCGTCGAGCTCGAGCAGGTTCACGCCGGGCGCCGCGGCCTTCGACGTCGCCTCCAGCACGCTCGCGACGAATCGGCCGGCCGGCCGCATCTGCTCGATCTCCGCAGGGGTCCTCAGTTCGATCACGTCACCCATTCTGTCGGGTCCGCCCTGAGTGAACACCCGGCGACCGGTCGGGCGGGCGCGGGTACGCTGGCGGCATGCTGATCCGTCGCGCCTTCTACCGGTGGCAGTTCATCGCTGCGATCGTGCTCCCGGTCTGGCTGCTGATCGGCTACGCGATCTTCGGCTCGAGCGGTTGGGGCGTCATCGGCCTGATGTTCGCCGCACCGATCGCGTTCGTGTCGCTCGGGGTCGTCGCCCTCGTCATCGCCGCGCGGCCCGACGTGCGCCGGGCCAAGGCGGTCGACTGGGCGGATGTCGCGGTCCTCGGCGTCTGGCACCTGCTCATCATCGCCGCGGGCGTCTACGGACCGACGGGCATCACGTTCGCGATCCTCGCCATGGTCGGCGCCATCGCGGCCTTCTGGTACGCCGTCTGGCGGCTGCTCAGCGACGGGGCACGACGCGTGCGCGCCACGATGGAGGAGTACGAGCGCCTCGCGTCCTCGGGCCGCGCGCCCGGCGCGGGCATCCCCGGACAGGCCCGGACGCCGCGTGCCGAGGACGGCGGCGAGGTCATCGTGGTCCGCGAGGAGCGCTCGTGGGAGGAACGCCGCGACTGAGCGGTCGTCCGCCGACGCGCTCGCGCGCGGCATCCGTCGCCGGATTTTGGCCGTGGGCCCGCTGATCTGGCAGAATGGACGATTGTGCCGCCGCAGGACTCTGCCTCCGGGGAGCACGCACGGCGCGACCACGTTCGCGCGAGGCGGCACCAGACACTTCCATCCATGATCCGCGTTCGACCGGTGGCGGGCGCAGAGAGCGAACCATCATGCACATCCTCGACCACGTCGACGCCGCGAGCCTCCGCTCGGACATCCCCGACTTCCGCCCCGGCGACACCGTCAAGGTCCACGTCAACATCGTCGAAGGCAACCGCTCGCGCATCCAGGTCTTCCAGGGCGTCGTCATCGGCCGCCAGGGCGAGGGCGTCCGCGAGACCTTCACCGTCCGCAAGATCAGCTTCCAGGTCGGCGTCGAGCGCAAGTTCCCGGTCCACTCGCCGGTGATCGACCGCATCGAGGTCGTCACCCGCGGTGACGTCCGTCGCGCGAAGCTGTACTACCTGCGCGAGCTGCGCGGCAAGAAGGCCAAGATCAAGGAGAAGCGCGACAACTGATCGGCGTTCCGCCGGCGCACGCGTCATCCGCTCGAGCTCCCCGCCCCTAGACTGGGTCGGGGAGCTCGAGCCATTTCATGACTGAAGACACACGCACCACGCGCGACGAACGCGCCACCTCCGAGACGCCGTCGCGCCGTCGGAGCGTCCTGCTGTTCCTGCGCGACCTGCTCGTGATCTTCGTGGTCGCGGTCCTGGTCTCGTTCCTCATCAAGACGTTCCTCATCCGGTCCTTCTTCATCCCGTCGCAGTCGATGGAGCAGACCCTCGTGCAGGACGACCGGATCATCGTCAACCAGCTCGTGCCCGAGCTCGCGGCGATCGAACGCGGCGACGTCGTCGTGTTCAAGGACCCGGGCGGATGGCTGCCCGCCCGCGTCGAGGAGGAGCAGCCCCCGGTGGTCGCGGCCGTCGACTGGTTCCTCGCGTTCGTGGGGCTGTCGGCCCCCGACTCGAACGACCACCTCGTCAAGCGCGTCATCGGCCTGCCCGGCGACACCGTGGTGTGCTGCAACGCGCTCGGCCAGATGACCGTCAACGGCGTCCCGCTCGACGAGCCGTACGTCGCGCTGCCCCCCGGCGAGACGAAGGTCTCCCGCGACGACTTCGAGGTCGTCGTGCCCGAGGACTCCCTGTGGGTCATGGGCGACAACCGCTACAACTCCAAGGACTCCCGCTACAACACCGATACCCCGCTGAAGGGCTTCGTGCCGACCGACAACGTCGTCGGCCGGGCCGTGGTCGTCAGCTGGCCGATCTCGCACTGGACCTTCCTCGACAACTACCCCGAAGTGTTCGCCGGCGTCGACGAGGGAGCCGAGTGAGGTGAGCCCCGCGGGCGTGCCGTCGTTGCGGATCGAGCGCGAGCTGCTGGCCGGGGGAGCCCCCGTCGTCCTCGCGTGCGATGAGGTGGGGCGGGGCGCCCTGGCCGGGCCCGTCGCGGTCGGCATGGTCGTCATCGACGCCTCGGTGAAGCGGATGCCGGCGGGCCTGCGCGACTCGAAGCTCCTGCCCGAGCCGAAGCGGCAGCTGCTCGCACCCCGGGCCGCCTCGTGGGTGCTCGCCTCGGCGGTCGGCGAGGCCAGCGCCGAGGAGATCGACCGGCTCGGCATCATGGCGTGCCTCGGCCTCGCCGGAGCGCGGGCGTTCGCCGCGCTGGGCCTCGACCGCGGCCTCGTGGCGGGTGCGCCGCTGCTGCTCGACGGCAACTACGACTGGCTCAGCCAGTCCATCGAGCACCGCGCCCAGGTCATCACGCGGATCAAGGCCGACCGCGACTGCGCGTCGGTGTCGGCGGCATCCGTCATCGCCAAGGTGCACCGCGACACGGGGATGCGCCGCGCCCACGACGACACCCCGCTCTACCACTGGCACGAGAACAAGGGCTATTCGAGCCCGGCGCACTTCGCCGCGATCGCCGAGCACGGGCCCAGCGGCCTGCACCGGCGCACCTGGCTGCACGAGCGGCCGGCAGAAGCGGCGCCGTCGCTGTTCGACCTCGAAGTAGGATGATCAGCGATGGATGAGGACGAGTTCGAAGACTACGACCGTGAAGTGGAGCTCGCGCTCTACCGCGAATACCGCGACATCGTCTCGCAGTTCAAGTACGTGGTCGAGACCGAGCGTCGCTTCTACCTCGCGAACGAGGTCGAGCTGGTGCGCCGAGACACCGAGCACGACTTCTACTTCGAGCTGTCGATGAAGGACGTCTGGGTGTGGGACGTCTACCGGGCCGACCGGTTCGTGAAGTCGGTGCGCGTGCTGACCTTCAAGGACGTGAACGTCGAGGAACTGGCCACGCGCGAGTTCGAGCTGCCGAAGGACCTCGCGCTCGAGGAGTAGCCCGGAGCCGGTCCCTCGCCGCGAGCGGTCCTCCACAGGGCCCTGATCCGGCGGATCCTCCGCGCCGGGCGGCGATCGGCGCTCGGGGGTCCTCGCGGACCGCGACGCTGGGCGCATGGCCCACAACACGGAACTCGGTCGGCACGGCGAGCAGGTCGCCGCCGACCATCTCGAGGCGCGCGGCATGCGCGTCATCGACCGCAACTGGCGGTGCAGCCACGGCGAGCTCGACCTGGTGCTGCGCGACGGCGACGAGACGGTGTTCGTCGAGGTGAAGACCCGAGCCGGTGCCGGCTACGGTCACCCCTTCGAGGCGATCACCGCGCGCAAGCTCGCGCGACTCCGACGCCTCGCGCTCGCGTGGTGCGAGGCGAGTTCGACGCCCACCGGGCGGATCCGGATCGATGCCGTCGCGGTGTTCGCCCCGGCCGCCGCGCCCGCCGTCGTCGAGCACCTCGAGCGGATCGCCTGATGCCCGTCGCACGCACGCACGCCATCGCGCTCGTCGGACTCACCGGCTCGGTCGTCGAGGTCGAGGCCGACCTGTCCAGCCACCTGCCCGCGCTCGTCATCATCGGGCTGCCGGATGCCGCGCTCGGAGAGGCGCGCGAACGCGTCCGCTCGGCCGCGAGCAATGCCGGCTGCCAGCTGCCGCCGCGTCGCCTCACGGTGAACCTCTCGCCGGCGTCGCTGCCGAAGCACGGGTCGGGCTTCGACCTGGCCATCGCCCTCGCGTGCCTCGCCGCCGCCGGGACCATCTCGCGCGAATCGGTCGAGCGGTTCGTGCACCTCGGCGAGCTCGGCCTCGACGGTCGCCTGCGGCCGACGCACGGTATCCTCCCGGCGGTCCTCGCCGCGGCCCGCGCCGGGCACGACCGGGTCATGGTGCCGCTGGCGAACGCCGACGAGGCGCGACTCGTGCCCGGCGTCGAGATCGTGGCGGTCTCGTCCCTGCTCGAAGCCGCGGTGCGCCACGGCGGGGAGTTCGACCTGTCGGCCTGCGACGCCGACGAACCCGTGCGGCACGGTGGCGACACCGCCGACGTGTCCGCGCCGGGTCCCGCCGGCGGCGACCTCGCCGACGTCGTCGGCAATCCGGAGGCGGTCGAGGCGCTGCTCATCGCCGCGGCGGGCGGCCACCACCTGCTGATGGCCGGACCGCCGGGCGCCGGCAAGACGATGCTCGCCTCCCGGCTGCCGGGCATCCTGCCGGACCTGACGCCGGATGCCGCCCTCGAGGTGGCGTCGCTGCGCTCGCTCGCCGGCGAGCGCATCGGCGGCACGCTGTCCGTGCGGCCGCCGTTCGAGGCGCCGCACCACACCGCGAGCGCCGCGGCGATGGTCGGTGGCGGCAGCCGCGGCATCCGACCCGGCGCTGCCGCACGCGCGTCCCACGGGGTGCTCTTCCTCGACGAGGCGCCGGAGTTCCCCTCGTCCGTGCTCGATGCCCTGCGGCAACCGCTCGAGTCCGGCGAGATCACGATCCACCGGGCGAACGCCGTCGCGACGTTCCCCGCTCGGTTCCAGCTCGTGCTGGCCGCCAACCCCTGCCCGTGCGGCGGCGGTGAGCGCGTCGCCGACGCCTGCGCGTGTCCGCCGGCCACCAAGCGCCGGTACTTCGCGCGCATCTCGGGTCCGCTGCTCGATCGGGTCGACCTGCGGCTGGTGGTCAACCGGCTGACGCCCGCGATGCTCCGGATGGGTCCGGGCGACGACCTGGGCAGGTCGGTGACGACCACGGCGCAGGCGCGGGAACGGGTGCTGCGCGCGCAGGAGGCCGCCGCGCGTCGCTACGCCGGGACGCCGTGGCGCACCAACGCCCAGGTGCCCGGGCCGTGGCTGCGCGGCGAGGGCCGGATGCATCCCGGTGGCGTCGCCACCCGGGCACTCGACTTCGCGCTCGAACGCGGCGGGGTGACGATGCGCGGGTACGACCGGGTGCTCAAGGTCGCGTGGACCGTCGCGGACCTCGAGGGCGCAGCTCGTCCCGACGCGCAGCACGTCGGCCGGGCCCTCGGCCTCCGATCGGGGCTCGCCGCATGAGCGCGCTCGAGCGGACGGTGGACGCCTCGGCGGCCGAGCTCGCCGCCGTGCGGCCGGCCGGGTCCGACGTCGATCCCCGTGCGTGCGCCGCCGCCGCCACGCTGGGCTTCGTGTCCGAGCCGGGCGACGGCGTGCTCGGGCGCCTGGTCGCCGCGCTCGGAGCGATCCGGACGGCCGAGCTCCTGCTCGACGACCGGCCCGCGGCCGAGGTGACGGGTGAGGCGGGGGAGCACGGCGCCGCGGTGTCCGTCCACGAGGTCACGGCGGGCCTCCAGCGCTGGCGGCCGCGACGCGACCACGCCGCGTTCGCACGCGGGCTCGCGCAGGCCGCACGCGTCGGCGCGCGCCTCGTGCTGCCCGCCGATCCGGAGTGGCCGGACGGCGTGGACGACCTCGGCGTGCACGCCCCCCTGACGCTGTGGCTGCGCGGAGACGTGGCATCGCTCACCCGGCGGCCGTCCATCGCGCTCGTGGGGGCCCGCGCGGCGACGGGGTACGGCGAGCACGTCGCCGTCGAGGCGGCCGCGGGGCTCGTGGACCGCGGGTTCTGCATCGTCTCCGGAGGCGCGTACGGGATCGACGGCACCGCGCACCGCTCGGCGCTCGCGAGCGGCGGCACCACGGTCGCGTTCCTCGCCGGCGGCGTCGACCGCTTCTATCCCGTCGGTCACGAGGCGCTCCTGGCTCGCATCGCCGAGACCGGCGCCGTCGTGTCCGAGATGCCGTGCGGCGCGGCTCCCACGCGCTGGCGGTTCCTCCAGCGCAATCGGCTCATCGCCGCGGCGGCGCAGGCCACGGTCGTGCTCGAGGCGGGCATGCGCTCGGGATCGCTGAACACGGCGGGCCACGCCGCCGCGCTCGGGCGTCCCCTCGGAGCCATGCCGGGACCGGTGACCAGCCCGGCGTCCGCCGGGTGCCACCGGCTGCTGCGCGAGTTCGACGCGGTGTGCGTGACGGATGCCGCGCAGATGGCCGAACTCGTGGGCGCGGTCGGCTCGCCCGACGCCGCGGGACCTGAGGCGGGTTCCACCGCGCCGCGCGCGATCGAGCTGCTCACCTCCGACGAGCGGCGCGTGCTGGACGCCCTCGGCGTGCGTCGGGCGCGCACCGTCACCGAGCTCGCCACGCGCAGCGGCCTCGGCACGGGGGCGGTGCTCGGGGCGCTGGGGGCGCTCGACGCGACCGGGCTGGCCCGACGCGTCGACGACGGCTGGGTTCGCCTCCGCTCGGCGTGACGCGGTGCCGACCGCCGGGGGTGGTCCTAGGCTGGCGTCGGAGGCAGCGATGGACCATCCCCGATTCGGCAGGTACCCGGCGGCGCGACACGTGATCGCCCACCTGAGCGACACGCATTTCCTCGCCGGCGGCGCTCCGCTCGGCGGTCGGGCCGACACCGTGGCGCACCTCGATCGGGCGGCACGGCAGCTCGGTCGGCTCGCCGGCGAGCTCGACGCGATCCTCGTCACGGGCGACGTCACCGACCTCGGCGAGCCCGACGCCTACCACCGGATCCGGGACGTCCTCGAACCGCTCGCCGAGGCCACGGGCGCCCGGCTCGTCTGGGTCATGGGCAACCACGACGAACGCGCGCCGTTCTCCGAGATCCTCCTCCGCGAGCCGCATACCGGCGACGTGCCGGTGAATCGGGTGGTCGACCTCGACGGACTCCGGATCATCGCCCTCGACACGAGCGTGCCGGGCTATCACCACGGCGTACTCGAATCCGAGACGCTCGACTGGCTCGCCGATCGACTCCGCGAGCCCGCACCGTTCGGCACCGTGCTCGCGATGCACCACGCCCCGATCGCCACGCCGCTGGCCCTGATGGACGTGCTCGAGCTCCGCGGCCAGGACGCCCTCGCCGACGTGGTGCGGGGCACCGACGTCCGGCTGATCCTCGGCGGTCACCTGCACTATCCGACGCAGGGCACCTTCGCCGGGATCCCGGTCTCCGTGGCCGGGGCGCTCGCCTACACCATGGACCTCTCGGCCCCGCCGCTCGAACTCGTCGGCATCGACGGCGGGCACTCGTTCTCGCTCGTGCACCTCTTCGACGACGGAGCGGTGACCTCCGTCGTGCCGGTGGGCTCGTACGCGGAGATCACGAGCTTCGGCGAGCAGTTCGTCCGCGAACTCGAGGCGCTCGACGACGAGGGCCGGCTCGAGCGCTTCTCGCGGAAGCGCGGAAGCGCATCCAATGGCTGAACTCCGGTTCGACGCGGCCGTGGACGACTACCTCGCCCACGTCCGGCACGAGCGGGGCTACTCCGACCACACCATCGACGCCTACGCCTCCGACCTCGCCGACCTCGGCCGGTTCGCCGGCGAGCGCGGCATCGACGACGTGGACCGCGTCGACCTCGACCTGCTGCGGGACTGGCTGTGGGCCGCCACCGAGCGCGGTCTGGCTCGATCGACGATCGCCCGGCGGGCGGCATCCGCTCGTGGGCTCGGCGCCTGGCTCGAACGCACGGGCGCCGTGGCGGCCGACCCTGCGGCGAGGCTCCGCGCACCGCGCGCCAAGCGCACCCTCCCGCGGGTGGTCGCCGCGCCCGCGGTCACGACGCTCATCGAGGGACTGCAGTCGGCCGCCGTCGACGGCGACCCGGTGGCGGTGCGCGACCTCGCGATCGTCGAGCTGCTCTACGCCTGCGGGCTCCGAGTCTCGGAACTGGTCGGGCTGGACCTCGACGACGTCGACCGGGGCAACCGCACCGTGCGCGTCGTCGGAAAGGGCTCGAAGGAGCGCGTGGTGCCGTACGGAGCGCCGGCCGCCGCCGCGCTCGACCGGTACCTGGACCGCGCCCGCCCGGCGCTGCTCGTCTCCTTGGAAAATCGCGGCGGCACCGGCTCGACCGGCGGCCGGGCCGGCACCCGGCCGATGGGGCACCCCGTGTTCCTCGGGGTGCGCGGCGGGCGGCTGGGCGTTCGGGCCGTGCACCGACTGGTCGCGGGGCTCCTCGCCGACCTTCCCGGCTCCGGGCCCGCGGGACCCCACGCGTTCCGCCACAGCGCCGCGACGCACCTGCTCGACGGCGGCGCCGACCTCCGTGCGGTGCAGGAGTACCTCGGCCACGCGAGCCTGGGCACCACGCAGATCTACACGCACGTGTCGGCCGAGCGGCTCAAGCAGACCTACGCCACGGCCCACCCGCGGGCCTGATCACCCCGACAGCGGGAGGAGCACCGCGCGGGGGAGCCCGCCGAGGAACCACAGCGGGGACACGTACTCGCCGTGCACGCGGACGCCGAAGTGCACGCAGACCGCGTCGCAGTGCCCGCCCGTCGTCGTGACGCCGACGGCCTGGCCGGCGGCGACCCGATCGCCGACCGTGACCGACGCCTCGACCGGCTCGATCGCACTCACCACGCCGCCGCCGTGGTCGATCGAGAGCACGCCGCGCCCGGCGACGGGACCGGCGAACGCCACGACGCCGTCGGCTGCGGCGCGCACCCCCGTGCCGGGAACGGCGGCCAGGTCGATGCCGCGATGACCGGCCGCGTACGGGGTCGGCGGCGCGAGGAACGGGGCGATCATGCGGACCGGAGGTTCGAGCGGCCATTCCCAGCGCGCCGCTCCGGGGCCGGGCGACGATGACGGGGACGAGGGCGGGTCGCCCGCAGGCGGCCGCGCCGCGGCCGACCCGGTCGCCGCACCGGTCGCGACGACGAGGAGCGACGACACAAGGAAGAGTGCGAGCGCGCGGGGGAGCGGGGGCATGACGACGAGCGTCTCGCACGCGGCATCCGTTCGCCTCGACGACGTCGCGAGGCCCGTCGATCGGGCACCCGCAGGCGCCTGTGGAGGACCGGTCGGATCCCGCCCGCGTGATAGCATGTCCGGAGCGTCCCGCGCGTCGGGGCGACTACGCGTGCCCATTCGGCCACCGACTCCATTCAGTCCCGCTCGCAAGAGCCGGCGGAGCCGTGCCGGGCACCAGGGCTTCCGGCCGCCGGCCGGGGCGACAACTGAGAACAGAAGGAGTACGGCCATGGCCGTCGTCACCATTCGCCAGCTGCTCGACAGCGGCGTGCACTTCGGGCACCAGACCCGCCGTTGGAACCCCAAGATGAAGCGCTTCATCTTCACCGAGCGTTCCGGCATCTACATCATCGACCTGCAGCAGTCGCTCGCCTACATCGACAAGGCGTACGACTTCGTCAAGGAGACGGTCGCGCACGGCGGCACCATCCTCTTCGTCGGCACCAAGAAGCAGGCGCAGGAGTCCATCGCCGAGCAGGCCACCCGTGTCGGCCAGCCCTACGTGAACCAGCGCTGGCTCGGCGGCCTCCTCACGAACTTCACCACGGTCTCCAAGCGCCTCGCGCGCATGAAGGAGCTCGAGGAGCTCGACTTCGAGGGCACCACCTCGGGCTTCACCAAGAAGGAGCTGCTGCTCAAGAAGCGCGAGCTCGACAAGCTCCACAAGTCGCTCGGCGGCATCCGCAACCTCTCGAAGACGCCCTCGGCGCTCTGGGTCGTGGACACCAAGAAGGAGCACCTCGCGATCGACGAGGCCAAGAAGCTCGGCATCCCCGTCATCGGCATCCTCGACACCAACTGCGACCCCGACGAGGTCCAGTACCCGATCCCGGGCAACGACGACGCGATCCGCTCGGTGAGCCTGCTCACGCGCATCATCGCCGACGCCGCCGCCGAGGGCCTGATCCAGCGCCACCAGAAGCCCGAGGAGGGCCAGGAGGCCGAGCCGCTCGCCGAGTGGGAGCAGGAGCTCCTCCAGGCCGGCGCCGCCGAGACCCCCGCGCAGTCGTCGGCCGAGACCGAGCAGGTCGCCGGCACCGAGGCGGCCGCCGAGGCGGAGGCCGCCGAGGTCGTCGCCGAGGCGACCGAGGGCGAGTCGGCCGAGGCCGCGCCCGAGGCCGAGGCCGCACCGGCCGACGCCGAGTCCAAGTAAGACCACGAGTCCAGGAGACTGCCTGATATGGCCAACTTCACCCTCGAAGACGTCAAGAACCTGCGCGAGCGCCTCGGCACCGGCATGGTCGACACGAAGAACGCGCTCGTGGAGGCCGACGGTGACATCGAGAAGGCCGTCGAGATCCTCCGCCTGAAGGGCGCGAAGGGCAACGCGAAGCGTGCCGACCGCTCGACCGCCGAGGGCCTCGTCGCCGCCGTCGACAACGGCGACGGCACCGCCACCCTCATCGAGCTCGCCTGCGAGACCGACTTCGTCGCCAAGGGCGACAAGTTCGTCGCGCTCGCCGACCGCGTCCTCGCGGCCGTCGCCGCGGCACGCGCCGAGACCGTCGAGGCCGCCCTCGCCGCGCCGGCCGACGGCAAGACCGTCGCCGACGTGATCAGCGAGGAGGCCGCGATCCTCGGCGAGAAGGTCGAGCTGCGTCGTCTCCGCCTCGTCAAGGGCGAGAACTTCTCGATCTACCTGCACAAGACGTCGAAGGACCTGCCGCCGCAGGTCGGCGTGGTGCTCGGCTACGCCGGCTCCGACGCCGAGACCGCCCGCTCGGTCGCCCAGCACATCTCGTTCGCCGCTCCCGAGTACCTCACCCGTGAGGACGTCCCGGCCGAGGCCGTCGACAAGGAGCGCACGATCGTCGAGCAGATCACCCGCGAGGAGGGCAAGCCCGAGGCCGCCCTGCCGAAGATCGTCGAGGGTCGCCTCGGCGCCTACTTCAAGCAGGTCGCCCTGCTCGAGCAGGACTACGCCAAGGACAACAAGCTGTCCGTGGGCAAGGTCCTCTCGGACGCCGGCATCACCGTCTCCGACTTCGCCCGCTTCAAGGTC
The DNA here is from genome assembly GCF_001620055.1 of Agromyces sp. NDB4Y10. Taxonomy (GTDB): domain Bacteria; phylum Actinomycetota; class Actinomycetes; order Actinomycetales; family Microbacteriaceae; genus Agromyces; species Agromyces indicus. Next base: position 73,469 of record NZ_LQGY01000065.1, on the reverse strand, counting down.
GGCGCGTAGGTCGTGACCTGGGAGCCCGGATCGCCTCGGCGATCCGGGCTCCTTTCCTGTGTCCGGCGTCGCCGCGCGGCGGCATCCGGGACACGGCTCGGACCGGCACTGCGCCGGGACCGGGCGAACCACTAGTTTTGACTCCCAAGGGGAAGGATCGGTCGCGGATGACGCAACGCAAGCGCAGGGTCATGCTCAAGCTGTCGGGTGAGGCGTTCGGCGCCGGCTCGCTCGGGGTGAACCCCGACGTGGTGAGCGCGATGGCACGCGAGATCGCGGATGCCGCACGCACGGTCGAGGTCGCGATCGTCGTCGGCGGCGGCAACTTCTTCCGGGGCGCCGAGCTCTCCGAGCGCGGCATGGACCGGGGCCGGGCCGACTACATGGGCATGCTCGGCACGGTCATGAACTCGCTCGCCCTCCAGGACTTCCTCGAGCAGGCCGGGGCGGAGACGCGCGTGCAGTCCGCGATCTCCATGACCCAGGTCGCCGAGCCGTACATCCCCCGGCGCGCCGAGCGCCACATGGAGAAGGGGCGCGTGGTCATCTTCGGCGCCGGCGCCGGCCTGCCCTACTTCTCGACCGACACCGTCGCCGCCCAGCGTGCGCTCGAGATCGATGCCGACGTGGTGCTCGTCGCGAAGAACGGCGTCGACGGCGTCTACTCCGACGACCCGCGCACGAACCCCGACGCGCACAAGATCGACCGGATCAGCTACCAGGAGGCGCTGCAGCGCGGGCTGAAGGTGGTCGACTCGACGGCGTTCAGCCTCTGCATGGACAACGGCATGCCGATGGTGGTCTTCGGGATGCAGCCCGCCGGCAACGTCACCAAGGCCATCCTCGGCGAGGAGATCGGCACCGTCGTGAGCAACGGCGAGCCGTCCGTCGCTCGATAGACTGACCCGAGCCCGAGAGAAGGAGTTCCCGTGATCGCGGATGTTCTGTCCGAAGCAAGTGCACGCATGCAGAAGGCCGTCGAGGTCGCGAAGGACGATTTCGCGTCCGTCCGGACCGGGCGCGCCAACCCGCAGCTCTTCCAGAAGATCATGGTGAGCTACTACGGCACGCCGACCCCGCTGTCGCAGCTGGCGTCGCTCAACAACCCCGAGGCGCGCACGCTCGTCGTGACGCCCTACGACAAGAGCGCGCTGAAGGACATCGAGCAGGCGATCCGCGACACGCCGAACCTCGGAGCGAATCCGAGCAACGACGGCAACATCATCCGGGTCACGCTGCCCGAGCTCACCGAGGAGCGTCGCAAGGAGTTCGTCAAGATCGTCCGGTCGAAGGCGGAGGATGCGCGCGTGTCGGTTCGCAACATCCGTCGCAAGACCAAGGACGACCTCGACTCGCTCAAGGGCGAGGTCGGCGACGACGAGGTGAACCGCGCCGAGAAGGAACTCGAGCACATCACCAAGTCGCACGTCGACCAGATCGACGAGGCGCTGAAGCGCAAGGAAGCCGAGCTTCTCGAGGTCTGAGGTCACCATGACAGGCGTCCCCGAGGGGGAGCGTTCGGACGCCGGCGACCACGAGCACTCGTCGCGGGCGGAGTTCCGCGCGCAGATGCACCAGCGGCGCGTCGAGCTCGAGCGGCAGCTCGAGGCGTCGCGTGCCCAGTTCGACCAGGCGCAGGAGCGCATCAACGCGCGTACCGGACGCAACCTGTTCCTCGCGGTCGGCATCGGCGTGGTGTTCGGCGGCACGCTGCTGCTCAGCCTGCTGGTGATCAAGGAGCTCTTCATGGTCTTCGCGGTCGTCGTGGCCGCGTTCTCCAGTTCCGAGCTCGCCTCCGCCCTGCGCAACGGCGGCTACCGGGTGCCGCGCGTGCCGACCGTCGCGGTCGCGATCGTCGCCGTCCCGGTGGCCTACTACGGCGGAGGTGCGGGCCAGCTCGCCGCCGTGCTCGGCGGCATGCTGCTCGTCGTCCTCTGGCGCATCGCCGAGCAGGCCTCGCCCGCCGTGCGCACCGCCTCGAACGGCCTCGTCCGCGATCTCGGGGCCGTGCTCCTCGTCCAGGCGTACGTGGTGTTCCTCGCGACGTTCACGGTCGTGCTGACGGCCGCCGAGGGCGGCCAGTGGTGGACCCTGGCGTTCATCATCATCGCCGTGGCGGCCGACACGGGGGCGTACGCGTCCGGGCTCATGTTCGGCCGGCACCCGATGGCGCCCGTGATCAGCCCGAAGAAGACCTGGGAGGGATTCGCCGGCGGCGCCCTCGCGAGCGTCGTGGCCGGCGTCATCCTCTCGATCTTCATGCTCGGGAACACCTGGTGGTTCGGGCTGATCTTCGGCGCGGCGATCTTCCTCACCGCGACCCTCGGCGACCTGGCCGAGTCCCTCATCAAGCGCGACCTCGGCATCAAGGACATGAGCTCGTGGCTGCCCGGGCACGGCGGCTTCCTCGACCGGCTCGACTCGATCCTCCCGTCGGCCGCCGTGGCCTTCGTGGCGTTCCGGGTGTTCGGTTGAGCGTGCGCGATACTGGTGCGGTGGATGCCACGTTCCCGCGCGCACGCAAGAACCAGCTCGGCTACAAGACGTCCGAGGTCGAGGAGTTCCTGCAGCGAGCCCGACGCGCCTACGACGGACGGCCGCTGCCCGACGACGCCCCGCTCGACTCCGAGCGGATCCGGCTCACCGCGTTCGGGATGCAGAAGGGCGGGTACTCGACCGCCCACGTCGACGCCGCCATGGAGCGCCTCGAGGACGCCTTCGCGTTCCAGGAGCGGCAGATCGCCTCGCGCCTGCACGGCGACGAGGCATGGCTCAGTGAAGCGCGCACGACCGCCCAGGTCGTCGCGAACCGCCTCGCCCGCCCCGAGGGGCAGCGATTCGACCGCGTCAGCCGTCTCGCGCTCGGGTACAACGTCCGCGAGGTCGACCGGTTCGCCGACCGCCTCACGCGCTACTTCCGGGACGGCTGGCCCATCGCGATCGACGACGTCCGCGGAGTCGTCTTCAGCGCGCAGCGCGGCGGATATCGGGAGTCGCAGGTCGACCTCGTGCTCGACGCGGTGGTCGACGTGATGCTCGCCGTCCGGTGACGCGCGATCGTTTCGCCGAGCGGCCCCGGCTCCGTTACACTCATCGAATCGTGGGCAGGCATTCGGGTGAGCACGGCGGGACGCCGATCGAAGTCGACGTCGAGCATCGATCCACCAGCACCGCCCCGAGCGTTCCGCGCCGGTCCGTCACGGCGGATGCCGCACCCTCCCGCATCGCGACCCACGGGGCGCGATCACGCGTGACGAGCCCGGCCAAGCAGGCCGCGACGGTGGTGTTCGCGTTCCTCGCCTCGGTCGGGTTCCTCATGGTCAACGTCGTCGACCCGTACTCGGGCGCCACCGCCTCGGCGTCCTACGAGCCCGTCGACCGGTTCGGCGGCCAGCAGGCGCAGGAGATCGACGTCGACGGCGACTACGCGGTCGCCGTCGCCTCGGAGGGCTACCTCGTCGAGAAGTACGTCGAACCGGAGCCCGAGCCGGAACCCGACCCCTCCTCAGCGGGCTGGGCGCCGCCGGCCGTCGTGCCCGATCCCGGATCGGCCCAGGCGTACGCGGCGGGCGCCGTCGCCGCTCGCGGCTGGGGCGGCGGCGAGTTCGACTGCCTCGTCGCGCTCTGGAACAAGGAGTCCGGCTGGCGCGTGAACGCCATGAACCCGTCGAGCGGCGCATACGGCATCCCGCAGGCGTTGCCGGGTTCGAAGATGGCCACCGCCGGTGCCGACTGGGCGACCAACGCCGCGACGCAGATCGAGTGGGGCCTCGGCTACATCAGCGGCCGGTACGGCACGCCCTGCGGCGCATGGGCCCACTCGCAGAGCGTCGGCTGGTACTGACCCGGGCGCACCGCCGGGGCGACCATAGACTTGGACGATGGCCCGATCGAACCGTTCCCGCGGCCGTGCCGCGCGAGCGCGCGAGCCGCACCCGGAACTCGACGTCGAGCGGCTCACGGCCGGCTGGCGGCGCACGGAGGTGCGTTCGGGCCGGGAATGGAACGTGCAGCCCGTGACGGAGGCGCAGGCCGTCAAGGCGTACGTCTGCCCCGGCTGCGGCCTCGACGTCGAACCGGGCACCGCCCACCTGGTCGCCTGGCGCGCCGACGGCGTCCTCGGCGACGCCGCCGACCTCGCCTCGAGGCGGCACTGGCACACCCACTGCTGGAGGATCGGACCGAAGTGAACGACCAGTCCATGACCGAGATCCGCGCCGGAGTCGAACTTCCGGCGCGCCGCGAGGAGATCGAGCTGCGCACGCCCGACGGGCTCCGGCTGGTGGGGGAGCTGGCCACGCCGCTCGACCGGCAGCCGGTCGCGACGCTCGTCACCCTCCACCCGCTCCCGACCGCCGGCGGCTTCATGGACTCGCACGTGCTGCGCAAGGCGGCAGCTCGGCTGCCCGCCCTCGCGGACCTGGCGGTGCTGCGGTTCAACACCCGCGGAACCTCGTCGCCGCGAGGGACGAGCGAGGGCGAGTTCGGCGAAGGCGTCACCGAACGCGACGACGTCGCTGCGGCGATGCGGTTCGTCCAAGAGCGTGGACTGCCCCGACCGTGGCTCGTTGGGTGGTCGTTCGGCACCGAGCTCGCGCTGAAGTACGGCCTCGAGCACGGCATCGCCGGCGCCATCCTGCTGTCGCCGCCGCTGCACCGCACGAGCGACGCCGAGCTCGGGCGATGGAAGGACTCGGGGGTGCCGCTGGTGGCGTTGATCCCGGAGCACGACGACTACCTGAAGCCCGCCGAGGCCGCCGAGCGATTCGCCGAGCTCCCGCACCTCACGCGCATCGACGTCGCCGGCGGCAAGCACCTGTGGGTGGGGGAGTCGCAGACGCGTCGCGTCCTCGAGGAGATCGTCCGCGCGGTGAACCCCGCAGCGCTGCCGTTGCCCACCGAGTGGCCCGCGGCATCCGTCACCGACGCGCGGAGCTGACCGGCGCGCCGTGCCGCGCCCTCGCGGTCAGCGCTCGTTCTGGCGGGGGATCACCACCTGCTTGATGATGAGCAGGATGGCCGCCGCGGTCGGGATCGCGACGAGGGCGCCGAGGATGCCGAGCAGCGCCCCGCCCGCCAGAGCGGCGACCACCACAAGGGCGCCCGGCACGCGGACCGCACGGCTCATGATGCGCGGCGCGAGCACGTACGCCTCGATCTGCATGTAGACGAGGTAGTAGATCGCCGCGACGAGCGCCGTGAGCGGCGATCCGACGCCCGGGATCAGGCAGGCCAGCACGATGATGATCGAGCCCGTGAGCGTGCCGACGAGCGGCACCAGCGAGAACAGGAAGGCGACGAAGGCGAGGACCGCCGGGAAGGGCGCCTGGATGATGGAGAGGAAGGCGAAGCTCAGCACGCCGTTGACCGCGGCGAGCGAGACCTGTCCGATGACGTAGCGGCCGACCGACTGGGTGATCTGCTCGGTGAGGTCGGCGAAGCGCGCGCGTCGGCTGGCCGGGACCAACTGGTAGGTGGCGCGCTTCATCGCATCGAGCGACGCGGTGAAGTACACCGTGAGCACGGCGACGACGATCACCGCGAACACGCCGCTGCCGATCGCGAGCGCCACCTGCCATACGCCACCCAGCAGTTCGCTGAGCTTGTCGGGGTTGGTGAAGAAGTCGGTGAGCGCGGCGGCGGCCTGCTCGCTGATCTCGTCGATCTTGAGGAGCGGGAACTGCTCCTGCAGCCACTCGATCCAGTCGACGCGGTTCAGTTGCGCGATGATCACGGGGATCAGCGCGATGAGCTCGCCGACCTGCTCGACGATGATCGGGATCACCGTCAGCAGCAGCGCCGCCACGAGCGCGGCCACGCCGAGGACCACCAGCAGGATCGCGGCCCAACGGGGAAGCCCTCGGCGCTCGAGCCCGCTGATCGCGGGCTCGAGGCCGAGGGCGAGGAAGAGGGCGACGCCCACGTACGTGAGGATCGTCGACAGGCTCGCGACCGCCGACAGGATCAGCAGGCCCGCGCCGACACCCAGGGTGCCGACGAGGGCCAGCCTGAACGCGTTCTGGATCCTCACCGACGCGCCCCGTCCGTCGTCCGCGCTACTTCTTGTTCGCGACCTGCTCGGCCTGCGTCAGCACGCCGCGGAGGCTCTCGAAGTAGCCGGCGACGGCGTCGCGCTCGATCTTGATCTGGGCCAGTCGGTCCTCCGCGTCGGAGACGAGGGCGCGCGTCCGCTCCTCGGCGTCGGAGATGAGCTTGCGGGCCTGGGCGTGCGCGGCGGCCACGCGCTCGCGCGCCTCCTCGTCGGCCTTCTCGCGGGCTGCGGCGATCTCGGCACGCACCTCGGTCTCGAGCCGGTCGGCCTCCGCCCGGGCCTCGTTCGTCCGGGCGACCGCCTCGGCGAGCTCGGTGTTCGCGTCGTCGAGGAACTTCTTGGTCTGCTCCGACGCCTCCTGCTGCGCGGTGAGCAGCTCCTGCTCGGCCTCGTCGCGCTTGGTCGCGAGCTCCGAGTCGAGGTCCATGCGCGCGCGCTCGATCTCGCGTCGCATCCGGTTGACCTCGTGCGTGGTCTTCTTGCGCAGGGAGGTGAGCTGGTTGTCGAGGTCGATGCGCGCCTGCTCGGCCTCCGCCTCGAAGTCGGCGCGGGCCTGCTCCTGCTCGAGGGCGAGGTCGGCGCGCATCTGCTCGAGCTCGGCGGCGTGCTTGGCGCGGATGCGGTCGAGTTCGTGCTGCAGCTTGAGCTGCGCCGTCTCGGACTCGCGCTCGAGGTCGACCTTGGTCTGCTCGCGCTCCTGCGCGAGCTTGGCGCGCTCCGCCTCGAGCTCGCGCGCCAGGTCGGTGCGGGCCTGCTCGAGCTCGTGCTCGAGCGTCGCGCGGCGCTCCTCGACCTCGGCCTCGACGGCGGCGCGCGCCTCGGCGGACTCCCGCTCGAGGTCGATCCGCGCCTGCTCGGTCTCGCGGGCGAGGTCGATGCGCGCCTGCTCGGTCTCCTTGGCGAGCTCGGCCCGCTTCTGGTCGAGCTCGACGGCGACCTCGGCGCGGGTCTGCTCGGTCTCCTCCTGGAGGCCGGCGGCCGCGGCGCGCGCCTCGTTCGCCTCGGTGTTGGCGGCGACGAGCATCTCGGCGGCCTTGCGCTCCGCCTCGGCGACGAGCGCTGCGGCCTCGCGCTTGGCGATCGCGCGCGCCTCGGCGGCCTCGGTGCTCGCAGCGCCGCGGATCGCGGCCGCGTCGCGGTTGGCGTCGTCGCGGAACTGCTCGCTCGCCTCCTGCGCGCGGGCGACCATGTCGTCGGCCTCGGCGCGGGCGTTCTCGAGCAGGCGGTTGGCCTGGGCGCGCGCCTCCGAGAGGGTGCGCTCGGCGAGTTCGTGCGCGTCGGAGCGCATGAGGTGCGCCTCGTCCTCCGCGGCGCGGCGGAGCTTCTCGGCGTCGATGTCGGCCTGCGCGATGAGGCGCGTCGACTGCTCCTCAGCGACCCGGAGGGTGTTCTCGAGCTTGGTTCCGAGCCCGGAGAAGGTGGGGCTGCCGACCTCCTCGAGCTCGGCGGTCAGCTCCTCGATCCGCGCGTTGAGGCGCTTGTTCTCCTTCTGGACGTCGGCCGACGCGTTGTTCGCCGCGATGATCTCGCGCCGGAGCGCGTTGATGCTGCGGTCGACCTCATCCTTGTCGTATCCGCGGAATACCTGCGTGAACTCGGTCTCTTCGACGGCCAATTCTTCCTCCGGGGTCCGTGTCCCGCGTAGTGGGGGATTGTGGGGGCGCGGGTCGCCTCCGATCATACGGCGCGCGGGTGCGCCGTGGCGCGGGGTTTCGCCTCGCGACGTCCAGACTCCCGTTAGGAGACTCCCAGACTGCGCCGCTAGGCTTGGGTGTCTTTGTCGGATGCCGCTTCAGTGCGGCCTGGAGGTAACTGCGTGCGATTCGTTCTCGCGATCCTGGCGTTCGCCGCCGCCGCCGTCATGGTCGGTTTCGGCATCGCCCAACGGACCGTCTTCCTCGATCCGGACAAGGTGACCCTCGGGACCGTCGTCGACAACCAGGCGGAGTACATCGTGCTGCAGCCCGAGGCGCTCGCCGCCCACGAGGGCAAGCAGACGATCACGGTCTCGGGCGGCGACACCGTCTTCCTCTCGTACGGCCGCACGGCCGACGTCGTCTCCTGGATCGGCGAGGAGCCCTACGTCAGCGTCGGGTACGACGCCGAGGCGGGCGACTTCACCAGCGAGGTCGTCGTCGCCGAGCCCGTCGACGACACGAACGCGACGCCGCCCGCCGAGGAGCCCGTGGAGCCGACGGCCGAGGCCGAGGCTGAGGACGCCGAGCCGGTGATCGTTCCTGCGGGCAGCGACCTCTGGCTGGACGAGTTCACCGGCGACCGCACCGTCACGACGACGGTCGACGTGCCCGAGGGCATCGCCGTGCTGCTCGCCTCGAGCGAGGGCGAGCCGGCACCCGGGCGCATCTCGGTCACCTGGCCGCTCGACAACGCCACGCCGTGGGCCGGTCCGCTCATCGCCGGTGGCGCGTTCCTGTTCCTCGTGGGGGCCGGACTCGTCATCTGGGGCGTCGTCGGCCACCGCCGGTCGCGCGGGCCGCGCCGCAACCTGCCGAAGGGGCCGAAGGGCAAGCTGATGCGGGCGCCGCGTCCCTCTCGCGCGTCCCGGGGCCTGCCGTCCGGTTCGAGCGGCCACCGTTCGCTCGGACAGGCCCGCCGCATCGCGCTGCTGCCCGTACTGCTCGTGCCGGCACTGGCCCTCTCCGCGTGCTCGGCCGACTACTGGCCCGACCTCTCGGCCGCACCCGAGACGACCGCGGCGACGACCCCGCCGGCGACCCCGGGCGAGGGCGACGGCGGCGAGGCGTCGGACGACCGGCCCGCGGTGACGCCCGCCGTGACCGTGCCCCAGATGGAGCGCATCATGCGCCGGGTGGCGGTCTTCACGACGGAGGTCGATGAGTCGCGCGACGCCGAGCGCCTCACCGAGCGGTTCACGGGCCCGGCCCTCGAGGCCCGGCAGGCGAACTACAAGATCCGCGGCGTGAACGCCGACCACCCGAAGCTCCCCGCGATCCCGGCCGCGCCCCTCACGCTGACGCTGCCCCAGCAGGCCTCGGGATGGCCGCGCACGGTCCTCACGATCGCGCAGAACAGCGACGATGAGACGGTCGCGCCCACGGCGCTCGTGCTCCAGCAGGAGACGCCCCGCGACAACTACAAGATCCTCTACGCGACGGCGCTCGTCCCCGACGCCGACGTGCCCGAGGTCGCGCCGGCCTCGATCGGCGCCCCGCCGATCAACCCCGAGTTCAAGGGCCTGGTGATGCCCACGGGCCAGGTCGCGACGGCCTACGCCGACGTGCTGCTGAAGGGCTCGGAGTCCGAGTTCGCCGAGTTCTTCGACACGGCGAACGATCCGATCCTGGCCCAGCTCGGCCCGGAGGGGCAGCAGGCGATCGCCGCGGACCTCCCCGAGACCGCGGACATCGCGTTCAGCAATGCGGTCGGCGACAGCCCGACGGTCGCGCTCGCGACGAACGACTCGGGCGCCCTCGTGACCGTCTCGCTCACGCAGACCGAGAAGGTCACGCCGAACGACGGCGGAACGATCGGCTTCGAGGCCGGTGCGCCGGGAGCGGCGCTCTCCGGCTTCGACGAGAAGAGCGCCAAGGGCGTGCAGCGCGAGATCGGCATCCAGTTGATGTTCTACGTCCCCGCGATCGGATCGGATGAGCAGATCCGCCTGCTCGGCTGGTCCGAGAGCCTGATCGGAGCCTCGGAGGTCCCGTGACGAACGCCGTCCCCCCGCAGCTGCCCGCGAACCTGCGTGGTGCGGTCGACCTGTCGTCGCTCGTGCACCGCGACGAGCGACGGGCGACGGATGCCGCGCGCGGAGCCTCCGCGCCGGCCCCGTCCGGCGATCGCGTGGTCGTCGCGACCGACGACCAGTCGTTCGGCCAGGTGCTCGAGCTCTCCCGCAGCGTGCCGGTCGTCGTCGTGCTGTGGGCGTCGTGGAGCGAGCAGTCGACGCAGCTCGTGCCGTCGCTCGAGCGGCTCGTGACGGCCCGTGGCGGTCGCCTCGTCCTCGCGGCGGCCGACGCCGATCGCAGCCCCCAGCTCGTTCAGGCCCTGCAGGCCCAGGCCGTCCCGACGGTCGTCGCGCTCGTGGGCGGCCAGCCCGTGCCGCTCTTCCAGGGGGTCCAGCCCGACGAGGTCATCGACGACGTGTTCGACCAGCTCCTGGAGCTCGGCGCGCAGCACGGCGTGACCGGGCGGGTGCCGATGGGCGACGGTGAAGACGAGGAGGCCACGAGCGAGGAGCCCGTCGAGCCGCCGCTGCCGCCGCTGCACCAGGAGGCCTTCGAGGCGATCTCGCGCGGCGATTACGACGCCGCGGTCGCCGCCTACACGACCGCCATCGCCCAGGACCCGCGCGACGAGCTCGCGGTCGCGGGACTCGCGCAGGCCAAGCTCCTCCGCCGTCTTCAGGGCAAGACGCTCGACGAGATCCGCAACCGTGCGGCCGCCACCCCCGGCGACCTCGAGGCCCAGCTCGACGTGGCCGACCTCGACCTGTCCGGCGGACACGTCGACGATGCGTTCGCGCGACTGCTGGACCTGTTCCCGACGCTCGACGCGGCGGGCAAGGACGCGGTGCGCGAGCGGCTGCTCGAGCTGTTCCAGGTGGTCGGCGTCGAGGACCCGCGCGTGGGCGCGGCCCGTCGCCGCCTGGCGATGCTGCTGTACTAGCGGTCCCGGTACGCCGCTACCGGTACGCGGCCGGCTCCGCCGGGCGACGCGACCGCCGGCGCCACGCGGCCACCGGCGGTCCCGACGTCACTCCGGCTGGAACCACACCGCCGCGAGCGGCGGCAGCGTGAACGTCGCCGACGCGGGCCGGCCGGCCCACGGGTCGTCGGTCGCATCGACCCCGCCGAGGTTGCCGACGCCCGAGCCGCCGTACTCCGCGGCATCCGTGTTGAGCACCTCGCGCCAGCGACCGGAGGACGGCAGCCCGAGGCGCACGCCCTCGTGGGGGCGTCCGGCGAAGTTCACCACGCAGAGCAGCGGCCGGCGGTCCCGGTCGTACCGCAGGAACGCGATGACGTTGAGCTCGGCCGCGCCGCCCTCGACCCACTCGAACCCGGCCGAGTCGTCGTCGAGCTGCCAGAGCGCCGGCGTCTCGCGATAGCGCCGGTTCAGCTGCCCGACGAGCTCGGCGAGCTGGCGGTGGCTCGGCTGGTCGAGGATCCACCAGTCGAGGCCCCGCTCCTCGCTCCACTCCGAGAGCTGCCCGAACTCCTGGCCCATGAACAGCAGCTGCTTGCCGGGATGCGCCCACATGTAGGCGAGGTAGGCGCGCGTGTTCGCGAGCTGCTGCCAGTGGTCGCCGGGCATCTTCCGCACGAGCGACCCCTTGCCGTGCACGACCTCGTCGTGACTGATCGGCAGGATGAAGTGCTCGCTGAACGCGTACAGGAACGAGAACGTGAGCTCGCCGTGGTGGTGCGCGCGGTACATCGGATCGCGCTGGATGTACTGCAGGGTGTCGTGCATCCACCCCATGTTCCACTTGTAGCCGAAACCGAGGCCGCCCGACGACGTGGTCGCCGTGACGCCCGGCCAGGAGGTCGACTCCTCGGCGATCATGACGATGCCGGGGTTGCGCTTGTACGCCGTCGCCGTGGCCTCCTGCAGGAAGCCGATCGCCTCGAGGTGCTCGCGCCCGCCGTACCAGTTCGGCAGCCACTCGCCCTCCTCGCGCGAGTAGTCGAGGTAGAGCATCGAGGCGACCGCGTCGACGCGCAGGCCGTCGACGTGCATCTCCTCGAGCCAGAACAGCGCGTTCGCGACGAGGAAGTTCCGCACGCGCGGATTGCCGTAGTCGAAGACGAGCGTGCCCCAGTCCTTCTGCTCGCCGCGGCGCGGGTCGGGGTGCTCGTAAAGCGGCTCGCCGTCGAACCGGGCGAGCGCCCACTCGTCCTTCGGGAAGTGCCCGGGAACCCAGTCCATGATGACGCCGATGCCGGCCTGGTGCAGGCGGTCGATCAGGTACTTCAGGTCGTCGGTGCTGCCGAAGCGCGACGTGATCGCGAAGTAGCCCGTGACCTGGTAGCCCCACGAGCCGCCGAACGGATGCTCGGCGAGGGGCATGAACTCGACGTGCGTGTAGCCGAGCCACTGCAGGTACTCGATGAGCTCGTCGGCCACGTCGCGGTAGCCCCTGCCCGGCCGCCAGGAGCCGAGGTGGAGCTCGTAGATGCTCATCGGCAGCTCGTGCGGGTTCGAGTGCGCACGCCGCGACATCCACTCGCCGTCGGCCCACTCGTGGGTCGTCGTCGCGACCACTGACGCCGTTGCGGGCGCGATCTCGGCACGGCGGGCCATCGGGTCGGCCTTCATGATCCAGTGTCCGGCCGGGGTGAGGATCTCGAACTTGTAGGTCGCCCCCGGTTCGACGTCGGGCACGAAGAGCTCCCAGACGCCCGAGGCGCCCATGTTGCGCATCGCGTGGCCGGTGCCGTCCCAGTCGTTGAAGTCGCCGACCACCCGGACCGCCGAGGCGCGCGGCGCCCAGACCGTGAACGACACGCCCCGGAGCGCGCCGACGGGGGACTCGTAGACGCGGTGGTGGGCGCCGAGCACCTTCCACAGCTCCTCGTGGCGCCCCTCGGCGATGAGGTGCAGGTCGAGCTCGCCGATCGTGGGCGCGTAGCGGTACGGGTCGTCGGCGATCCACTCGCCGCCGCCGTCGTATCTGGCGCGCACGCGGTAGCCCATGGCGCCGAACGCCCCTGCGCCGGCCCAGATGCCATGGGCGACGTGCGCGAGCGGCACCACGGCGCCGTCGTCGAGCAGGGCGTCGACGGATGCCGCGAGCGGCCGCCGCACGCGGATGACGGTGTGGGATCCGCCCTCCCCGGCGACGTCGAAGCCGTGTGCGCCGAGGACCGAGTGCGGGTCGTGGTGGCGGCCCTCCGCGACGGCGAGCAGCAGCCCGTCGTCGACGGGCGGGGGTGCGACGCTGGCGGTCTCAGGCATCCGTGCCTCGAATCACTCGGAGGATGTGGGCGGGTTGGGTGAACGCGTCGAGGCGCACGTAGTTGTGCGCGCCCCAGGTCCAGCGGTCGCCGGTGACGAGGTCCTCGACCTCGAAGGACGCGCCCGGCGCGAGGTCGATCGCCTCGAGGTCGAGGTGCACGGTCGTCTCGCGGACCGAGTGCGGGTCGACGTTGGCCACGACGATGATCGTGTCGTGGTCGGCGTCGCCTCGGCCGTCGATGAACCGCCCCTCGAGGTGCTTCGAGTACACCAGCACCGCGTCGTCGTCGCTGGCGTGGAAGCGGATGTTGCGGAGCTGGCCGAGCGCGGGATGCTCGGCCCTGATGCGGTTCAGGATGCCGAGGTAGAGCGCGAGCGACCGGCCCTCGGCCTCCGCCTTGGCGAAGTCGCGCGGCTTGTACTCGTACTTCTCGTTGTCGATGGCCTCCTCGGCGCCCGGCCGCGCGACGGACTCGAACAGCTCGAAGCCCGAGTACACCCCCCAGGTCGGCGCGGCGGTGGCCGCGATCGTCGCCCGCACCGTGAAGGCCGCGGGCCCGCCGAACTGCAGGTACTCGGTGAGGATGTCGGGGGTGTTCACGAACAGGTTCGGCCGCATGAAGTCGGCGGTCTCCTGGGAGACGCTCGTCAGGAACTCCTCGAGCTCCTGCTTGGTGTTCCGCCAGGTGAAGTACGAGTACGACTGCTGGAAGCCCACCATCGCGAGGGCCTGCATCATGGCCGGGCGCGTGAACGCCTCGGCGAGGAAGATCACGTCGGGGTCGGTCGCGTTGATGTCGCCGATGAGTCGCTCCCAGAACGCCAGCGGCTTGGTGTGCGGGTTGTCGACGCGGAAGATGCGCACGCCCTGCTTCATCCAGTGCCGCACGATGCGGGTCACCTCGACGACGAGGCCCTCGAAGTCGTCGTCGAAGTTGATGGGGTAGATGTCCTGGTACTTCTTCGGCGGGTTCTCGGCGTACGCGATCGTGCCGTCCGGCAGCGTCGTGAACCACTCCGGGTGCTCGGTGACCCACGGGTGGTCGGGGGAGGCCTGCAGCGCGAGGTCCAGCGCGATCTCGATGCCGAGCGCCGCGGCACGCCGCACGAACGCCCGGAAGTCGGCGAGGTTGCCGAGGTCGGGGTGCACGGTGTCGTGCCCGCCGGCGGCCCCGCCGATCGCCCACGGCGAGCCGGGGTCGTGCGGCCCGGGGTTCAGCGTGTTGTTCGGGCCCTTGCGGAAGGCCACGCCGATCGGGTGGATCGGCGGCAGGTAGACCACGTCGAAGCCCATCGCGGCGACGCCGTCGAGCCGCTTCTGCGCGGTGCGGAACGTGCCGGACTTCCAGGAGCCGTTCTTGAACTGCCGGGCGCCCTCGGAGCGCGGGAAGAACTCGTACCACGAGCCCACGCCCGCGCGGCGGCGCTCGACGGAGATGCGGTGCTCCTCGGAGTCGGTCGCGAGCCGGGCGAGCGGGCGCTGGTCGAACTCGGCGAGCAGCGGGCTCTCGAGCAGGGCACGGCGATCGGATGCCGCGGCATCCGTGTCACGCAACGCCGCCGCGTACGCCTTCAGGAGCTTGCGCACCGGGGCGGGTCGGTCGGCCTCTGCGGCGGCGCGGTCGATGAGGCGCGCGCCGATCTCGTACATCAGCTCGACGTCGACGCCCGCGTCGATCTTCAGCTCGGCGTCGTGCACCCAGGTGCCGATCTCGTCGCCGAAGCCGGTGACGTGCCACCTCCAGGTGCCGAGGTCGTCGAGGCGGACCTTCGCCTCCCACCGGTCGGTGCCCGGGGCGCCGGCGCGCATCCGATGCCGCTGCTCGACCCCGGACGGGCTGGTCAGCACGAGCATCGCGCCCACCAGGTCGTGCCCCTCGCGGAACACCGTGGCGCCGAACGGGACCACCTCCCCGGCGAACGCCTTCGGGTTCCAACGCGGATCGGGCAGAGCGGGCGTGAGCCGGGTCACGGGGATCCGGCCGGCGAGCACGGTTCGGCTGGTCACGTGTCGACCGTAGCGCGGATGGGCGGGGAACGGCACCGCGGGTTGCGGGGGGTTGCGGCTGCCGCGACATCCGTTCACCTCGCCGACACACGCGCCCGCTTAGGGTGGTCCCGTGAAGCCGATCCGCAAGTTCACCGTCCGGGCCGTGGTGCCGCCGCAGCTGGGCGCGCTCGAGGAGCTCGCCGCCAACCTCCGGTGGTCCTGGCACGAACCCACGAAGCGCCTCTTCGAGCACATCGACCCCGCCGGGTGGCAGCGCGCGGGACGCGACCCCATCGCGTTCCTCGGCGACGTCGACCCGCGCCGCCTCGACGAGCTCGCGAACGACGAGGGCTACGTCGGCTGGGCCGAGCGCGAGCGGACGGCCCTGCGCGAGTACCTCGGCGAACCGCGCTGGTTCCAGTCGCTCGGCGCCGAGACGCCGAGGACCATCGCCTACTTCTCGCCCGAGTTCGGCATCACCGCGGCGCTGCCCCAGTACTCGGGCGGGCTCGGGATCCTCGCCGGCGACCACCTCAAGGCGGCCTCCGACCTGGGCGTCCCGCTCGTGGCGGTCGGCCTGTTCTACAAGGCCGGCTACTTCTCGCAGGCCATCGCCCCGGACGGGTGGCAGCAGGAGCGCTACCCGGCGCTCGACCCCGACGGCCTGCCGCTCGCGGTGCTCCGCCGCGCCGACGGCGCGCCCGTGCAGGTCACGCTCGCGGTGCCCGGCGGACGGAGCCTCCACGCGCGCGTCTGGCAGGCCTCGATCGGCCGGGTGCCGCTGCTCCTGCTCGACACGGACATCCCCGCCAACGACGACGACCTGCGGCTCGTCACCGACCGGCTCTACGGCGGGGGCGGCGAGCACCGCCTCCAGCAGGAGCTGCTGCTCGGCGTCGGCGGCGTCCGGGCGCTGCGCGCCTGGAGCGGGGTGACGGGGCGGCACTTCCCCGACGTGTTCCACATGAACGAGGGCCACGCCGGCTTCCTCGGCCTGGAGCGCATCTCCGCGTGCATCCGCGACGGACTCAGCTTCGGCGAGGCGCTGCAGCTCGTGCGCGCCGGCACCGTGTTCACCACGCACACGCCCGTACCCGCCGGCATCGACCGGTTCGACCGGGCGCTCGTCGCGCGTTACCTCGAGTCCGGCCTGCTGCCCGGCGTCGACCCCGCCGACGCACTGCCGCTCGGTCTCGAGCCGGGCGCCCACCCCGACGAGTCGGCGTTCAACATGGCCTTCATGGGCCTCCGGCTCGCCCAGCACGCCAACGGCGTCTCGAAGCTGCACGGCGAGGTCAGCCGGTCGATGTTCGCCGACCTCTGGCCGGGCTTCGACGCCGACGAGGTGCCGATCACGTCGGTCACCAACGGCGTGCACGCCCCGACCTGGACCGACCCGGCGCTCATCGCGCTCGCCGAGGCGAACCTCGGCACCGACGACACCGAGCACGCCGACTGGCTCAGCCCGGCCGTGAGCGACGGCGAACTCTGGAGCGTCAAGCGCGGCATGCGCCTGCAGCTCGTGGAGGACGCCCGGCGCCGGCTCGCCGCTGCGTGGGCCGACCAGCACGCGGGCGCCGTGGCACCCGACTGGGTGCGGCGCGTCCTCGACCCCGACGTGCTCACGATCGGCTTCGCCCGGCGCGTGCCGACGTACAAGCGGCTGACGCTCATGCTGCAGGACCCCGAGCGGCTCGCGGCGATCCTCACCGACCCCGACCGCCCCGTGCAGTTCGTGATCGCCGGCAAGGCGCACCCCGCCGACGAGGAGGGCAAGCGGCTCATCCAGCGCCTCGTGCAGTTCGCCCAGCGGCCCGAGCTGCGCGAGCGCATCGTGTTCCTGCCGGACTACGACATGGGCATGGCCGAGAAGCTGTACCCGGGCTGCGACGTGTGGATGAACAACCCGCTGCGACCCCTCGAGGCGTGCGGCACCTCCGGCATGAAGGCGGCCATGAACGGTGCGCTCAACCTGTCGATCCTCGACGGCTGGTGGGCCGAGTACGCCGCCGACGACCACGGCTGGGTCATCCCGACCGCGGACGCGGCGCCCGACCCCGCCGAACGGGATCGACTCGAGGCATCCGCCCTCTACGACCTGCTCGAGCACCGCATCACGCGCCTGTTCTACGACCGCGACCACGACGGCGTGCCGACCGAGTGGATGTCGCGCGTGCGCCGCACGCTCGCGAACCTGTCGCCCGAGCTCGGAGCCGACCGGATGGTGCGCGAGTACGTCGAGCGCCTGTACCGTCCGGCCGCCGAGCACGCCGCCGTCGTCGCGGCGAACGGCGCGAAGCCCGCTCGCGAGCTCGCCGAGTGGGTCGCGGGCGTCCGCGCCGCGTGGGAGGGGGTGCAGGTGACGCACGTCGAGTCGGGCGGGCTGGACTCCACGCCGCACGTCGGCGACGAGCTGCACCTGCGCGCGCACGTCGCCCTCGGCTGGCTGAGTCCCGACGACGTCGCCGTCGAGGTGGTCTACGGTCGCTCGGTGGGCGACGACCGGATCCAGGACGCCCGCACCGCCGCGCTCGAACCCGACGGCACGTCGACGACGGATGCCGCGACCCGCGTCTACGTGGGCACCGTCACGCTCGACCGCGCCGGCGCCTTCGGCTACACGGTGCGGGTCGTGCCGCGGCATCCGCTGCTGCTGTCGTCGGCCGAGCTCGGCCTCGTCGCCGCCGCGGGCTGACCACCGCCGGCGCCCGGCGCTCAGCGGGCGCGGGCGATCGGCGCGTACCGGCCGTTCGTGACGGCGAGCAGGTCGTCGGGCGCGAGCTCGAGGTCGAGCCCGCGGCGTCCGCCCGAGACGAGGATCGTCTCGTGCAGGATGGCGGACTCGTCGAGCACGGTCGGCAGTGCGACCTTCTGCCCGATCGGGCTGATGCCGCCGACGACGTACCCCGTCTTGCGCTCGGCCAGCGCGGGAGCGGCCATCTCGGCGCGCTTCCCGCCGACCGCGGCGGCGAGCGCCTTGAGGTCGAGCTGCTCGGCGACCGGCACGATGCCGACGACGAGCGACCCGTCGACGCTCACGAGCAGGGTCTTGAACACCCGCTCCGGTGGGATGCCGAGCTTCTCGGCCGCTTCGAGGCCGTAGGCGGCGGCGCGCGGGTCGTGTTCGTAGGCGAGGGCGGTGAAGCGGATGCCGGCGCGCGCGAGCGCGACCGTCGCCGGCGTCCCGGCGGTGGCATCCGGCTTCTTCGCCATCAGCCCTCCCGATCCCCGTCGTGCGGATCGCCGGGCGGCGCGTCGCCCGGCCCGTCGCCGGCCGCATCGTCGGCGGCCGCGTCGACGAGCACCGGCGCGGGCTCCCCGTGCGCGCGGAACAGCTGCATCGTCTGCGGCGCCATCGTGAGCCGGTCGCCGGGGGCGTACCGCCGGCCCTGGTCGCCGTCGGGCGCGTCGCGGCCCGAGTCCCACAGCAGCTCGTACTCGTCGACGCCGGGATGCACGGGCAGCAGCGCCTCGGCGATCGTCTCCGAGGCGTGCACGACGAGCAGGATGCGGTTGAAGTCCTCGAACTCCGGCGTCGACGCCGCGAGGAACTGCAGGGTGCGCTGGGACGGGTCGTTCCACTCGTCGATCGTCATGGTGTCGCCGAGCGCGTTGTACCAGTCGAGCTGCGAGGCGCTCGGCACGCGCTCGCCGAATCGGCCGTACCGAACGGGCCGGAGCGCGGGGTTCTCGCGCCGAACGCGCAGCAGGTGCCGCACGGTCGCCTCGATCGCGCCGTCGCGACCTGCCGGGTCCCACGCGAGCCACGTGAGCTTGGAGTCGTGGCAGTAGGCGTTGTTGTTGCCGCGCTGGCTGCGCCCGTACTCGTCGCCCGCGGTGAGCATCGGCACGCCCGCCGACAGCAGCAGGGTGCCGAGCAGGTTCCGGATGCTGCGGCGGCGCGCCGCCGCCACGTCCGCGTCATCCGTCGGCCCCTCGACCCCGTGGTTGTACGAGTTGTTGTGGTCGGCGCCGTCGCGGTTGTGCTCGCCGTTGCCGAGGTTGTGCTTGACGTCGTAGGCGGTGAGGTCGGCGAGCGTGAAGCCGTCGTGCGCGGTGATGAAGTTGAGGCTCGCGAGCGGGCCGCGCTCGTGCGCGAACGTGTTCGCCGACCCCGCGAGGCGGGTCGCGAAGCGTCCGATGCCGCTGCCGGGTTCGCCGTGCCGCTCGCGGCGCAGGTCGCCGAGCCAGAAGTCGCGCATGCGGTCGCGGTAGCGGTCGTTCCACTCGCTGAAGCCGGGCGCGAAGTTGCCCGTCTGCCAGCCGAACGGGCCGACGTCCCACGGCTCCGCGATGAGCTTGCCCGCGCCGATCACGGGATCGTCGAGCATCGCGCGGAGCAGCGGGTGGTCGGGGGAGTAGGCGCCGAGCGCGTCGCGACCGAGCGTCGCGGCGAGGTCGAGCCGGAACCCGTCGACCTGCAGCTCGTCGGCCCAGTACCGCATCGAGTCGAGCACGAGGCGCATCGCGGCATCCGTGCCGAAGTCGAGCGTGTTGCCGCACCCGGTCGTGTCGACGTACCGGCCGTGCACGTCGTGGCGGTAGTACGAGGCGTTGTCGATGCCGCGGAAGCTGTAGGTCGGACCCTGCCGGCCCTCCTCCGCCGTGTGGTTGTACACCACGTCGAGCACCACCTCGAGGCCCGCCTCGTGCAGCCGCTTCACCATGCCCGCGAACTCGCGCCGCACCGCCGCCGGCCCGCCCGCCTGCGCGTCGGGGCTGGCGTACGGTGCGTGCGGGGCGAAGAAGCCGAGCGTGTTGTAGCCCCAGTAGTTGACCTGCCCCTGGCGGACGAGGCGTTCCTCGGGCACGAACGCGTGCACCGGCAGCAGCTCGACCGTGGTCACCCCGAGCCCGGACAGGTACTCGAGCGACGCGTCGTGGGCGAGCCCGGCGTACGTGCCGCGCAGCCGGTCGGGGATGCGTGCATTCAGCCGGCTGAACCCCTTCAGGTGGGCCTCGTAGACCACCGTGTGGTCGAGCGGCACGCGCGGCTTGCCGACACCGCCCCAGTCGAAGCCCTCGGCGGCGAGCGAGTCGAGGACCACGCCGCGCCACGAGCCGTCCGCGGCCGGCTGCAGCCCCCGCGCCCACGGGTCGAGCAGCGTGTGCACCGGGTTGAACGCGTGCTCGATGCCGGCCGGACCGTCGACCCGCAGGCCGTATCTCGCGCCCGGCACGAGGGCCGCGGACGACGCCTCCCACACGCCCTGCGCATCCCGCTCGAGCGGCACCCGGACGCTCGCCCAGTCGAGGTCCTCCCGGTCGAACACGACGAGGTCGATCGACGTGGCGTGCGCGGACCAGACGCGGATCACCCCGCCGTCCGGGCCGGTCCGCACGCCCAGGTCGCGCAGCGGATCGGCGGGGGACATGCGATCTAGAGTAGTTCGTAGGGAACCGGTTCCCGTCCCAGGAGGTGACCCATGCTCCGCCGCGAGCCCGTCTACCTCGACCACGCCGCCACGACGCCGTTGCGGCCCGAGGCGATCGAGGCGGTCACGCGCACGCTGCGCGTCGTCGGCAACCCCTCCTCCATCCACTCCGCCGGCCAGGAGGCCAAGCGCCTCCTCGAGGAGTCGCGAGAGCAGGTCGCCGCCACCGTCGGCGCCGACCCCATCGAGGTCGTCCTCACGGGCGGCGGCACCGAAGCCGTGAACCTCGCCGTGAAGGGCCTGTTCTGGCGGCGCCGCGCCGAGGCCGGCGCACGGCGCATCCTCGTCCCGGGCGGCGAGCACCACGCCACCATCGACGCGCTCGACTGGCTCGCCGGCGTCGACGGCGCCGAACCGGTCGAGGTGCCGCTCGACGAGCTCGGCCGCGTGCGGGTCGACGCGCTCGCCGCGGAACTCGAGCGGGACGCGGCATCCGTCGCCCTCGTCACCATGCTCTGGGCCAACAACGAGGTCGGCACGATCGAGCCGGTCGCCGAGGTCGCCGAGCTCTGCGCGCGCGCGGGCGTGCCGCTGCACGTCGACGCCATCGCCGCCTACGGGCACGTGCCGATCGACCTGCACGGCCTCCGGCGCGAGACGCGCGCGCCGGCCGGAGCTGGCCTCGTGGCGATCAGCCTCTCGGCGCACAAGGTCGGCGGGCCGGTGGGCATCGGCGCGCTCGTGCTCGACCGTTCGACGCGCATCGAGCCGCTGCTGCACGGCGGCGGCCAGCAGCGTCGCATCCGCTCGGGCACGCAGGACGTCGCGGCCGCCGCCGGCTTCGCGGCAGCGGCCCGCGCGACGTTCGAGCACGCACCGGTCGAGAACGAGCGGATGGCGCGCCTGCGCGATCGGCTCGTCGAGGGGGTCGCGACGGCCGTGCCGCTCGCGCGGCTCTCGGGCGACCCCGACCCGGCCGGACGCCTGCCGGGCAACGCGCACTTCTCGTTCGCGGGCTGCGAGGGCGACTCGCTGCTGTTCCTCCTGGATGCCGCGGGCGTGGCGGTGTCGACGGGCTCCGCCTGCCAGGCGGGCGTGCCCGAGCCGTCGCACGTGCTGCTCGCGATGGGCCGCTCCGAGGAGGAGGCGCGCGGGGCGCTGCGCATCACGCTCGGCTGGTCCACGACCGATGCCGACGTCGAGGCGTTCCTCGGCGCCCTGCCCGCCGCCGTCGAGCGCGCGTCGCGGGCCGGCATGGCCGCGCGCGCCACGAGCTTCGACCGCTGACCGCCGGCCCCGCCATCCGCTCGCGTTCGTGCGCTCTTCTCAGGAGTTCTTCGGCGGGTCGCGTCCGGGAACGGCGTGTCGTCCTGAGCAACCACGCGATCCGCGCGGACGGTCCTGAGAACGGGATCCAGCGGAGGCGCAGGCAGCGTTCGTAGACTGGAGCGCATGCGAGTCCTGGCAGCGATGAGCGGCGGCGTCGACAGCGCCGTCGCGGCCGCGCGCGCCGTCGACGCCGGACACGACGTCGTGGGCGTGCACCTGGCCCTGAGCCGCATGCCCGGCACGCTGCGGACCGGCAGCCGCGGATGCTGCACCATCGAGGACTCGATGGATGCCCAGCGCGCCGCGAACGTGCTCGGCATCCCGTACTACGTGTGGGACTTCTCGGAGCGCTTCAAGGCCGACGTGGTCGACGACTTCATCGCCGAGTACTCCGCGGGCCGCACGCCGAACCCCTGCATGCGCTGCAACGAGCGCATCAAGTTCGCCGCGCTCCTCGAGAAGGCCCTCGCGCTCGGCTTCGACGCGGTGTGCACCGGCCACTACGCGTCGATCGTGACGGATGCCGCGGGCCACCGCGAGCTCCACCGCGCGAGCGCGTGGGCGAAGGACCAGTCGTACGTGCTCGGCGTGCTGACCGCCGAGCAGCTCGCGCACGCCTACTTCCCGCTCGGCGACACGCCGTCGAAGCAGCTGGTGCGCGAGGAGGCCGCGCGTCGCGGGCTGAGCGTCGCACAGAAGCCCGACTCGCACGACATCTGCTTCATCCCCGACGGCGACACCCGCGGCTGGCTCGGCGACAAGGTGGGCATCGCGCCGGGCGACATCGTCGACCGCTCCGGCGAGGTCGTGGGCACGCACGACGGCGCGCACGCGTACACCGTCGGACAGCGGCGCGGCCTGCGGCTCGGGACGCCGGCGCCCGACGGGCGGCCCCGGTTCGTGCTCGAGGTGCGACCGAAGGAGAACACGGTGGTGGTCGGGCCCAAGGAGGCCCTCGCGGTCGCCGAGATCGCCGGAGCGCGCTTCACCTGGGCCGGACGCCCGCCCGCCGAGCCGGCCGAGTCCTTCGCGTGCGAGGTGCAGATCCGCGCGCATGCCGATCCCGTCCCCGCGGTCGCGAGGGTGACGACGGATGCCGCCGGCACGACCGAGCTCGTCGTGACTCCCGACGAGCCGCTCGGCGGCGTGGCACCCGGGCAGACGGCGGTCGTGTACGTCGGCACGCGCGTGCTCGGCCAGTGCACGATCGATCGGACGGTGAGCGCGGTCCCCGCCGCCTGAACCCGGCGTACCTGTGTGCGCCCCGAACGTTCCCTGCGACCGTCGGGGGCACGGAAGCGGCACCTGTCAAGGCCCCTGCGGCCGGGCGGAGTTCGCCGTACGCTCGGGACGGCGCCGCAGGCACCACCCGTGTGCGGCGCACAACGAGAGGGGACCTGTCATGAGCACCTCATCCGATCGACCCGGGCGCGACCCGTACGCGGCCACCCCGGCCGACCGCGACGGGGACGGGATTCGCGACGATCGCG
This sequence comes from Agromyces sp. NDB4Y10, assembly GCF_001620055.1. Lineage (GTDB taxonomy): Bacteria > Actinomycetota > Actinomycetes > Actinomycetales > Microbacteriaceae > Agromyces > Agromyces indicus. Next base: position 50,291 of record NZ_LQGY01000065.1, on the reverse strand, counting down.
AGTACCGCGACCGCGACGCGAACGGCATCCGAGACGACCGCGAGCACGGCGCGCACGCCGTGCGGCGCGACCGCGACGGCGACGGCATCGCCGACGACCGCGAACGCCGTGTCGTCCACGACGACCGGCCCGTCGCCGATCCCGCGGTCCGTGCCGCCGTCGTGGACCGGGAACGCGAGCGCTTCGGCGGCATCAAGTTCGGGTCGGCGTTCTTCGGCTGGCTGACCGCCGTCGGCGTGGGCGTGCTGCTCACCGCGCTGCTGACCGCGGCCGGCGCCGCGCTCGGCCTCGGCACCCTCGGTGCCGCCGCGGACGAGGCCGCGCAGGAGAACGTGGAGACGATCGGGATTGTCGGGCTCATCGCCCTGGCGATCATCCTGTTCGTCGCGTACTTCGCCGGCGGCTACGTCGCCGGGCGCATGGCTCGCTTCAACGGGATGAAGCAGGGCATCGCGGTCTGGCTCTGGGCGATCATCATCGCCGTCATCGCCGCCGTGATCGCGGCGATCGCCGGAAGCCAGTTCGACATCTTCGCGAACCTCAACACGTTCCCGAGGATCCCGGTGACCGAGGGTCAGCTGACCGTGACCGGGATCATCGCGCTGGTGATCGTGATCCTCGCCAGCCTCGGCGGGGCGATCCTCGGCGGCAAGACCGGCACGCGGTACCACCGGAAGGTGGACGCCGCCGGCTTCGGCGCCTAGCGCTGGGGGGCGCGGCGCCGGAGAGGGGTGCGCGGTGGGGGCCGCGCACCCCGTCTTCGTGCCCCGGCGGACGCGGCCGGGCGGCGTCCCGGCGTCGGTGGCCGTCGATAGGCTGACGACGTGGCATCCGTCGACGAGACCGCACCCGCGGCCCCCTCCCGAGAGGAGGCGGCCGACGAGGTCGCCGCCCTCACCATCCGCATCAACGAGGCACGCGACGCGTACTACGAGCGCGACACGGTGATCATCAGCGACGCCGAGTACGACGAGCTGATGCGCCGCCTCGAGGCACTCGAGCGCCTGTACCCCGAGCTGCAGAGCCAGGACAGCCCGACGCTCACCGTGGGCGGCCGGGGCGAGACCACCCTCTTCGCGCCGGTCGAGCACGCCGAGCGCATGCTCAGCCTCGACAACGTCTTCTCCGCCGACGAGCTCGCCGAGTGGGCGACGCGCGCGCGGGCCGCGGCCGGTCGCGACGTGCACTGGCTCTGCGAGCTGAAGATCGACGGACTCGCCCTCAACCTCCGCTACCGGCGGGGCCGCCTCGTCTCGGCGGCCACGCGCGGCGACGGGCGCGTCGGCGAAGACGTGACCGAGAACGTGCGGTTCGTCCCCGGCATCCCGATGCAGCTCGAGGGCACGGGGCACCCTGAGCTGGTCGAGGTCCGCGGTGAGGTCTTCTTCCCGACCGCGGCGTTCGATGCGCTGAACGCCCGGCAGGCCGAGACGGGCGAACGCGAATTCGCCAACCCGCGCAACGCGGCCAGCGGATCCCTGCGGCAGAAGGCCGAGGGCAAGAACGCGGCGCAGATCGAACTGATGCGGGCCCGCCTCGGCGGGCTGCAGATGCTCGTGCACGGCATCGGCGCGTGGCCCGACCCCCCGGTGGCCGCGCAGTCCGAGGTGTACGGGCTGCTGGCCGAGTGGGGCCTGCCGACCTCCACGCGCTTCCGCGTCGTCGACTCGATCGAGGGCGTGCAGGAGTTCGTGGCGTACTACGGCGAGCATCGGCACTCCGTCGAGCACGAGATCGACGGCGTCGTGGTCAAGGTCGACGAGCTGGCGCTGCACGCCGAACTCGGGGCGACGAGCCGCGCGCCACGATGGGCGATCGCCTACAAGTACCCGCCCGAGCAGGTGAACACCACGCTCGTCGACATCGTCGTCAGCGTCGGCCGCACGGGCCGGGCCACCCCGTACGCCGTCATGGAGCCGGTGCGCGTCGCCGGGTCGGTCGTGCGGCAGGCCACCCTCCACAACCAGGAGGTCGTGAAGGCCAAGGGCGTGCTGATCGGCGACACGGTCGTGCTGCGCAAGGCCGGCGACGTGATCCCCGAGGTGCTGGGCCCGGTCGTCGAGCTGCGCGACGGCACCGAGCGCGAGTTCGTGATGCCCGCGGAATGCCCGGAGTGCGGCACGCCGCTCCGCCCCATGAAGGAGGGGGACATCGACCTGCGCTGCCCGAATGCACGCACGTGTCCCGCGCAGGTCCGCGGACGCGTCGAGCACATCGGGTCCCGCGGCGCGCTCGACATCGAGGCGCTCGGCGAGGTCTCCGCTGCGGCGCTCACCCAGCCGCGCGTTCCCGCCGAACCGCCCCTGCCCACCGAGGCCGGGCTGTTCGACCTGACCGTCGACGACCTGACGCCCATCGAGGTCGTCGTGCGCGACGCCGAGACCGGACTCGAGAAGCTCGACGCCGACGGTTCCGCGCGCGTCCGCGCCCCCTTCCGACGCAACCCCACGAGCGCCGAGCGCAAGGCGGGCCTCGAGGGGCCCCAGCCGTCGGCATCCGCGATCAAGCTCATCGACGAGATCGCCAAGGCGAAGACCAAGCCGCTGTGGCGCATCCTCGTCTCGCTGAACATCCGTCACGTCGGCCCGGTGGCAGCCCGCGCGCTCGCCGACCACTTCGGCTCGCTCGAGGCGATCCGCGCGGCGAGCCGAGACGAGCTCGCCGAGGTCGAGGGAGTCGGGTCGATCATCGCCGACTCGCTCATCGACTGGTTCGAGGTCGACTGGCACCGCGAGATCGTCGACCGGTGGGCTGCCGCCGGAGTGCAGTTCGCCACGCCCGGCCACCCCGGGCCGGGCCGTGCCACGGACGGCGGCGGCGTGCTCGCGGGGCTCACCGTGGTCGCGACCGGGTCGCTCGAGGGATTCACCCGCGAAGGAGCACAGGAGGCTATCATCGCGGCAGGGGGCAAGGCGGCGTCCAGCGTCTCGAAGAAGACCGATTTCGTCGCGGCTGGCCCGGGAGCCGGGTCGAAGCTCGCCAAGGCGGAGGAGCTCGGCATCCGGATCCTCGACGCCGCGCAGTTCGCGATCCTCGTGACGAAGGGGCCCGACGCGCTGGAGCAGTAGGGGAGCGGCAATGGCCGGCGGCGAGCGTGACATCCGGGACGACGAGTCGAAGGGTGCCACGCGCCGCGACTTCCTCCGCATCGGCGGCGTGGCCGGCGCCGCGGCCGTCGTGGCCGGCGGTGCGGCCGGCGCCGTGGGGGCGACCGCGGGACACTCCGCGGGTGTCGCCGAGGGCGCCGCCGGCGTGGCCGCCCTGCCCGCCCCGCCCGCCTCGCGGGCCCGACCCGGCTTCGACCACCTCGTGGTGGTCATGGGCGAGAACCGGTCGTTCGACAACCTGCTGGGCTGGCTGTACGACGACGACACGCTTCCCGACGGCGCGAGCTTCGACGGGCTCGCCTTCGGCGACCACGCGAACACCGCCCCCGACGGCGAGGTGGTCCGCGCCCACGTGTACTCGGGCGCGACCGACGCCGTCATGAGCCGCCCGCACCCCGACCCGGGCGAGGAGTTCCCGCACGTCAACACCCAGCTGTTCGGCACCGTCCGCCCGGAGTCGAACGCGACCGCGGCGCTCGACGACATGCAGGCGCCGTACAACGCGCCGGATCCGGGCACCACGCCCACGATGAGCGGATTCATCGCCGACTACGCCCACCACGTCGAACACGACGTGCACGCGGCGGGCCATCGCGACCTCCACCAGATCATGGGGTCGTTCTCGCCCGAGATGCTGCCGGTGCTCTCGACCCTCGCGAAGGGGTTCGCGGTCTACGACGCGTGGCACTGCGCCGTGCCCAGCCAGACGTTCTGCAACCGGTCGTTCTTCCACGCGTCGACCTCCCACGGGTTCGTCACCAACCACGGCGGGAAGAAGGGCTACCGCAAGTGGCTCGAGGCCAAGGCCGCCCCGACGATCTTCAACCGCCTCGAGGAGGCCGGGCTCGACTGGCGCATCTACTTCGACGACCTCCAGCTCATCTCGATGACCGGGTTCATCCACGCGCCCGCGCTCGAGCAGTTCTGGCGCACCGACCACTTCGCGCCGATGTCCCAGTTCTGGACCGATGTCGAGCAGGGGAAGCTGCCGCCGTACGCGTTCGTCGAACCGCGCATGATCTACGACCACAACGACTTCCACCCGCCCGTGGGTCCGCTCCGCGAATCCGAGGTCGACGGCCGGGAGGTCACCGACAGCGCCGTCTCCGACGTCCGGGCGGGCGAGCTGCTGATCCACCGGATCTACACCGCCATCCGGGCCAGCGCGACCGAGGGCGGATCGAACGCGATGAACACCATGCTGCTCATCACCTTCGACGAGCACGGCGGCACCTACGACCACGTGCCGCCGCCGACGGCGACGCCGCCGCACGCCGACGCGAAGCCGGGCGAGATGGGGTTCGCCTTCGACCGGCTCGGATGCCGCGTCCCGACGATCGCGATCTCGGCGTACACCGCGGCCGGCGGGGTCATCCACGACCCCATGCACCACGGTTCGGTGATCGCCACCCTCTGCGCCGCGCACGGCCTCGATCCGCTCACCGACCGCGACGACGGCGCCCCGACGATCACCAACGCGATCACCCTCGACGAGCCGCGGCATCCGCTCACCTGGCCCGAGACGACCCCGCAGTACCTGCCGCCCAACCCCGAGGCGGCGAGGCCGCACCCGGGGTCCGAGCACCGGACCGCGCCGCTCAGCCCGCCGGCGCGGGGCCTGCTCGGGATGCTCGTCGCGAAGTACGGCGACGGGAGCGAACCCGAGCCCCAGACCTACGGGGAGGCGTACGACCTGCTGCAGAAGCACGGCACGGGGCTGTTCGGCGCTCCTCGATAGAATCGCGGGGACCCCTTCCCCACACGACGGAGCAGCATGTCTGAAATCAGCGCCGAGCAGGTCGCGCACCTCGCGAACCTCGCACGCATCGCGCTCACCGACGAAGAGATCGACCACCTCACCGCCGAGCTCGGCCAGATCATGCAGGCGGTCGAGAAGGTGAGCGAGGTCGCCACGCCCGACGTGCCGCCGACCAGCCACCCGATCCCGCTGCACACGCCGCTCCGGGTCGACGAGGTGGGCGACGTGCTCACCGTCGACGAGGCCCTCGAGGGTGCTCCCGAGCACGACGGCTCGCGCTTCGTGGTCTCGGCGATCCTGGGGGAGGAGCAGTGAGCGACCTGATCCGCCTGAGCGCGGCCGAGCTCGGCGAGCGCCTCGCGGCCCGCGAGGTCACCTCCGTCGAGGCGACCCGGGCCCACCTCGACCGCATCGCCGCCGTCGACGGCGCCGTCCACGCGTTCCTCCACGTCGACGCCGAGCGCGCGCTCGACACGGCCGCCGAGATCGACCGGCGCCGGCACATCGGCGAGGAGCTCGGCCCGCTCGCGGGCGTGCCGATCGCGATCAAGGACGTGCTCGTGACCAAGGGCATGCCGACCACTTCGGGGTCGCGCATCCTCGAGGGCTGGGTGCCGCCCTACGACGCCACCCCGGTCCGCAAGGTCCGCGACGCGGGCATGGTGCCGCTCGGCAAGACCAACATGGACGAGTTCGCGATGGGCTCGTCGACCGAGCACTCGGCGTACGGCGCGACGCACAACCCGTGGGACCTCGACCGCATCCCCGGCGGATCGGGCGGCGGGTCCGCGGCATCCGTCGCCGCGTTCGAGGCACCGCTCGCACTCGGCAGCGACACGGGCGGTTCGATCCGCCAGCCCGCGCACGTCACCGGCACCGTCGGGGTCAAGCCGACGTACGGCGGCGTCAGCCGCTACGGTTCGATCGCCCTCGCGTCGTCGCTCGACCAGATCGGGCCCGTCAGCCGCACCGTGCTCGACTCGGCGCTGCTGCACGACGTGATCGCCGGCTTCGACCCGCACGACGCCACGTCGATCCCCGACCCGTGGCCGTCGATGGCCGAGGCGGTCAGGCGAGCGGATGTCTCGGGCCTGCGCATCGGCGTGGTGAAGGAACTCGACTCCGACGGGTTCCAGGCGGGCGTCCGCCAGCGCTTCCACGAGGCGCTCGAGCTCCTCGAGCAGCACGGCGCCGAGATCGTCGAGGTCAGCGCGCCGAACTTCGAGTACTCGATCGCCGCGTACTACCTGATCCTCCCGGCGGAGGCCTCGTCGAACCTCGCCAAGTTCGACTCGGTGCGCTTCGGCCTGCGGGTCACGCCCGAGGGCGGCGGCACGGTCGAGCAGGTCATGTCCGCGACGCGCGAGGCCGGGTTCGGCCCCGAGGTGAAGCGCCGCATCATCCTCGGCACCTACGCCCTGTCGGCCGGGTACTACGACGCGTACTATGGCAGCGCCCAGAAGGTGCGCACCCTGGTGCAGCGCGACTTCGACGCCGCGTTCGCGAAGGTCGACGTGCTCGCCACGCCGACCGCGCCGACCACCGCGTTCAAGCTCGGGGAGAAGCTCGACGACCCGCTGGCCATGTACCTGAACGACGTGGCGACGATCCCCGCGAACCTCGCGGGCGTGCCCGGCATCTCCGTGCCCGCGGGCCTCGCCCCGGAGGACGGGCTCCCGGTCGGCATCCAGTTCCTCGCGCCCGCGCGCGAGGACGCCCGCCTCTACAACGTCGGCGGCGCGCTCGAGGCGCTCCTGCTCGATCGCTGGGGCGGCCCGATCCTGGCACAGGCACCCGACCTGTCCACCCACGAACTCATGGCGACCGAGGAGGGCGTGGTCTGATGGCGCGCGCAGCACTGATGGACTTCGACGAGGCCCTCGAGCGCTTCGAGCCGGTCATCGGGCTCGAGGTGCACGTCGAGCTCAACACGAAGACGAAGATGTTCTCCTCCGCGCCGAACCCGGCGCACGCCGAGTTCCACGGCGCCGAGCCGAACACGCTCGTCGCGCCGGTCGACCTGGGCCTGCCCGGCTCCCTCCCGGTCGTGAACGGCACGGCCGTGCGGTACTCGATCTCGCTGGGCCTCGCGCTCGGCTGCTCGATCGCCGAGTCGAGCCGGTTCGCCCGGAAGAACTACTTCTACCCCGACCTCGCGAAGAACTACCAGATCTCCCAGTACGACGAGCCGATCGCCTACGAGGGGTCCGTCGAGGTCGAGCTCGAGAACGGCCGGGTCTTCCAGGTCGCCATCGAGCGCGCCCACATGGAGGAGGACGCCGGCAAGCTCACGCACGTCGGCGGCGCCACCGGCCGCATCCAGGGCGCCGAGTACTCCCTCGTCGACTACAACCGCGCGGGCGTGCCGCTCGTCGAGATCGTCACCAAGCCGATCGTGGGGGCGGGGGCGGATGCTCCCGCGCTGGCGCGCGCGTACGTCGCCACGATCCGCGACATCGTGCTGGCGCTCGGCGTCTCCGAGGCCCGGATGGAGCGCGGTAACCTGCGCTGCGACGCGAACGTGTCGCTGCGCCCCCGCGGCCAGGAGCAGTTCGGCACGCGCACCGAGACGAAGAACGTGAACTCGATGCGCTCGATCGAGCGCGCGGTCCGCTACGAGATCCAGCGGCAGGCGGCGATCCTCGCCGACGGCGGCACGATCACGCAGGAGACCCGCCACTGGCACGAGGACACGGGCACGACGAGCCCCGGCCGTCCGAAGTCCGACGCCGACGACTACCGCTACTTCCCCGAGCCCGACCTGCTCCCGGTGGTGCCCGACCCCGCCCTGATCGAGGAGCTGCGCGCCGCGCTGCCGGAGCCGCCCGCCGCGCGTCGTCGTCGCCTCAAGGGCGAGTGGGGCTTCACCGACCTCGACTTCCAGGGCGTCGTGAACGCGGGGCTCCTCGCCGAGGTCGCCGCGACCGTGGCGGCGGGCGCCACGCCGGCAGCGGCCCGCAAGTGGTGGACCGGCGAGCTCACGCGCATCGCGAACGCCCGCGGCGAGGACCCGGCCGCGCTCGCCGAGCCGGCCCAGGTCGCCGAACTCGCGGCCCTCGTCGACGAGGGTGTCCTGACCGACCGCCTCGCCCGCCAGGTCCTCGAGGGCGTCATCGCGGGCGAGGGGTCGCCGCGCGAGATCGTCGACGCGCGGGGCCTCGCGGTGGTCTCCGACGACGGGGCGCTCGTCGCCGCGATCGACCAGGCGCTCGCGGCGCAGCCGGACGTGCTCGCGAAGATCCGCGACGGCAAGGTGCAGGCCGCGGGCGCGGTGATCGGCGCGGTCATGAAGGCGATGCAGGGCAAGGCGGATGCCGCGCGCGTCCGCGAGCTCGTGCTCGAGCGCGCGAGCGGCGGCGAGGGCTAGGGCCTTCCGGTCGACGACGGATGCCGCGGCGCGGACGCGTCCCGCCGCGGCATCCGTCGTCTCACGGGGCGGGCGCGACCGCCTCACAGCAGGATCATGGGCTCCCGGCCTATCGTCGGGGGACGACGAGAGTGAGGACACGATGGGCTTCCTGGACCGGCTCTTCGGCGGCGGCGACGACCGCGCCGCCCGACCCGCCCCCGCGGTGCCGCAGGCGCCGTACGGGCATGCCGCCTCAGCCCCGCAGCGGCCTCGGCCGAGCGAGGACGAGCTGGCGATCGAGCGCTACCGGTACCTGCTGCGGACCGCCCCGCCCGAGTCGATCGAGGCCGTGCACGCCGAGGCGTTCGCGAAGCTGACCCCGGAGCAGCGGCAGGAGGTCTACCGGGCGCTCGCCGACAGCGCGCCGCCCGGTGAGCGCGTGGTCTCCGACGAGCCGTCGGCGCTCGCACGGGCGGCGACCCGGGCGGAGCTCCGATCGCCGGGCACCGTGGAGCGGGCCTTCGCGGGCTCCTCGCCCGGCGGACAGGGCGCTCGCGGTCCGTCCTTCGGCTCGATGCTCGGCGCGTCGATGCTCGGCACCATCGCGGGCTTCGTCGTCGGGTCGGCGATCGCCCAGGCGTTCCTGCCCGACCCGTCGTTCGATCAGGCGGGCGCCGAGGGGGACCCCGGTGCCGGTGACGCCGGAGCGGGCGACGGTGGCGACGTCGGCTCGGCCGACGCGGGCGGCGACTGGGGCGGGTTCGGCGGTGGCGACTTCGGCGGCGGCGACTTCGGCGGGGACTTCGGCTTCTGATCACCGTCGCGGGCGCGTCGGCGGCGGGCGCTAGGGTCGCAGCATGAGCAAGCAGGACGGCTCGTCGCGGCAGGTCACCACCGGGCCCGTCGACGACTCGGCGACGCCGATCCTGCACGTCGACATGGATGCGTTCTTCGTGTCCGTCGAACTGCTCCGCCGACCGGAGCTGCGCGGCCGACCGGTGCTCGTCGGCGGCACGGCGGGCCGCGGGGTGGTCGCGGCCGCGAGCTACGAGGCGCGGCGGTACGGCGTGAACTCGGCGATGCCGATGTCGGTGGCCCTGCAGCGCTGCCCGAACGCGGTCGTGCTGCGCGGCGACTACGCCCGGTACGCCGAGTACTCCGAGCGGGTCATGACGATCTTCCGCGAGCTCACGCCGCTCGTCGAGCCGCTGTCGATCGACGAGGCGTTCCTCGACGTGTCGGGCGCGCGGCGTCTCCACGGCACGCCGGCCGAGATCGCCTGGACCATCCGCCGGCGCGTGCGCGACGAGACGGGCCTCACCTGCTCGGTGGGCGTCGCCGCGAGCAAGTACGTCGCGAAGGTCGCGTCGAGTCGCGCCAAGCCCGACGGGATGCTCGTCGTGCCCGCCGCCGAGACGACCGCGTTCCTGCACCCCCTTCCCGTCTCCGCGCTGTGGGGCGTGGGTCGCGTGACCGAGCAGTCCCTCCTCAAGCTCGGCCTGCGCACGGTGGGCGACGTGGCCGAGATGCCCGTCGACGCCCTCGAGCGCGCCGTGGGTCCGGCGCTCGCCGCCCGCCTCACCCGGCTGGCGAACGGGGTCGACCCGCGCGACGTCGAGACCCGGCGCGTCGAGAAGAGCATCGGGCACGAGACGACCTTCCACCACGACCTGGTCGACCGCGACGAGATTGCCCGCGAGCTGCTGCGCCTCGCGACCGACGTCGGCGTGCGCCTCCGACGCGCCGAGATGGTCGCCCGCACGGTGACCCTCAAGTTGCGCTACGGCGACTTCACGACCGTCACCCGGTCGCGCACCCTCGCCGAGCCGACGGATGTCGCGCGGCGCATCTACGAGGAGGCGCTCGTGCCGCTCGCCGACCTGGTGGGCGACGGGCGCCGCGTGCGCCTCATCGGCGTCCGGGCCGAGCACCTGCGCCCGGCGGGCGGCGGAGCGCCGCTGTGGGATCCCGACGAGGAGTGGCGCGACGCGGAGCGCACCATCGACGAGGTCACGCGGAGGTTCGGTCGCGGTGCGGTGCGGCCCGCCGCCCTCGTGCGACGCGATGCGCCCGGGCCGCTCCCCACGGCCGGAGCCGGATGGGAGCGGGAGGAGACGGATCGCCCCGACGAACCGCTGCCGCCCGGAGCGCGCACGTTCTCGTGACGCCCCCGCCGCGCGGCATCCGTCAAGGCCTTTCGACGCCGACCGGGCCCGGGTAGCGTGACCGCATGGCTGATTTCGTGCTGGAACTCGCAGACAAGGTCGCCGGCGTCGGCGTCCGCACCTCGTACGCCGACAAGGTCCAGGTGGGCGGCACCGAGATCGTGCCCGTCGCGCTGGGCGCGTACGGCTTCGGCGGCGGTGCCGGGAAGGACGACGAGCAGGGCGAGGGCTCGGGCGGCGGTGGCGGCGGCTGGTCCGTGCCGCTCGGCGCCTACATCAGTCGCGGCGGCGACGTCCGGTTCGAGCCGAACGTGCTCGGGCTGCTCATCGTCGCCATCCCGCTCGTCGCGGCGACGGGCAAGGCGCTGAAGATCGTCATCCGCGCACTGAAGCGGTAGGCGCCGTCGCCGCCCGCGCCGCGCTCGCCTCGGGCGGCGCGGCGTATACTCGTGGTCGAACACGGGAGTCCGGTGAGCCGGGCTGAGAGGAAGGTTCTCAACCTTCGACCGTCGAACCTGATCTGGGTCATGCCAGCGCAGGGAGGGCAGAGATTCTCATCTCCCGTGCCGCTTTCCACGAGACGAAAGGGCACGACAGTGCACGAGACATCCATCGGAACCGAGGCCGACGACCGCGCGAACGCCGCAGCGGACGGCCGGGCGAACGGCATCACGGGCGGCAACGGCCGCCGGACCCGCTGGCGGGTGGTCGACATCGTCGTCGCGAGCGTCATCGGCGTCGCGACCGGCCTGGTCTTCCTCATCTGGAACAACGTCGGGTATGCGTGGTTCAGCGCCGCCGACGCGCTCACGCCGGGGCTCGGCGGCATCGCCGTCGGCATCTGGCTCATCGGCGGCGTGCTCGGCGGGCTCATCATCCGCAAGCCCGGCGCGGCGCTCTACGTCGAACTGCTCGCGGCCATGGTCTCGGCGCTCATCGGCAACCAGTGGGGCATCGAGACGCTCTACTCCGGTCTCGCGCAGGGACTCGGCGCCGAGCTCGTCTTCCTCGCCGTCGGGTACCGCCGGTTCGGCGTGGTCACCGCGATGCTCGCCGGCGCCGCAGCGGGCGTCGGAGCCTGGGTGCTCGAGCTGTTCACCTCCGGCAACCTCCAGAAGTCCGCGGAGTTCCTGGCCCTGTACCTCGGCACGCTCGTCGTCTCCGGCGCGCTCCTCGCCGGCCTCCTCGGCTGGCTCGTCGTCCGCGCGCTCGCCGCAACCGGGGCACTCAACCGGTTCGGCGCCGGACGGGACGTCACGGGACGGGTCTGACGCGTGCACCACGCTGATGCCGTCGGTCCTGCCCGGGTGGATGCCGCCGGGTGGGGCTGGCGCCACGCGGGCCGCCGTCGACCGGCGCTCGACGGACTCGACCTCCGGATCCATCCGGGCGAGCGCGTGCTGCTCCTGGGACCGTCCGGCTCGGGCAAGTCGACCCTGCTGCACGCGCTCGCGGGCGTCCTCGGCGGCGACGACGAGGGCGAGCAGTGGGGCGAGCTGCGCGTCGACGGGCGTCCGGCACCCGACGCACGCGGCCGGGCGGGGCTCGTGCTGCAGGATCCCGATTCCCAGGTGATCCTCGCCCGCGTCGGCGACGACGTCGCGTTCGGGTGCGAGAACCTCGGCGTTCCGCGCGACGAGATCTGGCGGCGCGTGGCGGAGGCGCTCGAGGCGGTCGGGCTCGAGCTCCCGCTCGACCACCCGACGTCGCGGCTGTCCGGCGGGCAGAAGCAGCGGCTGGCGCTGGCCGGCGCCCTCGCGATGCGCCCGGGCCTGCTGCTGCTCGACGAGCCCACCGCGAACCTCGACCCGCAGGGCGTCGCGGAGGTGCGCGAGGCGGTCGGCCGCGTCCTCGACCGCACGGGAGCCACGCTCGTCGTCGTGGAGCACCGCGTCGAGGTCTGGCTCGGCCTGATCGATCGCGTGGTCGTGCTCGACCGCGAGGGGCGGATGATCGCGGACGGCGACCCCGGTGAGGTCCTCGAGGCGCGGGGGGCCGAGCTCGCGGCGGCGGGCGTGTGGGTCCCCGGCATCCCCCTCGAGGTACCCGAGGTGACGGATGCCGCGGCCGGTGCCACGGCCCCGATCCTCTCCGCGGGCGAGCTGGCCGTCGGCCGCCCGCGCACGCCGGTGCTCCACACCGGACTCCGGTTCGGCCTGCCCGCGGGCTCCTCGACGGTCCTCACCGGACCGAACGGGGTCGGCAAGTCGACGCTCGCGCTGACGATGGGCGGCCTCCTGCGGCCGCGCGGGGGAACCGTCACCGCCGCGCCCCGGCTCGCACGCGGCCTGGGCGAGGCGCCGGTGCGCTGGCGCTCACGCGACCTCCTGACCCGCATCGGCACGGTCTTCCAGGAGCCCGAGCACCAGTTCGTCGCGGCGACCGTGCGCGACGAACTCGCCGTGGGGCTCCGCGCGCTGGGGCTGCCGGACGCGGAGGCCCGGGTGCGCGTCGACGAGGTCATGCAGCGGCTCCGCCTCGACCATCTCGCGGCGGCCAATCCGTTCACGCTCTCCGGCGGCGAGGCACGCCGGCTCTCGGTGGGCGCGGTGCTCGCCACGCGGCCGGACGTCATCATCCTCGACGAGCCCACCTTCGGGCAGGACCGGTTGGGTTGGGTCGAACTGGTCCGGCTGCTGCACGAGCTGGTCGAGGGCGGCACCACGCTCCTGTCGGTCACCCACGACGCCGCGTTCCGGGCCGCGCTCGGCACGCACCGCGTCGACCTCCTGCCGGCGCGGCAGCCCGTCGGGAGCCGGCGATGAGCGCGCTCGAGGCGGCACCCGCCCGGCCCGTGCCCAGGCTGCGGTTCATCGACCGGACCAACCCGGCGACGCGCCTCGCCGCGGCGATGGTGCTCACCACGCCGCTGCTCGTGACGGTGGACTGGGTGAGTGCGGCGATCGCGCTCCTCATCGAGATCGTGCTCTTCGCGGCGGCCGGCGTCACGCCGGCCGTGCTCCTGCGGCGCACGTGGCCGATCCTGCTCGCGGCGCCCGTTGCGGGAGTCAGCATGCTGCTGTACGGACGACCCACGGGAACGGTCTACTGGGAGTTCTGGCTCGCCCGCATCTCCGACGGATCCATCGAGCTGGCGATCGCCGTGTCGGTCCGCGTCCTGGCGATCGGCCTGCCCGCCGCGCTCCTGTTCCTCCGCGTCGACCCGACCGACCTCGCCGACGGGCTCGCGCAGGTCTGGCGGCTGCCGGCGCGGTTCGTGCTCGGTGCGCTCGCCGCGACCCGGCTGGTCGGCCTGTTCATCGACGACTGGCGGGCGATGGCGCTCTCGCGGCGCGCCCGCGGCATCGGCGACCACGGAGCCGTCCGCCGCGCGGCCACCATGGCGTTCGCCCTGCTCGTCCTCGCCATCCGTCGGGGGTCCAAGCTCGCCACGGCCATGGAGGCGCGGGGCTTCGGCGCCGACCGTCCCCGCACGTGGGCGCGCCCGTCGCGCGTCGGCGCGCGTGACGTCCTGCTCGTCGGCATCGCCGCGACCATCGCGGCCACCGCGATCGCCGGCTCGATCTGGGCGGGTGCCTTCCACCCGGTATGGACGTGAGGGTCGCGGGGCCGATGTCGCTCCGCCCGGGCGTCGAGGCGGTGCGGCGCGCCACGGCCGGGACGCGGCATCCGCTCGTGCTCGTCGACGGCCCGAGCGGCGCCGGCAAGACGACGTTCGCGGCCGCGCTCGCGCGAGCCTGGCCCGGCCGCCCGCCGCGCGTGGTGCGGGTCGACGAGGCGATCCCCGGATGGCGCGGGCTCCATCGAGGCGCCCTCGAGCTCGGCCGTTCCCTCCTGGCCCCGCACGCGCGGGGAGCCGCCGGCGTGGTGCACCGCTGGGACTGGCTCGAGGACCGGCCCGGCGTCGACCTGCGGATCCGGCCGGACGCCCCACTCATCATCGAGGGGTGCGGGGCGTTCGCGGCCGGCGGTGACCGCAGCGGCGCCGTCCGGGTCTGGCTCGCCGCGCCGTACCCGACGCGGCGGCGCCGAGCGCTCGACCGCGACCTCGGCGCATTCGACGCCCACTGGGACGCCTGGGAGGCGGACTGGCGCCGCCACCTGGGCCGGACGGGGCATCGCGCTGCGCAGCGCGCCCACGTGACCGTGCGCCTGGCCCCCTGAGCGCCGAGGCACCCGTCCACGCGCGCGCCGGGATGACCGGACGCTCCTCGGCGACTACGGTGGGGGCATGGCAGACGCAGCGGCCGCGACCTACGTGGCGGAGTTCATCGACGGGCCCCTCGAGGGCGACTTCGAGCAGCGATCGCTCGTGCACGGCGAGCCGGAGCGGCGCGTCGGCATGGTCGCCGCGGTCGACGGCCTGGAGTCGCTGTTCTGGTACGACGCCGTCGACCAGCGCGAGGTGAACGGGCAGATCCGCGTTCGCTTCCGCTTCGACGCCGACGACTCGGACCCGGTCGAGCACGACGACGAGAACGACTGACGCCGAACCCGATCAGTCGGCGAGGAACGCCCCGACGATCACGCCGGGGTTGAGCAGCCGCCAGAGCGGGCCCGGGTCGGAGATGGGCTCGTCCAGCTCGAGCACCGAGCTCAGGTCGCGGTCGCCGATCCGGACGGTCACCGAGCCGACCTCGCGCCCGGCCGGCGCGGTCGCGAACGGCGTCACCTCGACCGACGCCGACTCAGGCACGGCACCCCACGCGGCGTCGGTCCGGCCGGCCACGGCCACGAGGTCGGCCCGATCACCCCACGCCGCCACCGCCTCGCCGTACGATGCGCCCTGCGCGATGACCTCGATCGGCGTGGACGCGGCCCGCATCCCCTCCACGGCCGCGAGCACGGCCGGATCGAGGGTCTCATAGGAGTCGACCCCCGTCATCGCGCCGACCATCCGCCGCGACGTCTCGCCGTCGAGCTCGCTCGTGAACACGAACGACAACAGCGCCTGGTCGGTGTAGCTGCGGCTGATCGATCGGATGCCCTCGCCGCCCAGGTGCGCCACCACGTCGGGAACGCGCCGATCCGTCGTGGTCGACGCGCCGTCGCCGCTCAGGAGCGGGCCGAGCGTGGGCTGTGCGAGGGTCAGGGCGGCCAGCCGCGTGAGTTCCGCAGCGGAACCCACGTTGTCGCCGGAGAGGCCGGTCGCATCGGCGACGCGGAGCGTCTCGAACCCCTGCTCCTCGAGCCATCCGTTCGCCTCGGTCACGTAGTTGTCGAGGTTGCCGAACGCCCAACGCGCGAGCGTGTCGGCGTGGTTGTTGCTCGAAGCGAGCAGGACGGCCCGGACCACGTCCCGCTGGCTCCACGTCTCGCCCGGCGACACGGCGAGCGCGCGGGAGCCCTCGGCCGAGTACCGCAGGTAGTCGGTGTAGTCCTCGGGACCGATCCGGATGGCGGGCCCGCGCTCGCCCTCCTCGATCGGCAGTGCATCGAGCGTCGCCAGCACGGTCACGAGCTTCGCCGCGCCGCCGATCGGCGCCGCCCCCTCATCGCCCGAGGTCGCGACGAGTTCCGCCTGACCGTCGTCGGCGACGAGCGCGACGGCCGACGCGCCGGCGTCGAGCAGCGCCACGGGAGTCGTCTCGGGCAGGGCCGGCTGGGACGGCGCGGTGCGGATCTCGACGTCGGGGAGCGGGCCGAGGAGCATGGCGGGCGCGTAGACGCCGACTGCCAGGATCGCGAGCGTGCCGAGGGCGATGCCGACGCCGCGAGCGGGGGAGAGGCTCATGCGATTCAGGCTAACGCGGGCCCGCTCAGGCCCAGCCCAGCTCGTGCAGCCGGTCGTCGTCGATGCCGTAGAAATGGGCGATCTCGTGCACGAGGGTGACGTGGATCTCGTCGCGGAGCTGCTCCTCGTCATCGGCGACCGCGAGGAGCGCTTCGCGGTACAGCACGATGCGGTCGGGCATCTCGCCGAAGCCGTAGCGGTCGCGCTCGGTCAGTGCCGTGCCCTCGTACAGGCCAAGCAGGTCGAGGGAGCCGTCCTCTGGCCGGTCCTCGACCACGAACACGACGTTGTCGAGTCCGTCGACCATGTCGTCGGGCAGGCGGTCGAGCTCGTCGACGACGAGCCGCTCGAAGGCCTCGGCGTCGAGGTGCACGGCGACTCCGTTCGGGAGGTACTTGGGGTGAGTAACGGGGCTTGAACCCGCGACCTCCTGGACCACAACCAGGCGCTCTACCGACTGAGCTATACCCACCATGTGCGACCGCGTGCCGCGGTTGCAACCATACGAGATTACACCACGTCGGGCGTGCTCGATGACACGTCGGCCGCCGACGGGGCGCCGACCGGGGTCGGCGACGTCGACTCGGCGACGACGTCGGCCGCGATGACCTGCAGCTCCTGGCTGGACGGTCCGGGGTCGGCGACGAAGACGGCCCGACGGTAGTACTGCAGCTCGCGGATGGACTCGAGGATGTCGGCCAGGGCGCGGTGTCCGCCGTCCTTGGCCGGGGCGTTGAAGTACGCCCGCGGGTACCAGCGCTTGGCGAGCTCCTTGATCGAGGAGACATCGACGTTGCGGTAGTGCAGGTGCGCGTCGAGGCGCGGCATGAACTTGGCGATGAACGCCCGGTCGGTGCCGATCGAGTTGCCCGCCAGCGGGGCCTTCTGCTCATCGGGGATGTGCTTCAGGACGTACTCGAGGACCTCGTACTCCGCCTCGGCCACCGACACCCCGTTGGGGATCTCCTCGATCAGCCCCGAGTCGGTGTGCATGGCGCGGACGAAGTCGCCCATGCCCTCGAGCGCACTCGCATCGGGCCTGATCACGATGTCGAGTCCTGCGTCGACGGGGTTCAGGTCGTAGTCGGTGATGACCACCGCGATCTCGACGAGCTCGTCGACCTCGAGGTCGAGCCCGGTCATCTCGCAGTCGATCCAGACCAGTCGGTCGCTCGAGGATGCCATGCGGCGAGTCTACTGGCGCGCCCCGACAGGGCCCGCCCGGCCCGCGGACCGGTCGCGCGGCCGGGACCCCCGGGTCGCGGCGGCGGCCTGCGGTATCGTGGTGGCGATCGGCCCTCGTAGCTCAGCGGATAGAGCAGGAGCCTTCTAATCTCTTGGTCGCAGGTTCGATTCCTGCCGAGGGCGCCGAGGATTCCCCGTCCGCACCGTCAGTGCGATCAGCGGGTAGAGCAGCACCGACAGGAGTCCCGCGCCGACGAGCGCCGCGGCCATGCCGGAGTCGAGATCGCCGGCATCCACCCCCAACGCGGTCACGGCGACGATGATCGGCAGGCCCGTGGCGGCGAAGAAGCCCGTCGACACCCGCTCCCGGACCGTCGACCCCGGCGGCGCCAGCATGGCGGCCGGCAGCCCGCGGGTCACGAGCAGCAGGACCGTGAAGAGGGGGAGCAGCAGCAGCGTCCTGAGATCGGAGACGAGCGCCGCGAGGTCGAAGGTGATGCCGGTGTTGATGAAGAACACCGGGACCAGGAGACCGAACCCGACCGCCTCGATCTTCGCCTCGGTGACCTCGGCCTCGCGGGCCGGCGCGCCCTGGAGCAGCAGCTTGCCGAGCACGCCGGCGGCGAACGCGCCGAGCAGCATGTCGATCCCGAGGAAGATCGAGAGGGCGACCAGCGCGAGGAGGACGAACATCACGAGGCGCACGACGAACTGGCCGCTCGTGTGGAGGCTCGCCTCGATCGCCCGGTGCAGCCGGGCGCCGTCCCCGCGGGCCGCGAAGAACATGAGCACGCCCGCGATCACCGCGAAGGCGAGGAGCACGAGCGCCGAGTGCAGCGGCGAGCGGCCGCTGAGGAACAACGAGATGGCCAGGAGCGGGCCGAACTCGCCGACGGCGCCGATCGCGAGGATCGACACGCCGAAGGGCGTCCGGAGTACGCCGGAGTCGCGCAGGATCGGCAGGAGCGCCCCGAGCGCGGTCGACGCGAGCGCCACGCCGACGAAGACGGCGCCCGCGCCCGGGTCCACCAGGAAGCCCAGCGCGATGCCCAACGCGATCGACACCAGCCAGCCGATGCCCGCCCGCACGATCGGCGTGCCGCGGATGGCGCGGAAGTCGATCTCGCGGCCGGCGAGGTAGAACAGCATCGCGAGGCCGAAGTCCGCGAAGAGCGCGATGAAGTCGTCCTCCTGCACCCACCCGAGGACGGACGGTCCGAGGACCAGCCCGAGGAGGATCTCGAAGACGACGAGCGGGACCGCGATCCACCGCCCCACCGCGCGCGTGGCGAGCGGTGCCACGGCGGCGATGGCCGGAACCAGCACGAGGGTGGACAGGTCGACCTCCACGCGGAGCCCCCTTCGTCGCGTGCACGAATGCTATCGGGAACCGGACGCTCGCGGCCGGTTCCCAGCGCCGCGTCATCCGTTCGTCGCACGCGTGTCGTAGGGTCGTGGCATGCGCGACCTCCAGGCCCGGATCATCGAAGAACTGCATGTCGAGCCCGTGATCGACCCGGCCGACCAGGTGCGTCGGCGGGTCGAGTTCCTCAAGCGGTACCTCACCGCATCCCGAGCGAAGGGCCTCGTCCTCGGCATCAGCGGCGGCCAGGACTCGAGCCTCGCCGGTCGCCTGTGCCAGATCGCCGTCGACGAGCTCGCCGCCGAGGGGCGTCCCGCCCGGTTCGTGGCGGTGCGCCTGCCCTACGGCGTACAGCACGATGAGGATGACGCGCGGCTGGCGCTCGAGTTCATCCGGCCCGCCGAGGTCGTCGACTTCAACATCCGGGGCGGCGTCGACGGACTCGCCGCCGACTACGCCGACGCACTCGGCGTGCCCATCAGCGACTTCGGCAAGGGCAATGTGAAGGCGCGCATGCGCATGATCGCGCAGTACGCGGTGGCGGGGGAGGGCGGCCTGCTCGTGGTCGGCACCGATCACGCCGCCGAGGCCGTGACCGGGTTCTTCACGAAGTTCGGCGACGGCGGAGCCGACCTGCTCCCGCTGTCGGGTCTCACCAAGCGACAGGGCCGGGCACTCATGCAGGAACTCGGCGCTCCCGAGCGCCTGTACACGAAGGTGCCCACGGCCGACCTGCTCGACCACGACCCGGGCCAGTCCGACGAGGCGAACCTCGGTCTCCGCTACGCCGACATCGACGAGTTCCTCGAGGGCGGCGAGGTCGACGCTGCGGTCGCCGAGCTCATCGAGGCGCGGTTCCTCCAGACGCGGCACAAGCGCACCGAGCCGGTCACGCCGTTCGACGCGTGGTGGCAGGAGGCCTGACGAGCCGGTCCGTCAGCGGCGGGCGTCCGACTCCTCGACGCTCGACTCGCTCGCGGTCGACGAGGT
The DNA here is from genome assembly GCF_001620055.1 of Agromyces sp. NDB4Y10. Taxonomy (GTDB): domain Bacteria; phylum Actinomycetota; class Actinomycetes; order Actinomycetales; family Microbacteriaceae; genus Agromyces; species Agromyces indicus. The sequence continues at coordinate 30,678 of NZ_LQGY01000065.1, read as the reverse complement.
GAGCGGCGCGGGGCCGGTGTCGGCATCCGCGGCGTCGTCGTAGGCCGCGGGTGCGATCGGCTGGTCGATGAGGGGCGACGGCACGTAGCGCTCGTGGTGCTGCTCGGCGACCCAGGAGTCCTGCTCGGCGATGACCGCCTGGGCGGGGTCGCTCCGCTGGGCTCGCCAGCGCTCCAGGTCGTTCCGGAAGTCTCGGCGGGTGCGCGAGGGGTGCCGCTGCCATTCGAGGAGGCGTTCCCGGAACTCGACCACGGCCGGGTCGAGCTGGTATCCGAACGTCGCCGAGGCGCGCTTGAGTTCGTGCAGCTGGTGGGAGGCCCAGTCGGCGGCCACGTCGGCGCCGCGGATGGGCAGCAGGCGCACCTGGATGTCGGCCTGCCCGACTGCCCGGTCCGAGAGCACCTGCTCCTGCGGCGTCAGCGAGTTCCAGACCGAGGCCTCGGTGGCGGCGTCGATGAGGGCGGCGACCGCGGCGTTGCGCAGTTCCCGGTCGCGCTGGCGCACGAGTCCGCGAACGGCGCGCCGGGCGATCCAGGCCGACAGGAGACCGGCCGCGACGACCGAGGCGAAGAGCACCGCGGCCGTGAACAGCCACGGACGGGCGGCGTCCGAGAGGAGCCAGGCGACGAAGTCATTCCACCACTGCATGAGCGCAGGCTAGCCCCGGCGGTGCTCGACGGGCGGCAGGCTGGGCGGCGTGCCTCAGCGTGCGTCGGAGGGGGAGCCGGCACCTCGTGCGCCGGCTGCGTGCGCCGCTGCGCCGGTTTCCGGCTCGTCGTCCGGCATCGACGCCGCGAGGCGCTGGCTCGCGAGGTCGGCGTCCATCGCGGCATCCGGTCGCGCCGTCTGCGCGAGGATGATGGCGACCAGGACCACGCTCGCACCGGCGAGCTGGAACGGGTCGAGCGCCTGCCCGAGCCACACCCAGGCGAATGCGAAGGCGAACACCACCTCGGATGACGCGACGATGCCCACCGCGGTCGCGCTGAGCCGCCGCAGGGCGAGGAACGACAGCAGGAACGGGGCGAACGAGCCGAGGACCGCGTTCCACGCGACCACGAGCCACAACGGCACCGACACCGCCTCGAGCGCGCCGTCGAGCGAGGTCGTCGCGGCGAGGAGCGCCGGATCGAGCCGCCACCATCCGCTGAACATCGCCCAGAACAGGGTCGCGAAGCCCATCGACCAGAAGGCGACCGCCATCGGCGAGGTCGCGGCCACCTGCCGCTCGCCGACGAGGAAGTACACGGTGAGCGTCGCGGCCGCGGCGAGGCCGAACAGCACGCCGACCGGGTCGAGGTCCGCGCCGCCGGGCCGCGCGACGAGCGCGAGGCCCGCGAGGACGAGCGCGATCGCCACCCAGAGCCGACCCTTCACGCGTTCGCCGAAGAAGACGCGGGCGATGACCGCGACCGCGAGCACCGCGAGGTACTCGAGGAGCAGCGCGATGCCCACCGGGAGCAGCTTGATCGCCATCGCGTACGTCCACTGCAGGAGCGCGACGCCGGCCACGCCCAGTACGGCCATGACCGCGACCTGCCGGCGCGTGATCCGGAACGCGCCGCGATCGGTGAGCGCGAGCCACGCGCCGGCGATGAGGCAGACCGACAGCACGCGGATGAACGTGAGCTGCGCCGGGTCGATCCCCGCGTCGACGATCACGCGGGTGACGCTGCCGTTCAGGCCGAACAGCAGTGCCGCCGACAGCGCGTAGACGTAGCCCATCTCAGCCGAGCACGGTGCCGTGCGCGGCGTGCGGCTCGATCGCCGCGATCTCCTCGTCGGTGAGCGGCGCGGCGTCGAGCGCCGCCACGTTCTGCTCGAGCTGGGCGACGCTCGAGGCGCCGATGAGCGCGCTGGCCACCTGCGGCACGCGCAGCACCCACGAGAGCGCCAGTTGCGCGAGCGACTGGCCCCGTGCGGCGGCGACCTCGTTCAGGGCCCTCGCCCGTGCGAGGTAGTCCTCGCTGATGCGCTCGGCCGGCAGGAAGTGGCTCGTGGCCGCCCGAGAACCCGCGGGGACGTCGCCGCCGAGGTAGCGGTCGGTGAGCAGGCCCTGCGCGAGCGGCGAGAAGACGATCGCCGAGGCGCCGACCTCGTCGAGCGCGGGGAACAGCCCGTCCTCGATGGTGCGGTCGAACATCGAGTAGCGGGGCTGGTGGATCGTGAGCGGCACGCCCTCGGCGGCGAGCGCCGCGGCCGCGGCGCGGGTCTGCTCGGGGGAGTAGTTCGAGATGCCGGCGTAGAGGGCCTTGCCCTGTCGTACCGCGTGCGCGAGGGCGCCCATGGTCTCCTCGATCGGCGTGTCGGGGTCGGGCCGGTGCGAGTAGAAGACGTCGACGTAGTCGAGGCCGAGCCGGTCGAGGCTCTGGTCGAGCGAGGCCAGCAGGTACTTGCGGGACCCCCACTCGCCGTAGGGGCCGTCCCACATGAGGTAGCCGGCCTTCGACGAGACGATGAGCTCATCGCGGTAGGGCTTGAGGTCGGTGGCGAGCAGTCGGCCGAAGTTCTCCTCGGCGCTGCCGGCGGGCGGCCCGTAGTTGTTCGCCAGGTCGAAGTGGGTGATGCCGAGGTCGAACGCCCGCCGCACGATGGCCCGCTGGGTGTCGAGCGGACGGTCGTGGCCGAAGTTGTGCCAGAGGCCGAGCGACAGGGCGGGGAGCTTCAGCCCACTGCGGCCGATCCGGTTGTAGGTCATGCGGTCGTAGCGGTCCGCGGCGGCGACGAAGGTCATGCGGTTAGCCTATGGCGATGGAAAGCTTCGTTCTGGCCGGCGGCTGCTTCTGGTGCCTCGATGCCGTGTACCGCACGCTTCGCGGCGTGGACGACGTCGTCTCCGGGTACACCGGCGGTTCCCTGCCCAACCCCTCGTACGAACTGGTCTGCACGGGCGCCACGGGACACGCCGAGGCGGTGCGCGTCGAGTTCGACCGCGACGTCATCCCGCGCGAGGTGATCCTCGACGTGTTCTTCACCCTGCACGACCCCACGCAGCTGAACCGGCAGGGGGCCGATGTCGGCACGCAGTACCGCTCCGCGATGTTCTTCCAGGACGACGAGCAGCGCGCGCTGTTCGAGCAGGCGCGCGACCGCGCCGCCGACTGGTGGCCCGGTGACGTCGTGACCACGATCGAACCGCTCGGGGAGTTCTTCCGTGCGGAGGAGTATCACCAGGACTTCTTCGCCAAGAACCCCGGGCAGGGCTACTGCCTGGCTGTTGCGCTGCCGAAGGTGAACAAGATCCGGCGCTCGTACGCCGACTACATCGTCGCCTGACCGCTCCTCCCCAGCCCGGTACTCGCGCCGCGTCTGCACCCTTCGCGACGACGGCCGACGGATGGCGCGCCGCGCGCGGCACGCTGTCGTCAGCGGCATCCGGGGTCGTTCCGGCACGAGGGCCCCGGATGCCGCGAGCCGCCGATCCGCGGCGGCGTCGACCGCAAGGAGCACCGACATGACCGACCTCGTCACCGTGACCGGGTTCGTGGGCAACGATCCGCGACACAACGTCACCGACGCCGGACTGGCGATCACCAACTTCCGGTTGGCCTCCACCCGCCGGTACTTCGACCGGGCCAAGGGCGAATGGGCGGACGGCGAGACCAACTGGTACTCGGTGGGCGCGTTCCGCCAGCTCGCCGTCAACGCCGCCGCCTCGGTCTCGAAGGGCGACCGCGTGATCGTCCATGGCCGGCTGCGGGTGCGGCCGTGGGAGACGGGCGAGAAGACCGGCACCGCGGTCGAGATCGATGCGGAATCCATCGGGCACGACCTGTCGTGGGGTCGCACGACGGTGACTCGGACGGCGGCCGGACGGTCCGCGGAGGCCGCATCGCCGGCGGTCCACGAGACGTCGCCGTCGACGCCCGCCGATGCGTGGGCCCGTCCGGGGGCGACTCCGGGCTGGCCCGACAGCACGGGAGACCGGGTCGTCCCTCGGTCCGAACCGGACGTCGAGGGTCGGCCGACGGCGTCCGTCGCTGACGACGCCGCGGAGGACGGCGCCCTCGAGGAGCCGGAGTCCGCGGCGGTGGGCGCGGCCGGCTGATCCGGCCGGCCCAGCCGCTCGGCCGCGCCGACGTGCGACCCCTTCAGCCGATCTCCGAACCACCGACATAGACTCGGCTCTGCGATCGAGGCGGGCGGACGAGGGGTGCGATGGGTCGGCGGAAGACGGGTGCGGTCATCGTCGGACTCGTCTGCGCGGCGGCGCTCGGCCTGACCGGGTGCACGGCATCCGAACCGGCCGCGGTCGCCACCGCCGAGCCGACCCGGACGCCGCGCCCGGTGCCGAGCACCATCGCGCCGCCCGAGAACGTCGACCTCGTGCTCCGGCCGGAGTTGTCGGCGGCGGAGAACCTCACGTTCTTCGACACCGTGAACCGGGCGGTGATCTCGGCCGACCCCGGCGCCGGCGGTCGCGCCTTCATCGACGCGCTCGTGGCGGCCGGGTTCGACCGCGCCGCGATGCAGGTCACCGACGACACCACCACGCTCGGCGAACCGGCCGACTCGATCCAGTTCGCCGTCGGCTTCGGTCCCGACTGCCTGATCGGGCAGTACGGTCCGAAGTCGGGCGGCTACCAGAGCGCCGTCCGGCCGGCGCTCGGCACCGGCGGCTGCCTGATCGGCGACACACGCCCCATAGACTGGTAGGCGACATGGCGGATTACATTTACTCGATGGTGCGCGCCCGCAAGGCGGTCGGCGACAAGCTCATTCTCGACGACGTCACGATGGCGTTCCTCCCCGGCGCGAAGATCGGCGTCGTCGGTCCGAACGGCGCGGGCAAGTCCACGATCCTCAAGATCATGGCGGGCATCGACCAGCCCTCGAACGGCGAGGCGCGGCTCACGCCCGGCTACTCGGTCGGCATCCTCATGCAGGAGCCGGAGCTCGACGAGTCGAAGACCGTGCTCGAGAACGTGCAGGAGGGCGTCGGGCCGATCAAGGCGAAGCTCGACCGCTTCAACGAGATCTCGGCCGAGATGGCCAACCCGGACGCCGACTTCGACACGCTGCTCGCCGAGATGGGCACCCTGCAGGAGCAGATCGACGCGGCCGACGCCTGGGACCTCGACTCCCAGCTCGAGCAGGCGATGGACGCACTCCGATGCCCGCCGAGCGACACCCCCGTCTCGGTGCTCTCGGGCGGCGAGAAGCGCCGCGTGGCGCTGTGCAAGCTGCTGCTGCAGAAGCCCGACCTGCTGCTGCTCGACGAGCCCACCAACCACCTCGACGCCGAGAGCGTGCTCTGGCTCGAGCAGCACCTCGCCAAGTACCCCGGCGCCGTGCTCGCCGTGACCCACGACCGGTACTTCCTCGACCACGTCGCGGAGTGGATCTGCGAGGTCGACCGCGGTCGCCTGTACCCGTACGAGGGCAACTACTCGACCTACCTCGAGAAGAAGGCCGAGCGCCTGCAGGTGCAGGGCAAGAAGGACCAGAAGCTGCAGAAGCGCCTCAAGGAGGAGCTCGAGTGGGTCCGCTCGAACGCGAAGGGCCGCCAGGCCAAGTCGAAGGCCCGTCTCGCACGATACGAGGAGATGGCGGCCGAGGCCGAGCGCACGCGCAAGCTCGACTTCGAGGAGATCCAGATCCCGCCGGGCCCGCGCCTCGGCGACGTGGTCCTCGAGGCCAAGAAGCTCCAGAAGGGCTTCGGCGACCGCATGCTCATCGACGGGCTCAGCTTCTCCCTTCCGCGCAACGGCATCGTCGGCATCATCGGCCCGAACGGCGTCGGCAAGACCACGCTCTTCAAGACGATCGTGGGTCTCGAGCCGCTCGACGGCGGCGACCTGAAGATCGGCGAGACCGTGCAGATCTCCTACGTCGACCAGTCGCGTGGCGGGATCGACCCGAACAAGACCCTGTGGGAGGTCGTCTCCGACGGGCTCGACTACATCCAGGTCGGCAAGACGGAGGTCCCGAGCCGCGCGTACGTGTCGACGTTCGGGTTCAAGGGACCCGACCAGCAGAAGCGCGCGGGCGTCCTCTCGGGCGGTGAGCGCAACCGGCTGAACCTCGCGCTGACGCTGAAGCAGGGCGGCAACCTGCTGCTGCTCGACGAGCCCACGAACGACCTCGACGTCGAGACGCTCTCGAGCCTCGAGAACGCGCTCCTCGAGTTCCCGGGCTGCGCCGTGGTCATCACGCACGACCGGTGGTTCCTCGACCGCATCGCGACGCACATCCTCGCCTACGAGGGCACCGACGAGGACCCGGCGAACTGGTACTGGTTCGAGGGCAACTTCGAGGCGTACGAGGCGAACAAGGTCGAGCGCCTCGGGCCCGAGGCCGCGAAGCCCCACCGCTCCACGTACCGCAAGCTCACGAGGGACTGACGTGCGCCTGCACGTGCCGACTCCGCTGCGGTGGAGCGACCTCGACGCGTACGGGCACGTCAACAACGCCAGGATGCTGAGCCTCCTCGAGGAGGCTCGCATCCAGGCGTTCTGGGTGAACGAGGACGGGACGGCGGAGCATGCCGTGGGCGCCTCCACCGCCGTGCTCGACGCGACCCCGGGGTCGGCGACGATCACGCTCATCGCGCGGCAGGAGGTCGAGTACCTCGCGCCGATCCCGTACCAGCGGCTGCCGCTCGACATCGAGCTGTGGATCGGCCACATGGGCGGCGCGAGCCTCGACGTCTGCTACGAGGTGCACTCGCCGGCCGGCGTCGAGCCGCGCACGCTGTACACGCGCGCGGTCACGACCATCGTCCTCGTCGACGCGTCCACCGAGCGTCCGCGCCGGATGACGGACGCCGAGCGCGAGGCGTGGGAACCGTACCTCGGCGAGCCGATCGAGTTCCGCCGACGCTGATCAGCGCCCGAGCGGCTCCTCGCTGAACGAACCCTCCCAGACCGCGCGGCTGCCGGACTCGCCGATGCGGATGACGGTCCACGTCGCCCCGGCCCCGACGCCCACCGCGGCGACCACGAGGAGCACCGCGATCGCCACGCGCGCGGGAGAGCGACGCCGCTCCGCCGTGGCCGGGCTCCGCGTCGCCGCGACATCCGGGCCGGGGTCGGTCCCGGCGCGGCGCTGCCGGCGCTCCACGATCGCGAGCGCGGCGATGAGCGCGGCGACCACGACGAGCGCGATCGTCCACGGGATCATGTCCTCACCCTGCGCCGTGTGCGCCTCGATCAGCGGCGCGGGCGGCACGCGCTCCTCGAGCCACTTCCCCGCCTCGACCGCGAGGAACGTGACGCCCAGGAGGACCAGCCCGCCGATCAGCGTCGGCAGCCACAGCACGCGCCGGCCGGCCGGCCAGGCGGCGAGCACCACGAGCGTCGCCGCGAGCAGCGGCACGCCCACCACGACCGCATGCACCACGAGCACGTGCAGCGGCAGGCCGGCGACCTGGTAGTCGATCATGGCGCTCAGCCTGCGATGACGCGATCGCCCTCGACCGTCACGGCGACGGATTCGAGGGGCTGGAGCGCCGGGCCGACCTCCACGTCGCCCGTCGCCGCGTCGAAGATGGACCCGTGGCACGGGCATTCGAACTTCGAGCCCGCCGCAGCGACCACGCAGCCCTGGTGGGTGCAGATCGCGCTGTAGGCCACGACCTCGCCGGCGGTCGGTTGGGCGAGCAGGACCGGCTCGCCGCCGATCGTCGCATCGATGCTGCCGCCGACCGGGATGTCGGCGAGGGCGGCGACCTCCTCGCCCGCGGCATCCGCTGCCCCGGTCGAGGGCGCGGTCGTCGCACCGCCGCCGGAGCCGCCGCTCGCCCCGTCGTCGGCGGCCGCGCACCCGGCGAGGATCAACGCCCCGCCGATGGCGCCGGTGCCGCCGAGCGCGATGGCGGTGCGGCGGGAGAGTTCACGAGCGTCGTCCATTCCGGTGCCTCCCTCGGTCGGCCGCGATCGCGGCGGTGGTGCCATTCTGCGACACCCGGCCGCCGCGTGGCCGGATCACCCGGCGTTCGCCCAGCAAACCGGCTTGGGGTCGGGGGTCAGTCGAACGCGGCGGGGTCCGGGACGCGGACCATGCCCTCCTGGGCGACGCTCGCGACCAGCACGCCGTCGCGCGTGTAGATCCGGCCCAGGGAGAGCCCCCGCCCGCCGCTCGCGGACGGCGACTCCATCGTGTACAGCAGCCAGTCGTCGACCCGCGCGTCGCGATGCCACCACATCGCGTGGTCGAGGCTTGCCACCTTGAGTCCGGGCGTCGCCCAGGCGATGCCGTGGGCGCGCAGCACGGGCTCGAGGATCGAGTAGTCGCTCGCGTAGGCGAGAGCCGCGCGATGCTGGCGGGGATCGTCGGGCAGCCGGCCGAAGGCCTTCATCCAGACGGCCTGCCGCGGCATCCGCTCGCCGTCGACCTTCAGGTACACGGGCGAGGGGATGTGCCGGACGTCGAAGGCGCGCTCGCTCGACCAGTAGCGCGCCACGTCGTGCTCGAGGTGGCCGAGCACGTCGGCCGTCGAGGGGAGCCCGTCGGGGTCGGGGAGGTCGTCGGGCATCTCCATCTGGTGCTCGAGGCCGTCGTCGTGCGTCTGGAAGGAGGCGATGAGGGAGAGGATCGGCTCGCCGTGCTGGAAGGCCTGCGTGCGGCGCGTCGAGAACGAGCGGCCGTCGTGGATGCGATCGACCGCGAACGTGATCGGGTGCTGCACGTCGCCCGGGCGCAGGAAGTACCCGTGCATGGAGTGGATCGACCGGTCGTCGGGCACGGTGTGGGTCGCCGCCGTGATCGACTGCGCGAGCACCTGGCCGCCGAAGACCCGGCCGAGCGGCATCCACTGCGAGGGGCCCGTGAAGATGTCCTCGTGGGTGCGCGCGCCCGTGTCGGTGAGGCGCAGGGTGCTCAGCAGGCCGTCGATGGGACCGTTCATCGTTCCTCCGTGTGGGTCGGTCGGCCGCCGAACCGCCCGCCGGCGGGCGCCCGGCGGCGGGGGCCGCGGCGCTCTCTCGGTAGTCTAGACAGGCCATGGTCCAGCAACTCACGCTCGCCGACAGCCTGTCGCTCGGCGACCTCCACACCTACCTGCAGCGAGCGTCGCGGGTCGAGGACGGTGCGGTGCGCCTGGTCGCGGGGAACGACATCCTCGCCGTCTACACGGCGATCCTCTATCCGCGCGGCATCCTCGACGAGAGCCCGACGGTCCTGGGCCTGCGCACCTTCCAGCTCTTCGAGACCGACGACTTCGACATCGTGGTGCCGATGCGGTCGGTCGTCGACCGCATCGTGCGCGCGCGCGGCGAGCTCGGCGACGACGACGGCGGCGATCCGCGACCGGTGACCATGACGCGGCCGCCCGAGGTGAACACGGTCACGTGGGCGGGCATCTCGCCGCCGCGGGGCGGCTGGCGTCCCCTGGGCGAGACGGATGCCGCGACGCTCGAGCGCGCCGCCCGTGCGGGCATCGACGAGATCGCCAAGGCGATCCCCGAGGGCACCGGCGAGCAGCTCGTGCAGCGTGTCCGCTCCGAGGTGTGGGGTCGCGGCATCGACGGGCTCGAGTACGTGCCGGCCGGCGCGGCGTTCGCGGCGTTCAGCCTCGGGTTCCTGGGCGACGACCCGATCTCGGTGTTCGAGACCGGACCCTGGACCCGGCTCAGCTCGCGACGCGGTCACGTCCTCGTCCGGCGGAAGGCCTGGACGCTCAAGGCCTAGTCCGGGTGCCCGCGCTCGTGGCCGGGTGGCCGTGACGGTCAGCCCGCGGCGATCGCACGTCCAGCGGCGCGTCCGGTGAACAGGCAGCCGCCGAGGAACGTGCCCTCGAGCGCCCGGTAGCCGTGCATGCCGCCCCCGCCGAAGCCGGCGGCCTCGCCTGCGGCGTAGAGGCCGGGCACGGGGACGCCGTCGGCGTCGAGCGCACGCGAGGACAGGTCCGTCTGGATGCCGCCGAGGCTCTTGCGGGTGAGGATGTGCAGCTTCACGGCGATGAGCGGTCCCGCGGCCGGGTCGAGGATCCGGTGCGGCGCGGCCACGCGGACCAGCCGGTCGCCCCGGTACCGGCGCGCACCGCGCACGGCGGTGAGCTGGAGGTCCTTCGAGAACTCGTGATCGACCTCGCGGTCGCGCGCGACGACCTCCTGCTCGACGCGGGCGGGGTCGAGCAGCCCGTCCGGGTCGAGTCGGCGCATGCCGTCGAGCAGTTCGGCGAGCGAGTCGGCCACGACGAAGTCGGCGCCGCGCTCCTTGAACCGCTCGACCGGGCCGGGAGCGCCGGGCCCGAGCCGCTCGGCGAGGAGGCGCAGGTCCTTGCCGGTGAGGTCGGGGTTCTGCTCGCTGCCGGACAGTGCGAACTCCTTCTCGATGATCCGCTGCGTGAGGACGAACCACGAGTGGCCGTGGCCCTCGCGCGCGAGGTGGCCGAGCGTCCCGAGCGTGTCGAATCCGGGGAACAACGGCGGGGGCAGCCGGCGCCCGGTGGCGTCGAGCCAGAGCGACGAGGGGCCGGGGAGGATCCGGATGCCGTGGCGTGGCCAGACGGGATCGTGGTTCTCGATGCCCTCGGTGTAGTGCCACATCCGATCCCCGTTGACGAGCCGAGCGCCGGATGCCGCGGTGATCGCGAGCATGCGTCCGTCCACGTGCGCCGGCACGCCCGACAGCAGGTTCGAGGGCGGGCGACCGAGCCGCTCCGGCCAGGCGGCGCGCACCAGGTCGTGGTTCCCGCCGATTCCGCCGGAGGCGACCACGACGGCGGGCGCCCGGAACTCGAAGTCGCCCACGACGTCGCGGTTGGTGGAGGTGCCGCGCGGGCCGTCGTCCGGCGCGAGTGTCGCGCCGCGCACGCCGACCACCGCGCCGCCGTCGACGAGGAGCTCGTCGACCCGATGGCGGAAGCGGAAGGTCACGAGACCGGCGGCCTCACCGGCCCGCACCTTCGCCGCGAACGGCGCGACGACCCCGGGTCCCGTGCCCCAGGTGATGTGGAAGCGCGGCACGGAGTTGCCGTGCCCGACCGCGACGCCCGCGCCGCGCTCGGCCCACCCCACCACGGGGAAGAACCGGAGCCCGCGCTCGCGCAGCCACGCGCGCTTCTCGCCCGCGGCGAAGTCGAGGTACGCCTCGGCCCACCGCCGCCCCCATTCGTCCTCGGGGCGATCGAACGCGGCGGATCCGAGCCAGTCCTCGCGGGCGAGCTCGAGCGAGTCGCGCACGCCGAGCCGTCGCTGCTCGGGGGAGTCGATGAGGAACAGCCCGCCGAACGACCACCAGGCCTGCGCGCCGAGGTTCGACTCCGGTTCCTGGTCGATGATGACGACGTGCCGGCCGGCGTCGACGAGCTCGGCGGCGGCGACCAGGCCGGCGAGGCCCGCTCCCACGATGACGGCGTCGTACTCGGTGCGAATGCGGTGCTGCTCGGCCACGCGGACTCCTTCGTCTCGGCTGGCGGATCGGGTGCGGCGGGTGGGGCGGACGGGGCGGACGGGGTCGCGGAGCGCCGACGGGCGCGCCGGCGTCACTCCTCGAAGGTGTTCACCATCGCGAACGCCGCCCGCTGCAGATAGTCCCACAGGGTCGCCTCGGCGACCGGCGGCAGGTCGAGCGTGTCGACCGCGGCGCGCATGTGCGCGAGCCAGCGGTCGCGGGCGTCGGGGTTGACCTTGAACGGCAGGTGGCGCATGCGCAGCCGCGGGTGGCCGCGCTGCTCGCTGTACGTCGTCGGACCGCCCCAGTACTGCTCCAGGAACATCAGGAGCCGCTCCTCGGCGGGACCGAGGTCCTCCTCGGGGTACATCGGCTTCAGCACGGGATCGTCCGCGACGCCCCGGTAGAACTCGTGCACGAGCCGCTCGAAGGTCGGGCGTCCGCCGACCTGCTCGTAGAAGCTGGGGGAGGGCAGGGTCATGGGGCGTCCTTCGGAGGGGTCTGCGGGCCGGCGGGCGGTTCGGGGCTCGCCCCGGGGGCGGCATCCGTCGGCGGCACGCTGCCCGCGCCGGTGATCGAGTCGACGGCGCGCTTGGTGCGCAGGCCGCGCCGGTCTGTGGCCGGCACCACCGGGCTCGGTGCGGTCTTCGGCGGCTTCGCGCCCTTGACGCGGGTGACGCCGTCGAAGCCCGTGAGGATCACGCTCGACAGGCTCGGTAGCTTGAGGCCGAGGTCGTCGAGCGCGCGCTTCAGCCGCATGCGCAGTTCGCGGGCGACGTCGTCCTTCGACGAGGTCCGCGCCTTCATGACGACGCGGATGACCATGGCGTCGGCCGAGATCGACTCCAGACCCCACACCTCCGGCTTCTCGAGGATGCGCGAGCGCCACTTGCCCGACTGCGCCATGCCCGTGGCGGCCTTCAGCAGGGCCGCCTCCACCTCCTCGACGTCGGCCTCGTACGGCACCGCGAGGTCGACGATGACGCGGGCCCAGCCCTGCGACATGTTGCCCACGCGGTTGATCTCGCCGTTGCGCACGAACCAGAGCGTGCCGTTGACGTCGCGCACGGAGGTGACCCGGATCCGGACGTCCTCGACGATGCCGGTCGCGTGCCCGAGGTCGACGATGTCGCCGACGCCCAGCTGATCCTCGATCACCATGAAGAAGCCGTTGAGCGCGTCCTTGACGATGTTCTGCGCGCCGAAGCCGAGGCCGGCGCCGATCGCCGCGGACAGGAGCGTGAACGAGCCGAGGATGTCGGGCACGAGCACCTGCACGACGGCGAGCACCACGACGATGAACAGCGTGATGTTGACGAAGTTGGTGAGGACCGACCCGAGCGTCCGCGTGCGCTGCACGAGCCGCACGGCGGCCAGCGGCGACGCGTTGAGCGCCTGCGTGTCCTCGACGTCCTGCTTGCGCTTCACGCCCGAGACGATCCGGTTGACCGTGCGGCGGATCGCGAAGTGCAGGAGCCAGCGGATCACGAGCGCGATGACGACGATCGCCACGACCGTGATGACGTTGGTGAGGATGACCCCCCACCCGCTGGCCCAGAACGCGTCGATCTGGGCCGGCATGTCGACCTCGGGTGCGGGCTCTTCGAAGCGGAGCATGGTCCGGAAGTCTATTGGACGCCGGGTCGGCGGAAGCTGCACGTCGGTCGGGTGCGCGGTGGGCGGCGTCGTCCGATCGCGCCCACCGCGCCCTGCCGGCCCGGTTCAGTCCCGGGTGACGGATGCCGCGTCGCGCTCCCGCGCGGCGAGCGCCCGCTCGAGTTCCGACAGCTGCTCGGCGACGAGCCGGTGCAGCGGCGCCGGCTCCGGGTGCGCGTCGAGCCACGCGCGCGTGCGGCGCGCGAGCTCGGCGTCGACGACCGGGGCGGGGAAGAGCCGGCGGACGATGAGCGAGGCCATGGTGAAGCTGCGCTCGGCCCAGACGCCCTCGAGCATCCCCAGGTAGTCGTCGACCGTGCCGGCGAGCAGCGCCGGGTCGATGGTGCGCTGCCAGCCGTCGGCGATGGCGCGGGCCACGTCGTTCGAGAGCGACGCGTCGGTCGCGACCCGGCGCCACGCGGCATCCTTCGCGGCCTGGTCGGGTCGTGCGGCGCGCGCGGTCTCGGCGAGCTGGCGGCCCTTCGCCGTGTCGTCGGCGGCGAGCGCCTCGTCGATCTCGTCGTCGGATGCCGCACCGAGCGCGGCGCGGGCGATGGTGATCTCCCAGCGCAGGTCGAGGTCGATGTCGAGCCCCTCGAGTCGGGTGCGTCCGCTCGCGAGCTCGCCGAGCACGTCGGCGTGGGCCGGCACGCACGCGAGGCGCGTGAACGCCTTGGCGAACTGCAGCTGCGCGTCCGAGCCGGCGGGTGCGAGTTCGGCGAGCGCCCAGATCGCGTCGGCGGCCTCCTCGGCGAGGGCGTCGCGGTGCTCGTCCGCGAGGTAGCGCGACACGGCGAACTCGAGCCGGGCGAGCGCGAGCCCGCGCGCGGCGGACTGCGTCTCGTGGCCCGCGTTCGCGACGACCAGGCGCACGAAGTCGGACGCGGGCTGCTCGGCGTCGCGCACGGCGTCCCACGCCGACCCGAGGATCACGGCCCGCGCGACCGGGTCGTCGAGCTCGGCGAGGCGGTCGCGGGCGGTGGCGAACGACGGGGCGTCGAGCCGGACCTTCGCATAGGTGAGGTCGTCGTCGTTCACGAGCAGGAGGGCGGGCCGGGCGAGCCCGACGAGCTCGCTCACCTCGGTGGCGGCGCCGTCGATGTCGAGCTCGACGCGGTGCACCCGAGCGAGGCGGTCGCCGACGCGGTCATAGGCGCCGATCGCGATGCGGTGCGGCCGAAGCGTCGGGTGGGATGCGGCCGCCGTCTGCAGCACGCGCGCGGCGGTGATCGTGCCCGCGGCATCCGTCTCGACCTCGAGGCGCAGCGTGTTCACGCCGGCGGTCTCGAGCCACCGCGACGACCAGTCGGCGAGGTCGCGGCCGCTGGCCGCCTCGAGCTCGGCGAGCAGGTCGGCGAGGGTCGCGTTGCCGCCGGCGTGCTTCGCGAGGTAGGCGCCGACGCCGCGCTGGAACGCGTCGAGCCCCACCCAGGCGACGAGCTGCTTCAGCACCGACGCGCCCTTGTCATAAGTGATCGCGTCGAAGTTCACCTCGACGTCGCCGATGTCGTCGATGACAGCGACGATCGGGTGCGTCGACGGCAGCTGGTCCTGCTCGGCGGCGTGCGTCTTCTCGTCGGTCGCGAACGTCGCCCACACGTCGGCGAACTCGGTGATGCGGGACGTCGCGAGCGTGGACGCCCAGGTCGCGAACGACTCGTTCAGCCACAGGTCGTTCCACCACCGCATGGTCACCGAGTTGCCGAACCACATGTGGCTGAGCTCGTGGAGCACGACGATGGCGCGCTGCTCCCGTCGGGCGTCGGAGACGCGCGAGCGGAAGAGGTAGCCCTCGTTGAAGGTCACCGCCCCGACGTTCTCCATCGCGCCCCAGTTGTACTCGGGCACGAAGATCTGGTCGTACTTGCCGTACGGGTACGGCACGCCGAATGCGGTCTCGTAGAACGCGAGACCGTCGCGCACGAGCTCGAACATGACCTCGGGCTCGGCGTACTGCGCGAGCGACCGGCGCGTGAACAGCCCGAGCGGCACCTCGCGGCCGTCGGTGCTCGTCGCCGACGCCCGCCACGACGCGTACGGTCCGGCGATGATCGCGACGATGTAGCTCGAGATGACCGGTCCGGTCTCGAACGACCACGTGGCGGTGCCGGATGCCGCGCCGGGGGCGGGTTCGGGCGAGGGCGCGTTGCTCAGCACCGTCCAGTGCGCGGGCGCGGTGATGGTGAAGCGGACCGCGGCCTTCAGGTCGGGCTGGTCGAACACCGCGTACACCCGGTTCGCCTCGGCGACCGCGAACTCCGTGTAGAGGTACGCCTCGCCGTCGACGGGGTCGACGAACCGGTGCAGCCCCTCGCCCGTGTTCGTGTAGTCGCGCGTCGACACGACGCGGAGCTCGTTCTCGGCGGCGAGCCCCTCGAGACGGATGCGATACCCGTCGGAGACGGTCGCCGGGTCGAGGGCCACCCCGTTCAGGACCACCTCGTGCAGCTCGGCCGTGGTCGACTCGATGAACGTCGACGCGCCGGGCGTCGCAGCGAACCGCGCGATCGTCTCGGAGCGGAAGCGGCCGTCGTCGCCGGTGAGGTCGAGCGTCACGTCGTAGGCGGGGGAGCCGAGGAGCGCCGCGCGCTCCTCGGCCTCCGCCCGGGTCAGGTCGGGGCGGCCCATCGACTACGCATCCTGCGCGTCGCGCGCCTGCGCGGCGATCGCGCGCTCGACGCCGGCGAGGCTCTCGACGACCAGGCGGCGCAGCGCGGGCGGCGCGTCCGGGTTGGCGTCGAGCCATCCGCGGCTCGCGTCGACCAGCGCGGCGTTCGCGAGCGGCGACGGGTAGAGCCCGTCGACGAGCTTCTCGGCGATCGCGTAGCTGCGCTCCTCCCAGATGCGCCCGATCATGCCGAAGTACCGCTCCACGAACGCCTCGAGCAGCGCCGGGTCGACCGCGCGGAGGAACCCGGCGGCGGTGTCGCGGACGACCGAGTTCGACGCGGTGTCCACGTCGACGAGCGACGACCAGGCGCGCTCCTTCGCCTCGGGCGTGGGCATCGCGGCGCGGGCCTTCGCGGCCGCCTCGCGGCCGGTCGCCGTGTCGTCGGTCGCGAGGCGCGCGTCGATGTCGCCGTCGTCGGCGCGACCGGCCGCGGCGAGCGCGACGAGCAGCTCCCAGCCGAGGTCGGTGTCGACCGCGAGGCCGTCGAGCGAGAGCACGCCGTTGTAGAGCGCGAGGAGGTCCTCCTGATGCGTGCCGTGCTCGGCGATCGACGCGAACGCCTTCACGAACTGGAACTGGGCGTCGCTCCCGGGCTCGGCCTGGCTCGCGAGCTCCCAGAACCCGTCGGCGAGCTGGCGGAGCGCGTCGGCCCGGCGGGCGGGCTCGATGTAGGCGCTCGCGGCGAGGATCGAGTTGGCGAGCACGATGCGCAGGGTCGTCGACTCGGTCTCGCTCGCGATGTTGCCGAGCACCAGGGCGAGGTAGTCGCTCGCGCGGGTCTCGCCGTCGCGCGTGGCGTCCCACACCGAGCCCCACACGAGCGCGCGCGCCAGCGGGTCGTCGATCTCGGAGAGGTTGCCGAGCGCCACGCCGTGCGACGCCTGGTCGAGGCGGATCTTCGCGTACGCGAGGTCGTCGTCGTTCAGCAGCACGAGGTGCGGGCGCGGGAGACCCACGAGCTCGCCGACCTCGGTGCGCTCCCCGTCGACGTCGAGCTCGACGCGGTGGTCGCGCACCAGCTTGCCCTCGGACAGGTTGTAGAAGCCGATGGCGAGGCGGTGCGGGCGGATCGTCGGGTACTCGGCGACGGCCGACTGGAGCACCGCGAAGGAGGTGATGCGGCCCTCGTCGTCGACCTCGATCTCGGGGCGGAGCGTGTTGACGCCGGCCGTCTCGAGCCAGAGCTTCGACCAGCCCGACAGGTCGCGGCCGCTCGAGACCTCGAGCTCGGCGAGCAGGTCGGCGAGGGTCGTGTTGCCCCACGCGTGCTTGCGGAAGTACGCCGAGACGCCCGCGAAGAACTCGTCGACGCCGACCCACGCGACGAGCTGCTTCAGCACCGAGCCGCCCTTGGCGTAGGTGATGCCGTCGAAGTTCACCAGCACGTCCTCGAGGTCGCGGATCTCCGCGACGATCGGGTGGGTCGAGGGCAGCTGGTCCTGGCGGTAGGCCCAGCTCTTCTCCATGGCGTTGAACGTGGTCCACGCGCCGTGCCACTCGGTGGCCTCCGCGGTCGCGATCGTCGAAGCCCATTCGGCGAACGACTCGTTCAGCCAGAGGTCGTTCCACCACTTCATGGTCACGAGGTCGCCGAACCACATGTGGGCGAGCTCGTGCAGGATCGTCACGACGCGCCGCTCCTTGACGGCGTCGGTCACCTTCGAGCGGAACACGTACACCTCGGTGAACGTCACCGCCCCCGCGTTCTCCATCGCGCCCGCGTTGTACTCGGGGACGAACAGCTGGTCGTACTTCGCGAACGGGTAGGGAACGCCGAACTTGCGCTCGAAGTACTCGAAGCCCTGCTTGGTCTTCTCGAAGATGTAGTCCGCGTCGAGGTACTCCGACAGGCTCTTGCGGGCGAACACGCCGAGCGGGATCACCCGGCCGTCGGCGCTCGTGAGCTCGTCGCGCACGACGTCGTACGGCCCGGCGATGAGTGCCGTGATGTAGCTCGAGATCCGCGGGGTGGGTTCGAACGCCCACGTCGTCGCGCCCTCGTGGGCGACCACCGGCTCGGGCGTCGGGGAGTTCGACACGACCTGCCAGTGCGCGGGAGCCGTCACCGTGAACCGGAACGCCGCCTTCAGGTCGGGCTGCTCGAACACCGCGAACATGCGGCGCGAGTCCGGCACCTCGAACTGGGTGTAGAGGTACACCTCGTCGTCGACCGGGTCGACGAAGCGGTGCAGGCCCTCGCCCGTGTGCATGTACCGGCCGTCGGCGACGACGGTGAGCGAGTTCTCGTCCTTCAGGTTCGGCAGCTGGATCCGCACGCCGTCGCTCACCTCGGCGGGGTCGAGCGACTCCCCGTTCAGCGTCACCGAGTGCACGGCGGCCGTGATGGCGTCGATGAACGTCGACGCGCCCTCGCGCGCGCTGAAGCGCACCGTCGTCTCGGTCCGGAACACCTCCGGGCCCGTCGTGACGTCCAGCCGGACGTCGTAGTCGTGCACCGTGACGAGCGCGGCGCGCTCCTCGGCTTCGATGCGGGTGAGGTTCTCTCCAGGCACTCGGCTCTCCATCTGCGTCGAACGGATGCGTCGCCGCGGGCGTTCGTGGGCCCGGGCAACCCGAACAGCCTAGCCCCGCCTCACCTCGCCCGGGAGGGGTGCGCCGCTCCCTAGACTTGCCCCATGCGCATCCACATCGCGACCGACCACGCCGGCCTCGAGTTCAGCCGGACGCTGCAGGCGCACCTCACCAACGGCGGCCACGAGGTCGTCGACCACGGCCCCGCCGACTACGACCCGCTCGACGACTACCCGGCCTTCTGCATCAACGCCGCGCTCGCCGTGGCGCACGACCAGGCGGCCGGCGTGAAGACGCTCGGCATCGTGTTCGGCGGCTCGGGCAACGGCGAGCAGATCGCCGCGAACAAGGTGCGCGGCATCCGTGCAGCGCTCGTGTGGAGCATGGACACGGCGATCCTCGCGCGGCAGCACAACGACGCCAACGTCATCTCGATCGGCGCCCGGCAGCACACGGTGGAGGAGGCGATCCGCTACATCGACGCGTTCATCGCCGAGCCGTTCTCGGGCGATGAGCGCCACGTGCGCCGCATCGCGCAGCTGGCCGAGTACGAGACCACGGGCGACATCGCCGGCAAGGGCGTGGCCGCGCCCGTCGCGGGGGAGTAGCGCGCGTGCCCGAGGGCCATTCCGTCCACCGCATCACGCGCCAGTTCGAGCGGAACTTCGTCGGGCACGTCGTGCGCGCGTCGAGTCCGCAGGGGCGCTTCGCGGAGGGCGCAGCCGACCTCGATGGCCGGCGGATGACGGATGCCCGCGCCGTGGGCAAGCAGATGTTCCTCGGCTTCGAGGGCGACCGCTGGCTGCGGGTGCACCTCGGCATGTACGGGGCGTGGGACTTCGCGGGCGACATCCTGATGGATGCGACCATCGCGTCGTCGAACGGGCGGATGGGTCAGACGAACCAGAAGGGCACGTTCCTCGACTCGCCGAACCCCGACGCGGTGGTCCTCGACTCGGCCGGCGAGAACTCGCTGACCTCGATCGGCGCGCCGAGGCGCACGCGACTGCGCATGTCGGAGTCCGAGCAGGAGCAGAACGGGTTCGAGACCTTCCCGCCCGAGCCCGTCGGCCAGGTGCGCGTGCGCCTGCTGACCGAGACCGTCGTCGCCGACCTCCGCGGCCCGACCGCGTGCGAGGTGCTCGATCCGGCGCAGGTCGAGCAGGTCGTCGCACGGCTCGGCCCCGACCCGCTGCTCGACGACGGCCCCGACGCCGAGGAACGGTTCACGAGCGTCGTCCGCCGCAAGCCCACCCCGATCGGGCTGCTCCTCATGGACCAGAACGCGGTCTCGGGCATCGGGAACGTCTACCGCGCCGAACTGCTCTTCCGCGCCCGGCTGAACCCGCACACCCCGGGCCGCCTCGTCCCCGACGAGACCGTGCGCGAACTCTGGCGCGACTGGTCGCGGCTGCTCCGCATCGGCGTCGAGACCGGGCAGATGATGACGATGGACGGCCTCGAGGGCGAGGCGTGGCGCGCCGCCATGGCCAACCGCGACGACCGCCACTGGGTCTACAAGCGCGAAGGGCTCCCGTGCCGGGTGTGCGGCACGAACATCGCCCTCGAGGAGATGGGCGCCCGCAAGCTCTACTGGTGCCCGAACTGCCAGGCATAGGAGCCGCATGAGACAGAACCCGAGCTTCACCCTCGCGAGCGAGGAGGGCGTGAAGCGCCTCATCCGTGAGCACCCGTGGGCGACGATCGTGTCGATGACGGATGCCGCGGGCCTCGTCGCCTCGCACTACCCCGTCCTCCTCGACGAACGCGCCGATGGCATCGCGCTCCTCACCCACGTCGGACGCCCCGACGAGCAGGTGCACGAGCTCGGCCGCCACGAGGTGCTCGTCATCGTGCAGGGACCCCACGGGTACATCTCGCCCGGCTGGTACGACGCGAACCCGGCCGTGCCGACGTGGAACTTCATCACCGCGCACCTGCACGGGACCCCCGAGCTGCTCGAACCCGACGAGAACCTCCGCGTGCTCGACGCGCTCGTCGACCACTTCGAGCAGCGGATGCCCGAGCCGCGCGGCATGCGCTCCACGCCCGAGAACGCCGCCTACGCCGAACGGATCGCCGCGGGCACCGTCGGCCTCCGGATTCCGATCACCCGCTTCGTCGCGAAGAACAAGATGAGCCAGAACCGACCCGCCGAGACCGTCGACCGCATCATCGCCGAACTCGAGGGCGACGGGCCGTACGCGAGCCCCGCGCTCGCCGCCGAGATGCGGCGCACCCACGAGGCGCTCCGGGCGGCTCGCGCGTGAGCGCGGCGGATGCGGCCGCGCCGGCCGCCCTCGTCCTCGCCGGCGTCCGCATGCCGGGATCGGACGCGGTGCTCGACGTGCACGTCGCCGACGGCCTCGTGCAGACCATCGCGCCGGCGGGCGGACTGCCCGACGTCGCCGGCGTCGAGCGCCGGGACCTCGACGGCCGCGTGCTCGTCCCCGGACTGTGGGACCGCCACGTCCACATGGCGCAGTGGGCCATGGCCGCCCGGCGCATCGACCTCGGCGCCGTCGGGTCCGCTGCCGAGGCGGCCGAGCTCGTCGCGGCATCCGTCGCCCGAGGCGCCGCCGAGGTCGTCGGCATGGGCTACCGCGACGGGCTCTGGCCCGACCGGCAGTCGGTCGGACTGCTCGACCTCGTCGCCGGCGACGTGCCCGTCGTGCTCGTCTCGGGCGATCTGCACTCGTGCTGGGTCAACACCGCCGCGGCCCGCCGGCACGGCCTCCTCGACCGCGCCGGCGACAGCGGAGTGCTCCGCGAGGACGATTGCTTCCGCCTCGTCCGCGAGCTCGACGACGTCGCCGACCAGGTGCTCGACGACTGGGTCGCTGACGCCGCCCGCGCCGCCGCCGCCCGCGGTGTCGTCGGCATCGTCGACTACGAGATGCGCTGGAACCGCGACGACTGGGCCCGACGCGCCGGCAACGGGTTCGACGCGCTCCGCGTCCGCTTCGGCGTCTACACGCAGCACCTCGAGCGGGCTGCGGAAGCCGGCCTGCGCACCGGCGACGTCGTCGACGGCACCGGAGGGCTCGTCCGCGTCGGCGGCTACAAGGTCATCACCGACGGCTCGCTGAACACCCGCACCGCGTGGTGCCTCGACCCGTACCCGGGACTCGGCCCCGACGAGCATCCCTACGGCGTCGCCAACGTGCCCTACGACGAACTCGTCCCGCACCTCCACCGCGCCCGCGAGATCGGCCTCGACCCGGCCGTCCACGCCATCGGCGACCGAGCCAACGAACGCGCCCTCGACGCGCTCGAGGCCGTCCAGCCGAACGGATGGCGCGGCCGCGCCGCCATCGAGCACGCCCAGCTGCTGCGCCGCGACGACCTCGCCCGGTTCGCCGGGCTCGGCATCGTCGCGAGCGTGCAGCCCGAGCACGCCATGGACGACCGCGACATCGCCGACCGCTACTGGGCCGGACGCACCGACCGGGCGTTCATGCTCCGCGACCTCGCCGCCGCCGGCGTCGAACTCGCGCTCGGGTCCGACGCGCCCGTGGCGCCCCTCGACCCGTGGGTCGCGATCGCGGCCGCCGTCGGCCGCACCCGCGACGGGCGCGCCCCGTGGCATCCGGAACAGGCCGTCGAGGCGTTCGTGGCGCTCGCCGCATCGACGGACGGCGCCGGCACCGTCGTGCGCGAGGGCATGACCGCCGACCTCGCCGTCGTGGAACTCGACCCGGTCGCGGCATCCGTCGACGACCTGCGCCGCATGCCCGTCGCACTCACGATGCTCGGCGGGCGGATCACCCACGGGGGGTAGCCCCCGATCGGTTCGGGTGCCCGCCGGCTGGGGCCCCCGAGGCGCCGGCGCTTGGCTTGGGGTATGCCAGGACTCCGCCGCCCCCGCGCCGTGCTCGTCTCCACCGGGCTCGGCCTGATCGCCGCGACGACCGCCGTGGCGCTCGCCGCCTGCTCGATGGGCGGACCCGGTCGGGTCGCCACCATCGGCGAGGTCGACCTCGACACGCCGCTGCCCGTCCCGCCCCTCGCCGAGTCGACCGTGGAGCCCGACGGCACGCGCGTGTTCTCGCTCGAACCGCAGGCCGGCACGACCGAGTTCGCGCCCGGCGTCGCGAGCGAGACCTGGGGATTCGACGGGTCGTACCTCGGGCCGACCCTGGTCGCCGGGCGGGGCGAGCGGGTGCGCGTCGACGTCGGGAACCGGCTCGAGGTGCCGACCACCGTGCACTGGCACGGCATGCACCTGCCCGCCGAGATGGACGGCGGGCCGCACCAGATGATCGCGCCCGGCGACACGTGGTCGCCCGAGTGGACCGTCGACCAGCGGGCCGCGACGCTCTGGTATCACCCGCACCCCCACGGCGAGACGGAGGAGCACGTCGCACGTGGGCTCGCGGGCCTCTTCCTCGTGCGCGACGACGCCGAGGGCGCGCTCCCGCTCCCGCGCGAGTACGGCGTCGACGACCTGCCCGTGATCGTCCAGGACGCCGCCTTCACCGACGAGGGCCGGCTCGAGACGCCGCCGCAGGGCTTCGCGGGCCGGCTCGGCGACGAACTGCTCGTGAACGGGGTGCGCGGCGCCTACGCCGAGGTCGCGGACGAGCTCGTCCGCCTGCGGCTGCTCAACGCCTCGACCGCGCGCAGCTACGCGTTCGGATGGGACGACGGCAGCCCGATCGACGTGATCGCGACCGATGGCGGGCTGCTCCCGGCATCCGTCGCGCTCGAGCGCGTGATGCTGTCGCCCGGCGAACGCGCCGAGGTGGTGGTGCGGATGGCGCCCGGCGAACGACGCACGCTGCAGTCCGTGATGACCCCGGCCGCGGCGGGGCTGCAGCCCGTCGTCGCCGGGATGAACGGCGCGACCGATGAGTTCGACGTCCTCGAGCTGCGGGCGGCCGACGTGCTCGACCCCTCCCCGGAGCTCCCGGAGCGGCTCGTCGAGCTCCCCCCGATCGACACCGACATCGCCGTGACGCGCACGTTCGACCTGAACGGCTTCCAGATCAACGGCGAGCAGATGCGCTCGGACCGCATCGACGAGACCGTCACCGTCGGCACCGCCGAGCGCTGGATCGTCTCGAACCCGAGCGGCGTGCCGCACAGCTTCCACGTCCACGACGTGCAGTTCCGCGTGGCATCCGTCGACGGCGCCCCACCACCGCCC
Organism: Agromyces sp. NDB4Y10; assembly: GCF_001620055.1. Taxonomy (GTDB): domain Bacteria; phylum Actinomycetota; class Actinomycetes; order Actinomycetales; family Microbacteriaceae; genus Agromyces; species Agromyces indicus. The sequence goes on along the minus strand of NZ_LQGY01000065.1, from coordinate 7,333 downwards.
GAGCTCGCCGGATGGAAGGACACCGTGTACGTGAGGCCGGAGACCGAGTACGAGCTGATCCTCCGCTTCGGCGACTTCGCCGACCCGGACACGCCGTACATGTACCACTGCCACCTGCTCTGGCACGAGGACCAGGGGATGATGGGCCAGTTCGCCGTCGTCGAACCCGGCCAGCGTGCGACGATGACCGAGGAGACGAACGACCATGACCACCACTGAGCCCACCGCCGCGGCGCCGACCGCCGAGACGGCCGCCGAGGTGCCGGCGGCGAGCCGGTCGACGGATGCCGCGCCGCGCCGCCGCGGCTACGGCGCACGCTGGGCGGCACTGCCACGCGAGCTCGGCTACCTGCTGCTCGGCTTCCCGATCGCGGTCGTCGCGTTCACCGTGCTCGTCACGCTGTTCTCGACCGGCGTGAGCCTCATCGTCATCGCGGTGGGCGTCGTCGTCGTGCTCGCGGCGCTCTACACCGCGCGCGGACTCGGTGCGTTCGAGCTCATGCGACTGCGCTGGGCGGGGCGACCCCCGGTGCGCGAACCGCGCTGGCAGCGCGGACCGGAGGGCGAGGGGGCGTGGGCGTCGTTCCTGCGACCGCTCATCGACGGCCACTACTGGTTGTACCTCCTGCACGGCATGGTGGTGTTCCCGATCGTGTCGCTGTTCAGCTGGATCGTCACCGTCGTGTGGGTCTCGGTCGCGCTCGGCGGGCTCACCGCGTGGATCTGGGATCGCCTGCTCGTCCAGACGACGTCCGGTTCCGTCCTGCAGGACTCCCTGCTTTTCCGCGCGTTCGCGCGCCTGGCCGAGGCGCTCGGCGTCGAGCCCATCGTGCTCGCCGGAGTGGGGCAGTTCGTGCTCGGCGCGGTGCTCCTGCTCACCCTGCCGTTCATCACCGGCGGGCTCACGCGCCTGCACGAGGCCGTCGACCGGGGCATGCTCGGCGGCTGGCGTTCCGAGGCCCTCGAGCGCCAGGTCGCGCAGCTGTCGGCGTCGCGCGGGGCCGCGGTGCAGGCTGAGGACGCCGCTCTCCGCCGGCTCGAGCGCGACATCCACGACGGCCCGCAGCAGCGGCTCGTGCGCCTGCAGATGGACCTCGCGGCGATCGAACGCAAGCTCGACGTCGACCCCGAGGCCGCCCGTGCCCTCCTCGGCGAGGCGCGGGAGCAGGCCCGCGACACCCTCGACGAGCTGCGGGCGCTCTCCCGCGGCTTCGCCCCGCCGCTGCTGCAGGACCGCGGCCTGGCGAGTGCGCTCGAGTCGCTCGCGGCGCGCAGCCCCGTGCCGGTGACGCTCGAGGTGCAGGCGACGGATGCCGCGCTGCCCGCGGCGATCGAACGCAACGCGTACTTCATCGCCGCCGAACTGCTCACGAACGCCGTCAAGCACGCGTCGGCCAGCGCCGTCCGCCTGCGCCTCTCGACGAGGGACACCGGGCCGAGCGGACTCTGGCTCGACCTGTGGGTCACCGACAACGGCCACGGCGGCGCGGCGGCCGTCCCGGGCCACGGACTCGCCGGCCTCGACGAGCGCGTGCGCGGACTCGGCGGGCTGCTCGTCATCGACAGTCCCGCGGGCGGACCCACCGTGATCGGCGCCCACTTCCCGTACGTTCCGGAGCCGGCCGCGACCGAGCCGGTCCCGCCGACCGCTCGCTAGGGTGGGACGGTGACCGACCAGGCTGCCGGCGCACCCGTGCGCATCGTCCTCGCGGAGGACTCGATGCTGCTCCGCGAGGGCCTCGTGCGCCTGTTCGACGAGGCCGGGTTCGAGACGGTCGGCGCCTACGGCGACGCCCAGTCGCTGCTCGCCGACCTCGACCGGGCGGCACCGGAGGTCGCAGTGCTGGACGTGCGGATGCCGCCGACCTTCCGCGACGAGGGCGTCCGCGCGGCGATCGAGTTGCGGCGACGGGCGCCGCGACTCGGGGTGCTGCTGCTCAGCCAGTACGTCGAGAGCACGTACGCGCACGAGCTGCTCGCCTCCGCCGACGGCGGCATGGGGTACCTGCTGAAGGATCGCGTCGCCTCCCTCGAGGACCTGCAGGACGCGGTGCTGCGGATCCGGGACGGCGGTACGGTGCTCGATCCGCAGGTCGTCCGCGAACTGCTCGCCCGCCGCGGCGACCCGCTCGCCTCGCTCACCCCGCGCGAGCGCGAGGTCCTCGAGCTCATGGCCGAGGGTCGGACGAACGCGGGCATCGCGTCGCAGCTGTTCATCGGCGTCGGGGCGGTCGAGAAGAACGTGACGTCGATCTTCCAGAAGCTCGGCCTCGAGGACTCGGGCACCGACCACCGTCGCGTGCTCGCGGTGCTCGCCTGGCTGCGGCGCTGAGGCCTCACGCCGGGGGCGTCCTCCGCAGCGGCCGGTGCGTGTCGATGGCGTGACGATAGGTGCGGTACCCCCACACGAGCCAACCGAGGACGGCGAACAGCGCGACGGCACCGCCGGCGACGACGGCGACGACGATGTCCGCGCCGAGCGCCACGACGATGCCGCCGGCGAGCAGGCCGAGCACCGACGCCTCGACGACGGTGATGATCATCATCGAGCTCGCGAACACCTGGCTGCGTCGCGGTCCGTACGCGTAGTACGTGCGTGCGACACCCGGCTCGTCGTCGTTCGCCGAGGAGACGAGGTACCGCTCGAGTCCGGGGTCGAGATCGAGGTAGGCGCCGCGGAGGCGGTTCATCGCGATGACGTACATCAGGTCGTCCGTCCCGCTGTTGTACACGCGCATCGCCGTGATGAGCCCGAGCAGCGCCAGGAGCAGCAGGATGCCGAGGGCGGCGACGCCGAACCATCCGCGGAACTGCGTCGCGTTCCCGAGGAGGCCGAGTGCGAGCAGGCCGGCGGACACGAGCGTGAGGAAGATCGCGATGCGCGTGAGCACCTCGCTCTGCGTCGTGGAGCGCGAGGCGAGGAGGCTCCAGTGCTCCGTGGCGAGCATCTGGGCTCGGAGCGACTTCTGCGCATCGGTGAGGCCGCCGCCGTCCGGTCCGGCGCCAGATGCCGGCGGAGACGGGTCGGGCCCGGGCGCATCCGCCATACCGGCATTCTGCACCCGGGCCCGGTTCCGCGCACCTGTCGGCGCGGGGCCTGGTCGTTACTCGACGCTGGTGTGCGCGGCGAGGAACCAGCGGTCCTTGTCGAGGCCCTGCCGGATCTCGATCGCGACGTCCTGGCTCGCCGGGTCGAGATCCTCGAGTCCCTCGATGGCGGCGTTGACCTTCTGCGTCGCGACGTCGATCTGCGCGACGACGTCGGCGATCGTCTCGTCGGACTGCTTGAAGCCCGCCTTCGGATCCACGGCCTCGGTCTGCTTGGCGATGGTGGACAGCCGCGCGTCGATCGGCAGTCCGAGCGCGACGACCCGCTCGGCGGCGAGGTCGGCCCACTCCTGCGCGTGGTCGACGACCGTGTCGAGGAACTCGTGCACCTCGAGGAAGTCGCGGCCGCGGACGTTCCAGTGCGCCTGCTTGCCGTTCACGGCGAGCACGGTGAGTTCGTGCACGACCGGGGTGAGGAACTGCGAGACGCCCGAGGCCACCTCGGGATCGGCGCCGCCCTTGGGCGGGGCGGACTTCTTGGGCGCCGTCTTGGAGTCGGTCATGTGGTCCCCTTCCACTCGATGACGTTCGCGGTCCACGCTACGCCGACGGGCGACGGATGGCACAGCGGACGGCGCCGATTCGCAGGGGGTTGACGGACTGTGGAGGGGATGACGGGAATCGAACCCGCACCATCAGTTTGGAAGACTGAGGCTCTACCATTGAGCTACATCCCCGGGCGCCCGCTCGCGGGCACCCGATCATCGTAGTACACGATGACCGTCGTTCCGCGCCGGGCGCTCCGCGCTAGCGGAGTGCGGCGATCGTCCGCGCGGCGCCGCGAGCGAGGCGCACCTGCCGTTCGTAGGTCGCGGCGATCACGACGAGCAGGGCGCCCGCGAGCCCGAGCCACAGCCACCACCAGACCGCTTCGTACAGCGCGCTGATCCACGGCCAGAGCTGCGTGAGGGCGTGCACGAGGAGCACCGCACCGCCCAGGAGGACGGGGGCCTGCAACCGGAGCACGGCGCCGACGACCACGGCGGCGACCGCCGCGACGCCGAGTCCGACCACCCGCCAGAGCTGCGGATCGGTCCAGTCGGCGAGCAGGGCCGGGAGGAGCACCACGGCGAGACCGGGTCCGAGCGCGGGCCAGCTGCCGAGTCCGGGTCGGCGCGTCAGGTCGATCGCACCGGCGGCGATGAGCCCGAGTCCGACCGGGACCGTCACGAGGTCGAACGGGTCCACCGTGCTCGCGGCGATGACGAGCAGCGCGCCCAGCACGAGGACGCCGAGCGTGGTCCACCGGAGGATGGGTCCGGACAGGGGTTTCGTGCGCACGGCGACGGACGCCAGGTGCACCGCCGCGAGCGACGCGAGGAGCAGGCCGGCTCGCAGGTCGGGCAGGTCGTCGTCGAGGATGGCGGCGAACGTCGGCACGGAGGCGAGGGTCACGGATGCGGCGAGACCCCACTCCGCGAGCGTGGTGGGTCGCGGCTCGGTCCGCGACCACGCGAACGCGGCGACCGCGCCGACGGCGAGCGCCGCCGCAGACCAGACCTCGGGGACGAGGGCCCCGGACGCACCGGTCGCGACGGCGGTCCCGCGGACGACCGCACCGCCGGTCACGGCGGCCCATCCGGCAGTCACGACGAGCAGCCGCAGGGGAACGCCTCGCACGGCGTCCGGCAGCGCGAGTCCCGCCAAGAGCACCACGGTGCCGATCGAGACGAGGAGCAGCGCGCGCAGCTCCGACCCGCTCGCGGCCGAGACGCTCGGGAGCACGGCGATCACGGCGGCGGCGCCGAGCACCACGGTGCGTCCGACCGCGGTGCTCGCGCCGGCGGGCCGGCGCCACATGAGCAGCGCGCCGGCCGCGCCGAGCGCCACGGCCAACGGCAGGGTGTACGCCTCGACGTCCCGGACGCCGTCGGCGGCGAACCGCGCCCAGACCGCACCCACGGCCAACGGCAGGCTCAGCCATGACAGGTGGCGCGCCGGCGAGTCGCCCCCGACGGGATCGCCCCAGAGCGCGGCGATCAGCATCGGAAGCGGGGTGAGGATGAGCAGCGCGAGCCAGGTCTGCTCCGGTGCGGACGGGGGGAGGAAGGCCGCGGTGAACGCGACGATCGCGACCGGTCCGATCGCCGATGCCCACGCGTCGCGCACGCCGGAGGCGATCGGACGGAGGACGTGCGCGAGGCCCGCCGCGAGCAGGGCCGCGCCGGCGACGCCGTGGATCACCGACGCCGCGGAGCCGTAGGCGGCGACGACCGATGCGCCCGCGAGGCCGAGCGCGATCGGCGTGGCTGCCGCGAAGGCCATGCGGAGGCCCGGTACGGGCGATCGCAGCCAGAGCAGGCCGACGAGCACGATTGCGGTCGCGGGAACCCAGCCGACCGCCTCGCCGAGCGGGAGCGCATCGAGGTCGGGTACGGCGAACCGGGCTGCGATCGTCGGTATGGCGGCCGCCAGGGAACCGACGAGTGCGGCCGCGAGCAGCGGGATGGCGATCGCCGAACGATCGCCGCGCCCGAGTGACCGCACCGCAGCCACCCCCGCGAGGGCCAGCGCTGCGACGAGCCCGCCGACGAACGCACCGCGGTCCCAGGGCGACGTGAACGCGGACCCGGCCGCGTCGCTCCACGCGGGGAGACTGAAGGCCGCGAGCGCGACGATCGCCGCACCCGCGGCGGCGTGCCCGACGGCGAGCGGCCGCGCCGCCGACGACCAGATCCGCCGCGCGAGCACCCGGCCGGCGATCGCGAGTCCGAGGACCACCGGCACGACCCACCACCACAGTCCGGCGCTCCCGTGCGACAGCGCCCATGCTGCGGCCGCAGACCCCATGCCGAACACCGCGAGCACCGACACCGCGCCGGGAACGCGGCGGAGGAGTCCGATCGCTGCCAGCACGAGCGCCACGACGCCGACGCCGACGAGCAGCGCCGTGATGGCGAGCGGCGTCGGGGCCGTCAGGGCGGCGGCCACCGCAGCGGTGCCGAGGAGCGCCGCCGGGACGGATCCGAGCCGACGGAGGCGACCGAGCAGCAGGAAGGCGATCGCCGCGGCGACGCCGAGCGCCGCGGGCGCCAGCGCGGCACCCGTCGCCACGCGGTCGAGTTCGCCGATCAGTCCGTCGTCGCCGGGGCGCGGGGCGGTGGCGTCGAGCGTCCACGCCCGGAACGGCACGGTCGCGAGCGATGCCCCCGCGAGCGCCGTGACGAGCAGCGCCGGCACCGCCGCGACGATCGCGGTCGTCCCGCTCGCCACGAACGCGGTGAACCCGTCGCGGAACCAGGAGGCCCGGAGCCGCGCTGCGGCCGCGGCGAGGCACGCGATCACCGCAGCGGAGGTCGGCGCCGCCCACAGGGCGTCGCGCTGGTCGAGCTCGATGGCGGCACCCAGGGCCGGGGCGGCCGCCGCCGCGACCCCCGCGAGGGCAGCCGCGAGCGGTGCCAGTCGGGGCCAGGCATCCGTCGAGCGGGCCCGGAGCGCCACCAGCATGACGAGCCAGCCGCCGGCGACGCCGGCAAGCGCCCACGTCGCCCCCCATTCCGTGCCGCCGAGGGCCCATGGGGCGGCGACGAGCGCGGTGACACCGCCGACGAGCCCCGCGGAGACGAGGAGCGTGCGCTCGATCGCGGCGCGGCCGAAGCGTGCGGCCGCTCCCGCGAGGAGCACCGCCAGCCCGCCGAGCCACACGCCCGTGGCGGACTCGCCACGCGGCGCGATGCCGTACATGAAGATGCCGAGGCCGGTCGGCGCGAGGACCGCTGCCGCGATCCCGGTCACGCGGACGGCCGTGACGAGCCGCGCCGCGGCGAGCAGCGCCGCGAGGACGAGCAGAGCGGTGCCCCAGTATCCGGGCGCGTCGACGCGGTCGCTCAGGAACAGGTCGTTCGCCCGCACGATCCAGACATCCAGCACGAGCAGCACGACGGCCAGCGCCGCCACGCCCTCGGCCGTGCCGGGCAGGCCGCGTGCGCGGAGCAGCCAGGCGACGCCGAGGACGAGCACGCTCGCGACCGCGATCACGACCGACCGGACCTCGAGCGTGGCGATGAGGTAGGCGACCAGCAGGAACACGACGGCCGCAATGGACAGGAGCACCACGCCGAGCGTGAGCAGGAGGACCTGCACCCCGGAGCGCCGGGCACGCAGCGGAGTCCCGCCCTGCGGCTGCGCGACCTGCGGCGCCGTGGCCGGGGGCTGCGCCACCGGCTGGAGCGGCGGCGCGGTCGGCGGCAGCGGGGGAGCGAGCGGCGCCGGGACGGCGTCGGCG
>NZ_LQGY01000064.1 GCF_001620055.1 Agromyces sp. NDB4Y10 | reverse complement strand
AGCCGACCCCCTCGGGCAGCGCGGGTGCCAGCCAGTCGCCGTCGTCGCGCACGCGGCGGAGCCCGGACACGAGCTCGCGCGCGAGGTCGACCACGTGCGCCAGCATGGGCGGCGGCACCGGGTCGAGCGTGGCCAGCACGAGCTCGTCGTCGCCGGCGAAGCACCACTGCAGCCCCGCGAGCTACTCGCCCGTGCCGCCGGGCATCGGCGCGCCGTGCACCCACTCCGCCCCGTCGCCGAGCCCGGCGCCCTCGATGCGCGTCACGAGCGCGGTTCGCGGCGCCGCCCGGAGGTCGCGCGCGACGGCGGCACGACCGGGCGACGGCAGCACCGCGATGCGCAGCGTCGCGCACGCGGGAGCGGTCGGCGAGAGGAGGAAGAGGACGAGTCCCTCGTCGCCGCGCGAGTCGAGGGCGTGCTCGAGGATCGCGGGCAGCAGCTCGACCGCCTCGGCGGGCCAGTGCGCGGCGGAGGCGGCGGCGTGATCCGCGGCGCGCGCCGACCACGCCGCACGCGCGTCGCCGACGAGATCGCGGGGGAGCGGGAGGGCCCAGGGGACAGGGGCGTCGAGGAGCAGGTCGTCGCGGCGGCCGGCGGCATCCGTCGCGGTCATGCGCGCCCCGCGCCCGCCGTGTCGGACGTGGACGAGCCGGGCGGCAGCCAGCGCAGCGTGGCGACGTGGGCGTCGATCGCGAACCGCGTCGCCGCGAGGAGCGGGTCGTCCTCGGGGGTGTCGGGCTCATGCGGCAGCACCGCGGTGAGCAGGAGTGCCCTCCGGCGCCCCGACCCGGGCACGGGCGTGAGGTACCGCACCGTCGTCACGCCGATGCGGACGGCCTCCTCGGTGCGCACCTCGCGCGTCTCGAGGCGGATGAAGCGGCGGTCCTCGCCGAGTGGCGTCGCGCCGCGCGCGATGAGCCCGGCCACCAGGTCGTCGAGCGTGGCCCCGTCCGGACCGGTCTCGATCGCGGCCGTGACCGACGCCGGCACGAACGGGGCGTCGCCCTCGCGCTCGAGCTGCATCATCACGGCGACGCCGCCGCTGCGTCGCAGCCCCGCGAACGCCCGCTCGACGGACGCGCGCGCCGCCGCCCACAGGTCGGGGCGATGCGCGGCCATGAGGCGTTCGCGCAGCCGGGCGAGCAGCAGGTCGCGCGACTCGTCGCTCGCGTCGAGCCGGGCCCACCCCTCGGGGAGCAGCATCGCGAACTCGGGATCGCGATCGGCGCCGAGTGCGGCGCGCAGGCTCTCAGTCACCACGCGAGCCTACCGATCCGCGCCCACGACGCCGTCGTAGAGGCGGCTGTACAGGCCCTCGCCGGTGCCCCACGAGAGGCCGGTGTTCACGCGGCCGAGGTGCGTCCACCAGGTGCCGATGAGGATGTCGGCGGGGCGGGCCGAGCCGAGGGAGCCCGCGGCCTTGCCCGTGAAGAACCGGGCGAGCGAGTCGACGAGGCGCCCGTCGGTGCCGTGGTTGCGCGCGAAGTGGGAGAAGCCGTTGCGGATCGCCTCGACGCCGGAACCGGAGAACCGGAACGCGGCGCTGCCCGAGCCGAGGATCGTCGACACCTCGGTGCGGATGGCGCTGCGGCCGGCACCGGTCAGCAGGCCGCCGAACACGTCGTCGGCGAACTTCGGCGTCCCGATCTTGCCGAGGCTGCCGAACGGGATGACCCCGATGGCCGCCAGGATCACCTCCTTCCAGCCGGTGTCGCCTCGGGCCTTCCGGTAGATGGTGAGCGCGAGCACGGTGATCGCGACGACCGCCGACAGGGCGCCGATCAGCGGCCCGGCGATGACGATCGAGGCGATGGCGAGCGCGAGGCCGACCCACTTCAGCACCTCGAGCGTGCCGGCGACGAAGCCGTCGACGCGATCCCAGAAGCCGTCCTCGATGCGGCCGTCGAGCACGTCCCCCACGTTCGCGGCGGCCCGTTCGAAGGCCGCCTCCCAGGTGTCGTAGTCGTCGTCGAAGGCGGTCGCCTCGTCGGACCACGCGTCGTACGCGGCCTGCTTGGCCCGGTCGAGCCCGGCCTGGTCGGCGGCCTCCGGGCTGTCGGCATCGGCGGCCGCGAAGGGAGGACGCTCGCCCTCGCGGAAGCCGGGGGCGCGCAGGTACGCCTCCCACAGCTCGTCGCACTCCTCGGCGTGCGCGTCGAGTCGCGGCTGGAGCTCGGCGAGGGCCTCGCCGTACGCGCGGACGACCGGCCCCGTGGGGCGGTACAGCTCGCCGGCGAGGCGCAGCTCGCGGTGCACGTCGCCGACGACCTCCGCGAGCCGGTCGACGGCGAGTCCCTGCTGGCCGGACGCCCCGTCGGCGATCGCCTGAAGGGTCGCGGCGCTCTCGATCATGTCGGTCCCGAGCTGCTCGATCTCGGTCCCGCGGCGCCGGATGGTCGCGGGGTCGCCCTCCAGGTGACGGATGGCGCGACCCTTGGGGGTGTACGGGTGCATTCGGGTGCCCGCGTCTCAGTCGGCCGTGAGGCCGGTGGCGGTCTCGGCGTCCCACGCGCGGAAGCCCTCGAGGACGCCGTGCACGTGCTCCTGCACGCCCGCGACGTCCTCGGCGAGGTTCTGCCGCCGGTTGTTCCAGCGGTCCTCGAAGTCCTCGACGGCCTCGCGCAGCTCGTCGCGGCCGAACGGGTCGCCGATGGCGGCCTCGAGCACGTCGGCGCGAGCGGATGCCTCGCGGAGCTCGGTCGTGATGGCCTGCAGCTTCGCGTCGAGCTCCGCGAGCCGGTCGTACGTGATGAGGACGTCGGTCATGGCTGCCTCCGTAGGGTCGTCGCCACGCTACGACGGCGCCGGGCGCGGGGTCGATGGGGAGCGATCCCCATGCCGACGGGGCCGGGAAAGCTGGGTTATACCCGAGATTCGCGGAGAGGTCAAGAATCGACTGGACATGGCGCGTCTCGCGTTCTATGCTTGACCTTTGCGCTCCCAGACCCACTATGCCTTCATATTGCGGTCGGCTTCTGCGTGTCGGGTGTCCCGGCATCCGCACTTCGTCTGAGGGGTCAACTCCAACCACCACCGACAGTGAACCGGCCCCCGAGGGGGCCATGGAGGTCATTTCCTTGGCTGCTGCGCGCAACGCATCCACGCCCACCCCCAAGAACGGACGCGGTGCAAGCCGCCTCTCGTTCGCGAAGGTCACCGACACCCTCACCGTACCCGACCTGCTCGCCCTGCAGACCGAGAGTTTCGACTGGCTCGTCGGCAACGACGCGTGGAAGGCGCGCGTCGAGGCGGCGGTCGAGCAGGGTCGTCAGGACCTGCCCGAGACCACCGGTCTCGAGGAGATCTTCGAGGAGATCTCGCCCATCGAGGACCTCGGCGAGACCATGCAGCTCTCGTTCACGAACCCCGAGCTCGAGCCGCCGAAGTACACGATCGACGAGTGCAAGGAGAAGGGCAAGACCTACTCCGCTCCGCTGTACGTCAACGCGGAGTTCATGAACCACCTCACCGGTGAGATCAAGACCCAGACGGTCTTCATGGGCGACTTCCCGCTCATGACCCCGAAGGGCACCTTCGTCATCAACGGCACCGAGCGCGTCGTCGTGTCGCAGCTCGTCCGCTCGCCCGGCGTCTACTTCGAGCGCACCCCCGACAAGACGTCCGACAAGGACATCTACTCGGCGCGCGTCATCCCGAGCCGCGGCGCCTGGCTCGAGTTCGAGGTCGACAAGCGCGACCAGGTCGGCGTGCGCATCGACCGCAAGCGCAAGCAGTCGGTCACGGTGTTCCTGAAGGCCCTCGGCCTGACCTCCGAGGAGATCCTCGAGGAGTTCGCCGGCTACGAGTCCATCGCCCTCACCCTCGAGAAGGACAACATCCTCACGAAGGAAGAGGCGCTCAAGGACATCTACCGCAAGCTGCGTCCGGGCGAGCAGGTCGCCGCCGAGGCCGCGCGTGCGCTCCTCGACAACTTCTACTTCAACCCGAAGCGCTACGACCTCGCCAAGGTCGGCCGGTACAAGATCAACAACAAGCTCGGCCTCGAGGCCCCGCTGACCGACTCCGTCCTGACCGTCCAGGACATCGTCGCCACGATCAAGTACCTCGTCGCCCTGCACGAGGACCGTCCGACCCTGCCCGGTCGCCGCGGTGGCAAGGACGTCGAGATCCGCCTCGACGTCGACGACATCGACAACTTCGGCAACCGTCGCATCCGCGCGGTGGGCGAGCTGATCCAGAACCAGGTCCGCACCGGCCTCTCGCGCATGGAGCGCGTCGTCCGCGAGCGCATGACCACGCAGGACATCGAGGCGATCACCCCGCAGACCCTGATCAACGTGCGACCGGTCGTCGCCGCGATCAAGGAGTTCTTCGGCACCTCGCAGCTGTCGCAGTTCATGGACCAGAACAACCCGCTGGCCGGCCTCACCCACAAGCGCCGCCTGTCGGCGCTCGGCCCCGGCGGCCTCTCGCGCGACCGCGCGGGCGTCGAGGTCCGCGACGTGCACCCCTCGCACTACGGCCGCATGTGCCCGATCGAGACGCCGGAAGGCCCGAACATCGGCCTCATCGGCTCGCTCGCGTCGTTCGCGCGCATCAATTCCTTCGGCTTCATCGAGACGCCGTACCGTCGCGTCGAGAACGGCAAGGTCACCGACCGGATCGACTACCTCACGGCGATGGAGGAGGACGACTACATCGTCGCCCAGGCCAACGCGCCGCTGAAGGCCGACGGCCACTTCCAGGAGGAGCGCGTCCTCGCCCGCAAGAAGGGCGGCGAGGTCGACCTGTTCCCCGCCGACGAGATCGGCTACATGGACGTCTCGCCGCGCCAGATGGTCTCGGTCGCGACCTCGCTCATCCCGTTCCTCGAGCACGACGACGCGAACCGCGCCCTCATGGGTGCGAACATGCAGCGCCAGGCCGTGCCGCTGCTGCGCAGCGACTCGCCGTTCGTCGGCACGGGCATGGAGGGCTACGCCGCGATCGACGCCGGTGACGTCATCACCGCCGACAAGGCCGGTGTGGTCGCCGAGGTCTCGGCCGACGCCGTCACGCTGCAGCTCGACGAGGGCGGCACGCAGACCTACTACCTGCGCAAGTTCGACCGCTCCAACCAGGGCACGTCGTACAACAACCGCGTCGTGGTCTCGGCCGGCGACCGCGTGGAGGCCGGCGAGGTCATCGCCGACGGTCCCGCGACCGACAACGGCGAGCTCGCGCTCGGCAAGAACCTCCTCGTGGCGTTCATGCCGTGGGAGGGCCACAACTTCGAGGACGCGATCATCCTCAGCCAGAACCTGGTGAAGGACGACGTCCTCTCCTCGATCCACATCGAGGAGTACGAGGTCGACGCCCGCGACACCAAGCTCGGCAAGGAGGAGATCACCCGCGACCTCCCCAACGTGAGCCCCGACCTGCTCGCCGACCTCGACGAGCGCGGCATCATCCGCATCGGCGCCGAGGTCCGGCCCGGCGACATCCTCGTCGGCAAGGTCACGCCGAAGGGCGAGACCGAGCTCTCGGCCGAGGAGCGCCTGCTCCGCGCGATCTTCAACGAGAAGAGCCGCGAGGTCCGCGACACGTCGCTCAAGGTCCCCCACGGCGAGCAGGGCACGATCATCGGCGTCAAGGTGTTCGACGCGCAGGACGGCGACGACGAGCTCGGCTCGGGCGTCAACCAGCGCGTGGTCGTCTACATCGCCCAGAAGCGCAAGATCACCGAGGGCGACAAGCTCGCCGGCCGCCACGGCAACAAGGGCGTCATCTCGAAGATCCTGCCGGTCGAGGACATGCCGTTCCTCGCCGACGGCACGCCGGTCGACGTCATCCTGAACCCGCTCGGCATCCCCGGTCGAATGAACTTCGGCCAGGTGCTCGAGACCCACCTCGGCTGGGTCGCCAAGCAGGGCTGGAAGGTCGACGGCAACCCGGAGTGGGCCAAGCGCCTGCCCGAGGTCGCCCGCGAGGCTGAGCCCGGCACGAAGGTCGCCACGCCCGTGTTCGACGGTGCGCTGGAGGAGGAGATCGCCGGTCTGCTCGACTCGACGCTCCCCAACCGCGACGGCGAGCGCCTGATCGACTCCAGCGGCAAGACGCAGCTGTTCGACGGCCGCTCGGGCGAGCCCTTCCCGTACCCGGTCTCGGTCGGCTACATGTACATCCTGAAGCTGCACCACCTCGTCGACGACAAGATCCACGCGCGTTCGACGGGCCCGTACTCGATGATCACCCAGCAGCCGCTCGGTGGTAAGGCGCAGTTCGGCGGTCAGCGATTCGGCGAGATGGAGGTGTGGGCCCTCGAGGCCTACGGCGCCGCCTACGCCCTGCAGGAGCTCCTCACGATCAAGTCCGACGACATCCTCGGCCGCGTCAAGGTGTACGAGGCCATCGTCAAGGGCGAGAACATCCAGGAGCCCGGCATCCCCGAGTCCTTCAAGGTGCTCATGAAGGAGATGCAGTCGCTCTGCCTGAACGTCGAGGTCCTCTCGGCCGACGGCACCGCGGTGAGCCTCCGAGACACCGACGACGAGGCGTTCCGCGCCGCGGAGGAGCTCGGCATCAACATCTCCGCGCGCTTCGAGTCGTCGAACATCGACGAGATCTGATCCGCCAGGTACGAGAAGACTTCAGGAATCTAGGAGAGAAATTGCTCGACGCAACCACGTTTGACGAGCTCCGTATCGGCCTGGCCACCGCCGAGGACATCCGCAAGTGGTCCTTCGGTGAGGTCAAGAAGCCCGAGACGATCAACTACCGCACGCTGAAGCCCGAGAAGGACGGCCTCTTCGGCGAGCAGATCTTCGGACCCAGCCGCGACTGGGAGTGCGCGTGCGGCAAGTACAAGCGCGTGCGCTTCAAGGGCATCGTGTGCGAGCGATGCGGTGTCGAGGTCACCAAGTCCTCGGTCCGCCGTGAGCGCATGGGCCACATCGAGCTCGCCGCGCCGGTCACGCACATCTGGTACTTCAAGGGCGTGCCCAGCCGTCTCGGCTACCTGCTCGACATGGCGCCGAAGGACCTCGAGAAGGTCATCTACTTCGCCGCGTACATGGTCATCGACGTCGACGACGAGGGTCGTCACGCCGACATGCCGGGCCTCGAGAACGAGCTCCGGCTCGAGATCAAGACCATCGGCGACGCCCGCGACGCGCGCATCGCCGACCTCATGAAGCGCAAGGAGGAGGAGCTCGCGGCCCTGGAGGCCGAGGGTGCCAAGGCCGACCAGCGCAAGCGGGCCGAGGCCGCCGCCGACAAGGAGATGGCCGGCGTCCGCAAGTCCGCCGACGAGCAGATCGCGCACCTCGAGCGCGTGTGGGAGGACTTCCGCACGCTGAAGGTCGGCGACCTCAAGCCCGAGGACTCCGTCTTCCAAGAGCTGCAGGACCGCTTCGGCATGTACTTCGAGGCGTACATGGGCGCCGAGGCGATCAAGAAGCGCCTCGAGTCCTTCGACCTCCAGGCCGAGGCCGACGACCTGCACCTGCAGATCGCCGAGGGCAAGGGCCAGAAGAAGATCCGCGCGATCAAGCGGCTCAAGGTCGTGAACTCGTTCCTGCAGACCGGCAACTCGCCGGCCGCGATGGTGCTCGACGTGGTCCCCGTGATCCCGCCGGAGCTCCGTCCGATGGTCCAGCTCGACGGTGGCCGCTTCGCGACCTCCGACCTCAACGACCTGTACCGCCGCGTGATCAACCGCAACAACCGCCTCCGCCGCCTGCTCGACCTCGGTGCGCCAGAGATCATCGTCAACAACGAGAAGCGGATGCTGCAGGAGGCCGTCGACGCGCTGTTCGACAACGGCCGCCGCGGTCGCCCCGTCACCGGTACCGGCAACCGCGCCCTGAAGTCCCTGAGCGACATGCTCAAGGGAAAGCAGGGTCGCTTCCGCCAGAACCTGCTCGGCAAGCGCGTCGACTACTCGGGTCGTTCGGTCATCGTCGTCGGTCCGCAGCTCAAGCTGCACCAGTGCGGCCTGCCGAAGCAGATGGCGCTCGAGCTGTTCAAGCCGTTCGTCATCAAGCGCCTCATCGACCTGAGCCACGCGCAGAACATCAAGGCCGCCAAGCGCATGGTGGAGCGTTCGCGTCCGCAGGTGTGGGACGTGCTCGAGGAGATCATCCGCGAGCGCCCCGTCCTGCTGAACCGCGCGCCCACGCTGCACCGCCTCGGCATCCAGGCGTTCGAGCCGCAGCTGGTCGAGGGCAAGGCCATCCAGCTGCACCCGCTCGTCTGCGCCGCGTTCAACGCGGACTTCGACGGCGACCAGATGGCCGTGCACCTGCCGCTGTCGGTCGAGGCCCAGGCCGAGGCCCGCATCCTGATGCTGGCGTCGAACAACATCCTCAAGCCGTCGGACGGCCGTCCGGTGACCCTGCCCTCGCAGGACATGATCATCGGCCTGCACCACCTGACGACCGAGAAGCCGGGCGCCGCCGGCGAGGGCCGCGCGTTCTCGTCGATCGCCGAGGCGATCCTCGCGTTCGACCAGAACCGTCCGGGCGAGCTCGCGCTCGACCTCGGCGCGAAGGTGAAGATCCGCCTCGCGGGGCTGCACTTCCGCGAGGGCGAGGCCCCCGAGGGCTTCGTGCCGGGCGAGCCGTTCCTGCTCGAGACGACCCTCGGTCGCGCCCTGTTCAACGAGGCGCTGCCGGAGGACTACCCGTACTTCAACGCGCAGGCCGGCAAGGGCCAGATCTCGGCGATCGTCAACGACCTCGCCGAGCGCTACCCGAAGACCGAGGTGGCCGCGACGCTCGACCGGATCAAGGACGCCGGCTTCCGCTGGGCGACCCGTTCGGGCGTGACCGTCGCGCTGTCCGACGTCGTCGAGCTGCCGCAGAAGCGCGAGATCGTCTCGAAGTACGAGAAGCAGGCCGCGAAGGTCCAGTCGCAGTTCGAGAAGGGCCTCACGACCGACCTCGAGCGTCGCCAGGAACTCATCCAGATCTGGACGAAGGCCACCGACGAGGTCGCCAAGGCCATGCAGGAGGAGTTCGCGTCGAACCAGGACAACACCATCAACCGCATGGTGACGTCGGGTGCGCGTGGTAACTGGCTGCAGGTGCGCAACATCGCCGGTATGCGAGGCCTGGTGAACAACCCGAAGGGCGAGATCATCCCGCGCCCGATCATCTCCTCGTACCGCGAGGGGCTGTCGGTGGCGGAGTACTTCATCGCCACGCACGGTGCCCGCAAGGGCCTCGCCGACACCGCGCTCCGTACGGCGGACTCGGGCTACCTGACCCGTCGTCTGGTCGACGTCTCGCAGGATGTCATCATCCGCGAGGACGACTGCGGCACCGGCAAGGGCCTCGAGATGCCGATCGCGGCGACGGATTCCACGGGCACCCTGGTCCGCGACCCGAACGTCGAGAACTCGGTGTTCGCGCGGAGCCTCGCCGCCGATGCGGTGAACGCCAAGGGCGAGGTCGTGGCCGAGGCCGGCGACGACGTGGGCGACGTGCTCATCGACAAGCTGGTCGCGGCGGGCGTCGAGTCGATCAAGGTCCGCTCGGTGCTGACCTGCGAGTCGGCGGTCGGCGTCTGCGCGAAGTGCTACGGCCGGTCGCTCGCGACGGGCAAGCTCGTGGACATCGGCGAGGCGGTCGGCATCATCGCCGCCCAGTCGATCGGCGAGCCGGGCACGCAGCTGACGATGCGTACCTTCCACACCGGTGGTTCGGCCTCGGCCGACGACATCACGCAGGGTCTGCCCCGCGTGCAGGAGCTGTTCGAGGCCCGCACCCCCAAGGGTGCGTCGCCGATCGCGGAGGCCGCAGGCCGCATCACGATCGACGAGACCGAGAAGCAGCGCAAGGTCATCCTCACGCCCGACAACGGCGACGAGCCGATCGCGTACAACGTGCTCAAGCGCTCGACGCTGCTCGTCGAGGACGGCCAGCACGTCGAGCTCGGCCAGCAGCTGATCGTCGGCACCGTCGACCCGAAGGAGGTCCTCCGGGTCAAGGGCGTTCGCGAGGTGCAGAAGCACCTGGTGAACGGCGTGCAGGACGTCTACCGCTCGCAGGGCGTGCCGATCCACGACAAGCACATCGAGGTCATCGTGCGCCAGATGCTGCGCAAGGTCACCGTCGTCGACCACGGCGACACCGACCTGCTGCCCGGTGAGCTCGTGGACCGCTCGAAGTACAACGAGATCAACCGCGCGGCGCTCACCGAGGGCCGGAAGACGGCGTCGGCGCGCCAGGAGGTCATGGGCATCACCAAGGCCTCGCTCGCGACCGAGTCGTGGCTGTCGGCCGCGTCCTTCCAGGAGACGACCCGCGTGCTCACGCAGGCCGCCATGGAGGGCAAGTCCGACCCGCTGGTGGGCCTCAAGGAGAACGTGATCATCGGAAAGCTGATCCCGGCGGGCACCGGTCTGAACAAGTACCGGAACGTGACCGTCGAGGCGACCGAGGAGGCGAAGGCGGAGCGCTACCCGAACCGCATCTTCTCCGACGACGCCGCGTTCACCGAGGGCGACCTCAGCTTCGTCGACTTCGACTCGTTCTCGAGCGACGACTTCACCCCCGGCAACTACAGCTGACGCGAGTGCGGCGGCGTCCGCGCCGCCGCACGCGCACCCGAAGGGCCCCGGAGCGATCCGGGGCCCTTCGGCGTTTCGGCGACGCGTGCGCGGGCTGACCCGCCGTCGGCGGCCCCGGTCGTAGACTCCGGGCATCCCCGTCGAGAGGTTGATCGTGACCGAGACCCCGAACGAACCGACCACCCCGCTCACGCGACGACCCGTGTTCTGGCTCATCGTCGGCGCCGTCCTCCTCGGGATCGCCGTCGTGGTGGTCGTCGTCCTCGGGATGTCGGGCGGTCGCTCGCCCGAGCCGTCGCCCACGACCAGCGCGCCGACTCCGACGTCCGAGGCGCCCAGCACGCCGCCGTCGGAGCCGCCCGCGACCTCCGACCCGGGCACGCCGTCGGCCGTGGTCATCCCGACCGACTGCGCCGGGATCTACACGCGCGACTGGGCGCCCGAGCTCGGCGGCCTGGTCCTGAACCCCGCCTGGTCGGAGGACGAACCGCTGTGGGGGTCGAACGATCGCGGTGCGATCACGATGCTCGAGGGCACGGCGGAGCTCCGGTGCGCCTGGGTGCAGGAGGCGGGCGGCGGCGACGTGGGCATCATCACCAACGTCGCGGGCCTGACGCCCGAGCAGCAGGACTCCATGGCCGAGTACTTCCCCGACGCCGGGTTCACCTGCTACGAGGAGCTCGAGGGCACGCGGTGCGTCATCGAGGAGACCACCGACGCGGGCGAGTGGGGCGAGTCCCACTTCCTCCGCGAGGGCGTGTGGATCGCGACGCGGTGGGCGAACGTGAGCCCGGAGGGATACACGCACGACATCGTCGCGGCGATCTTCGGTTGACGGCGCCGTCCGGCACGTCCTGAACGGCACTCCCAGACCGTCTCGCTAGGATCGCCGGCGGTCGACCCTGCCGATTCCCCCGATCCGCGACCACGGAGTGTTCCCCCATG
>NZ_LQGY01000063.1 GCF_001620055.1 Agromyces sp. NDB4Y10 | reverse complement strand
GCCCGCTCGGCCGCCGCCCGCCCCACCGACCCCGGCGCCACCACCGTCGCCCTCATCGACGAGTCCCCGTTCCTCACCCGCTGGCCCGACGACCACGCCCGCCGCGAGGCGCGCCGCGCCGCCTGGCGCGAGCTCGTCGAGGCGCACGGCGGCACCGCCCTGTTCGTCGACCTCGCCGACCCCGATCCCGAGCGGGCGGCCGCGCAGCTCGCGGAGGCGGCATCCGTCGACGCACCCCGCCCCGACGGGCGGAGCCGGCGATGACCGCCGCCGACGTGCCGGGCCGCGACGCGGGCGCCGTGTCGCTCTCGCTCATCTCGCACACGAACGCCGGCAAGACCACGCTCGCGCGCACGCTCCTCGGCCGCGACGTCGGCGAGGTGCGCGACGCCCCGCACGTGACCGCCGAGGCGACCCCGTATCCGCTCGTGCAGACCACGTACGGCGACCTGCTCACCCTGTGGGACACGCCCGGCTTCGGCGACAGCGTGCGCCTCGTGCGGCGGCTGCGGCAGGATCGCAACCCGATCGGCTGGTTCCTGTCGCAGGTGTGGGACCGCTACCGCGACCGCGCCCTGTGGCTCAGCCAGCTCGCGGTGCGCAACGTCGCCGAGCAGGCCGACGTCGTGCTCTACCTGGTGAACGCGGCCGAGGAGCCCGACGACGCCGGCTACCTCGGCCCCGAGCTCGAGGTGCTCGAGTGGATCGGCAAGCCCGTGCTGGTGCTGCTCAACCAGACCGGCCCGCCCCGCGAACCGGCGGTCGAAGCCGCGGATGCCGCGCGCTGGCAGGCCGCGCTCGCCGACCGGCCGCACGTGCGCGGCGTGCTCGCCCTCGACGCGTTCGCCCGGTGCTGGGTGCAGGAGTTCACGCTGTTCGACGCGATCGACGACCTCGTCCCCGATGGCTCGCAGGCGGCGTTCGGGCGCCTCGCCGCCGCGTGGCGCGACCAGCGCATGGACGAGTTCGAGCGGTCCATGGCGGCGCTCGCGGGGCCCATCGAGCGGGCGGCGGCCGACCGGGTCGTGCTGCCGGCCGAGCCGCTCTCGTCGCGCGTCGGCGGATCGTTCGGGTTGCCGAACCCGGCTCGGTCGCAGGCGCGAGCGGATGCCGCGGAGCGGATGTCGGCCCGACTGCGCGACGACCTTCGGGCGAGCACCGACGAGCTCATCGCCATCCACCGGCTCGAGGGGCGCGCGACCGACGCGGTGCTCGAGCGCGTCGCCGACGACGTGCACGTCGATGCGCCGCTCGACGAGGGCCGGACGGCCGCGCTCGGCGGCGTGGTCTCCGGGGCGCTCACCGGGCTCGGCGCCGACCTCGCCGCGGGCGGACTCACGTTCGGCGCGGGCATGGTCGCGGGCGCGATCGTCGGGGCGCTCGGCGGCGCGGGTCTCGCACGCGGCGTGAACGTGTACCGGGGTCGCAGCGACGCGAGCCTCCGCTGGGAGGACGCGTTCCTCGACGGACTCGTGACCTCGTCGCTGCTGCGGTACCTCGCCGTCGCGCACTACGGCCGCGGGCGCGGCGCCTGGACGGAGGGGGAGTACCCGCCGTTCTGGCGCGAGCTCGTCGTCGAGGCCGTCGTCGCCGAGCAGGAGCGGCTCGCGGTCGTGTGGGCGCAGACGCGCGAGTCGCCCGGGTCGCGCGGCGACGACGAGCGGATGCGGCAGGAGCTCGAAGCGGTGCTCCGATCGCTCGCGCTCGGCCTGCTCGACCGCCTCTACCCGGGGGCGCTCCGCGAGGTCGAGTTCCGGGGCTGAGCGGCCCCGGGGCGGCGTCCGCCGGCCGCGAGCCGCGGCATCCGTCGACGCGCGGGGTGCTCAGGATGCGCGACGGGATGCCGCCGGGCCGGTGCTCCACAGCGCCCAGGCGACGAGCACCGGCTGCAGGAACAGTCGCAGGAACCGCGCCCGGTCGGTCCGCATGAACGGCACCGGCCGCCCGGTGCGCCAGTGGTGCACGTTGCCCGGGAACACGGCGACGAAGAACGCGGCGACTGCGGCGCCCACCCTGCCCCGCTCGCGCGCCGGGGCGACGGCGGTCGCGGTGCCCAGCAGGATCTCCGCGATCCCCGACGTGACCACCACGACGTCCTTCCCCGCGCGGTCGGATGCCACCCAATCGGGCACCGCGATGCGGAACCCGCGGCGCCCCCAGCTCAGGTGCGAGACCCCGGCGAAGACGAGCAGGCCCGCGAGCAGCCAGCGCGCGACCGTGCGGACGGCCGAGGGACGGGCGGCGGGACGGCCGGCAGGGCGGCTTCGGCGGGGCATCGCCCCAGTCTCGCAGGCGGCCGCTGCACCGCAGCCGCGGCCTGCGCGAATGCAGGAGAATCCGCATCACCGCGCCCCAGTGGCATCCGTGACCCGGATTCTCATGCATCGCGGCGCGCGCGAACCCGCGCGGGTCAGTCGAGCGGATTCTCGAACCAGAAGTCGGCGTAGCGCTCGCCGTTGAAGTCGTCGATCTCGACGTACCCGTTCGCGCGGTACAGCGCGATCGCCTCGGTGAGCGTGCGGTTCGTGTCGAGGCGAACGGATGCCGCGCCCAGCCGCCGAGCGGCCGCCTCGACCTCGCGCAGCAGCCGTGCCCCGAGCCCGATGCCGCGCGCGTCGGGCGAGACCCAGAGTCGCTTGATCTCGGCGTACTCGTCGCCGTCGCGCCGCTTCACGCCGACGCATCCGACCGCGGTGCCGTGCAGGAACGCGACGAGGAACGCGCCCTGCGGCTCGCGGAACTCGTCGTCGCTCGTGGGCCGCGACTGCCCGGGGTCGAACCCGACGTCGAACCGTGTCGCGAGCTCGGCGAAGTACGCGTCGATGCTGGCTCGCGCGGCCGGCTCGGCGGGGTCGACGACGCGCACCTCGACGGCCGACGCCGTCATGAGGCGTCGCACCTCGTCCATCGCGTCGAGCAGCCGGGTGCGCTGCCGGTCGGTGAGGGGGTCGAGGATGCCGCGGGCGAGGTCGTCGGATCCGCGGTCGAGTTCGGCCCGCTCGGCGCGGCCGAGCTCGGTGAGCCGCACGACGCGGACACGCGAGTCGTCGGCGGCGGGCTCGACCCGCACGAGCCCGTCGGCCTCGAGCGCCCGGAGCTGCCGGCTGAGGTACCCGGAGTCGAGCCCGAGCCGCTCGCGGAGGTCGCGGAGCTCGGCGCCCTCCGGCCCGGCCGCGCCGATCTCCCAGAGCAGGCGGGACTGCCCGAGGGGTCGGCCGCGGGCGAGGTAGTGGTCGTCGAGCGCGCCGATGCGCTCGGTCACGGTGCGGTTGAACTCGCGGACCCGGGTGATGCCGTCCATATCTCTGACTTTAGTCAGAGGGATGCCGACGTTCAACTGCCGTCGCCCGAGCCGGCGTTGACCCGGACCGAGGGGATCCACTCGACGTCGACGCTCGCCGGGTCGATGCCGGCCGTCTGCAGCCGCTCGGCGAAGGGTGCGACATCCGGTGCCGCATCGCCGCCCGTGATGCGCACGACGTACGTCAGCGCCGAGACGTACTCGACCGAGATGACGTCGAGCTGCTCGTCGGCCGCCCACGCGTCGGCCGCACGCGTGATGCCGTTCTGCTGCGTGTTCAGCGTCGTCGTGACGAGCGTCGAGAACCCGAGCGGCAGGGCAACGAGCACCAGCACGCCCGCGATCGCCAGGTTGGACCGCCGCCGGTTCACCGCCTTGACGCCCGGCGGGAGGGGCGTCGCATCCAGCCGACCCCACCGCGGAACCCGGTACACCGCCATGATCACCACCCCGGTGCCGAGGATCGCCGCGACGTTCGCGGTGAACAGCAGGAGCGAACCGATCGAGCTGCCCCAGTCGCCGGACTCGGCGGCGATGCCGACCACGACGAGCGGCGGCACGAGCGAGATCGCGATCGCGACGCCCGGCAGGGTGTCGGAGATGTCCTTGCGCACGAGCGCGATCGAGCCGACCGCGCCCGTCGCGAGGGCGGCGAGCAGGTCGATGAGGCCCGGGCTCGCGCGGCCCGCGACCTGGCTGTTCGTCTCCTCGGTGATCGGGCTGAGGGCGAGCATGCCCACGAGCCAGCCGATCGCGATGGCCGCCGCGGCCCCCGCGATCATCAGCAGCAGCGAGCGGGTGAGGTTGCGCCGGTCGCCGAGCACGGTCGCGAGCATCGTGCCCTGGATGGGCAGCATCATCGGGGCGACGATCATCGCGCCGATCACCGTCGCCGTCGAGTCGGCGACGACGCCGGCCGCGGCGATCACCGACGAGAGCGCGAGGAGCATCCAGAAGCGCTGGAGCTTGCGGCGCCGGTGCGGGTCCTCGAAGAACACCGACTCCCGCATGTGCTCGATCGTGTTCAGGGCATCGGACGGCGGCGGTGGGTACGACGGCTGCGGGTGCGACGGCTGCGACATGGCCCCTCCTCGGCGGGCCGCGCGGGTCCGGCCCTGGTGCCGAGCGTACGACCGAGCCGAACGGATGCCACGGGACTCAGGGCCCCCACCCGCCCGGGTCTCGGGTCACCACGGATGCCGCGACCGCGGGATCGCGCGACCCTCGACGTATCCACCACCGACGGGCCCTATCCCGCAGCATCCGACCACCGGAGGGATCGAGACCATGGACCTCGCGAACCACCACCTGGCCCAGTCGACGCAGGCCGCCGACGCCCGGCACGCCGAGCGCGTCAACGAGTACCGACGCATCGCCGCCGAGCGCCGCGCCGAGGAGCGCACCACCGCGACCGGATCCACGGCGTCGCTCCCGCAGCGGATCTGGCACGCGGTCGTCGAGGCCGCCACGCTGCAGCACTCCCGGGCCCACCGCCTGTCGCACTGAGCGACCGCGCACGCGACGCGGCACCGCCGCGAACGCGACGCGCCACGGCCCCCAACGCGAAGCGGGCCCGCTCCGAGTGGAGCGGGCCCGCCGCGTCATCCGCTGACGCCGGTCGCCGGCCCTACGGCTGGACCGCCGGGTTGGTGACGCGCACCGTCATGACGCCGCCGGTCTCCTGCGTGAGCACCGTGACGTCGACGCCGTGCCCGGCGACCTTCACGCCGCCGAGCGGGTTCGACGCGTGGAAGTACGCGTCGACCACGCGGTCGGTGAACGTCGCCGTCTGCCGGTCGTTCGGCGCCGCGGCGCCGACCTGCTGCACGGTCTGCGACTTGCCCTTCCCGACCGTGACCTCCTTGTGGAGCACCACGTCGTCGGCGTCCTGCAGGCCGAAGGTGGCGTCGAGCGGCTGGCGCCGGTTGCTCGGCGCGGTGCCGTCGGCGTAGGTGAACTTCGCCGGTCGGGCGTCCACCGGCAGCGCCAGGCCGTGGCCCGGGTGCTCGATGGTGTTGTTGTCGCTGTACGCCTCGTCGACCGCCCACACGAGCATGCCGTCGGCGAACGGGAAGTGCTCGACCTTGTCGGGCGCGGTGAGTCCGTAGCTGAACTGGTACGGGCCCGTCTGCAGCGTGGTGTCGTAGTCGACGTAGGTGCGGTTCTCGACGAGGTAGTAGCGGTCGCCCTCGCTCGTCTCGGTGCCGGTGCTGCGCGTGAACCCGTTCGCGGTCCAGCCGTTGTCGCCCGACTCGACGTCATCGGCGAACAGCGTGGTGCCGCCGTTCCTCACGACGATGTCGTCGAGGAACGCACCGGCGTAGTGCACGCCGCCGTCGGTCTGGTAGCGGAACCGGAAGTCGACCTTCCCGCCACCGGGCACGGTGAGCCGCAGGCTCGACCACTTGCCGCTCGTCGAGCCGTCGATGGGCTTGCCGATGCGGATCCAGTCGGTGGTGCCCGCCGGACGGTACTCGGCGTACAGGTAGTCGTAGCCGGCCTCGATGTCATACCACGCCTTCGCGGTGACCGTCGCCGAGCGGATGCCGGTGAGATCGAGGCTGCGCGTGAGCGTGGTGTTCAGGTCGTCGGCGCTGCCCGACCACCAGGCGTACGAGCCCGAGGCGGGCGTGGTGTACTCGGTGGTGATGCCCGCGTCGGGGACGTCGACCACGAGCGCCTGCTCCTGGCCGTCGACCTGCCGGGCGGCGGGGCTCAGGGTGAACTCGCCGGACTCGCCCGGCGAGACCACGGCGTAGTCGAGCCAGCCGAGCTGCAGCTTCTCCCACGGGCCCATGTAGTTGGGCTTGTTGCCGATGGAGCCGTCGCCGTCGCCGAGCCACGAGCCGCTCGACATGAGGGTCCAGAACCCGGTCGAGTTCTCGCCGCCCGCGGTGTCGTAGAAGTCGGGCAGGCCGAGGTCGTGCGCGTACTCGTGCGCGAAGACGCCGAGGCCGCCGTTCTCGGGCTCGGTCGTGTAGTCGCCGATCCAGATGCCGGTGTCGCCGATCTGCGCGCCGCCGAACTTCACCTGGGTGCCGTCGACCGTGGGTCCGGTCTTGCCGAAGTCGGTCGAGTTGACGTACCAGCGGTGCGACCAGATGGCGTCCTCGCCCTGGGCGCCGCCGCCGGCGTCCTCGCCCTCGCCGGCGTGCACGGCCTGGAAGTGGTCGAGGTACCCGTCGGGCTCGTCGAAGTCGCCGTCGCCGTCGTAGTCGTAGCGGTCCCAGACGTCGAACTCGGCGAGCTCGGCGCGGATCTGCTCGACCGTCTTGCCCTTGGCGCGCTGCGCCTGGTACCAGGCGTTGCCGGAGTCCTCGACGAACTGCCACGCCCCGCCGTAGTCCTCGACGGAGTTGTCGCCGTAGGTCGACGCGTTGCCGGGCACCTTGACCCACTCGCTGACCGCGCCGTCGACGGTGTAGTTGCCCGCGGACTGCTTGGAGTAGAAGTCGGCGAACGACTCGCCCTCGCCGAAGAAGAGCTCCTCGTAGTACTCGGTGCTGAAGTCCTGGGTCCAGAACGTGCTGTTGTTCTTCGCCGGGTCGGGCTTCGCGATCTGGTTGTGCAGCGGGCCGGGGACGGTGCCGAGCTTGCCGCTGCCCTGCTCGCCGAACTCGGCGAGGATCGTGAAGAGGCGGCCGGTGCCGGTGACGGCGGCCTGGTAGTACTTGTCCTCGGCCAGCTGGACGACGCCGTCCTCGCCGGGGGACGCCTGACCCGACAGGATGAGCTCCTGCGCGGCCTTGCGCCGCTCGTTCTGCCGCTCGGTCAGGGGGCCGGGGCGGTTGTCGGGTCGTGCCGCGGCGGCGGTCGCCGGCGCGGTGTTCGGGTCCTTCGCGGGTGCGGCGAGGGCGGCGGGGCCGAACGCGGCTCCGGCGACCATCGTCGCGCTCGCTGCGACGGCAGCGAGCAGTCCGCGCGTGCGTGTTCTCACGTGCTCTCCTTCAGGGAATCGCCCGGTGGTCCGGGCAAAGGTGAAGGGAAGCTAACACGCACCCCCGTCCGAGGAGAAGCGTTTCAAGGGTCTTGACTTAACCTCGGCATTCGAGCTAAACGGATGCCGCACTCCGGGCCCCGCGCCTGCCGCCCGTGTTCCCGCGAGGGGACGCAACACGCCGCGGCCCGTCGGGCCGGCGCGGCGTGTTGCGTCCCCCCGGTGGAATCCGGGCAGCGCCACCCCCTCGCGCCGCGCGCGACCGTGCCCCATGCTGGGGAGCATGGACTCGCCGGACGCCGTCCCGTCGCACGCCTCGGTCGCCCTCGGGGCGCTCGCCGAACTGGCGCGCGACGCGCTCGCCGCGGCATCCGCCCATCGCGTCGTGATCGGCATCACGGGCAGTCCCGGGGCGGGCAAGTCGACGCTGGCCGATGCGCTCGTCGCCCGGTTGAACGACACGGATGGCGCGGGGCTGGCGGTGCACCTGCCGATGGACGGGTTCCACCTCGCCAACGCGACCCTCGACCGGCTCGGCCGGCGCGACCGCAAGGGCGCCATCGACACGTTCGACGGATGGGGCTTCGCGGCGCTGCTCGCGCGGGTGCGGTCGGAGACCGACCACGTCGTCTACGCGCCGGGCTTCGACCGCCGCATCGACGAGCCCGTCGCGGCCGAGATCGCGATCGAACCCGACGCGCGCATCGTGGTCGTGGAGGGCAACTACCTGCTCGTCGACGAGGAGCCGTGGCGGCAGGTCGACGAGCTCGTGGACGAGGCGTGGTTCGTCGAGGCGACCGAGGAGGACCGGCTCCGCCGGCTCGTCGCCCGCCACACCGAGTTCGGCCGGACCCCCGAGGCGGCCCGCGCCTGGGCGGTCGAGGTCGACGGCGTGAACGCCCGGATCATCGAGCCGACGGTCGCGCGCGCCGACGTGGTGGTCTCCGGCGCGACCTGGGACGTCGCGGTCAGCGGCTGACGCGCGCCCGGCGTCGGCGGCGGGTGCGAGCATGGGTGCATGCCCGAACCCGAGTCGCCCGCGTCCGGTGCGCGCGGCGCGACGGTCGCCGGCGCGACCGACGGCACGGACTGGCGCGCCCGGCTCGAGGGCCTGACCGGCGCCCGCGCCGACGCG
>NZ_LQGY01000062.1 GCF_001620055.1 Agromyces sp. NDB4Y10 | reverse complement strand
CAGCGTCTCGGCCTCGCGGCGGAGGCGGCGCGAGCTCGCGGCCGGAGCGGCCGGGGCGGCCGGCGCGACCGGGGCTGCGGGCGCCTCACGACGGTCGCGCGGACGCAGCGGCCCCGTGGCATCCGCTCGGCCCGACATCGAGGGCGACCCCGTCGAGGACGGCGCGGGCGCTGCCCCACGGCCCGGGAGGAACGACTCGAACGAGGCTCCCCCGGAGACGCCGAAGGCCGAGTCCATGCCGGCCCGAGGGCCGGCCGGCTCGGCCGACGAGGTGGAGCGGTCCCGCAGTTCGCGACGGGTCAGGGGTCGCTCAGGCCGCGAATGGGCCTGAGTGCCTGGCGTGGAACCGTCGGGCACGAGGGGGGTCTCGGGCACGTGGGGGGACTTTCGGCTCGGGATCGGGGGACCTTCGGCCGCGCACCTTCGAACGCGGTCGAAGGTCACGGATCGATAAAGCGTAACCGCTTCGTCGCCGCGGCGCCATGTCGGTGTGCGAACGCGTGTCGCGCGTGGACTCCCCTGTGGAGAACCCGGCGCCGCAGGCTCAGTCGGCCGGCACGCCAGCGTCGTGCAGCAGCGCGGCGAGCTGGTCGAACACCGACGGCGCCGCGGCGAGCAGCAGTCGCTCGTTCTCGCGCCCTCCGTCGGGCCCGCCGACGCGGCCGCCCGCCTCGCGCACGATCAGCGCGCCCGCGGCGTGATCCCACGGGTTCAGGCCCTGTTCGTAGAACGCGTCGAGCCGGCCCGCGGCGACCGCGCCGAGGTCGAGCGCGGCCGATCCGATTCGGCGGATGTCGCGCACGCGCGGCAGCACGTGCAGCAGCGCCTCGGCCTGGCTGCGCCGCCGGTCGACGGCGTACCCGAAGCCGGTGCCGACGAGCGCCTGCGGCAGCGCGACCCCGGTGTTGACCCGCAGCTCGCGGTCGCCGAGGTGCGCGCCGCCGCCCGCCGATGCGGCGAACACCTCCCCCGACACCGGGTTCACGACGACGCCGGCCACCGCGTTCCAGTGCTCCGGGTCGGGCGGCCCGTCGACGACGGCGATGCTCACCGACCAGGCCGGGATGTCGTACAGCAGGTTGACGGTGCCGTCGATCGGGTCGACGACCCAGTTGAGTCCGCTCGTGCCGACGTGCGTGTCGTCCTCCTCGCCGAAGATGCCGTCGTCGGGCCGGGCGTCGAGGATCATCGACCGGATCCGGGCCTCGGTGTCGCGGTCGACGGCGGTGACCACGTCGGTCGGCGTCGACTTCGTCGCCTCCACGGCGATGCCGCGGCGACGTTCCTCGAGCGCGGTCTCGGCGACGGCGAGCGCGATCCGTCGGGCGATGGCGAGCAGGTCTGCGGATGCCGCGTGGCCGGCGTCAGGCGTCATGCCCCCACGCTACGCCCCGCCGCGGCATCCGCCCCGACCACGATCGCCCGTGCACGGACCGCGGCCGGACGCGACATCCGTCGCCGAGAACGACGAAAGCCCCGGCGGACCGGGGCTTTCACGTGGTGGCGAGTGAGGGATTCGAACCCCCGAAGGCTATGCCAGCTGATTTACAGTCAGATCCCTTTGGCCGCTTGGGTAACTCGCCGTACACCCGACCACGTTCCTCACGCGACCGGGGGCCACACAAGGATACCCATGCGGCGGCGTGTCGAGAAATCGAGGCGAGCGGATGCCACGGCGCCCGCGCCGCGCGCGCGGCGGCCGTCCCGGCGCGGCCCGCCGGGCGGCATCCGTTCACAGGTGGATCGGCATCGTGTCGTTCGGGCCGAGCTCGTCGCGTCGGCCGTCGCGGTACTCGTCGGGGCCGACTGGGTGACGCGTCGCGGACGGCTGGAACGCCTGCGGGACGGGCGCGATCGGTTGGGTGCCGCGCACCGGACCGCGGAGGCCTGCGCGGGCGATGACGCGCTGGATGGTGAGGTCGCGCTCGTTGGGCGCCCCGACGTAACGGATCTCCTTGAGCCCCTGGGTCTGCGCGGCCGACTCGAACACGAAGTGGCCGAAGCCGAAGATGCGGCCGACGACCGGTCGGCGCACCGAGATGTCGAGGATTCGCGCGAGCGGCATCGTCGCGATGTTCTGCGTGAGGATGCCGTGCACGCGGAACACGCGCATGTTGGTGATCACGAAGCGGTCCATCTGCGCCTGCAGGATACGCCAGAGGCCCCACACGGCGAGCACCAGGGCGGCGAGGGCCGGCAGCCACCACGCCTGCGGCGGCACCCAGAACGCGATGATCAGCAGCGGCACCGCGGCGACGAGCAGCAGGACCGGCTTGACGATCGCCGCCCAGTGCTTGGCGACCTCGTCGACGATCACCTCGCCCTCGTCGGCGATGAGGAACCGCTCGACCCGCGGGTCGAACAGGCTGCGGGCGTTCGGGGTCACCGGCGGCATCCGTTCGCGGCTACGCGGCGGCCAGCGACGAGAAGAACCGGCCCACCGCCTCGACGCCGCCCCACACGGCGGCGACCGCGCCCTGCACCGCCCCGGCGGCATCCTCCGGACGGGTGATCATGTAGAACAGGGCGAACACGACGACGAGCCCCAGGGCGAGGCGCTTGACCCACTTCACGCGGACTTCCCTTTCATCACGGTGCAGGTGGGCAAGCCTGTCCCCCCGGAGGACGAGCCCTGAACGCTGCTTTCCTACCCCAGTCCGAGGGACGCGGCAATGCGCCACTCCGCGCGGCGATAGGATCGGGTGCCGCCGGCCTGCACCCCGAGCAGTCCGCGGCGGGCGAGGAGCGATGGCCGGCATCGAGGAAGTGGCGAAGCTCGCGGGGGTCTCCACCGCGACCGTCTCGCGTGCCCTGAGCGGCCGCGGTCACGTCTCCCCCACGTCGAAGGCGAAGGTCGAGGAGGCGGCGGCCCTGCTGGGCTACGTCGTGTCGTCGAACGCGTCGAGCCTCGCCTCGGGCCGCACCCGGAACATCGGCGTGGTCATCCCGTTCCTCAACCGGTGGTTCTTCTCGTCGGTGCTCGAGGGCGCCCAGCAGGCGCTGCTGCGCCGCGGGTACGACCTCACGCTCTACAACCTGTCCGGCGACGGGCGCGAGCGCTCGAGCGTGTTCGAGCACTTCCTGCTGCGCCAGCGCGTCGACGCGGTCATCGCCGTTTCCCTCGAGCTCACCGAGCACGAGGTGCAGCGCCTGCACGACCTCGGCAAGCCGCTCGTGGGCGTCGGCGGTCCGATCCCCGGCGTGCGCACCCTGACGATCGACGACGTGGGGGTGGCGCGGCTCGCGACCGAGCACCTCATCGGGCTCGGCCATCGCCGGATCGCGCACATCGGCGGCGACCTCGAATTCGACCTCGACTTCCACCTGCCCACCAACCGACGGCTCGGGTACGAGGCGGCGCTGCGCGAGGTGGGCGTCGAGCCCGACCCGACGCTGTTCGCGCCGGCCGACTTCACCATCCGCGGCGGCTACCACGCGGCGAAGCAGCTGCTCGGGCGCCCCCACGACCGGCCGACGGGGATCTTCGCGGCATCCGACGAGATGGCGATCGGGTCGATCCTCGCCGCGCGCGACCTCGGGCTGGTCGTGCCCCGCGACGTGTCGATCATCGGCATCGACGACTACGACCTCTCCGACTTCTTCGGCCTGTCGACGGTCGCGCAGTTCCCGCGCGGCCAGGGCGAGCAGGCCGTCGAGATCCTCATGGAGCAGCTCGAGCCGGGGCCGGATGCCGCACCCGGGGCGTCGATGACGCAGTTGCCGTTCGAGCTGCGCGTGCGCTCCTCGACCGCCACCCCGCCCGAGCTCTGACCGGCCCCGCGCGTCGGGGCGGGTGCGTCAGGCGGGGAGGCGCAGGCGCGCGAGCGCGCCCTGGATGGCGACGGCGGCCGCGCCGCGCGCCCACGGGTCGAAGCCCGTGTCGTCGACGTGCACGACGACCTCGGACGCCTCGGGGTCGCGGTCCGCGGCGAGCGCGGCGAGCGCCGTGTCGCCCGCGACCGACCACAGTCCGACGCCCTCCCCTGAGAGCACGATCGCGTCGACCATGGCGAGGTTGGCGATGTAGCCCATCATGCGGCCGAGCGAGCGGCCCGCGGCATCCGTCACCGAACGGGCGAGCGGATGCCGCGCCGCGGCGAGTTCGATCACCTCGTCGTAGCCGATCTCGCGCCCGAGGGCGATGCCGACCTGCGCGCAGATGCTGGGGATCGAGAGCATCGCGGTCGAGCATCCTCGGTGACCGTCCACGCAGAGCGGGCCGCTGGGGTCGAGGGGCAGGTGGCCGCCGAGGCCGAGGCCCGTGTCGGGCGTGGTGACGACCCGGTCGTGCATGACGAGTCCGTAGCCGACGCCGGCGCCGACGGTGACGACGGCGAACGCGTCGCGCCCTCGGGCTGGGCCGAACCACTGTTCGGCGGTGGTGAGCGCGGTCACGTCGTTCTCGACGTCGACGGGCAGGCCGAGGCGTGCTTCGAGGAGGTCGGCGAGCGCGACGTCGCGCCAGCCGAGGAACGGGGCGCGGGTGACGACGCGCTGGTCGGCGACGTTGCCGCCGACGCTGACGCCGAGGCCGGACACCCTCGGGAGGTCGGGCCCCTCGGCGGCGAGCAGGGTCTCGACGAGGTCGCCGATGACGCCGACGACCGCGCGGGGGTCGTGCCGGTCGAGCGCGCGTTCCTCGCGCGCGACCGCGGTGGCGCGCAGGTCGGTGAGCACGGCATGGGCGGCGTCGCCGCTGAGCTTCACGCCGACGAATCGGCGGGCGTCGGCGCGCACGTCGAGCGGGCGGGCGGGCCGGCCGGTGGCGCCCTGCACGAGGTCGGGTGCCTCGACGAACAGGCCGCGGTCGAGGAACGGCTTCGACAGGCGGGTGAGGCTCGCGGGCGACAGGCCGAGGCGGCGGCCGAGGTCGGCGCGGGAGATCGGGCCGTGGATGAGCACCTGGCGGGCCAGTTCTCGCGCGGAGCCGCCGAGTTCGACCTGCGTCATCGCCGCCCTCCATCGCCGTGGTTCGTTCCATCTTGACACGAACGTACCTACGAAACACGGCTGCGACGCCGAGCGCAACGGGATTGACAGATCATTTATTTCTGTCATAGAAAGAACGTCATGCAGCGCGGCACCGACCCGATCCACCTCCGCAACGGCGGCACCAGCGTGGTGCTCTCCCTCGACCACGCGCCCCTCCCCGCGATCGTGCACTGGGGACCCGACCTCGGCGAGGTGGGCGCCGACGAGCTCGCGGCCATGGCCCTCGCGGCGATCCCCCAGCGCGTCTCCGGCGGCATCGACGTACCCGCCGCCCTCACCCTCATCCCGCAGGAGTCGTCGGGGTGGCTCGGCACCCCCGGTCTCGCGGGCCACCGCGACGGCCGCGACTTCTCGACGCGCCTCGCGACCGTCGACGTGCAGACGGATGCCGCCACCGCGACGATCACCGCCCGCGACGACGCCGCCGGCCTCGAGGCGACCATCGAACTCGAGGTGACCGCCTCAGGCCTGTTCCGGCAGCGCATCACCCTGCGGAACCTCGCGGACGCGCCCTACTCGGTCGTCGCGCTCACCCCGTTCTTCCCCATGCCCGCCACCGCCGACCAACTCCTCGACACCACCGGGCGCCACCTCCGCGAGCGGTCGCCGCAGCGCCACGAGTTCACGATCGGCACGCACCTGCGCGAGAGCCGCCGTGGGCGGCCCGGCGCCGACGCGAGCCTGGTCATCGCCGCGGGCCGCCGCGGATTCGGCTTCGAACGCGGGATGGTCCACGCCGTGCACACCGCCTGGAGCGGCAACCACCGCCTCCTCGCCGAGCGCCTGCCCACGGGCGAGTCCTCCCTCGGCGCGGGCGAGCTGCTGGCCCCCGGCGAGGTCGTCCTCGAGCAGGACGAGTCGTACGCGACGCCGTGGGCGATCGGCTCGTGGGGCGACGGGCTGACCGAGCTGTCGAGCCGGTTCCACCGCGAACTGCGCGCGCGTCCGCAGCATCCGCGCCGCCCCCGCCCGGTCACGCTCAACACGTGGGAGGCCGTGTACTTCGACCACGACCGCGAGAAGATCGACGAGCTGGCCCGGCGTGCGGCATCCGTCGGCGTCGAGCGGTTCGTGCTCGATGACGGATGGTTCCTCGGCCGCCGCGACGACACCGCGGGCCTCGGCGACTGGTGGGTCGACGAGACCGTGTGGCCCGACGGGCTCGGTCCGCTCATCGAGACGGTCACGTCGCTCGGCATGGAGTTCGGCCTGTGGGTCGAGCCCGAGATGGTGAACCTCGACTCCGAACTCGCCCGCAACCACCCCGACTGGATCCTCCGCGGTCGCGACGACCTGCCCGTGCCCGCGCGCCAGCAGTACGTGGTCGACCTCGCCAATCCCGACGCCTGGCAGTACCTGCTCGCGCGGCTCGACGCGCTGCTCGCCGAGTACGACATCGCCTACCTCAAGTGGGACCACAACCGCGACCTGCTCGAGGCCGGCAGCGCCCACACCGGCCGCGCGCGCGTGCACGAGAACGTGCAGGCGCTGTACCGGCTGCTCGCCGAGCTCAAGCGCCGCCACCCCGGACTCGAGATCGAGTCGTGCGCGTCGGGCGGCGCGCGCGTCGACCTCGGGATCCTCGAGCACACCGACCGCATCTGGACGAGCGACACCCTCGACCCCATCGAGCGCCTCCAGATCCAGCGCTACACCGGGATCCTCGTGCCGACGGAAATGATGGGCGCCCACCTGACGAGCCCCGAGGTGCACACCACGGGCCGCACCGTGCAGCTCGACACGAGCGCCGGCGTCGCCCTGTTCGGGCACTTCGGCGTCGAATGGGACCTGACGACCCTCGACGACGCCGGGCTCGCCCGCGTGCGCGAATGGGTCGACCTCCACAAGCGGCACCGCGCGCTCATCCACACCGGCACGCTCGTGCACGGCGACACCCGCGACGACACCACCGACGTGCGCGGCGTGGTCGCGGGCGACGCGGCATCCGCGCTCTTCACGTTCACGCAGGTGACCACCAGCGTGACCCACCCGCCCGGCCGCTTCACGCTGCCGGGCCTCGACCCGGACCGCAGGTACGCGGTGCGGATCGCCGCCGGACGCTTGGACCACGGCCCCGGCCAGTCCACGCTCCCCTGGGCCGAGCAGCCGATCGTGCTGACCGGCCGGCAACTGGGCACCGCGGGCCTGCAGGCCCCGGTGCTCTTCCCCGGGCAGCTCGTGCTGCTCGAGCTCACCACCGCCTGACGCTCAACCCGAACGCGCAAGGAGGCGCACGATGAGGGACCAGACCATCCGCACGCATTCGCACCGGAGACGGCGAGGTCGGCGACGAGCGCCCGTCGCCGCGGCATCCGTCGCCCTCACCGCCGCCGCGAGCCTGCTGCTCGCCGGGTGCGCGACCGGCGACGCGGGCGACGGCCGGACGCAGCTCGACTTCTTCCAGTTCAAGGGCGAGGCGCTCGAGGACTTCCAGCAGATCATCGACGACTTCGAGGCCGAGAACCCCGACATCGACGTGGTGCAGAACCAGGTCGCCGACGCCGACACGCTGATCCGCACGCTCCTGGTGAAGGACCGCACGCCCGACGTCATCACGCTGAACGCCAACGGGAACTTCGGCCGCCTCGCGCAGGCCGGGGTCTTCCACGACTTCAGCGACGATCCCGTACTCGAGACCATCAACCCGGCGGTGCAGGAGATCCTCGCGGACCTCGGCACGTTCGGCGACGAGGTCAACGGCCTCGGCTACGTCAACAACGCCAACGGCATCATCTACAACATCGACATCTTCGAGGAGCAGGGCATCGAGGTCCCCGAGACCTTCGACGAGCTCATCCAGGTGTGCGAGCAGTTGCAGGATGCCGGGATCACGCCGTTCTACGGCACGCTCGGCGATGCGTGGACG
This sequence comes from Agromyces sp. NDB4Y10, assembly GCF_001620055.1. Taxonomy (GTDB): domain Bacteria; phylum Actinomycetota; class Actinomycetes; order Actinomycetales; family Microbacteriaceae; genus Agromyces; species Agromyces indicus. The sequence goes on along the minus strand of NZ_LQGY01000062.1, from coordinate 27,123 downwards.
ACGCTGCCGTCGTTCAACGGCCTCGGCGCCTACCCGGCGCAGGAGGGGTTCTTCGACGAGATGCGCGAGGAGGGCGCCGACGTCGGCCCCGACTCGTCGGTCTCGTTCGAGCAGGACTACCCGGAGGTGCTCGACCGGCAGGCGCAGCTCTACTCGTACGCGCAGGAGGGCTACCGCGGCCGCACCTACGACGACGGCAACGCGGCGTTCGCCAACGGCGACGCGGCGATGTACATGCAGGGCATCTGGGCGGTGAACCCGATCAAGGGCGTGAACGAGGAGATCAACCTGGGGATCTTCCCCTACCCGACCGACGACCCCGCCGACCGGCTGCTCGTCTCGGGCGTCGACGTCGTCGTGACGATGGGCAAGGACGCGCCGAAGAGCGAGGAGGCCATGCGCTTCATCGAGTACCTCTTCAGCGAGGACGTGATCACGGCCTTCGCGGCGTCGCAGAACATGATCCCCTCGGTGGAGGGCGCCGAGCTCAGCGACGACCCGGCGATCCAGTCGGTCGCGCCGTGGTTCGACGAGGGCCGCATCACCGGCTTCATCGATCACCAGGTGCCGCCCGGCATCCCACTCGACGCGACGGTGCAGCAGGCCCTCTTCACGGGCAATCCGCAGCGCGCGCTCGCCACCCTCGACCGCGAGTGGGCCAAGGTCGCCGCTCGCACGATCCCCGTGACGGGAGAATGACATGAGCACCCTGACCCAGGCGACGCGGTCGTCGACGGGCGGCGGCGGCGCGAAGCGCGCCACCCGGATGCGCTCGGACAGCAGGCGGGCCGCGCCCGCGTACTACTGGATGGTCTGGCCCGCGGTCATCGCGTTCGCGGCCTTCCACACCCTGCCGGTCCTCGTGGGCATCTTCTTCAGCTTCACGAACTACGCCGGCTACGGCGCGTGGAACTTCGTCGGGCTGTCGAACTACGCCAACCTGTTCGGCGACGAACGCGTGCTGCAGGCGTACGGGTTCTCGTTCCTCTTCGCGATCGTCGCGACGATCCTGACGAACGTGTTCTCGCTCGCCATCGCGCTCGGACTGAACGCGAAGATCGTGGGGCGGAACTTCTTCCGCGGCGTGTTCTTCGTGCCCTACGTGCTCGCGATCCTCGTCATCGGCTACGTGTTCCAGTTCTTCTTCGCGAACTCGCTGCCGCAGATCCTGTCGGGCATCCCCGTCTTCCGCGACAACATCCTCACGAATCCCGATCTGGCGTGGACGGCGATCGTGGTGCTCGCGGTCTGGCAGGCGTGCGCGTTCGCGATCATCATCTACCTGTCGGGACTGCAGACGATCCCCGGGGAGCTCTACGAGGCGGCATCCATCGACGGTGCCGGCTCGTGGCGGCAGTTCCGGTCGATCACCTTCCCGCTCATCGGAGCGTTCTTCACCATCAACGTGGTGCTGAGCCTCAAGAGCTTCCTGCAGGTGTTCGACCCGATCGTGGCGCTCACCAACGGCGGGCCGGGCACCTCGACCGAATCGGTGACGCTGCTCATCTTCAAGGGCGGCTTCTCGGGCGGCGAGTTCGCTTACCAGACGGCGAACGCGGTGATCTTCTTCATCGTCATCACGGTCGTCTCGCTCTTCCAGTTCCGGGTCCTTCAGCGCAGAGAGGCCGAATTCTGATGACCACCACCACGACCACGGCGGCGCAGGCCTCCGAGGCGATGCCCGAGGAGCGGGCACGCCGCGGACGCCGCCGCCCCGGACGCGAATCCGACGACACCCGCCGCATCAACTGGTGGGCGACCGCCCTCATCGCGGTGTGCTCGCTCACCGTGCTCATCCCGATGTACCTCGCGGTGGTGGTCGCGCTGAAGACGCCCGACCAGCTCGCGGGCGGCTCGGGCTTCGAGTGGCCGAACCCGATCCGCCTCGAGAACTTCGCCGAGGCCTGGGAGCGCACGAACTTCCCGCAGGCGCTGCTGAACACCGCGTTCATCACCGTCGGCTCGGTGGTGTTCACGCTGCTCACGAGCTCGGTCGTCGCCTACGGCATCGCCCGCAACCTGCACCGGCCGTTCTTCAAGGTCGTGTTCTTCTACCTGCTGGCGGCGCTGTTCATCCCGTTCCCGATCATCATGCTGCCGCTCGTGAAGCAGACGGCGATCCTCGGGATGGACAACCCGGGCGGCCTGATCATCCTGTACACGATCTACGGCCTGTCGCTGAACATCTTCATCTACACCGCCTACATCCGCTCGATCCCGATCGAGCTCGAGGAGGCGGCGCGGGTGGACGGTGCGGGCACCTGGCGGGTGTTCTGGCAGGTGATCTTCCCGCTGCTCATGCCGATGAACGCCACGGTCGGCATCCTCACGTGCGTGTGGGCGTGGAACGACTTCATCATGCCCCTCGTCGTGCTGACCGAACCCGAGCACCGCACGCTGCCGCTCGTGCAATACGTGTTCCAGGGGCAGTTCAACGTCGACTACACGGTCGCGTTCGCGTCGTACCTCATGGCGATGGCCCCGCTGCTCATCATCTACATCTTCAGCCAGCGCTGGGTCATCTCCGGCGTCACGCGAGGATCGATCAAGTAGGGTCCACGGATGCCGCGGAGCGGGCGCATCGCGCACACCGCCGCCCCGCGGCATCCGCTCGACCTCACGTACCGCACCACCCTCGAGAGGAAACCGCACCGCATGACCACCTCGCGCCCGACCACGATCGACGCCGGAACCGTGCTCGCCGCCGACCCGGACTGGTGGCGCCAGGCCGCCGTGTACCAGATCTACCCGCGCAGCTTCGCCGACGCGAACGGCGACGGCATCGGTGACCTGAAGGGGATCACGTCGCGTATCCCGTACCTCGTCGAGCTCGGCGTGGACGCGGTGTGGCTGTCGCCGTTCTACCCGTCGGCGCTCGCCGACGGCGGGTACGACGTCGACGACTACCGCGACGTCGACCCGAAGCTCGGCACGCTGGCGGACTTCGACGAGATGATCGGGGCGCTGCACGCCGCCGGCATCCGCCTGATCGCCGACATCGTGCCGAACCACTCGTCGAACCGGCACGAGTGGTTCCGCGAGGCGCTCGCGTCGCCGCGCGGCTCGGCGGCCCGCGACCGCTACCTCTTCCGCGACGGCGAGGGCCCGGACGGCACGGAGCCGCCGAGCGACTGGCAGTCGATCTTCGGCGGGTCGGCGTGGGAGCCCGTGGGCGACGGGCAGTTCTACCTGCACCTGTTCGCGCGCGAGCAGCCCGACCTGAACTGGGCGAACCGGGAGGTGCGGGACGACTTCCTGCGCACCCTCCGCTTCTGGTCCGACCGCGGGGTCGACGGGTTCCGGGTCGACGTGGCGCACGCGCTCGCGAAGGACCTGACGTACCCCCTGCGCTCGCACGCCGAGCTCGAGGAGATGAAGCTCGCCACCGACGGCTCGCACCCGCTGTGGGATCGCGAGGAGCTCGACGACATCTACGCCGAGTGGCGCGCCGTGTTCGACGAGTACGACCCGCCGCGCATCGCGGTCGCCGAGGCGTGGGTCGCGCCGTCGCGCCGGCACCGCTACGCCGCGCCGACGAGCCTCGGCCAGGCGTTCAACTTCGACCTGCTGCGCGCCAACTTCGACGCCGCCGAGTTCCACGAGATCGTCGACCGCAACATGGCCTTCTCGGCCGAGACGGGTTCGTCGAACACGTGGGTGTTCTCGAACCACGACGTCGTCCGCCACGCGACGCGGTACGGCCTGCCCGACGACCCCGACAACGAGGGCGACGTGGGCCGGCAGTGGCTGCTCGACGGCGGCGACCCGGCCGAGGTCGACACCGAGCGCGGGCTGCGGCGGGCGCGCGCGGCGAGCCTGTTCCTGCTCGGCCTGCCCGGCAGCGCCTACCTGTACCAGGGAGAGGAGCTCGGGCTGCCCGAGGTCGCCGAGATCCCCGGCTCGGAGCGGCAGGACCCGTCCTTCTTCCGCAACGCCGGCGTCGAGGTGGGGCGTGACGGATGCCGCGTGCCGCTGCCCTGGGTCGCCGACGCGCCGTCGTTCGGGTTCGGGCCGTCCGCGGCATCCCACCTTCCGCAGCCGGCGTGGTTCGCGTCGTACGCGGTCGACGTGCAGGCGGACGACCCGACGTCGACCCTGTCGATGTACCGGCGGGCGCTCGCATTGCGGCACGAGCTGCAGGGCACCGAGAAGCTCGCGTGGGTCCAGCTCGACGAGCCGGAGGTGCTCGCGTTCCAGCGCCCCGGCGGCTGGACCGTGGTGACGAACTTCGGCACCTCGCCCGTCGCGCTGCCCGCGGCCCTCGCCGAGCGCGAGCTGGTGCTCGCGAGCGGGCCGCACCGCGACCCGGCGGTGCTGCCCGGCGAGACCACCGTCTGGTACCGCTGACGCGCGGCCGGCGCGCCGGCGATCACCATGGTCGCCAGGTCGGCTCGTGGCATCCGCTCGGCCCCTCGATAGACTGGCCCGCATGGCAGATTCGACGTTCGACATCGTGAGCAAGGTCGACAAGATGGAGGCCGAGAACGCGGTCAACCAGGCCCGCAAGGAGGTCGAGCAGCGCTACGACTTCAAGGGCGTGGGCGCGTCGGTCGAGTGGTCGGGCGAGAAGATCCTGCTGAAGGCGACCTCCGAGGAGCGCGTCAAGGCCGTGCTCGACGTGGTGCAGTCGAAGTTCATCAAGCGCGGCATCTCGCTGAAGTCGCTCGACTCCGGCGAGCCGTACGCGTCGGGCAAGGAGTTCCGCATCGAGATCGCCCTGAAGAACGGCATCTCGCAGGAGAACGCGAAGAAGATCGGCAAGATCATCCGCGACGAGGCCCCGAAGACGGTGAAGTCGCAGATCCAGGGCGACGAGCTGCGCGTCTCGTCGAAGAGCCGCGACGACCTGCAGGAGACCATCCGCCTGCTGAAGGCCGCCGACCTCGACGTCGACCTGCAGTTCGTCAACTTCCGCTAGTCGGGGCGTACCCGCGGAGCCAGCGGGTGATCGCGGCGTAGGCCGCGGCGCGCGCCGGCTCCCGCGACAGGAACACGTCGTGCAGCGCGCCGTCGACCCGCACGACGGTGACCTCCGAGCCGAGGTCGATGGCGTGCCGGGCGATGTCGTCGACGACGAGCACGGTGTCGGAGGTCAGCATCGCGTCATCCCACCGCGGCTGGAACGTCGAACGCGCCGAGAGCAGCGTCAGCACCGGGGCGCCCACGTCGATCCCCGCATCGATCGCCTTGTGCCCGGCGAGGATCGCCGTCAGCCAGGCGGGGTGGATGGGGAAGCCGCGGTCGGGCCGCAGGCGCGCGTCGTACTCCCACTCGCCGTCGAACTGGCGCGAGATCGAGCGCGCGTAGAACCCGCGGTCGATGTTCGGCAGCGGCCGCGAGGGGTTCACGCGCGCGCCGAACTCGATCACCGGCGAGATCGCCTGCCGGCCGATGCTCCGCAACTGGAACTCCAGCCACGGGCTGTTCAGCACGAGCGCCACGGCGCGTCCCCGATTGCGGTCGGCCCAGAGGCTGAGGGTGAGGCCACCGGTCGAGTGCCCCATGAGCACGAGCGGGCGAGCGGATGCGGCGGGGCCGGCCGTGCCGGCGGCATCCGTCGTCGACTCGGGGCGGCCGTGGCCCATCACGGCGAGCGCGGCCTCGATGTCGGCGTCGTACGTCGCGAGGTCGGTGACGTACCCGGGCGTCTGCCCGTCGCGGAGGGAGCGCCCGTACTTGCGCAGGTCGAGCGCGAAGAAACGGGCCCCCGCGTCGGCCCAGAAGCGCGCGATGCCCGGGTTGAAGAAGTAGTCGCTCCACCCGTGCACGTACAGCACGTCGGCGCCGGATGCCGCGGGCGGCTCCTCCGGCTCGGGCGCCGGCTGCCACGGCCAGCGCCATCGCGGCTCGCGCCGCGGCTCGCGCGGCGGCGGGACGTACCGGACGAGCGTCGCGACGACCTCGCCCTCGTCGTCCTCGCCGATCGGCAGGGTGAGCTGTTCGAAGTCCGGGCCGAGGACGTCGGGCGCCCAGCTCGTGCCCTCCGTCATTCCGACGGCCGCGACCGGGTACATGGGGTCAGCCTAGGCAACGGATGCCGCTGCCGCTCGCGCGCTGGCGGATCAGGTGCCGGTGAACGTCCGGATCATCTGCACCGCCGCCGGCGTGAGGATGACGATGAACAGCACCGGGAGGAGACAGAACACGAGCGGGAAGAGGATCTTCACCGTGATCTTCTGCGCCTGCTCCTCAGCTCGCTGGCGCCGCTTCAACCGCATTTCGCCGGCCTGCACGCGAAGCACGTCGCCGAGCGCGATGCCGTAGGCATCGGCCTGGATCACCGCGCGGACGAACCGGCGGAGCTCCTCGATGCTGGTGCGACCCTCAAGCTCGTGGAAGGAGTCACGGCGCGTGCGGCCGATGCTCATGTCCTGCAGCACGCGGATGAGCTCGTCGGCGAGCGGGCCATGCCCACCGCGGGCGGCCTTGGCCATGGCGGCGTCGAAGCCGAGTCCGGCCTCGACGGCGATGGTCATCTGGTCGAGGGTGTCTGGCAGAGCGCGCCGGATCTTGTTCTGCCGGTCGTGCGCCCGACTGTTGATGCGCACGTCGGGGAAGAAGAACAGGATCGCCGTGAGCGCGATGAGCAGCAGGAGCTTCAGCGGGTGGAACCCGGTGAGGAGGATCAGCACGCCGAGGACGAGGCCCATGGTGCCGAGCAGCACCTTCGAGCGCAGGATCCCGGCGACGGACACGCCCGCCGGGCGCCCGGAGTAGATGATCTGCCGCTCGAGCCAGCCGGTGTAGCCCTCGGGCGCCGCGGTGACGAGGCTGCGGCTGACCGAGGGCTGCTGGACGAGCATCGCGCCGTCGGCGCCCGGCTCCTCGACAACGGCCCTGCGGGTCGGGAAGAGCAGGAAGACGAGCACGCCGAGGCCGATCGCGACGGCGGCGACGCCGAAGTAGGCGATGAGGCTCGAGAGTTCCATCAGAATTTCACCTTCACGACGGCGGCGATCCAGATCGTGCCGATGACGAGCAGGATGAACGCGACGATGAGCGCGACGATGCCGAGCAGCGTGCCGAAGAAGGCCGGGTAGAACGTCGGTTGGATGAAGCCCAACACGAAGAACATCAGGATGGGCAGGGCGACGAGAATGATGCCCGAGAGCTTGCCCTCGGCGCTCAGCGACCGCACGTGACGGCGGATCTGGTTGCGCTCGCGGATGGTGCGCCCGACTTGGTCGAGCACCTCCGCCAGGTTGCCGCCGGTCTCGGTGTTGATGCCGACGGCCTGCGCGACCCACTCGAAGTCGTCGCTCTTCATGCGCGAGGCGGTGATGCTGAGCGACTGCGGCAGCGGTCGCCCGAGGCGCGTCTCGTTCACCACGCGGGCCAGCTCCTCGCTCATCGGTGCGTCCGCCTCGGCGGCCACGGCCGCAACGGTGCGCGAGAGCCCGTGGCCGGCGCGGAGTCCACCCGCGATCAGCTGGACCATGTCGTCGACTTGGTCGGCGAACTTCGCCTGCCGGGAGCTCGTGCGCACGATGAGCAGCACCTTCGCCCCGATGGGAGCGACGAGGCCGAAGAGGATCGCGAGCAGCAGCGACATCCCGTTGAGCAAGCCGATCAGGGCGCCGAGGAGCGCCAGCACGCTCGCCGCCGCGATGACGTAAATCAGGAACTGCGACGGCGACGCCTTCATGCCCGCGAGTTCGAGCTCGCGCTCGCCGAACAGGCGCGCGCGTCCGGCGATGGCGCCGTCGACCGCGCCCGTGGCTCGCGTGGACGCCCGGCCCAGGAATGTCGAGCGCTCGACGCCGGGGGCGGTGCGCCGATCGGCTGAGATGCGTGGCGCGGGCGGCGCGATCACCATGAAGAGCAGGATGAGCACCGCCAGCAGGCTCAACACGATTCCCGAGATCAGGAAGATCGGGCTCATCGGATCTCTCCGAGCATCTCACGCCGCGGCACCTGGAAGAGCGTCACGGGGAGCTGGATGCCGTGGTCTGCGATGCGCTCGGCGAAGCGGGGGCGCACGCCGGTCGGCTCCAGCCGACCGAGCAGGCGGCCCTCGGCGTCGAACCCACGGCCGTGGTCGAAGGTGAACGCGTCCTGAAGCGTGACGACCTCCCCCTCCATTCCGTGCACCTCCGTGATGTGGGTCACGCGGCGCACGCCGTCCTTGTGACGGGTGATCTGGACGATGAGGTCGATGGCCGAGGCGATCTGCTCCCGGATGGCGCGGAGCGGCAGGTCCATCCCGGCCATGAGCACCAGCGTTTCCATGCGCGAGACGGCGTCGCGCGGCGAGTTCGCGTGCACGGTCGAGATCGATCCCTCATGACCGGTGTTCATGGCCTGGAGCATGTCGAGGCTTTCGGCGCCGCGGACCTCGCCGACGACGATGCGGTCGGGGCGCATGCGGAGCGAGTTGCGAACCAGGTCGCGGATCGTGATCTCACCACGACCCTCGATGTTCGGCGGACGAGACTCGAGGCGCACGACGTGGTTCTGCTGGAGCTGGAGCTCGACCGCGTCCTCGATGGTGATGATGCGCTCGTCGCCCGGGATGAATCCCGACAGCACGTTCAGGAGCGTCGTCTTACCGGTACCAGTGCCGCCGGAGACCAGGATGTTGAGCTTTGCGCGCACGGCGGCGTCGAGTACTGTCGTCACCTCGCGAGTGAGCGTTCCGAATTCGATGAGGTCGTGGTAGGTGTACGGCGTAGCCGCGAACTTCCGGATGGTGAGCGAGGCGCCGTTCACCGCGAGCGGTGGGATGACGGCGTTGACACGCGAGCCGTCCTCGAGGCGGGCGTCGACGAGCGGCGACGACTCGTCGATGCGGCGGCCGACGCGCGCGACGATGCGCTCGATCACGCGCCGCAGCTGTGGCTCGCCCGTGAAGCGCATTGAGGATTCGAACAGCCGACCGTGGCGCTCGATGTAGATCTGATCGTGGCGGTTGACCATGATCTCGGTGACGGCGTCGTCCGACAGCAGAGTTTCGAGCGGGCCGTAGCCGAGCACGTCGGCGCCGATCTCGTCGATCAGTCGGTTGCGCTCGGAGGTCGTGAGCGCCAGCTGCTCGCCGGCGACGATCTCCGCGAGCTCACGGCGGGCGAGCTCGTGCAGTTGCTGCTCCGTCATGTTCGGGTCGTTCATGCGGCTGCCGATGCGACCGAACAGCTCCTCTGCGGCCTTCTCCTTCACCGGGGCGAGCGCGTCGTGGACCGCGCTCCGCGCGGCCGCGGCTTCGAAGGCCACGAAGGGCACGTCCTCGCGAGGCGGCGTGGCCTCCTCGAGCGGGGCGGCCTGCGCCGGCGGGGCGGCGTCGGTCGCGGGCGCCTCGGGCGCGAGCGGTCCGAGAACCGCGACGGCTTCGGGCTCGGCCGCCGTGGGCGCGATGGCGGCATCCTGTCGGGCGAGCGCCGGCATGCGGGCTGCCCTCAGTCGATCATTGAGGCTCAAGGATCCGCCTCCTTCGTGGGGTTCGGCTTCGTTTCGGAATGTCCTCACGCGCCACGCGAGCGATGAGCTCCTGCAGGGCACGGGCGGCATGGTCGCGAGGGTCGTCGTGCAGGAGCGGACGGCCGCGGTTGCTTGCAAGGACGACGGCGCTGGAGCGAGGCACCTCGACGTCGATCGGCGTTCCGATGATGCTCGCGGCATCCTTCACGGTGAGGCCCGCCATACGGTCGGAGAAGTTCAGCACCATGTGCCGGTTCACCGGCATGAGGCCGAGGGTTGTGAGGAGCGTCAGCTCCGACCGGACAGCCCGGAGGCTCGCGACGGCCATGTTCGACACGACCACTGCGTCGGTGACGTGCTCGAGCACGCTCAGCGTGTGCTCCCCGAGGCCCGGGGTCGTGTCGACGATGACGTAGCGGAAGATGCCGCGCAGCCGGTCGATCAGGGCGCCCAATGAGTACGGCTGGATCTCGTCGCCGAGCTCGGGCGACGGTGCGCTCGCGACGACGAAGAAGCCCGCGGGATGGTGCGTGAAGGTCGTCTTCAGCACCAGCTCGTCCGCCACCGCCTCGGGTGCCACGGCGTCCACGATGGTGTGCGTCGGTTCGAGCGCGAGGGCCACCGTGATGTCGCCGAACTGCAGGTCGCCGTCGACGAGAACCACGGAGTTCGGCGCGTACGGTGCCAGGCCGGCCGCGAGGTTGATGGCAATGGTCGACTTGCCCTGTCCGCCCTTCGGCGCTATCACGGCGAGGGCTTCGCTCCGCACGCTCGGGTCGAGCGGAGGGAAGAGCCATTCGGGCTGTGCGGGCACCGGCTCGGGCTCCGGCTCCGCGGCGGCCGTCGCGAGGATCGCCGCCTCATCGGGCTCGTGCCCGTTCCGGCTCGCCCCGTCGGCGAACGGCAGTGGGCCGAGCGGCGCCTCGGCGGCGACCGCGGCCTCTGCGTCGGACTCGGCCTCGGGCTCCGGTTCGGCAACGACGTCCGGCTCCGGGTCGTCGAAGTCTGACGACTCCGCACGGCCGTGCGTCACGAGCCAGCCGGCGAGCCGGTCGAGCAGATCACGCGTGGTGTCGTCGCTCGCGACGGGGCTGAGAACCGCATGGAGAGAGAGCTCGTCGACCCAGTCCTCCAGGTCTGCGCGCTGCTCGCGGACCACGATGAGTCCGATGTCGGGATACCGCTCGACGAGGCCGCGCGTGAGCTCGCGCGTCTCCTCGAAGTTCAGTACCGGGCCGAGCAGGGCGATCCGGGGCGTCTCGGTGACCAGGTCAAGCACGGCGTCGGCGCCGAAGGACAGGAATTCGCCGGTGACGACGCCGAGGCGCGACCCCAGCAGTGTGCGCAGCCGTGCCTCGTATTCGGAGGATCTACTGACCAGCAGGTAGGTGGACATGATCAGCCCACGTAGATGTTCTCGCCGAATCGGGGAGCGGTGCCGCCCTCATCGGCGGTCTCGGGCTCGAGGGTGAGCCATATGCCGCCATTGCCGTCCTCCTGCTGCTCGGCGGCGTACACGAGTCGCTCGATCTGCGGCGTGCTCGCCGCGATGGTCACCATGATGGTGTTCACCTCGGTCGACGAGCCACTTTCATCGCCCACCGTGACGGTGCTGCCCGGTGTCACTCGCGTGACGAGCATCTTGTGGAACAGGAACTGCGTCACTGCGATGCCGGTGTTGGCGCCGATCCGGTTGGTGTTCGTCGTGTACAAGACGCCGACCGTCGAACCCGGCGTCAGCTCGCCACCGACCACGCGGGCGACCTCGAGCGGAATGGTGACCTCCTGCAGGCCCTCGGGCACTGGGATCTCGCCCTGCGCGGCGAGCACGGCGGGTTCGGCGAAGCGGGAGTTGAGCAACTGCTCACCGGGGAGGATCTTGCTCAGCGCCACGAGCCCAGCGAGGTCCGCGAGGTCGGTGACGCGGTCCTCGTTGGCGTTGCGCTTCGGCATCTGGTCGACGCGAAGGAATTCCTGCACCTCCTCGCCGGCAGTGCCCTGCGGAATCTCGGTCTCGACGATGTAGACGTCTTCGAGTTCGGCGCCCTCCGCCGCGCGTGCGTCGGCACCACGCACGTACGTGACGAGGACGACCGCGCCGATCACGGCGAGCACGAGAGCGAGGACGGCTCCGATGATTCGGGTCTTCATGATGGTGCCTTCTATCCGTAGGGGAGGGGTGGTGCCTATTCGGTGAGCCGGAGCCGGACGATGGTGACGCCGGCGTCGCCGCCATTCCCCAGTTCGAACTCGTCGTCGAAGTCGACGAGCTCGACGAATCGCGCTTGGATGCCACGGCACTGACCGGAGCAGCCCGGCGGGAGCTCGACCCGGTCGTCACCGCTGATGCGGTAGTCGAGCAGTTCGAGCGCGGCGAACGCGACGATGTGGTACTCCGTGTTGTCACCGGTGCCGCGGTACGCGTCGAAGATCGGTACGACCACGGTGGTGCCGATGAGGCTCATGATGTAGTTCTCGGTGCAGCCGCTGCCGCCCGGATTGTTTCCGGTGGTCACGCCGACCCATCCGTCCACGGAGATGTCCGCGCGGCAGTTTGCGGACTCGAGCCAGCCGAAGCCGCCTCGCGCGTCCTGGCAGGCGCTGGCGTTCTGGGCGTTCTGGTCGTAGCGCAGCATGATGAGGTCGCCCTCTTCGGGAGGACTGAGCTCGAACTCGCACTGGTCGATCGCGAGCGCGAGCGTGTTGCCGGCGACCGGCTGTCCCCACTCGGCGGTGGCATCGGCGTCGACCGTGGTCGCGCCTGGCACGATGAGCGACGCGAAGGGGTGCGCGACCGTCACGCCCTCGCTGTTCAGCGTGGAGCTCTCGACTGTCACCTTACCGGCGCGCCCGTTGACCTCGAGATGGGCGATTGCGGCGTTCGCCTGATCGTCGTTGGCATTGAAGCCCGCCATCTCGGTAGCGACGCCGCCCGCGATGCCGCTGCAGCTCGCCGGTTCGGCCGCGCACTCTTGTGCTACGGCGAGGGCAGCGGCGTCGGCGCCGTTCTGGAGCTGACCCTTCTCCCAGTAGAGCATGCCCACGTCCGCGACGACCGCCATGAAGGCGAGGATGGGAATCATCGACAGGGCCACCCATACGGCGACCGTGCCGAGCTCCTTGTCCGACCTCATCCGCCGCATCTCATGCTCCCTACTCCTGCCAACGTGGTCTGGGCACCGATCGCCGCAAGCCATCCGGTAAGGTCCTCGATCGGGGCCTCGACACGGACGGTGATCTCGTCGTCCTCGACGGACTCCGAGCAGGTGGTGGGATAGGTGATCGTGGCGCCGGCCCCCACCATGCCGTTGATACGGGCTTCCGCCTCAGCGATCGCTGCAGCGTCGTCGGGCTCGACCGCGATGATGCGGGCGCCCTCGCGTGCAGCCTGGGTGAGCGTCAACTGCTGGTTGAACACCCATCCGAGGCTGATGATCGCGAGCAGGATGATGAGCAGCAGGGGGACGACGAGTGCGAACTCGACCGCCGCTGCTCCGTCTTCATGCCGACGTCGGGTCATCGGTCAGCTCCGATCCTGATCAGTGCGCTCCGGCCGCACCCTCGAGTGGGTGCGGCCGGAGCGACTCGGATCGCCGGTCGGGACGCCGGCGAGATCCTGATCAGAGGTTCGGAATGATGTCGGTGTTGACGAAGGTGACGACGGCCGGGCCGATCAGCGCGAGCGCAGCGATGATGACGAGCGAGACGAGGCCGACGATGAGCGCGTACTCGACTGCGGTCGCGCCCTCCTCCTTCTCGCGGAGCGTCTCGAGACGCTTGGTGAGGCTGGTCTGGGCCTTTGCGAGGATCTTGTTCATGAGCGGAACCCTTCGGGTCAGAAAATACCGGGACCGCTTTCGCGAAGCGGCAAACGGCACGCTATCCGCGCACCCATACGTGTGCATATGCCCCATTTCGGGTCACCCCTTGTTTGGGGGTGATTCCGTGGGCCGATTGTGTCCGCGCCGTTACCGTGGCGCTGCTAACCTCTTCGGCCGGTTTCGGAGGGCAGGGTCCGAAAGGGCGGTTCAGGCGCCGAAAACGAGCAGGGCCACGAGGGCTCCGGCGAGCATCGATGGCCCGAACGGAATGGATCCGCGCAGCGTCACGCGCCTCGTCGCGAGGGCGATGAGCGAGACGATACCGCCGATCGCGAAGCCGGCGGAGACCCCCACGAACCACGCTGTCCAACCGAACCAGCCGAGCACGAGCCCGAGCGGTGCGGCGAACTTCACGTCGCCCATGCCCATCGCCGACGGCGAGATGAGGGCGAGCACCAGGTAGAGGGCGAACATGCCCGCGCATCCCGCGAGCGCCCAGAGCAGCGACGTCCAATCGCCAGAGATCGCCGAGGCGACCACCAGGAGTACGGCGAGCGCGATCAGGGTGGGCAGCATCACCGCGTTCGGCAGCCGGTGCTCGGTGAGGTCGACGATCGAGAGCACCACGCCCGTCGCCGCGAGCGCGAGCAGCGCCGGCAGCACCGGGTCGAGGCCGAACCGCCAGGCGAGGAGCCCGAACGCCACGGCGGTCGCCACCGCGGACCACACGCGCAGCCGGCGCAGCGGCATCCGCTCGGCCGACGGCCGACGGATCGAACGATCGGCCCAGTCGACCAGTGGCCCCCAGCCGATCGCCGCGCCGAGCAACGTGGGCAGCAGCACCGTCAGGACCGGGACGGCGGCGACGGGCATGAGGTGCAGCGTAGCGGGTCTGCGGGCGGGGTTTCGGTACGGGCGCTGCGCGTCCTACTCGACCACCGGGGGCGGGGTCTCGGTACGGGCGCTGCGCGTCCTACTCGACCACCGAGGGCTCGTCGTACTCCCCCTCGATCCGCACGTACTCCTCGAACCGCGCGAGCGGCGCCCCGCCCTCGGCCCGGAGCGCGCCCGCCATCGTCTCGCGCGCGTCCCGCCCCTGCGGCAGCGGCGGCAGCAGCGGGGTGTCGCGATCGCTCACGAGCTGGATCACCGCGGGCCGACCGGCCGCGAACGCACGCTCCCACGCCCCATCGACGTCGTCGCGCGAGTCGACGACCTCGCCGTGCAGGCCGAGCAGCTCGGCGTACCGCGCGTACGGGAACGCCGGCAGCTCCTGCGTCACCGCGAATCGCGCCTCGCCCTCGACCTCGCGCTGTTCCCACGACACCTCCGCGAGGTCGCCGTTGTCGAGCACGAGCACGACGAACGTGGGGTCCGCCCACGACCGCCATCGGTCGGCGACGGTGATGAGCTCCGCGATCCCCGTCATCTGCATGCCGCCGTCGCCCGCGAGCACCACGGCCGCCCGGCCGGGGAAGGCGAGCTTCGCCGCGAGCCCGTACGGGACGCCGCATCCCATGCTCGCGAGCGTGCTGCACAGGTGCGCATCGGCGTTCTGCGGCAGCCGCAGCTGCCGCGCGTACCAGTAGACGACGCTGCCGACGTCGAGGGCGACCATCGCATCGTCGGGCAGGTGCCCGTTGAGGGCGCGCACGGCGAACTCCGGGTTGACCGCCGCACCGGATGTCTCGGCCCGCTCGTCCGCGATGCGCCGCCACTCGCGCACGTGCTCCACGACCCGCTCCCGCCATCCGTCGGTGCGCACCTGCGGCAGGCGCACGGCGAGCTGCCGCAGGGTCTCCTTCGCGTCGCCGACGATGCCGACCTCGACCGGATAGCGCCGGCCGACCGCCCGGCCGTCGATGTCGATCTGCACCGCGCGAGCCTGCCCCGGCTCGGGATAGAACTCCGTCCACGGGTCGCTCGAGCCGACGATCAGCAGCGTGTCGCACTCGGCCATGACCCGCGCACTCGCGGTCGTGCCGAGGTGCCCCATGGTGCCGGCCGCGAACGGCAGCGACTCGTCGACGAGCGGCTTGCCGAGCAGGCTCGTCACGACGGCGGCGCCGAGGCGTTCCGCGAGCGCGATCGCGTCGTCGACGCCGTGCCGCGCACCCTGGCCCAGCAGCAGCACCGGACGCTCGCCAGCGGCGAGCACCCCCGCGGCACGCTCGACCGCCATGGCGTCGGGCAGCACGCGCGGCGGGCGGTAGCCGACCGCCGAGGTCACGTGCCCGTGCTCGCCCGACGGCTCGGCCGCGGGCTCGTCCTGCACGTCGTGCGGGACGATGACGACCGTCGGCGACCGCGTCGCGAGCGCCGTCCGCACGGCCTGGTCGATCGCCGCCGGCACCTGCTCGGCCGAGACGACCATCGTCGCGTACTGCGCGGCGACATCCGCGAACAGGCGCAGCAGGTCGACCTCCTGCTGGTACTCGGTGCCGAGCACGGTGCTGACCTGCTGGCCCACGATCGCGACGACGGGCGCGCCGTCGAGCTTCGCGTCGTACAGGCCGTTCAGCAGGTGGATGGCGCCCGGCCCCTGCGTCGCCGCGACGACACCCACCCGGCCGGTGTACTTCGCGTGCGCCACCGCCATGAACGCGGCGTTCTCCTCGTGCCTGGCCTGCACGAACTCGGGCGCGTCCGGAGACCGGCGCAGCGCGAGCAGCACCCCGTTGATCCCGTCGCCGCTGTAGCCGAAGATGCGGTCGACGCCCCACTCGCCGAGCCGCGCCACGATCGCGTCGGCGACGGTCGCGTCGGCGCCGCCGCCCTGGCCTGCATCGTCCGTCGAAGCGTCCATCCGGTCACGTTAGGCACGATGGGCGACGGATGCCGCGGGGTTGACAGGGTTTGGGTGGGGGCGGGTCTCGGTACGGGCGCTTCGCGTCCTCCTCGACCACCGGCGGGGTCAGACCTCGCCGCGCGAGATCGAGACCATCTCGTCGCGCGGCACGACCTTGATGCGCGCGCGCTCCTCGGCCGACCCGAGCGCCTGCTCGTGCTCGTCGAGCCGGTGCCATCCGTCGAGGTCGGTCCAGCGGATGCCGCGCGAGTCGAGCAGCTCGACGATCGACTCCTCCGACGGCGACGACGGCCGCCACCAGTTGCCGAGGTCGTTGATGAGGTGCTTGATGGTCTCCATCGCGTCGGACTTCGTGTGGCCGATGAGCCCGACCGGGCCGCGCTTGATCCAGCCGGTCGCGTACACGCCGTACATCTGGCGCGACTGGCCGGTCTCCTTGTCGCGGATCAGCACCTGGCCCTCATGGTTCGGGATGACGCCGAACTTCTTGTCGAACGGGATGCCGGGCAGCGGCGAGCCGAAGTAGCCGACCGCGCGGTACAGCGCCTGGATCGGGATCTCGCGGATCTCGCCCGTGCCGACCACGCCGCCCTCACCGTCGGGCGCGGTGCGCTCGTACCGGATCGCGCTGACCCGGCCGGTGCCGTCGTCGACGATCTCGAGGGGCTTGGCGAAGAAGTGCAGGTGGAGGCGCCGCGACGCCTGGCCGGTCTCGCGCTTGCGCCACTGCTGCAGCACCTTGTCGATGACGAAGACCTGCTTGTTGCCGGCGACCGCGGCACGCGCGGCGTCGTCGTAGTCGAAGTCCTCGTCGTAGACGATCATGTCGACGTCACGCAGCTCGCCGAGCTCGCGCAGCTCGAGCGGCGTGAACTTCACCGAGGTCGGGCCGCGGCGGCCGAAGACGTGCACGTCGGTGACGGGCGAGTCCTTCAGGCCCGCGTACACGTTCGCGGGGATCTCGGTCGGCAGGAGGTCCTCGGGGTGCTTGGCGAGGATGCGCGCCACGTCGAGCGCGACGTTGCCGTTGCCGATCACGCCGACCGACTGCGCCTCGAGCGGCCACTCGCGCGGGTAGTCGGGGTGGCCGTCGTACCAGCTCACGAAGTCGGCCGCACCGAACGAGCCCTCGAGCTCGACACCCGGGATGGTCAGCGACGCGTCGCGCACGGCGCCCGTGGCGAAGATGACCGCGTTGTAGTGCTGCTTCAGGTCGTCGAGGGTGAGGTCGGTGCCGTACCGCACGTTGCCGAAGATGCGGATGTCGCCGCGGTCGAGCACCTCGCGGAGGGCGGTGATGATGCCCTTGATGCGCGGGTGGTCGGGCGCGACGCCGTACCGGACGAGCCCGTACGGGGCGGGCAGGTGGTCGAAGAGGTCGATGGAGACGTCGAAGTTCCGCTCGGCCTTGAGCAGGATGTCGGCGGCGTAGATGCCCGCCGGTCCGGCGCCGATGATGGCCAGGCGCAGCTTGTTCCTCGTCACCTGCAGGGTCCTCCTGTGATCAGCTCGATCGCTCGACGATGGTGTCGGCGAAACGCGTCAGCGCCTTCTTGACGCTGCCCTCCGGAACCGGCGCGAGCGCCGCGACCGCCTCGCGTGCCCAGCGGTGCGCCTCGGCGAGCGTGGCGCGCGTGGCCTCGTGCTCGCGCAGCTCGTCGACGAGGGCGTCGATCGTCGCACGCGACGGCACGATTCGCGAGGCACCGGTGTTGGTGTCCATGGGGTCGTCGACGCCGACGCCGTCGGGCGGCAGGACGTCGCGGCGGATCCGCTCGAGCAGGTCGGCCGACGCGGCATCCGTCTTCGCCAGGTCTTCGAGGCGCAGCAGCGGCAGGGTCACGACACCCGCCCGCAGGTCGGTGCCCGGGACCTTGCCCGTCTCCTCCGGCTGCGGCGACAGGTCGATGACGTCGTCGATGAGCTGGAAGGCCACGCCGATCTTCTCGCCGAAGTCGACGATGGGCGCCTCGAGCGCCGGGTCGGCGTCGGAGAAGACGATGCCCGACTGCGCGGCGGCCGCGATGAGCGAACCGGTCTTGTCGGCCAGCACCTGGATGTAGTGCTCGATGGGGTCCTCGTCGGGGTCGGGCCCCACGGTCTCGTTGAGCTGCCCCAGCACGAGCCGCTCGAAGGTGTCGGCCTGCATGCGGATGGCGCGCTCCCCGAGCTTGGCCATGAGCTGGCTGGCGCGCGCGAAGAGCAGGTCGCCGGTGAGGATCGCGACCGAGTTGCCCCACACGTTCTGCGCCGTCGGCACGCCGCGGCGACGATCGGACTCGTCCATGACGTCGTCGTGGTACAGCGAGCCGAGGTGCGTGATCTCGATGGCCATGGCGGCGGTGACCACGTCGTCGACGATGCCCTTGCCGAGCTGCGACGTGAGCAGCGTGAGCATGGGACGCACGCGCTTGCCGCCGGCCTCGAGCAGGTAGCGCCCCGAGACGTCCGCGAGCGAGTCGGCGAAGCGCACCTCGTCGACCAAGCCGGCCTCGACGCGGTCGAGCCCGTCGTCGATGGCGTTCGCCATCGCCCGGTCGGCCGACGACGCGAACACGCGCTCGCTGAGGCCGAGGTTGGCCGCGAGCTTCGACCCGCGGCGGACGACCGGATGGCTCGGATTCACGTCGCCAAGCCTACCGAGAGCGAGCCGAGCGGATGCTGCGAGCTTGTCGAACGCGAACCGGCCCACGCTCCATCGTGGCGGTCGCGGTACGGGCGCTGCGCGTCCTACTCGGCGGCCGTGCCCTCAGGCTTGCGCCCGCGGTGCAGCGCGACGATGCCGGCGGTGAGGTTGCGCCAGGCGACATCCGCCCAGCCGGCCTCCCGGATCCACGCCGCGAGGGTGGGTTGGTCGGGCCAGGCGTTGATCGACTCGTTCAGGTACTCGTAGGCGTCGTCGTTCGAGCTCGACAGCTTCACCAGGTGCGGCATGATCACGCGCTGGTAGAAGTCGTAGCCGGCGCGCACGATGCCGACGGGCGGGTGCGAGAACTCGCACACCACGAGGCGTCCGCCGGGCTTGGTCACCCGCAGGAACTCCGCGAGCGCGACCTTCGGCTCCTTGACGTTGCGCAGGCCGAACGAGATCGTGACCGCGTCGAACGACGCGTCGTCGAAGGGCAGGTCCATCGCATCCGCCTCGACGAACACGAGGTTCGGCACGTGCGCCTGCCGACGTCGGCCGACCTCGATCATGCCGGGCGAGAAGTCGGCGGCGACGACGCTCGCGCCCGACTTGGCGAGGCTCGCGCTCGAGGTGCCCGTGCCGGCGGCGACGTCGAGGATCCGCTCCCCCGGCCTCGGCGCGACCGCCTTCGTCGTGGCGACGCGCCACAGCGACGCGTTGCCCACCGAGAGCACCGTGTTCGTGCGGTCGTACCGCGCGGCGACCCGGTCGAACATCGCCGAGACGTCACGGGGGTCCTTGCCGAGGTCAGCGCGCGCCATGCTGCGAGTCTACGTTTCGGCGCTGAACGCCGCCGGGGAGCCGAGCGCCGCCGTTCCCGCCCGAAACCGGGCATCCCCTGTCGGAACCCTGTGAGATTCCATGCAATGGGATGGACCACCGCGCCATCCGCGTTGGAATCACGTGACGGACGCGGCGCACCTGCCGCCGCAGGACACAGGAGGAACGGCATGAAGGCGATCTGGAACGGCACGGTCATCGCGGAGTCCGACGACACGGTCGTCGTCGAGGGCAACCACTACTTCCCCCGCGAGGCGATCCGCCCCGAGTTCTTCGCCGACAGCGACAACCGCAGCGTCTGCCACTGGAAGGGCACCGCGAAGTACTTCCATGTCGAGGTCGACGGCCAGCGCAACCCGAACGCCGCCTGGTACTACCCCGAGCCCTCCGAGGCTGCGGCCGAGATCCGCGACCATGTCGCGTTCTGGCGCGGCGTCGACGTCGTCCCCGCGTAGCGGCCCGCGCCCGCGGCGTAGGCTGGTCCGGTGACGCGAACGGATGCCGCGGCGCCGGCCGACGCCCACACCAGCGCCCCCGCGCGACTGCGCGTCCGCACGATCGCGGTCGACGAGACCGCGCCGCTCGTGCCGCGGCTCGACCCGCGGCATCCGCTGCTCTGGATGCGCCGCGGCGAGGGCATCATCGGGCTCGGCGAACTGCTGCGGATCGAGACCCGAGGTCCCGACCGCATCGCCGACGCCGCCCGCGAGTGGCGGCGGCTCGTCGAGCAGGCCGACCTCGACGACCGCGTCGGCCTGCCGGGGTCCGGACTCGTGGCGTTCGGCGCCATCGCGTTCGCCGATCGATCCGCGGCGACGAGCGTGCTCGTCGTGCCAGAGATCGTGCTCGGCCGGCGCGACGGTCGCGCCTGGGTGACGCGGATCGAGCGGCTCGACTCGGCCTCAGGCGAGCCCGCCCCGGTCGAACTGCCCGAACCCGCGCCGAAGCGTGACGTGCCCCGGGTGCGGTTCACGCCCGGCGCGATGCCGCCGGAGGCATATACCGCGGCCGTCGGCGACGCCGTCGCCCGTATCGACGGCGGCGACTTCGAGAAGGTCGTGCTCGCGCGGGAGCTCGTCGGCGAGCTGCACGAGGACGCCGGGCTGCGCGCCGCGCTCGCGAAGCTCGCCGACGACTACCCCGACACGTGGGTCTTCGCGGTCGACGGCCTGATCGGCGCGAGCCCCGAGACCCTCGTGCGCGTCGACCACGGGACGGTCTCGGCGCGCGTGCTCGCGGGCACCGCGTCACGGGGTCGCGACGCCGCGTCCGACCGCGAGCAGGCGGCCCGCCTGGCCGCATCGCACAAGGACCTCGCCGAGCACGCCCTCGCCGTCGAGAGCGCGGTCGCCACGCTCGCGCCGCACACCGCGCGCCTCGACGCCAGCCCCGAGCCGTTCACGCTGCAGCTGCCGAACCTCTGGCACCTCGCGACCGATCTCAAGGGCACCCTGGGCGACGGCTCGAGCTCGCTCGATCTCGTGCAGGCGGTGCATCCCACGGCCGCGGTCGCCGGCACGCCGCGGGAGGTCGCGCTCGCGGCGATCGCCGAGCTCGAGGGCTTCGACCGCGGTCGCTACGCCGGCCCGGTGGGGTGGATCGACGCCGACGGCGACGGCGAGTGGGCCATCGCGCTGCGCTGCGCGCAGGTCTCGCCGGATGGCACGGTCCGGGCATATGCCGGTTGCGGCATCGTGCACGACTCGGTGCCCGCCGACGAGCTCGCCGAGACCGACATGAAGTTCCGCCCGATCGTCGAGGCGTTCGGGGCGCCCCCGCCTTCCCCGCCGATCCCGTAGCGTAGCCCGGTGGTCGAGTAGGACGCGAAGCGCCCGTACCGAGACCCGGTGGTCGAGTAGGACGCGAAGCGCCCGTACCGAGACCCGGTGGTCGAGTAGGACGCGAAGCGCCCGTACCGAGACCTCAACTCGCCTCGAGCCGCGCCTTCAGCTCCTCCACGTCGAAGTCGGCGACGGGCCAGTCGAGGTTCATCGCCTCGAGCGCGTCGATGAGCAGGTGCTGCACCGCGAGCCGCGCGTACCACTTGCGGTCGGCGGGCACGACGTACCAGGGCGCGTGCGGTGTCGTCGTGCGGTCGAACACGAGCTGGTAGGCCTCGCGGTACATGGGTGCGAGCAGGCGCTCGTCGATGTCGCCGGGGTTGAACTTCCAGTGCTTGTCGGGGCGCTCGAGCCGCTCCATCAGGCGCTGCTTCTGCTCCTCCATCGAGATGTGCAGCATGACCTTGATGATCGTGACGCCCGAGCCGGCGAGCTCGGCCTCGAACTCGTTGATGGCGTCGTACCGCCGCTCGATCTCCTCGGGCGGGGCGAGTTCGCGCACCCGGGCGATGAGCACGTCCTCGTAGTGCGACCGGTCGAAGACGCCGATGAGTCCGGGGCCGGGCAGCTCCTTCTCGATGCGCCAGAGGAAATCGTGCGCGAGTTCCTCCTCGGTGGGCTTCTTGAACGCCGCGAACTGCACGCCCTGCGGGTCGACGGCGCCCATCACGTGCCGCACGATGCCGCCCTTGCCGGCGGTGTCCATCGCCTGCAGCACGAGCAGGATGCGGCGTGGATCGCCGCCCATGCGGCTGCCGGCGAACAGCTGCTCCTGTAGCCCGGCGAGAATCTCCGCACCCTGGGCGAGCGACGCCTCGGCCGCGTGCTTGTCGCCGTCGTAGCCCGGCGTGCTGCGCGGGTCGACCTCGTCGAGGCGGAACCCCTGCCGCACCCGCAGCTGGTCGGACGGGTCCTCGTTCCAGTACGTCTCCAGCCCCACGCCGATCCCCTCTCGTCGCGGCAGCGGCGCCGCTCCCCCATCATCGGGGCGTGACGGATGCCGCGGCAAGGGTCAGCGCTCGAGCGGCACCTCGAGCAGGGTCGGTCCGGTGACGGCGGTGCCGAGCGCCTCGTCGAGTTCGCCGCGCGTCGACGCTCGCCGGTACTCCCAGCCGTAGGCCCCCGCGAGCTGCGCGACGTCGACCCGCTGCGGCGTGTACTGGACCCGGTCGAACGCCTCGCCCGGGGCGGATGCCGCCACTTCGAGCGCGTCGAAGATGGTGCCGCCGCCGTCGTTCCCGACGATCACGAGCACGCGTGGACGGGGTTCGCCCTCGCCCAGCAGGAGCGAGCCGACGTCGTGGAGCAGGGTGAGGTCGCCGATGAGGGCCCGGGTCGTGCCGTGCGCGTGTTCGCCAGCCTGGCTCGCGACGGCGATGCCGAGGGTCGTGGCGACGGTGCCGTCGATGCCCGCGAGCCCGCGGTTGGCGTGGGCGAGGATGCGGCGGCCGGGCACGACGCGGTCGGCGTCGCGGATCAGTCGGGACGCCCCGAAGACGAGCCGGTCGTGCGGCCAGGTCGCGGCCCACAGCGACTCGACGAGCATGCGCCGGTCGACGGGCTGTCGGATCCGCGCGAGCTGGTCGCGCAGGTAGCGGCGCTGGGCGGCGAAGTCGGAGACGTGCCCGGTCTCGTCGACGCCGCTCCGGATGGGCTCGCCGTCGGCACCGTCGGTCTCGGATCTCCCGTCCGCCGCGTCGAGGAGCATGCGGCTCGCCCGCACCCACCGGCCGGTCCACGCGCGCTCCTCGGCGGTCGGCTCGTGCGGTTCGACCGCGACGGCTCGCTCGAACCGGTCGACCGCGTGCCCGGGGTTGAACCACTCGATGCCCCACGGCGCCACGGCGATCGCCTCGACGTCGCGTCGCTGCACGAGCGCGGGCACCTCGCGCGAGAGGGTCGGATGCCCGAACACGATCGCCCGCTCCACCTCGTCGCCGAAGCCCGGCTCCGTCAGCAGCTCGCGGTACGCGACGACGAGGTTCGGTCCGAAATGCGCCCCGCTCGTCACCTCGGCGAGGAGCGGCCACCCGCCGGCGCGAGCGAGTTCCTCGGCCTCCGGGCCGGCTCCGGCGCCCGCGACGACGACGGTACGGGGACCGTGCGCGAGTCGGGCGACGTGCAGGCCGGTGCGGTCGGCGTCGGCGGTGCGGGTGACGGATGCCGCGGCATCCGCCATCGGCACCTCGCCCGCCGCGAGCGCGACCGGCGTCGACAGCGGCTCGCGCAGCTGGAGGTTCAGGTGCACCGGACCCGGGCCCGGGCGCGGCACGAGCCCCCCGTCGGCGTCGACGCCGATCGCGGCCCGGTACGCCTCGCGCGCGAGGGCGGCCGCGGCATCCGCCTCGCCCGCGCGCCCCTCGGGCGCCTCGACGTCGCGCTCGAGTCGCACCGCGCCCGCGAACATGCCGGGCTGCACGGTGGTCTGGTTCGAGCGGATGCCGCGCAGCTCGGCGGGCCGGTCGGCCGTGGCGAGGATGAGCGGCACGCCCGCGTGGTGCGCCTCGAGCACCGCCGGGTGCAGGTTGGCCACCGCCGTGCCGGAGGTCGTGACGACCACGGCCGGGCGCCCCGTCTCGACGGCCAGCCCGATGGCGAGGAATCCGGCACCGCGCTCGTCGATGCGCACGTGCAACCGCAACGCGCCGACCCGCTCGAGTTCGGCGGCGGCGAGCGCGAGCGCCTGCGACCGCGACCCGGGCGCCACGACGACGTCGGTCACGCCGAGGCGGACGAATTCGGAGAGCAGGGCGAGCGCCGATGCCGTCGCCGCGGAGGCGACGGCGGGCGCGTCACGCATTCGGCCGGCCCGAGCCGCCGGGCTCGCCGGGGTTGTCGTTGCCGTCGGGTCGGCGACCGTCGGTGCCGAGCGCGTCGTCGGGGTGCTCGCGCGTGTCGGGGGCGTCGGAGTCGAGCTCGGCGAGTTCCTGCTCGAGCTTGCGGATGCGCTCCTCGTGGGCCGCATCCTCGCGGAGGCGACGCAGGAACTCGGGGTCGTCGTCGGGCGCGTTGCTGCGGCGACCGCCGCCGCGGCCGAACTTCAGGGGCCGGCCGCGACCGACCACGAACCAGAGCGCGCCGCCGATGACGGGCACGAGGAGGATCACGACGATCCACCACCCGCGCGGCAGCCCGCGGATGCGGGAGCGATCGAAGAGGGCGCAGTCCACCACGGCGTAGATCGTGAAGACCACCACGGCCACGATCGCGATCACCCAGAAGCGGACCATGTCCTGATTCTAGGCGCGCAGCATCACGGTCGGCTGGGAGCGGTCACCCAGAATCGGGCTCCTACACTGATCGGGTGAACGCGCTCCCCCTCTGGCTCCGATACACGCTGCTCCGCGTGCTGCTGTTCGCGGCGCCGCTCGCCGTGCTGCTCATCGCCGGGGTCACCCCGTGGATCGCCGTGCTCGTCGCGGCCCTCTTCGGCTTCAGCGCGTCGCTCATCTTCCTGCGCCGCCAGCGCGAGCAGCTCGCCACCGACCTGTACGCCGCGCGGCACCGCGAGGCGCCGGTCACCCGCGACGACGACGAGGTCGAGGATGCCGCGGTCGACGCGTCGACCGTCGATGCGTCGACCGCCGACGACGAGCGCCGCGCGGCCGAGTAGCGGCATGCGCTACAGCGCGAAGGCGAGCCCCAGCCCGACGCCGTAGGCGAGGGCGGTGAGGCTCGCGAGCTGCAGTGCCGAGATGAACTCGCGCGGCGTGCGGCCCCACCCGACGATGACGCACGCGGGGATCGCGGCGAGCAGCGCGAAGAGCACCAGCGTCGCGGTCGGGTAGACGAACGACCAGAACACGACCAGCCCGAACGGCAGCAGCAGGAACACCGCGAAGAGGATCCGCGACACGAGCGGGCCGACGAGCACGCTCAGGGTGCGCTTGCCCGCCGCGCGGTCCTGGTCGATGTCGCGGAGGTTGTTGGCCATGAGCACCGCGCACGCGATGAGGCCGACGCCGGCGCCGCCCGTCCACGCCTCGAGGTTCACGTCGAGCGCTTGCACGAACGCCGACCCGGCCGTCGCGACGAGGCCGAAGAACACGAACACGAACAGCTCGCCCAGGCCGGCGTAGCCGTACGGCCGCTTGCCGCCCGTGTAGAACCAGGCCGCGACGATCGCCGCCGCGCCGACGGCGAGCAGCCACCACTGCTGCGTGAGGATCACGAGCACGAGCCCGGCGACGGCCGCGATGCCGAAGAAGACGAGCGCGACCGCGAGCACCCGCTTGGGCGGCACGAGGCCCGACCCGGTCAGCCGCGACGGACCCACGCGGTGCGCGTCGGTGCCGCGGATGCCGTCGGAGTAGTCGTTGGCGTAGTTCACGCCGACCTGCAGGGCGAGGGCGACGATGAGCGCGAGCACGAACCGCCACGGATGCCACGGCTCGTCGACGAACGAGAGCATGAGCACGCCCGCACCGGTGCCGAGCGCGACGGGGGCGATCGCGAGCGGCAGGGTGCGCAGGCGTGCACCCGCGACCCAGTCGCGCCAGGTGATCGGACCGCGCTGCACGGCGGGCGCGGTCGCCGCCTTGGCCGGGTTGCCGGAGCGCCCCGGAGGACGGCCCTTCGACGGGGTCTTCGACGCCGCGATCCTCGCGGACGGGTTCATGCGCTGGGGTTTCGGGCGTGCCACCCCGACATCGTATTCGGCGCGCCGCCCCCGTTCGAGACCGCGGCGCGGGCGAGGGCGGATGCCGCGACCCGGTCGGGCTTGCCCGACGCGAGCCTCGGCAGCTCGCCCGCGGGCGGGCGCACCACGAGCACGGGGCGTGCGGCGGGCGGCAGGCCCGCGGCATCCGTCGCCGTTCGCAGTGCCGCCAGCGCGTCGGAGCCGGGGTCGGCCGTCGCCGAGACGACGATCGCGACGCGCTCGCCCCACGCGGGATCGGGCACGGCGACCGCGACCGCGTCCGCGAAGCCGGGCACCCCCTGCACGGCCCGCTCGACCTCGCCGAGCACGACCTTGACCCCGCCCGACGTGATCACGTCGTCGGCGCGTCCGCGCACGCGGAGCACGCCCTCCGCGTCGATCGAACCGAGGTCGCCGGTGCGGTACCAGCGGAGGCCCGCGGCATCCGTCGCGAACGCGGCCCCCGTGCGGGCGGGGTCGTCGAGGTAGCCGTCGGCGAGCGTCGGTCCGCCGAGCTCGAGCTCGCCGTCGACGGTGCGCGCGAGCACCCCCGGCAGCGGCCGACCGTCGTACACGCAGCCGCCCGCCGTCTCGCTCGAGCCGTACGTGCGCACCACCCGCGCGCCGAGGGCGGCGGCCCGCTCTACCAGGGCCGGATCGACGCGCTGGCCGCCGACGAGGATCGCCGCGTACCGCCCGAGGTCGCGGGCGAGGTCGCCCGACGGATCGGCCTCGGCGGCCTCGACCACGCGAGCGAGCTGCACGGGCACGAGCGACGTGTACCGCGGCAGGGCGTCGCGCAGGCGCATGAGGCGCGCCGTCGCCACTGCGAAGCCCTCGGCGGTGAACGGCTCGCCCGGTGGCATCGCCGCGGGCGGGGCGCCGGCGACGATGCCGCGCACGAGCACCTGCACGCCCGCGATGTAATGCCCCGGCAGCGCGAGCAGCCATCGGCCGTGTCCGCCGAGCACCGCGGCGGAGGCCTCGGCGCTGGCCCGCAGCGCGTCGGCCGAGAGCAGCACGCGCTTGGGCGCCGCCGTCGAGCCCGAGGTCTCCACGACGACGGCCACGCCGTCGCCCACCTCTGCGACCGGCGTGGGCGCGGGCGCGGCGGCGGGCTCGGCACCGGC
>NZ_LQGY01000061.1 GCF_001620055.1 Agromyces sp. NDB4Y10 | reverse complement strand
GGCGGCCGCCCCGGCGGCGGCGCCGGCGAGCGGCACGGTCGGCGCGGCGGGCTCGTCGCGATCCGCCGGCTCCGCGGCATCCGTCGCCAGCTCCTGGGCGAGGTCGCTGAGGCGCTGGGTGACCACGGACATCCGGGGACGCTGCTTCGGGTCGGCCGCGAGCATCTCGCGCAGCACCGGCTCGAGCGGTCCGGCGTGCTCGGCCACCGGGACGTCGCCCTGTGCCACGCGGTGCAGGAGGGCGATCGCGTTCTGGTCGGTGCCGAACGGCGGACCGCCCTCGAGCATCGCGTAGAGCGTCGACCCGAGCGAGAACACGTCGGAGGCGAAGCTGGACGGTTCGCCGCGCGCCACCTCGGGTGCCAGGTAGGCGGGCGTGCCGTGCACGAGCCCGGTCGCGGTGATCGTGGTGTCGCCGAGCGCCTGCGCGATGCCGAAGTCGCTGATCAGCGCCGACCCGTCCTCGCGGATCAGGATGTTGCCCGGCTTCACGTCGCGGTGCACGATGCGCCGGCGGTGCGCGGCGGCGAGTGCCGAGCCGATCTCGGCGCCGACGCGCGCGGTCTGCTGCGGCGTGAAGGTGCCGTGCTCCTGCAGCAGCGCCGACAGCGGCGTCGACTCGATGAGCTGCATGACGATGCACGGCTGGCCCTCGTGCTCGACGACGTCGAACACCGGCACGGCGTGCGGATGGTGCAGGCCGGCGCTGATCCGCGCCTCGCGCATGGCCCGCTTGGTGGTGACCTCGCGTTCCTCGTCGGTGAGCTCCGGCTGGGTGCGCAGCAGCTTCAGGGCGACGGTGCGCTCGAGGCGCTCGTCCCACGCGTGCCAGACGACGCCCATGCCGCCGCTGCCGATCAGCTGCACGAGGCGATAGCGGTCGGCGACCAGGGCGGGAGGCGTGTTCATCGAGGTCTTCCTTGCGGCACCACGCCGACGGTACCGCCGTCGGGGGTGCGGTCTCGCGGGCTTGCGGCGACGGAGCCGGTGTGGGAAGGTCCGCCCGCTGGGCGGCGCTGGGCGGCGCCGGGCGGCGCCGGGCGGTAGCCTCGCGGCATGACGAGCCGTGCGTCGCGGGTGCGCGACATCCGGATGCCGAAGGCGCTGCACGACGTGTTCGGCGAGGTGCAGTCGCCCGTCGAGCTCGCGCTCATGGTCGTCGGCGGGCTCGCGCTCGCCGCGGTCGTGTGCCTCGCGGGTGCCGAGTCGCTCGCCGACGTCGCGTGGTGGCGGGCCGTGATCGCGGTGCTGCTCGTGGCCGACATCTGCTGCGGCGCGGTCGCGAACTTCACGCGCGGTACCGATCGGTACTACGCCGAGCGGCCGCGCAACCGGTGGGTGTTCATCGCCGTGCACTGGCACCTGGCGGTCATCGCGCTCGCGCTGGGCGAGGGGTTCTGGTTCGCGCTCGCCGTCACGACGTACACGCTCGTGGGGGCGTCGGCCGTGAACCTGCTGCACGGGTCGCGGCTGCAGCAGCCGGTCGGCGGTCTCGTGCTCGCGTTCGGCCTCGCCGGCGTGGTGATCTGGGCGATGACGGATGTCGCGCCGCTCCTGCTGCTCGTTGCCGCGGCGCTGTTCCTGCTCAAGGTGGCGTACGCGTTCGCCGTCGCGCACCACCCCGCCGGCATGGAGAATCCGCTCCGCTGAGCGCGGTCCGCCGGCCCCAGTGTGGATAACTTCCGGGGCCGATCTCCGCGGCTCTCCAAGATGGTGCTCATATCCGATCCCGTGCGCACCATCGCCGAGCGGGTGCGCGGTCGGGTGCTGCGCGAGGGCGTCGACCTCGCACGAGACGAGGGACTCGCCTCGCGCTACGTCGCGGAGGAGGTGCAGCGCTACTCCGAGCGTGCGCTCGCCGGCGCCCATGCCCCGCTCGTCGACGAGCGCGACGCGGCACGCGAGGTCGTGGCCTCCATCACCGGGTACGGGCCGTTGCAGCCGTTCTTCGACGACCCGACCGTCGAGGAGATCTGGATCAACTCGCCGACGCGCGTGTTCGTCGCCCGGGCCGGCGTGCCCGAGCTGACGACGGTCGTGCTGTCCGACCGCGAGGTGCGCGACCTCGTCGAGCGGATGCTGCAGCACTCCGGGCGCCGCGTCGACCTCTCGTCGCCGTTCGTCGACGCGTCCCTGCCCGACGGGTCCCGGCTGCACGTCGCGATCCCGGATGTGACGCGCTCGCACTGGGCGGTGAACATCCGGAAGTTCCAACAGCGGATCCGCTCGCTGGGTCAGCTCGTCGAACTCGGGTCGCTCACGCGCCCCGCCGCCGAGTTCCTGCGGATGAGCGTGCTCGCCGGCGCGAACATCCTGGTCTCCGGCGCGACACACACGGGCAAGACCACGATGGTCAACGCCCTCATGTCGGGCGCCCGAGCCGGGGAGCGCGTCGTCACGGTCGAGGAGACCTTCGAGCTCGACCTCGACGTGCGCGACCTCGTCGCGATGCAGTGCCGGCAGCCGAACCTCGAGGGGACCGGCGAGATCACCCTCCGCCGCCTCATCAAGGAGGCCCTCCGCATGCGACCGGACCGGCTCATCGTCGGCGAGGTGCGCGAAGCAGAGAGCCTCGACCTGCTCATCGCGCTGAACTCCGGGCTGCCCGGCATGTGCACGATACACGCCAACTCGGCGCGCGACGCCCTCGCCAAGCTGTGCACGCTGCCGCTGCTCGCGGGCCGCAACATCGACTCCGCCTTCGTCGTTCCGACGGTGGCGACCTGCGTCGACCTGGTCGTCCACCTCACCATCGACCGCCGTGGTCATCGCCGGGTCGCGTCGATCGATGCGACCACCGGCGCGACCACCGGCGCCGGCGTCGACGCCGAGCCGATCTTCCGGCTCGATCCGCATTCGCACGCCCTCGTCGCGACCGGCATCCGCCCGGCCCGACTCGAGAAGTACGCCGCCGCGGGCTTCGATCCCGCGGTGGTCCTCGACGCCGGCGAGGTCGCGGCGTGAGCCTCATGCTCGGTGCGACGCTCGGCGTCGGCCTGCTCCTCGTGGTCTCGCCGCTGTTGTGGCCCTCTCCTCGCGGCGGCGAGGCCACCCTTCCGACACGTCGGCGTTCGGCGCTGGCCGACGAACTCGCGCTCGCCGGCGTGCCCGGTGCACCCATCCCGGCCGTGCTCGCCGTGACCCTCGTGCTCGCCGTCGTGGGCGCCGCCCTCGGCCAGGCCGTCTTCGGCGTGACGATGCTCGCCGTGGTCGGCGGCGTCCTCGGCCTCCTGCTGCTTCCGGTCGTGATCCGCGCCCGCGCGAACCGGCGCCGCATCCGCAATCGGGCGGTCTGGCCCGACGTCGTCGATCACCTCGTCGCCAGCGTGCGCGCCGGGATGTCGCTGCCCGACAGCATCGGCGCGCTGGGCGACCTCGGCCCGGCGGTGACGCGGGCAGCGTTCGCCTCGTTCGACGACGAGTTCCGCCGCACCGGGGACTTCGGCGGCGCCGTGGACACGCTCAAGGCGCGACTCGCCGACCCGACCGCCGACCGCATCCTCGAGACCCTCCGCATGGCCCGCGAGGTCGGCGGCACTGACCTCACCGCCGTCCTCCGCGGACTCGCCGTCTACCTGCGCGAGGATGCCGCGGTGCGCGCCGAGGTGAGCGCGCGACAGTCGTGGATCCGCAACGCCGCCCGGCTCGGCGTGGCGGCTCCGTGGCTCCTCCTGCTCGTGCTCGCGAGCCGACCGGAGACGCTGCGCGCCTACGACTCCGCCGCGGGCTCGGCACTCATCCTGTGCGGCGTCGGGGTCACGCTCATCGCGTACCGACTCATGATCGGCCTCGGCCGTCTCCCAGAGGAGCGCCGATGGTTCACCTGAGCGCCGCGCCCGCCGTCTCGGTCGCGCTCGGCGCCGTGCTGGGCCTCGGGCTCTGGCTCGTCGTCGCCTCCGCCCCGCGGCTCGGTCGCCCCCGGCTGGTCGACCGCGTGGCGCCGTACATCACCGACTTCTCGGCCGAGGCCCGCGCCATGCGGGCACGGCCCGCTGCCGATCCGGGCAGCGTGCTCGGACTCCTGGTCCTCCCCGCGGCCCGGCGCCTCCGCGGCGTCCTCTCGACGGTCCTCGGCGGCAACGACACGATCGCCAGGCG
The DNA here is from genome assembly GCF_001620055.1 of Agromyces sp. NDB4Y10. GTDB lineage: Bacteria > Actinomycetota > Actinomycetes > Actinomycetales > Microbacteriaceae > Agromyces > Agromyces indicus. Next base: position 7,338 of record NZ_LQGY01000061.1, on the reverse strand, counting down.
CCTGCGCCAGGCCGGCTCCACGGCCACGGTCGAGCGCTTCCGGGGTGAACAGCTCGCATGGGCGGGTGGGGCCTTCGCGCTCGGCGCGGCGCTCGCGCTGTTCGCACCGGCGCTCGTCGCGGCGCCGCCGGTCGTCCGAGCGCTCCTGCCCGTCCTGTTCGGTGCCGCCGGAGCGGTCGCTCGCGACTGGATCCTCCAGCGGGCGGCGCGCCGTCGGCTCACCCGCATCTCGTCCGAGCTGCCGACCATGCTCGAGTTCCTCACGCTGAGCCTCACCGCCGGCGAGGGCATGCTCGACGCCCTGCGCCGCGTCGCCCGCGCCGGATCGGGGGAGCTGCCCGCCGAGTTCGCCGGGGTCGTCTCGGCGGTGAGCGCCGGGGTCCCGCTGCAGGTCGCGCTGGCCGACCTGCGCGACGGACTCGAGCATCCCGGGCTGGCGCGCGCGCTCGACCAGGTGCTCGGCGCGCTCGACCGGGGTGCACCGCTCGCTGCGGTGCTCCGCGCGCAGGCCGGCGACGCACGCGCCGAAGCCAAGCGCGGCATCATCGAGCTCGCCGGCCGCAAGGAGATCGCGATGCTCGTGCCGCTCGTGTTCCTCATCCTGCCGGTCACCATCGCCTTCGCGTTGTTCCCCGGCTACCTCGTCCTCCAGGCGGGCTTCTGATGCGCCGCCTCGCCACCCGATCCGCCCACCGCGAAAGGACCCCGCATGATCGAAACGCTCCGTCGACGCCTGACCGACGACCGAGGCGACGTGCCCGGCTGGGTGCTCATCACCCTCATGACGGCCGGACTCGTGATCCTCATCTGGGGTCTCGCCGGACCGGCGCTCAGCGGGGTGTTCGACCAGGCGATCGGACGCGTCACCGGCTTCTGACGACCCGCGGGTTCGCCGCGCGACTCCGCGACGAACGCGGCTCGGCCGTCGCGGAGTTCTCGCTCGTCGGCGTGCTGCTCACCGCGCTCGTGCTCGCGGTGGTGCAGCTCGCCCTCGCCCTCCACGTCCGCAACACCGTGCTGGACGCAGCCGCCGAGGGAGCCCGCTACGCGGCCCTCGCGGGCTCGTCGCCCGCGGCCGGCGTCGAACGCACCCGGGCGCTCATCGGCGCGGCGATCGCGGCGGACTACGCCGGCGACGTCAGCGCGACGACCACGAACGTCGGCGGCGCGACGGCGATCGCGGTCACGGTCCGCACGACCCTCCCGGTCGTCGGACTCCTCGGACCGGAACGCGCGCTGGAGGTGACGGGCCATGCCCCTGTCGAGACGGTCGACTGAGCCAAGTGTGCTCGCATCGCCGGGTGCACGTTCCGACGCCCTGCGACGGCGGCTGCGGCCGCGGTTCGCCGGCGACGACGGCTCGGCGTCGCTCGAGTTCCTCACGGTCGGCATGATTCTCCTCGTGCCGCTCGTCTACCTCGTGCTCGCGCTCGCCTCCATCCAGGCGGCCGCGCTCGGCGTCGAGGGGGCGGCGAGGCAGGCGGCCCGCATCGCGGTGCTGCAGACGGATGACGGTGCGTCTGCGTCATCCGTCGAGCGCACGGTGCGCGTGGTGCTCGCCGACTACGGGATCGACGCCGGCGCCGCCACCGTCGCCGTCGAGTGCTCCGCCGCGTGCGACGAACCGGGCACCCGCATCACGGTCCGCGTGAGCGCGGCGGTCGCCCTGCCGCTCGTCCCGCAGGCGCTCGCCGGGAGCGCCATCGGCACGGTGCAGCTCGACGGGATCGCCACGCACACGGTCTCCCGCTTCACCGGGCCGTCATGACGCGGACGACGCGCACGCGGCGGCCGGCGACGAGGAGTCGGTTCGCCGAGGAGGACGGCTCGACCCTCCTGCTCACCATCTTCTACGGCGTCCTCGCGCTCGCCCTCGTGCTCGTGGTCGTCTCCGCGACCTCGCTGTACCTCGAGCGGAAGCGGCTCTTCACCCTCGCCGACGGTGCGGCGCTGGCCGCCGCCGAGTCGTGGCGACTGGAGGACGTGCGGATCGACGGCGACCGCCTGACGTACGAGCTCGACGACGCGCGCGTCCGCGCCGTGGCATCCGGGTACCTCGGCGACGCCGCCCACTCGCTGCGCGGCCTCGAACTGGTCCGAGCGGGCTCCGCCGACGGCCGAAGCGCGACGGTCACCCTCCGCGCCACCTGGCACGCGCCCATCCACTCCGAGTTCACGCCGCTCACCGTGCCGATCGAGGTCACGGCCGACGCCCGCTCGGTCTTCCACTGACCGCGGGGGCTCAGGTGTCGGCGGCGGGCGTCCAACCCTCGTCGCGGTCGGCGTCGGCGGGCGACGGATGCCGCGGCCTGACGGGTACGTAGCGCGGGATCCAGCGCCACAGCATCACCGCGCCGACGAGGCCGACGACGCCCATGGTCGCGCTCGCGGCCATGATCGACACCGCCGACGTGACCGCCGCCACCGCGAGCGGCGCGGCCGCCTGACCGGCGTCGGCGATCGTGCGGTAGGCGCCGAGGAACGGCGCGGGGTTCGCCTTCGGCGCGAGATCCGCGCCGACGGTCAGGATCACCCCCGAGGAGAGCCCGTTCGCGAGCCCGAGCATGATGGCCGCCGCGGTGAACCAGGCGATCGCACCCGGCACGTCATGCGTCACCGCGAGCACGAAGTGCCCGGCGGCGAGGCCCACGAGACCCGGGATCGCGCTCCAGAGGCGTCCGTGCCGGTCCATCACGTGCCCGCTGACGTAGAAGAGGGCGAAGTCGACCGTCGCGGCGATGCCGATCACCAGCGCCGCGGCATCCGGTCGCATGCCGATCGACACCGCCCACAGCGGCACGATCACCGTGCGGCTCGCCCGGATCGCCGCGAGCACGCCCACGCCCGTACCGATGCGGGCGAGGACGCCGCGATGCGTGACGATCGCGCGCCACACGCCGTGCGCGGCATCCGTCTGGCCGTCGGGGCCAGGGTTCGCGGATGCCGCGCGCGACCGGATCGCCGCACCGAACACCCGCTCGGGGTCGGGCAGCACGAGCAGCACGACCACGACCGCCGCGCACGCGGCCACGAGCACCCAGAACACCGCCGCGGACGACCCCGTCCACGCGATGATGCCCGCCGCGAGGAACGGACCGATCGCCCACCCGCCGCGGAACACGCCCGCGAGCGTCGACAGCGCCCGCGCCCGCACGCGGGCCGGCACGTAACTCGTGAGGAACGCGTGCCGGGCGAGCCCGAACACGGCCGTGGCGAGCCCGAGCAGGAACACGCCGATCCCGAGCGCCCACGTCGTCGGCACGAGCAGCGCGAGCACCGTGCCCGCCGACGCGAGCACCGCCGCCCCGATCATCGCCGCGCGCTCGCCGATGCGCGCCACGAGCCAGCCCGCGGGCAGGTCGCCGACGAGTTCGCCCACCATGAGCATCGCCGCGATCAGCCCCGCGAGGGCGAGCGAGGCACCGCGCTCGGTCGCCACGACCGGGATGACGGGGATCAGCGCCCCCTCGCCGAGCGAGAACAGCAGCGTCGGCAGGTACGCGGGGAGGACGATCGACCGCCACGAGAACGAGTGCGCGGTGTCGGAGGTCACCCGACCGATCGTATGCCCGCGTGCCCCTCCGTCGACCCGGCGCTCCTCCCGCCCCGGCGCCCTGGGACGCGCCACTCCTCACGAGCGCGCGGATGCGCGACGAGCGCGTGCCTCCGAGGCCGCGCACTCGTCGCGCACCCGCGCACTCGCGCACTCGCGCGTCCGGCGGGGCGCCGGCACCGGCGCGCGCCGGACCGGCGGCGAGCACGCGCGCAGGCCCCTCCCCGCGCCGCCCACTAGGCTGGGGAGGCCATGTTGGATCTTGACCTCTCGCAGGAGATCGCCGCGCTGCGCTCCACGTTCCGTGACATCCGTGCCGTCGTCGACGTCGACGCCCTGAAGGCGGAGATCGCGCGCCTCAGCGAGCAGGCGGGCGCGCCCGACCTGTGGGACGACCCCGAGGCCGCGCAGAAGGTGACCAGCGCGCTCAGCCACCGCCAGTCGGAGCTCACGCGCATCACGAGCATCGAGTCGCGACTCGACGACCTCGAGGTGCTCATCGAGCTCGCGCGCGAGGCCGACGACGAGGAATCCGCCGCCGAGGCGCGCGCCGAACTCGCGTCGCTGCAGAAGACCGTCGGCGACCTCGAGGTGCAGACGCTGCTCGACGGCGAGTGGGACGAGCGGCCCGCCGTCATCACCATCCGCGCCGGCGCGGGCGGGGTGGATGCCGCGGACTTCGCCGAGATGCTCATGCGCATGTACCTGCGCTGGGCCGAGAAGCACGGCTACAACGCCACCGTGATGGACACGAGCTACGCCGAGGAGGCGGGCATCAAGTCCGCCACCTTCGAGATCGACGCCCCGTACGCGTTCGGCACCCTCTCCGTCGAGGCGGGCACGCACCGCCTCGTGCGCATGAGCCCCTTCGGCGCCGCCGGCAAGCGGCAGACCAGCTTCGCCGCCGTCGAGGTCATCCCGCTCATGGAGGAGGCGCAGGAGGTCGACATCCCCGACAACGACATCCGCGTCGACGTGTTCCGTTCGAGCGGTCCCGGCGGGCAGTCGGTCAACACGACCGACTCCGCGGTGCGCATCACGCACCTCCCGACCGGCATCGTCGTGTCGATGCAGAACGAGAAGTCGCAGATCCAGAACCGCGCCGCCGCGCTGCGCGTGCTCCAGTCGCGGCTGCTCCTGCTGCAGAAGGAGCAGGAGGCCGCCCAGAAGAAGGAGCTCGCGGGCAACATCACCGCGAGCTGGGGCGACCAGATGCGCTCGTACGTCCTCGCGCCGTACCAGATGGTGAAGGACCTCCGCACCGAGTACGAGGTCGGCAACCCCGGCCAGGTGTTCGACGGCGACCTCGACGGGTTCATCGCCGCCGGCATCAAGTGGCGCAAGCGCAAGACCGACGACTGATCCGAACGGATGCCGCGCGGCATCCGTTCATCACGACGCCGACTCGACCACCGCCGCCGCCGCGCTGATCGGCGCCGCCGTCGCACCGTCGGCCCGACCCTGCGCGTAGGCCCGCGCCGCGCCGACGAACGCCCGGATGAGGGCGAGCCCCTCCGGTTCGAGTCGTTCCTCGGGATGCCACTGCACGCCGATGCAGAACCCGCCGTCCGTGGTCTCGATCGCCTCGACGACCCCGTCGGGCGCCGACGCCGAGGCGATGAGCCCTTCGCCGAGCCGGTCCACGGCCTGGTGGTGGTGCGACGAGATGTCGAAGTCGCGGTCGCGCGTGATGCGGTCCAGCAGCGTGCCGGGCGCGACCGTGACCGAGTGCGCCGTGTGCACGCCGTATACGTCGCGATGCGGCGACAGGTCCACCCGGTCGCCGAGGTGCTGTTCGAGCGTGCCGCCGAGGGCGACGTTCAGCACCTGCATGCCGCGGCACGCGCCGAAGACCGGCATGCCCCGCTCGCGAGCCTGCCGGGCCAGCGCGATCTCGAGTTCGTCGCGGATGCGGAGGGGTTCGTCGTTGGCCGGGTGCGGGGTGGCCCCGTAGAGGTGCGGGTCGACGTCGCGGCCGCCGGAGAGGAACAGGCCGTCGATCCGGTCGAGCAGCCGGCCGGGATCGTCGAGGTGCACGTCGAGGGCCGGGAACAGCAGGGGAGCGGCGCCCGCCTGCTCGATGGCCGACAGGTACGAATGCGGCAGCCCGTCGGTCGGGATGTCGACCCACGCGCCGGAGCTGGCGGGCTTGCGATCGGCGACGACGCCGATGAGCGGAACGGTCATCGAGCCTCCGGAGCGGTGGGGGCCACGCTACTCCGCGTGCGTCGTCGCGGGAACCGGGTCGGCGCGTCGGGACCTTCGGCACTCGGTCCCCGAGGCCGGCGAGCGTAGCGTCGCAGTCGGCCGTCGGGGGACGCGGTGAGGGGAGACCGACATGCGCGTGCTGGTCGCGTATTCGAGCAAGTACGGGGCGACCGAGGGCATCGCCGAGCGCATCGGCGCACGGCTGCGCACCGCGGGGCATCACGTCGACGTGCTCCGCTGCCGCGACGTCGACCGACCCGACGAGTACGACGCGTACGTGGTGGGCAGCGCCGCCTACATGGGCAAGTGGCGCAAGGCCGCCCGGAACTTCGTGGAGCGCAACACGGGGGTGCTCGCCTCGAAGCCGACCTGGCTGTTCAGCAGCGGTCCGCTCGGCACGGAGCGCATCGACCGCGACGGCAACGACGTGCTCGTCGCCGCCGAGCCGAAGCAGTTCGAGGAGTACGAGTCGCGCATCCATCCGCGCGGCCGCATGGTGTTCTTCGGCGCGCTCGACGTCGACCAGCTGCGCGGACCCGATCGCATCGTCAGCTGGATGCCCGCGAACGACGCGCTGCCCGAGGGCGACTTCCGCGATTGGCACGCGATCGACTCGTGGGCCGATCATGTCGCCGCCGACCTGCGCTCGTCGGCCGGAACACCCCACTGAACCGGCTCCACCCGTCCGCGAGCACGCCGTTTTCCGGTGTCGCTGCCCGAACTCCGATGGATTCCGCCTACGCTCGAACGCGATGATCCGCTTCGACTCCGTCACCAAGACCTACCCCGGGCAGAACCGCCCCGCCCTCGACGGGATCACCGTCGAGATCCTGCGCGGCGAGTTCGTGTTCCTCGTCGGCGCGTCGGGCTCGGGCAAGTCCAGCTTCCTGCGCCTCATCCTCAAGGAGGAGAAGCCCACGGCGGGCAGCATCCACGTGCTCGGACAGGACCTCAGGCGGATCTCGAGCCGCAAGGTGCCGTTCTTCCGCCGCAACCTCGGCGTCGTCTTCCAGGACTTCCGGCTGCTGCCGAACAAGAACGTGTTCGACAACGTGGCGTTCGCGCTCCGGGTGATCGGCAAGTCGCGCGGCTACATCCAGACCGCCGTGCCCGAGACGTTGAAGCTGGTCGGCCTCGACGGCAAGGCCAAGCGGATGCCGCACGAGCTCTCCGGCGGCGAGCAGCAGCGTGTCGCGATCGCCCGGGCGATCGTGAACAAGCCGCAGATCCTCCTCGCCGACGAGCCGACGGGCAACCTGGACCCGGTGACGAGCGCCGGCATCATGACCCTGCTCGAGCGCATCAACGCCGGCGGCACGACCGTCATCATGGCCACCCACGAGGCCGGCATCGTCGACCAGATGCAGCGCCGGGTCATCGAGCTGTCCTCGGGCGAGGTCGTCCGCGACGCTCGGAGCGCCGGCTACGCGCTGAGCCACGAGGTCATGGACCTGCCCATCCACGCCGACGGCGTTCCCGGCGCGGTGGCGGCAGCGGTCGCGGCCGAGGCGGCGACGGATGCCGCGACCGAGCCCGCGCCGGCCGCCGCCGCGGCCGTGCAGTCGGAGCCGGCGCCC
>NZ_LQGY01000060.1 GCF_001620055.1 Agromyces sp. NDB4Y10 | reverse complement strand
TGGCGGAGAGGGTGGGAGTGGCGCCGAACATGCGCATGATTTCTGGATCATCGCCGCAGCGCGCCCGGTCCGCGATGTCGGATCGTTCGAGTGGCCTCAGCCGCGTCCGTGGCGTTCGCAGGACAGGTGGTTCAATCCGCGGCATTACCCGATTCTCCAGCATCACTTGGGGGTCGCCCGGCGCCCGTTCTGACCGAGCCAGAGCCGCTCGGTCTGATGTGCGGTCGCGTCGCGCAGCGCTGGTGAGGAGGGGTCGCCTGCGCCTTCAGCCGCCCCGGTTAGCGTCGGCCGGTCGCGCGATGGTTCGACGCCCACTCGTGTTCGTAGTGCCTGCGCCATTCCTCGGCTTCGTCGGTGCGATCGACCCAGCTCAGCGTGAAGGTCTCACGATCGTTCCAACGGAACTCGTCTCGTGACAGCTCGAGAAGGAGGCTGCCGTCGAGATCCCACCCATCCTCGCAATCCTCTGAGCCTTCGCCGAAGAGATGGGGCGCATGCGGTGCCTCAAGCCACCACACGATCATCTCCTCCGGTCGAGACCACCCGAGGAGGCGAAGCTCTCGGGTCACCGTCACGGTGGTCGAGAGGTAGCCGATAGGGACACCATCACGCAGTACGCGCGCGAGGCCGTATCGATAGCGGTCGAGTCCAGGGTCGAGGGCTAGGCCATGTCGGGTACCACGCGCGTCCCTCCGATTGCGCACTTGCCCACCGTACCGCGGATGCGCCAATGGGGGATCGCCGCGGGCTCGAACCTCAGGCGTCCGCCAGGACGAGCGGCTGCGCCTCGCGGCGAACCAGGGCGCGCATCAAGAGTTCGCGTCCGGCGGGAGACCTGAACGCGGCGACCGAGGTGAACTTCTCGAACAGCGGTGCAAGCTCGCCGCCGAGCACTCGGAGGAGTTCCGTCACCCGGTCCGCCTCGCGAATCGGTGCATCGAGGTCGAGGAGCGCTGTCAGCTCCGCTGCATCCGCCTGTCCAAGTACGGCGTCCAAGCGTGACCTCACGTGCGCCTCACGCTCATTCGGAAATTCCTCCGCTCCCAAAGCGGTGAACCAGAACGCCACGTTGACGTAGTACTGCGCCCCCCACTGGCTTTTCTGCAGGTTGAGAATGCCCACCATGCCGGGCGAACGGCGATACCAAGTCCGAGCCCGCTTCTCCAGCCCGAGCTTCGCGCCGAACTCGTCGAACGTCGCCTGTACTGGATCTCTCCGCGTCACCATGGTGTCTCGCACGATACAGCGGGGAGGACTCGCCGCTGGCGTGGAGAGCGGCCGATGCTCGCTGACGGATCGCCTATTCGGCTGGCCCCTGGCTTCTGCCGTGCCCGATGGCGAAACCGGCTGCGCCGACGAACCCGACGGCGCCGACCACCGCGATGACGGCGGCGATGATCGCGGGTGTCGTCAGGACGATGAACCCGTCAGGCGCGAAGAGCGAACCGGTGAGCGGCCCATACGCGACGAACCCGAACGACACGGGCATGCGACTGGTGATCGCGAAGAGCGCGATCCCGCCGGCTGCGAGCACGGCCGAGACGATGAGCGTGCTCAGTAGGGCTGGACGCATCCGCTGCATGGCGCCACACTAGCGAGCCCCCGCAAGTCGACATCGTCACGCCGGGACGCTGGTGCGAGATGGCCGCAGGTCGCTACGGTCGAGAACACATCACCACGGGGAGACGCCATGGACCTGTTCGAGATCGACGACACGCGACGCATGAGCCGCGAAGAGGCAGCTGCCAGGCTCCGCGCACTCGCCGACGCCCTCGCGAAGAACAACTCGGTCGAATTCGAGCGCGCGGGGCGGCGGATCACCGTGCGCATCCCCGACCAGGTGGACCTCAAGGTCGAGGTGGAGCTCGGCGAAGACGGCGACAACGAGCTGGAGATCGAGCTCACCTGGTGATCGCGGGCCGTCCGCGGACGAGTCGCGACGATCAGGGTCGAAGGGGGCTCGCCCGAACAGCCTCTGAGTCAGCCCGGCACGCAGACGGGTGCCGCCGCGGGAATACGCCGGATGCGGCATCCGTTGGCCCACAGCGTGACGAGCCCCATCAAGATCGACATCTGGTCCGACATCGCGTGCCCGTGGTGCTACATCGGCAAGCGCCACCTCGAGAGCGGGATCGCCGCGCTCGGTGACGCCGCACCCGCCGTGGAGATCGAGTACCACTCGTACGAGCTGTCGCCCGGCACGCCCGTGGACTACGCGGGCTCGACGGTGGACTTCCTCGCCCATCGGAAGGGGATGCCGGTCGAGCAGGTCGAGCAGATGCTCGAGCGGGTGACCGGCATCGCCGCGCAGGCGGGGCTCTCGTACGACTTCGACGCGGTCGTGCACACGAAGACCCTGAAGGCGCACGAGCTGCTGCACTTCGCCAAGGAGCATGGGCTGCAGCTCGAGCTGTCCGAGCGCCTCTTCCGCGCCTACTTCACCGAGGGGCGTCACGTGGGTCGTATCGACGAACTCGTGGAGCTCGCCGTCGAGGTCGGACTCGACGCGGATGCCGCGCGGGAGGCCCTCGAGTCCGGCCGCTTCGGCCCGGCCGTGCAGGCCGACATCGCGCAGGCGGGCGCGTACGGCATCCAGGGCGTGCCGTTCTTCGTGTTCGACGGCAAGTACGGCGTGTCCGGTGCACAGCCCGCCGAAGTGTTCTCGCAGGTGCTGACGCAGGTCGCGGGCGAGCGCGAGGCCGCGGCGTGAGCGGTCGCGAGACGGATGCCGCACCGGTGCCGTTCACCATGCTCGGTGGTGAGGGCGTCGTGTGCGAGGGCGACGTGTGCGTCGTGCCGGAGGCGTCGGGGGAGTAGGTCTCGACTCGAATCCCCCTACGCCCGCGCGAGAGGACGCAACACGCCGTTCGCACGCGTGCGCACGCGGCGTGTTGCGTCCTCTCGCGACGCAGAGCAGCCTGCGCAGCAGGCGCCCCGGCTACTCGGGGTCGGTGATGTCGGCGACGGTCGCGTCGAACGCGCGCACGAGCGCGTCGGCGTCGACGAACAGACTGCGGCCGTGCTCGCCCGCGCCCATCGAGACCCGCCGGCCCGGGATCGTCGCGTCGACGATGACGGGCCACGGGGTCGTCGACCCGAGCGGGGTGATGGTGCCGCGCTCGTAGCCGGTCGCGGCGAGCGCGAGCGACGCGTCGGGCAGCTGCAGCTTGTTCACCGACAGCAGGGCGCGCAGCTTCGGCCAGCTGATCTTTCGGCCGCCGGGCACGAGCGCGAAGACGTACGTGTCGTCGCTCTTCTTGACCACGAGCGACTTCACGATGTCGGCCGGCGTGATGCCGAGCAACTCGGCGGCCTCCTCGAGGCTGCGGGCGGCCGGCCGCTCGATCACGTCGATGTCGAGGCTCCGCGCCGCGGCATCCGCCCGCACGCGCTCGACGCCGGTGAGCCCCTCGAACGCGGTCATGCGATCCTCCACAGTGCGGCCATGTCGGCATCCTAGGCCGACCCGCGGGGGCGCCGGGCGGGAAGGCCCGGTCGTCTGGGAGAATCGATGGCGATGCCAACGACCACGACCCCCTCACGCCCGCTCTCGATCGGCGGCCTCGACCTCGAGGTGCCGGTCGTCCTCGCCCCCATGGCGGGCATCACGAACACGGCCTTCCGGCGGCTGTGCCGCGAGTTCGGCGCCGGCCTCTACGTCAGCGAGATGATCACGAGCCGCGCGCTCGTCGAGCGCACGCCCGAGTCGATGCGCCTCATCCGCCACCACGAGTCCGAGACTCCGCGCTCCATCCAGCTCTACGGCGTCGACCCGAAGACGGTGTCCGAGGCGGTCACGATGCTCGTCGCCGAAGACCGCGCCGACCACATCGACCTCAACTTCGGCTGCCCCGTGCCGAAGGTGACCCGCAAGGGCGGGGGAGCGGCCCTCCCGTGGAAGTCGGGGCTGTTCCGCGACATCGTCGAGGGTGCCGTGAAGGCGGCCGGCGCGGTCCCGCTCACGATCAAGATGCGCAAGGGCATCGACGCCGACCACCTCACCTACCTCGAGGCGGGTCGCATCGCCGAGGGCGCGGGCGTCGCGTCGATCGCGTTGCACGCCCGCACGGCGGCGGAGTTCTACTCGGGCCAGGCCGACTGGTCGGCGATCGCGAAGCTCAAGCAGACCGTGACGAGCGTGCCGGTGCTCGGCAACGGCGACATCTGGTCGGCCGACGACGCGCTGCGCATGGTCGACGAGACCGGATGCGACGGGGTCGTCGTGGGTCGCGGCTGCCTCGGTCGTCCGTGGCTGTTCGGCGACCTCGCGGCCGCGTTCCGCGGCGAGCACGTCAAGGCAGAGCCGTCCCTCGGCGACGTGGCCCGCACGTTCCGTCGCCACGCCGAGCTGCTCACCGAGTTCTTCGACAGCGAAGAGCGCGGATGCCGCGACATCCGCAAGCACGTCGCCTGGTACTTCAAGGGCTACCCGGTCGGCGGCGACCTGCGCGCGAAGCTCGCGACCGTCGAGTCGCTCGCCAAGCTCGACGACCTGCTCGGCACGCTCGACTGGTCGACGCCGTACCCCGGCGAGGGCGCGGAGGGACCGCGCGGCCGGGCCGGCACGCCGAAGAACCCCGCCCTGCCCGACGGCTGGCTCGAGTCGCAGGAACTCGCCGGCCGCGACCGCACGACCCTCGTCGACGCCGAGCTCGACACGTCGGGCGGCTGAGCGCGTGCGCGACCGACTCTTCGGCGGCTACCACGAGGCCGACGCCGAACGCTTCCTGCCCGAACAGCACGAGAACCGGCGCCGCAGCGACTTCGCGCGCGACCGGGCTCGGCTCCTGCACTCGAGCGCCCTCCGACGGCTCGCGGCGAAGACCCAGGTGCTGAGCCCGACCTCGGGGCTCGACTTCGCGCGCAACCGCCTCACGCATTCGCTCGAGGTCGCGCAGGTCGGCCGCGAGCTCGCCGGCAGCCTGGGGCTCGACCCCGACGTGGTCGACACCGCGTGCCTCGCGCACGACCTCGGGCACCCGCCGTTCGGCCACAACGGCGAGAAGGCGCTGAACACGTGGGCGGCCGACATCGGCGGGTTCGAGGGCAATGCGCAGACGCTGCGCATTCTCACGAGGCTCGAGCCGAAGGTGTTCTCGCCAGAGGGGCGTCCGCTCGGCCTCAACCTCACCCGGGCGAGCCTCGACGCGAGCTGCAAGTACCCGTGGCCCGAGGTCGCCGGCGTCGGCGACCCGAGCGGCCGCAACAAGTTCGGCTTCTATGCCGACGATGTCGACGTGTTCCAGTGGATGCGACGGGGTGCCCCCGAGCGCCGGCTCTGCGTCGAGGCGCAGGTCATGGACCTCTCCGACGACATCGCCTACTCGGTGCACGACCTCGAGGATGCGATCGTCGGCGGCTACATCGACGTCGCGGCGCTCGGCCGGCGCGTCGACCACGACGACCTGGTGACGGCGATGCACGACTGGATCGGCGGCGCCATCGGCCACGACGAGCTGATCGCCGCCTTCGACCGGCTCGACTCGCTCGACGCGTGGCTCTCGTCGTGGGAGGGCAGCCGGCGCGACCAGGCCGCACTGAAGAACCTCACGAGCCAGCTCATCGGCCGGTTCGCCCACGCCGCGACCGAGGCCACGCGCGCGCATCACCCGGTCGAGAGCCTCATCCGGTTCGACGCCGACGTCGTCGTGCCGCGCGAGATCCAGGCCGAGATCGCGGTGCTGAAGGGCATCGTCGCCGCGTTCGTCATGTCGCGGAACACCCGGCAGCCCATCTACTCGCAGCAGCGGCAGGTGCTCACCGCCCTCGCCGACGTGCTCTGGGAGACGGGCGATGCGAACCTCGACGCGGGCTTCGCCGAGGACTGGCGGCAGGCCGCCGACGACGCCGCGCGCAAGCGGGTCGTCGTCGACCAGGTCGCGAGCCTCACCGACCAGTCCGCACTGGCCTGGTACGAGCGGCTCGTGCAGCGCTGACACCGCCGTCCCGGCCGCGGGGCGGCATCCGCGGAATAGGATGATCACCATGGCGGGCCGCATTCGACAGAGCGATGTCGAAGAGGTGAAGGCTCGCACGAACATCGCCGACATCATCGGCGAGCACGTCTCGCTGAAGTCCGCCGGTGTCGGCTCCATGAAGGGCCTCTGCCCCTTCCACGACGAGCGCAGCCCGAGCTTCCACGTCACTCCCCAGCGCGGCTTCTACCACTGCTTCGGATGCGGCGAGTCGGGCGACGTCTACACGTTCCTGCAGCGCATGGACCACGTGACGTTCACCGAGGCGGTCGAGCGGCTCGCCGGCCGCATCGGATTCGAGCTCCACTACGAGGACGGCGGTCCGGCAGCCGAGCACGGCAACCGCGCCCGGCTGCTCGCCGCGAACCAGGCCGCGGCGGAGTTCTTCGTCGAACGCCTCGGCTCGCCCGAAGCCGAGGTGGGGCGCCGCTTCCTCGGCGAGCGCGGCTTCGACGCCGAGGCGGCGCGCCGGTTCGGCGTCGGCTTCGCGCCGAAGAGCTGGGACGCGCTCACGAACCACCTGCGCGGGCGCGGCTTCACGAGCGAGGAACTCGCGGCGGCCGGCCTCGTCTCCCAAGGCGACCGCGGCGTGTACGACCGATTCCGCGGGCGGCTCGTCTGGCCGATCCGCGACGTCACCGGCCAGACCGTCGGATTCGGCGCGCGCCGCCTGCTCGACGACGACAACGGCCCCAAGTACCTGAACACCCCCGAGACCGCGATCTACCACAAGGCGCAGGTGCTCTACGGGCTCGACCTCGCCAAGCGCGACATCGCCAAGTCGCACCGCGTCGTCGTGGTCGAGGGGTACACGGATGTCATGGCCTGCCACCTCGCGGGCGTGACCACCGCGATCGCGACCTGCGGCACCTCGTTCGGCGTCGACCACATCAAGGTGCTCCGGCGCGTGCTCGGCGACGACTCCGGCGTGGGCGAGGTCGTGTTCACGTTCGACGGCGACGAAGCCGGGCAGAAGGCGGCGATGCGCGCGTTCGGCGAGGAGCGGAGGTTCGCGGCGCAGACGTTCGTCGCGGTCGCGCCCGACGGCCTCGACCCGTGCGACCTGCGTCTCGCGCGGGGCGACGCCGCGGTGCGCTCGCTCGTCGAGGCGAAGACGCCGATGTTCGAGTTCGTCATCCGGCACACGCTCTCGCGGTTCGACCTCGAGACCGTCGAGGGTCGCGTCAATGCACTGCGGGCCGCGGCGCCCATCGTCGCCGACATCCGCGACCCGGCGCTGCGGCCCGGATACACGCGTGAGCTCGCGCGCATGCTCGGCGTCGAGCTCGGCGAGGTCAGCCGTGCGGTCCGCTCGGCGGAGGGCCGGGAGCGCGGAGGACAGGGTCGGGGCGAACGCGACGAGCGCGGGCAAGAGCGCCGAGGGCGGCCGGGGCCGGACGGCGCACCCGGGGATCGCCGCCCGCCCGAGGGCGGCGGCGCGGCCCGGAACGCTGCCACCCAGGACGGCGAACCCGAACGCGCCTACTCGATCCGCCACCTGCCGAACGACCCGGCCACGCGCCTGGAGCGGGACGCCCTGCAGGCCATGCTCCAGTACCCGGAGGCGGTCGGGATCGACCTGCTGCGTCAGGGCGTCGACTGCCGGTTCGGCAACGGCACGCTCGCCGTGGTCCGCGACGGCATCGCCTCGGCGCTCGCCACCACGGCCACGGGTGCGCCCGCACCCGGTTCGACCGCGACCGCGACGGTGACCGTCGACCGCGTCGTCGCCGAGGTGCCCGCGCCGTTCGCGTCGATCGTGCAGCAGCTCGCGGTGCTCCCGGTGCCGCAGCGCAACGCCGTCGAGCTCACCGCCTATGTCCGCGGCGTCGTCGGCGCGCTCGTCGACCGCGAGCTGCTCCGCCAGAAGCAGGAGCTCCTCGGCCGGCTGCAG
Source organism: Agromyces sp. NDB4Y10 (assembly GCF_001620055.1). GTDB lineage: Bacteria > Actinomycetota > Actinomycetes > Actinomycetales > Microbacteriaceae > Agromyces > Agromyces indicus. The sequence continues at coordinate 46,785 of NZ_LQGY01000060.1, read as the reverse complement.
CGCACCGACCGCGGCGACACCGCGACCTACACCGCGATCCAGCGCGGTCTCGTCGCGCTCGAGCAGGAGCGTCGCCGGCTGCGCGGCGACTGACGGCGACGAGGCTCGCCGCCGCGGCATCCGTCGCCCCGCGCATCGCCCGAACTGAGGACCGCTCAGCGGCGCCCGCGCTCACCTGAGCACAAGGTTGCAGATCGGTCACATTCGAGCCCCGGGGACACCGCGCCCCGAACGGGGGACCGCCGTTGTGCTAGGCCTGAGAGATACGAGATCGCGACGCGGCGACCCCGCGCGCGGTCACCCGACAGGAAGAGGTAGACGGATATGGCATCCGCATCCACGAACCGCAGGCGCGCGCTCGCGTTCGCCGCGGGCTTCTCCGCCACGGCCCTCGCCCTCACCGGCTGCACGGCCGGCGGGAGCGACGACGGCGGCGACGCCGCCGGCACGCTGACGATCGGCACCACCGAGCAGATCACCGCGCTCGACCCCGCCGGCTCGTACGACAACGGCTCGTTCGCGGTCATGAACCAGGTGTACCCGTTCCTGATGAACACGCCCTACGGCAGCCCGGACGTCGAGCCGGACATCGCCGAGTCGGCCGAGTTCACCTCGGACAACGAGTACACCGTGACCCTGAGGGACGGCCTCACCTTCGCCAACGGCAACGAGCTCACCTCGTCCGACGTGAAGTTCTCCTTCGACCGCCAGCTCGCGATCGCCGACCCCAACGGCCCGTCGTCGCTGCTGTACAACCTCGACAGCGTCGAGACGCCCGACGACCTCACCGTCGTCTTCAAGCTCAAGTCGCCGAACGACCAGATCTTCCCGCAGATCCTCTCCAGCCCGGTCGGCCCGATCGTCGACGAGGACGTCTTCTCGGCCGACGCGCTCACCTCCGACGACGAGATCGTCGAGGGCGAGGCGTTCGCCGGTCAGTACACCATCTCGAACTACAACTTCAACGAGCTCGTCTCCTACACGGCGAACCCCGACTACCAGGGCCTGCTCGGCGAGGCGAAGACCGAGACGGTGAACGTCCGCTACTACACCGACGCGTCGAACCTGAAGCTCGACGTCCAGGAGGGCAACATCGACGTCGCGCACCGCACGCTCAGCGCGACCGACATCGAGGACCTCCGCGGCAACGACAACGTGAAGGTCGTCGACGGCCCCGGCGGCGAGATCCGCTACATGGTCTTCAACTTCAACACGATGCCGTTCGGGGCGACTACGCCCGAGGCCGACGAGGCGAAGGCGCTGGCCGTCCGCCAGGCCATCGCGCACCTCATCGACCGGGACGCGATCTCGGAGGACGTGTACAAGGGCACCTTCACCCCGCTGTACTCCTACGTCCCCGAGGGGCTGACCGGCGCGAACGAGTCGCTCAAGGAGCTGTACGGCGACGGCAACGGCGCGCCCGACGCCGAGAAGGCCGCCGCGGTCCTCGAGGGGGCCGGCATCGGGACGCCGCTGGACATCAGTATCCAGTACGTCGCGGAGCGCTACGGCCCGTCGTCGTCGGACGAGTACGCGGTCATCAAGGACAGCCTCGAGGCCGACGGCCTGTTCTCGGTGAACCTGCAGTCGACCGAGTGGGTGCAGTACTCCGACGACCGCGTCGCCGACCTGTACCCGGTGTACCAGCTCGGCTGGTTCCCGGACTACTCGGACGCCGACAACTACCTCACGCCGTTCTTCCTCACGGAGAACTTCCTCGCGAACCACTACGACAACCCCGAGGTGAACGACCTCATCCTGCAGCAGGCCGTCACGGCCGACCCCGCCGAGCGCGAGGCGCTCATCGGCGAGATCCAGGAGAAGGTCGCGGCCGACCTGTCGACCCTGCCGTACATGCAGGGCGCGCAGATCGCCGTGGTGGGCGCCGACGTCGAGGGTGCCGAGGACACGCTCGACGCGTCGTTCAAGTTCCGCTACGCGGCGCTGTCGAAGGGCTAGCCACGGGCTAGAGTCGTTGAAGCTCGACGACGGGGGCGATCTGCTACCGCGGGTCGCCCCCGTTCCCCTGTACCCCTGAGGAATCCATGAGCACCACTGCTGACACCGTGTCCCCGTCGGAGGGCATACCCCAACCGGATCGGCCGAAGGCGAAGGCGCAGGGCGGCGGATTCGCCAGGTACCTGCTCATCCGCTTCCTGCTGATCTTCCCCACGATCTTCATCCTCGTCACCGTCGTCTTCTTCCTGATGCGGACCACGGGCGACCCGATCACCGCCGCGCAGGGCGGGCGGCTCAGCGCCGACCAGCTCGCCGCGCTGCGGGCCGAGGCGGGCTACGACCGGCCGATCCTCGTCCAGTACGTCGAGTACCTGGGCCAGATCTTCACCGGCAACTTCGGCGAGACCATCACCACGAACCGTCCGGTGATCGAGGTGCTGCTCACCTACGGCCCCGCGACGCTCGAACTCGTCTTCTACTCGCTCATCGTCGCCTTCGCCGTGGGCATCCCGCTCGGCCTGCGCGCCGCCTACCACCGCGACCGCCCGCAGGACGCGGTGTACCGCGTGCTCGCGATCCTCTGGTACGCCATCCCGATCTTCTTCGCCGGCCTCCTGCTCAAGCTCGTCTTCGCGGTGTGGCTGAAGTGGCTGCCCGTCGCCGGGCGGGCGACCGTGAGCTCCGAGATCCAGATGCAACTGCTCGACACGCGCACCGGGCTCTACACGGTCGACGCGATCCTCACGGGCGACCCCCGGGTCGTCGCCGACGTGCTCTCCCACGCCGTGCTGCCCGCGATCGCCCTCGGCCTGCTCACCGCCGGCATCTTCCTCCGCCTGGTGCGCACGAACGTGATCGGCACCCTCGCGACGGACTACGTCGACGCGGCCCGCTCGCGGGGCGTCAGCGAACGGCGGCTGCTCAAGCGGCACGCGTACCGCCCGGCGCTCATCCCGATCATCACCGTCATCGGCATGCAGATCGCGCTCCTGCTCGCCGGCGCGGTCCTCACCGAGACGACGTTCGAGTGGAAGGGCCTCGGGTTCATCCTCGCCGAGTTCCTCGAATCGCGGGACTTCGTCGCCGTCCAGGGCATCGTCGCGCTGCTCGCCGTGATCGTCGCGCTCACGAACTTCGTCGTCGACATCATCGCGGCGTTCATCGACCCGAGGGTGAGGTACTGACATGACGACGGCATCCGTCGCCACCGCCCCCGCCCCGCGTCGCCGCCTCGTCGACCGCCTGCCCGTGGTGCGGCAGGTCCGCCAGAGCGTCGGCCTCCAGCGAGGCATGCTCGTCGCCGGCCTCGTCATGGTCGGCGTGTTCCTGCTCACCGCGGCCCTCGCGCCGCTGCTCGCACCGTACGGCTACGCGCAGCGCCGCGATGACGCGGGCTCGTTCGGCACCCAGCAGCCGCCGTCGCCCGAGCACCTGCTCGGCACGACCGTCGGCGGGTACGACGTGCTCTCCCGCGTCATCTGGGGCACGCAGACGGCGGTGCTCGTGATCGTGCTCGCGGTGCTGCTGTCGATCTTCATCGGCGTGGCACTGGGCCTGTACGCCGGTTACTTCGGCGGATGGCTCGACCGGGTGCTCGTCGTCGTGGCCGACGCGATCTACGCGTTCCCGTCGCTGCTGCTCGCGATCGTCATGTCGATCGTGATCTCCGGAGGGCAGTCGAGCCTCCTCGGCGGCGTGCTCGCCGCGGCGATCTCGATCATGGTGGTGTTCATCCCGCAGTACTTCCGCGTCATCCGCGCCGAGACCGTGCGCATCAAGTCCGAGGCGTACGTCGAGTCGGCCAAGGTGCTCGGGGCGTCGAACCGCCGCATCGTGTTCAAGCACGTGCTGCGCAACGCCACGCGCACGCTCCCGCTCATCATCACCCTGAACTCCTCCGAGGCGATCCTCACCCTCGCGGCGCTCGGCTTCCTCGGGTTCGGCATCGAGCCCACGGCAGCCGCCGAGTGGGGCTACGACCTCTTCAAGGCGCAGTCGGATGTCACGAGCGGCATCTGGTGGACCGCGCTCTTCCCGGGTCTCGCCATCGTGTTCACGGTGCTCGGCATCACCCTCGTCGGCGAGAGCCTCAACGACCTCGCCGACCCGCGCCTGCGCGGCCGCCGTCGCGTGGCGCAGGCCGCGGGCGAGGTCGCCGAGACGTCGGTCGTCCCCGGTGGCACCCTCGTCGCCGGTCCCGGCGGACTGGGCGGCCTGGAAGACGGGGAGACGTTCGACGAACACGGGATCGAGGTCAAGCGATGAGCACGGTGGTCGACATCCGCAACCTGGGCGTCTCGTTCTCGACCGACGCCGGCGCCGTCAAGGCGGTCGACGACGTCAGCCTGTCGGTCGAGCGCGGCGAGGTCGTCGCGATCGTCGGCGAGTCCGGCAGCGGCAAGACCGTCACCGCCAAGACGATCCTCGGCCTGCTGCCCGAGACCGCGACGACGAACGGCGCCGTCGTGCTCTCCAACCGCGCCGGAACGGCCGAGCACGACGTCGTCACGCTGAGCGGAGCGCAACTGCGCGCCATCCGCGGCACCGACGTGGCCATGGTGTTCCAGGAGCCGTCCACGGCGCTGAACCCGGTCTACACGGTCGGCTGGCAGATCATGGAGGGCCTCCGCGCCCACGGCAAGGTCTCCAAGGCCGAGGCGCGGTCGAAGGCGATCGAGATCCTCGGCAAGGTCGGCATCCCCGAGCCCGAGGAGCGGGTCGACCACTTCCCGCACCAGTTCTCGGGCGGACAGAAGCAGCGCATCGTCATCGCGATGGCGCTCGTGCTCGAGCCCGGACTCATCGTCGCCGACGAGCCGACCACGGCGCTCGACGTCACGGTGCAGGCCGAGATCCTCGACCTGCTCCGTCGGGTGCGCGACGAGTTCGGCACGGCGATCGTGCTCATCACGCACAACATGGGCGTGGTGGCCGACCTCGCCGACCGCGTGGTCGTCATGTACCAGGGACGCGTCGTCGAGGAGGCGTCGGCCCGGGAGCTGTTCGCCGCGCCGCAGGACGACTACACCAAGCGACTGCTCGCCGCGGTGCCCTACGTCGGTCACGGCGTCGCCAAGGCGGCCGAGCGGGCCGCCGCGCGGCCGGAGGGCTGGGCGACCGGCACGCCGGTCGTCGAGGCCCGCGGGCTCGAGATCGAGTACCCGGGCCGCCTCGGCCGTGCCGGCTTCCGTGCCGTCGACGGCGTCGACCTCGCGATCCGGCCGGGAGAGGTGCTCGGGCTCGTCGGCGAGAGCGGGTCGGGCAAGACCACCATCGGTCGCGCGATCGCCGGACTCACGAAGGTCACGGGCGGCTCGCTGAAGGTCCTCGGTCACGAGATGAACGGCATCCGCGAGCGGCAGTTCCGGCCGTCCCGCAGTCGCATCGGGTTCGTGTTCCAGGATCCGGCGTCGAGCTTCAACCCGCTGCTCACGATCGCCGAGTGCGTCGCGGAACCGCTGGTGATCCACGAGCGGGCCGTCGACGCGCGCGACGCGCGCCCGCGCGTGAACGAACTGCTCGAGGCCGTGCAGCTGCCCGCCGCGTACGGCGACCGGTACCCGCACGAGCTCTCCGGCGGCCAGCGGCAGCGTGCGAGCCTGGCCCGGGCCATCGCGCTCGAGCCCGAGCTGCTCATCGCCGACGAGCCGACCTCCGCGCTCGACGTCTCGGTGCAGGCGCGCGTCCTCGAGCTCTTCGCCGAGCTGCAGCGCGAGTTCGGGTTCGCCTCCCTGTTCATCAGCCACGACCTCGCCGTCGTCGACCTCCTCGCCGACCGGATCGCGGTGCTCTACCGCGGACGCCTCGTCGAGGAGGGGACCGGTGCCGAGGTGCTCGGGTCGCCGAAGGATCCGTACACGCAGCGCCTGCTCGCATCGCTGCCCGTGCCCGACCCGGTCGCGCAGGCGGAGCGCCGTGCCGAGCTGCACCGCCTCGACGAGGTCGCGCGATGAGCCGCGGCGTCACGCACGGCTACCCGGTGGTCACGAGCGACCTCTCGATCGAGTACCCGGCCCACGGGGCGAGTGCCGCTCACGTCGCGCTCCGCGGCGTCGACCTGCGGCTCGCCCCGGGCGAGGTCCTGGGCCTGCTCGGCTCCGCGGGCAGCGGCAAGTCCACGCTCGCGCGCGTGCTCTCGGGCGCGGCGTTCGAGCCGAGCGGCGCCGGCGGCGAGGTCCGCCCGGTGATCACGGGCGGCGAGGCGATCGTGCTCGGCACGCCGCTGCGCGGCATCCCGCGCCGGAAGGTGCCCGAGCTCCGGTTCCGGGTCGGCTACCTGGCGCAGGATGCCGCCCAGACGCTGCCGTCCGACCGCACGGTCGCCGAGATCATCGCCGAGCCGATTCTCGAGCGCGACCACCGCTACCCGCGGAAGGCGCTCACCACGCGCGTCGCGACGATGGTCGACGCGGTGCGGCTGCCGCTCGGGATGCTCGAGCGGTATCCCTACGAGCTCAGCGGTGGGCAGCGGCAGCGCGTGGCCCTCGCCCGCGCGCTCGTGCTCGGCCCGTCGCTCCTCGTCGCCGACCAGCCCACGGCCGGCATCGACCTCACCGTGCGCGACGCGGTCGCCGAGCTGATCGGCGAACTCCGCGACGGCCACACGTTCTCGTCGATCATCATCACCCACGACCTGCCGGTGCTCCGGCGCGTCGCCGACCGCATCGCGGTGCTCGACCAGGGCCGGCTCGTGGCGGCGGGCACGATGGACGAGGTCTTCCGCGACCCGGTGCACCCCTACGTCCGGGCGCTCGGCGCGGCGATCGACGGCGGGCACGCCGTGAGCGACGACCTCCGCCCCGAGCCGCGCGCGTGACCTCCGCGCCGACCGGCGGCCCGATCGCGATCGTGGCCGACACCGAGCCGCGGTTCGCCGCCGCGGTCCGGTCGGCCGGCGGCGAGGTCGCGCCCGTCTCCGAGGCCACGCGCGGCCTGGTCTGGACCCACCCGGCCGGCGAGGCCGAGCTCGAGCAGCTGCTGCAGCGGCATCCGGCGATCTCGTGGGTGCAGCTGCCGTGGGCGGGCGTGGACGCGTTCGCGGGCCTGCTCCGCCGCCACTCCGGCGACGGCCGGACGTGGACGAGCGCCAAGGGATCGTATGCGCAGCCGGTCGCCGAGCACGCGCTCATGCTCGCCCTCGCCGTCCTGCGCGAGCTGCCGCGCCGCATCCGCGCCGGGGAGTGGGCGCACGACGAACTCGGCCGCACCCTGCACGGTGCGCGGGTGGTGATCGTCGGCGGGGGCGGCATCACCGCCGAACTGCTGCGGCTGCTCGAGCCGTTCGGGGTGCACGCGACGGTGGTGCGGCGAACGGATGCCGCGGTGCCCGGCGCCGCCCGGACCGTGACGACCGCCCGGCTCCTCGACGCCCTCGCCGAGGCCGACGTGGTCGTCGTGACGGCCGCCCTCACCGAGGAGACGCGCGGGCTGCTCGGCCGCGAGGCGTTCGTGGCGATGCCCCGGGGTGCGGTGCTGGTCAACGTCGCACGGGGCGCGATCGTCGACACCGGCGAACTCGTCGCCGCCCTCGGATCGGGCCGCCTCGGCGGAGCGGGCCTGGACGTCACCGACCCGGAACCGCTCCCGGCCGGGCACGCGCTGTGGACCGCTCCGAACTGCATCGTGACCCCGCACGTCGCCGACACCGACGACATGACCGTCCCCCTGTTCGCCGAGCGGATCGCGGCGAACACCCGCGCGTTCCTCGGCGACGGGGCGTTCGTCGGCGTCGTCGATCTCGAGGCCGGGTACTGACGGACCTGAGTCCGCCTCGGATTGGGAGTCCGGCGGTCGTTTTGCTAAAGTGATCGTTGCGCGCTGCGCGATCCTCCATAGCTCAATTGGCAGAGCAATCGGCTGTTAACCGATAGGTTCTTGGTTCGAGTCCAAGTGGGGGAGCTTCGAAGGCCGTCCGGTTCCCGGGCGGCCTTTCGCGATCCGGGAGGTCGACTGGTGTCCGACGATGCGGCCGCGGGCGCCGGCGCGGCCACCGATGCCGCCGCCGTCCGGACGGCGCGTCGCGACGGCATCGCCGTCGGCCTCGCGACCGCCGCGTACGGCGTCTCGTTCGGCGCCCTCGCGGTCGCCTCGGGACTCGACGTCTGGCAGGCGTGCTTCCTGAGCCTCGTGATGTTCACCGGCGGATCGCAGTTCGCGCTCGTCGGGGTCGTGGCATCCGGTGGTCTCTCCGCTGGCGGGTCGGCGATCGCGGCGGCCGCCCTGCTCGGAGTGCGGAACGTCGTGTACGGCATGCGCATGCGGCCGGTCGTCGGCAGTCGCGGCGTGGCGCACCGCGTGGCGGCGGCCTGGCTCACCATCGACGAGTCGACGGCGGTGGCCCTCGCGCAGAGCACCGACCGCGCGGCCCGGGTCGGATTCTGGGTGACGGGCGTCGCGATCTTCATCGGCTGGAACCTCACGACGCTCGCCGGCGCCCTGATCGGCGACGCGCTCGGCGACACGCGGGCGTACGGGCTCGACGCCGCGGCGGCCGCGGCGTTCCTCGGCCTGCTCTGGCCCCGGCTCAAACGGCTGCAGGCCGGCGCGACCGCGGTCGTCGCAGCGGTCGTCGCGACCATCGCCACCCCGGTCCTCACGCCCGGACTGCCGGTGCTCGTCGCGGCGCTCGTCGCCGTGGTCATCGGCTGGTTCGACCTGCTCGGGCGGAGGCGGGAGGCATGACGGTCTGGCACGTGATCCTCGTCGCGACCGCGGCCACGCTCGCCCTGAAGCTCGCCGGACACCTCGTCCCGGCGAGTTTCCTCGAGCGTGAACGCCCGGCCCGCATCGCCGACCTGCTGACCGTGGCGCTGCTCGCGGCGCTCATCGCCGTCCAGACGCTCGGCGCGGGACAGGCGCTCACGGTCGATGCCCGCGTGCCGGCCCTCATCGTCGCGGCGGCCCTCTACGCGGTGCGCACGCCGTTCATCGTCGTCGTGGCGGTCGCGGCCGCCGTAGCCGCCGGCATCCGCCTCGTCGCCTGACCGGGGGCGACGGATGCCGCGCCGCGGGCGCCGTCGACCGGTCAGCCCTCCAGGTCGTCGACGCCGGGCATCCAACTCGCGCCGGGGCGGCCCCATCCGCGCTTGCGCGTGATCTTCTGGACGATGCGCTGGTCGTGGTCGTCGAGGCGGTCCATGTAGAGGACGCCGTCGAGGTGGTCGTACTCGTGCTGGAAGATGCGCGCGAGCCAACCGTCGGCCACGATCTCGAACGGCTCGCCCTCGAGGTCGGTGGCCCGCAGGGTCGCCCGGTCGGCGCGGCGGAGCGCGAACCGCTCGCCCGGGAACGAGAGGCAGCCCTCCGACTCGTCATCGTCGTCGGGCATGCCCGGGACGGGCGGTGAGATCCACAGCTCCGGGTTGATCGCGACGCCGCGCCACGCCGTGCCCTCCTCGTCGGTCCAGCCGTACGTGAACACGCGCAGCGGCACCCCGACCTGGGGCGCGGCCAGGCCCACGCCGGGCGCGGCATCCATCGTCTCGTAGAGGTCGCGCACGAGGGTCCGGATCTCGTCGTCGATCCGCTCGACGGGGGAGGCGGGCGCATGGAGCACGGGGTCGCCCGTGATTCGAATGGGGAGCACGGCCATTCGGCAAGGATATCGGCGGGGGAGCGGGTAGGGTCGTTGCGTGGATCCCGACCTCACCGAGTTGACCGAGCTCATCCCGCTCGATCCGCGGCAGTTCATCGGCATCCCGCTCGCCCTGATCGGTGCCGTGTTCCTCTCCCTGGGAGCGCAGTTCCAGCATCGCGGCGTCGTGAAGGTCGAGGCGCTCACCGCCGACACGCTCGGCAAGGGCCTGAACGGGCGCCAGCTCGCGCTGCTGCTCGCGCGGCCCTCGTGGGTGCTCGGCACGCTCATGCTGGGGCTCGCCATCGTCTTCCAGCTCTCGAGCCTCTACTTCGCCCCGCTCATCGTCGTGCAGCCGCTCGGGGCGCTGGCGCTGGTCATCACGTCGATCCTCAACTCGCGCCTCAACCACGTGAAGCTCAGCCGGAAATCGGTCGTGGCGATCATCATGTGCGTGGGCGGCGTCTTCGTCTTCGTCGGCGTGGCCGCGTTCACGGCGGTGAGCAAACCGGTGACGGACGGGCAGATCGTGACGATCCTGGTCATCCTCGGGGTGGTGCTGACCGCTGCGGCGATCACCTTCGGGCTGCTCCGCCATCGGATCCGGGCACTGTTCTACGTGATCATGGCCGGAGTCATCTACGGCTTCGTCGCGACGCTCGCGAAGGTCGTGCTGAACCGGGTCCAGCAGGGGGAGTTCGAGTGGCTCACCTTCCTCTGCGTGCTCGCCCTCCTCGCCGGCACCGGCCTCGGGGCGTATTTCGTGCAGAACGCCTACGCGAGCGGCCCGCCCGACCTCGTCATCGCGGGCCTCACCGTCGTCGATCCCATGGTCGCCGTGCTCATCGGCGTGATCGTCCTGGGCGAGGCGTCGCAGGCCCCGCTGTGGGCGATCTTCGTGTTCATCGTGACGGGCGCCATCGCCGTGTGGGGCGTGTTCCGCCTGGCGAAGAACCATCCGCAGACGAGGCTCTGACCGTCCGTCCGCGCGGCACCGGGCCCGTGCGGCGACGTCTCGTAGACTATCTTCGGATGAAGCCTCCGGCCATCGAGCCGGCACGGCCCCCGGCGACCGCCTGCGTGAGCCCGCCCGGGGCACTCCACCGCCCACGAACTGCGAGGTACAGCACCACGTGTCCGACACCCCGAGCACGTCCGCCGATACCGACGCGGAGCGTCCCCTCCGCATCCTGATCGGCGCCGACACCTTCACGCCCGACGTCAACGGCGCCGCGCGCTTCGCCGAGCGGCTCGCCGCGGGACTCGTCGAGCGAGGCCATGAGGTGCACGTCATGGCGCCGGCCGCGAGTCGGAAGCACGGCACGTGGAAGGAGGTGCACGAGGGTCAGGAGATGACCGCGCACCGCCTCTACAGCTGGCGCTGGTACCCCCACGACTGGCTGCGGTTCGCGCTGCCCTGGCGGATCAAGCAGAACAGCGCCAAGATCCTCGACCGCGTGCAGCCCGACGTGGTGCACTTCCAGTCGCACATCATCGTCGGGCGGGGGCTCTCCGTCGAGGCGCAGAAGCGCGGCATCCGCATCGTCGGCACCAACCACATGATGCCCGAGAACATGCTCGAGTTCTCCCTCATCCCGAAGGCCTGGCAGGAGTGGGCCGTGGGCCTCGCCTGGAAGGCCGCACGCCGCAGCTTCAGCCGCGCCGAGTCGGTCACCACGCCGACCCGCCGCGCCGCCGACTTCCTCGAGCGCGCGACGGGCCTCCGCGGCGTCCACGCGATCTCGTGCGGCATCGACGCGCACAAGTACGCCCCGAACTGGGAGCCGCGCACCGAGAACCGGATCATCTTCGTCGGACGCGTCACGCACGAGAAGCACATCGACGTCCTGCTCCACGCGATCACGCTGCTGCCCGACGAGCTCGACGTGAAGGTCGAGATCGTCGGCGGCGGCGACCAGAAGCGGAACCTCGAGAACCTGGCGGCCGAGCTCGGCATCGCCGATCGCGTGACGTTCACCGGCTACGTGACCGATGAGGAGCTCCGCGAGGCCTACCACCGCGCCTCCGTGCTCGCCATGCCCTCGATCGCCGAGCTCCAGAGCATCGTGACGATGGAGGCCATGGCGTCGGCGCTGCCAGTCGTCGCGGCCGACGCGATGGCCCTGCCGCACCTGGTCCACGACGGCGAGAACGGCTACCTGTTCGAGCCGGGCAGTGCCGAGGACCTCGCCGCGAAGCTGCGACTCGTGCTCGAGGCAGCCCCCGAGGAGTACCGCCGGATGAAGGAGGAGTCGCTGCGGCTCATCGCCGCACACGACATCCAGCGCACGATCACCACCTTCGAGAATCTGTATCGTGGGAAGCCGGTGACCGACCCGGTCACCGACAACGCGCCGGCCGCGCTCTCCGAGTGATCCGGCGCGCGGGGCGGTAGCTCAGCCGGTCAGAGCAGTGGACTCATAATCCATCGGTCACGGGTTCAAGTCCCGTCCGCCCTACGCATCGTCCGTCTTGGTGGCCGGTCCTCTTGCCCGGGCTCACGCATCGAGCCCGAGTATGGTGGACTCCGCTCGGCGCCCCCGCCCGTGAGCGCCGCGGGACGCCGACCGGCTGCGAAGGAGACGCCATGGACGAGTCGACGAACGGGCCACGATCGATCTCCGCAGTCGACTTCCATCGGGGCCCCGGCGTCGCCGACTGGCGGGTGACGGCCACCGGGCCGCACGCCGTCTTCACGGCGACCACGCTCGCCCACGCTGCACGGCTCGTCGAGCCGATCGTCGCCGCCGCCGAGCGGTTCGGCGTCCTCCCCGATGTCGACCTGCGTCCCGAGGCGGTGGTCGTGCGCATCCCGTACCGGGGGCCGGAGGGGATTCCGGCGGCGGCGCCCGACTTCGCGGCCGCCGTGTCCCGAGCCGCGGCCGAGCTGAAGCTCACACCGGATCCGTCACGCGCGCAGTCGATCGGCATCTACGTCGCGACGCATTCCCGGACCGACGTCCGCCCGTTCTTCGAAGCGGCACTCGGGTACGAGGCGCTCGGCGACGCGGATGCCGTCGACCCGCTGCGCTGCGGCCCGCAACTCGCGTTCAGCCCCATCGCCGGCGACGTCCCGGCGCGGGGCCGCACCCATCTCGACGTCTTCGTGACGGCAGACCAGGCCCGCGCCCGGGTCGAGGCCGCCCTCGCGGCGGGCGGGCGACTCGCCGACGATTCGCACGCACCGGACTGGTGGTCCCTCGCCTCGCCCGACAACCACGGGGTCGATATCGCGGCGTGGACCGACACCGACGGCTGAGCGCCACCGGACCCGGCGGGAGCCGCCCTACATCGGAATGCGGCTGAGGGCAATGTCCGCGCGCCGCAGCGACATCGGAACTACTGTTTGAGCATGGCCGCTCACGTTCCGGGGAACGCGACCACCCGGCACCGCAACGTCTCGATGCTGTCCGTCGCGACCACCATCGCCAAGCGCGTCACGACGTCCGACGAGATCGAGCGGCGGCTGCTCCCGGTGCTCGAGCGGCTCTCGCTGCCGAGCGGGCTGCTGCAACGGGTCGCCGGGGTGCGCGAGCGCCGCAACTGGGAAGACGGCATGACCTTCGACTCGGCCGCGATCGACGCGGGGCGGCGCGCGCTCGAGAGCGCGGGGATCCGGCCCGATCAGGTGGGACTGCTCATCAACACCTCGATCACGCGGCCGCATCTCGAGCCGTCCGTCGCCGTGCGCATCCACCACGGGCTCGGTCTGCCCTCGTCGGCCATCAACTTCGACGTCACGAACGCGTGCCTGGGGTTCGTCAACGGGATGAGCCTCGCGGCCGGGATGATCGACTCCGGTCAGGTCGACTACGCGGTCGTCGTCGACGGCGAGGATGCCGACCAGGTGCAGCGGAACACGATCGAGCGGCTGCAGCGCGAAGGCATCGGTCGGGCGCAGTTCATGAGCGAGTTCGCGAGCCTCACGCTGGGGTCGGGGGCCGCCGCTGCCGTGATCGGGCGCACCGACCGGCATCCGGAGGGGCACCGCATCCTCGGCGGCATCACGCGGGCCGCGACGCAGTTCAACTCCCTCTGCGTCGGCAGCGTCGACGGCATGTTCACCGACGCGCGAGCGCTCCTCAAGGGCGGCATGGAACTCGTGACCGCGGCGTGGCGGGAGGCGAGGAAGCACTGGAACTGGGCCCAGATGGACCGGTACATCATGCACCAGGTGTCCGACGTGCACACCGACGCCATCGTGAAGGCCGCGAAGCTCGACCGGACGCGCATCCCGCTCACATACCCCACGCTGGGCAACATCGGGCCGGCCTCCATCCCCATCACCCTCGCGCACGAGGCGCCGTCGCTGCGTCGCGGCGACCGGGTGCTCCTCATGGGCGTCGGGTCGGGGCTCAACACGTCGATGCTCGAGATGGCCTGGTAACCCATGCAGGTCGCTGCATCCGTGCCGCCGTCCGGGCTGCCCGGCCTGCCGGACGGCCATTCCCGCATCGTGCGGGCGGCCGGGGCCGAGTGGCACCTGCTCGACAACGGCACCGCGCTGGATGCCGCGGGCGTCACGCCGATCGGCACGCTCCTGTGCGTGCACGGCAACCCGACCTGGTCCTACCTCTGGCGGCGCCTGATCACCGGCGCCACCGAGGCGGCGCTGGGGGAGGACCCGCGACCGGCGTGGCGCGTCGTCGCCGTCGACCAGCTCGAGATGGGGTACTCGGCGAGGACCGGTCGGATGCGCCGGCTGGAGGACCGCGTCGCCGAGCTCGGCGCCCTGACCGACGAACTCGGCCTCGCGGGACCGGTCGTGACGGTCGGGCACGACTGGGGTGGTCCGGTCAGCCTGGGCTGGGCCGTCGACCACCCCGACCTCCTCGCCGGGGTCGTCTTGCTGAACACCGCGGTGCACCAGCCCGAGGGTCGTCCCGTTCCGATGCCGCTCCGGGCGGCGCTCGCGCCGGGAGTACTCGACCTGGCGACGCAGTCCACGCCGGCGTTCCTCGAGACGACCCTGTCGCTCGCCCGCCCCGCCCTGTCGCCGGAGGTCCGAGACGCGTTCCGTGCGCCCTACGCGAACCCGGATCGTCGGCGCGGCATCCACGACTTCGTGGCTGACATCCCCGCCTCATCCGAGCACGCCAGCACGCCCGAGCTGGACCGGATCGCGGCCGGCGTCGCCAGCCTTGCCGTGCCCGCGCTCGTCCTGTGGGGTCCTCGCGATCCGGTGTTCGGCGAGGCGCACCTGCGCGACCTGCTTGAGCGGATGCCGCACGCGGACGTGCATCGCGCGGAGGGCGCCGGCCACCTCATCGCCGAGGAGACGGAGTACGCCGCCATCGTGCTCGACTGGGTCGGCGAGACCCTCGCACCGGCGTCCGATTCCGACATGAGCCCAGCGGACGGACGGGAGGCGCCGAGCGAACCGATCTGGGCTCCGATGGAGCGCAACGCTCGCCGCGACGCGCCGGCGCTCATCGACATGGGCGCCGGCGCGGACGGCGCCCCGCGCGTCATCCGCTGGGCCACGCTCGCGCAGCGCGTCGACGAGTTGGCGCACGGCCTGGTGGCCGCGGGAGTCCGACCCGGCGACCGCGTGAGCCTGCTCGTGCCGCCGTCGGCCGACCTCACCGCGGTGCTCTACGCCGCCGTGCGCGTGGGTGCCGTGGTGGTCGTCGCCGACGCGGGGCTCGGCGTGCGCGGGCTCGGGCGCGCCATCCGTGGTGCCCACCCCGACGTCATCGTCGGCGCGCTGCCCGGCCTGGTCGCCGCTCGCGCGCTGGGCTGGCCGGGTCGTCGGATCTCGGTGGCCACCCTCTCGCGGACCCTCGCGCGCTCGCTCGCCGTTGAGCACTCGCTCGGCGACCTGCGACGACTCGGGCAGGCGCGGATCGCCGGCGGCTCCGGGCTCCCCGACCCCGAGCCGACGGATGCCGCGGCGATCCTGTTCACCTCGGGTTCGACGGGACCCGCCAAGGGCGTGCGGTACACCCACGGGCAGCTGAGTGCGCTGCGGGACGCGCTCGCGCGGCACTACGACCTCGGGCCGGACACGGGCATCGTCGCCGGATTCGCGCCGTTCGCGCTGCTCGGGCCGGCGCTCGGTGCGAGATCGGTCATCCCGCTCGGCGACGTCACGGCGCCGCGCACGCTCACCGCGAGCGCGGTCGCCGATGCGGCCGAGGCGGCGGATGCCACGGTGCTGTTCCTCTCACCCGCCGCGCTCGCCAACGTCGTCGCGACCGCGGACGCGCTCCGCCCGTCGCAGCGCGCCGCACTGACGCGGATCCGCACGGTGCTCTCGGCGGGCGCTCCGGTCCCGGTGCACCTGCTCGAACAGGTCGGCGAACTCGTCCCGAACGCCACCCTGCACACGCCCTACGGCATGACCGAGGGGCTCCTCATGACCGACATCACCCTCGAGGGCATCCGCGACGCCGCGACGACCGATACCGACGGCACCGGAGGGGTGTGCGTGGGGTCGCCGATCGACGGCGTCGACGTGCGGATCGGTCCGCTCGACGACGACGGCCAGCCGACCGGAAGGCTCACGACCGACCCGGGCGTCACGGGGGAGATCGTCGTCTCCGCCCGGCACCTGCGGGACGGCTATGACCGGCTCTGGGCGGTGGACCGCCTCGCGAAGGCGCACGCGACGCTCGAGGTGCGGCGGCACAGCACGGGCGATGTCGGCCACCTGGACGCCGAGGGGCGGCTCTGGGTCGAGGGTCGCCTGCAGCATGTCCTGGTGACGGCGGACGGCGTGGTCACTCCGGTCGGCATCGAGCAGCGCATCGAGACCGCCACGGGCGGGCGCCGCGCCGCGCTGGTGGGGGTGGGCCCGCGCGGCACGCAGGCGCTGGTCGCGATCGTCGAGGGCGGGCGGACGCCCGGACTCGCCGATTCGGACCTCGCCGCATCGGTTCGGGCAGCCGCGTCCCGGCCGCTCGCGGCGGTCCTCACGACGCCGGCGCTGCCGACCGACATCCGGCACAACTCGAAGATCGACCGGACGGCGCTCGCGCACTGGGCCGATGCGCTGCTGCGCGGCGAGCGGGCGGGTCGACCATGAGGGTGCTCGTCACGGGGGCGAGCGGCTACCTGGGCGGCGCCGTCGCGGGCGAGCTCATCCGCCGCGGCCACGACGTGCGCACCCTCCAGCGGCGGCCCTCCCGGGTCGACGGCGCGCTCGACGTGCTGGGCGACGTGACGGATGCCGCTCGCGTGCGGACCGCGGTCGCCGGCATGGATGCAGTCGTGCACCTCGCCGCGAAGGTGTCGCTGGCCGGCGCGCCCGCGGAGTTCGATGCGGTCAACGTCGAGGGGACGCGGACGCTGCTCGACGAAGCGCGACGTGCGGGGGTCACGCGCGTCGTCCACGTCTCCTCGCCCTCGGTCGCCCATGCCGGCACGTCGCTCGTGGGGGACGGCACCGGGCGGGCGGATCCCGATCGGGCCCGCGGCGACTATGCGCGCACGAAGGCGCTCGGTGAACTGCTCGCGCTGGAATCCGACGCACCGGGTTTCGCGGTCGTCGCCATCCGTCCGCACCTCGTGTGGGGACCGGGCGACCCGCAGCTCGTCGGCCGGATCGTCGAGCGCGCCCGGACGCGGCGACTCCCGGTGATCGGCAACGGTGCCGCCCTCATCGACACGACGTACATCGACAACGCGGTGGCCGCGATCGTCGCTGCGCTCGACCGCGCGGAGCGGGTGCACGGGCGCGCCTACGTGGTGACGAACGGCGAACCGCGGCCGGTGGGGGAGCTGCTCGCCGGCATCTGCCGCGCCTGCGGCGTCCCGGCGCCCGCGTGGCGGGTCCCGGCCGGCGCGGCACGCGGCGCCGGTGCCGCCGTGGAGGCCCTGTGGCGACTCCGCCCGGGCCGCGACGAACCGCCGATGACCCGGTTCCTCGCCGAGCAGCTGTCGACAGCGCACTGGTTCGACCAGCGCCGCGTCCGCGAGGATCTCGACTGGGCGCCGACGATCACGATCGACGAGGGTCTCGCACGGCTGGCGGCTTGGACGGCGGCGCGGAACTGACCGGCGGCCCGGGTCGGGATGCCGCTGCTGCCGCACCCCGACCCGTGCGCATCGAGGTCACGTGGCGCCGAGCGGCAGGGCGATGGCGTCGACGGCCGCATCGCCGCGGATGACGCGCATGAGCCGCACCACCTCGTCGGCGACCTCGGCGGTGACCGAGCGGCAGGCGACGTGGTACGGCCCGAGCGGGGGCAGCCCGCCGCCGCGGATCCGGATCACCTCCCAGCCGACCTCGCGCAACGCCGCATCCTTCTCCTGGTCCGAGCCCTCCTTCAGACCGCGGTGCGCCCGGCCGGAGCGACCGGGATCGTCGTACTCGATCGCGATCCGCAGTTCGGCGACGAGGATGTCGGGCCAGACCTCCTGCCGCCCGTAGAACATGCGGGCGGTCCGCACCGCGTTGGCGCGGTGGTGCAGCTTCAGTCGTTCCCCGAGCAGCACGCGCAGTCGCTGCTCGGTCATCGAGGTGCCAACGCGCAGCCCCGGTTTCATGAACGGCATCCCGGCCTCGCGAAGCGACCCCGGGGAGGCTGCGTTGCGCCCGCACTTCGGACAACCCGGCCCGGTCAGCACGTCGACGACGCTGGCTCGGAACCGGTCGTGGCCGCGTCGGCAACGCCAGTCGAACTCCGCGCCGACCCGCGTCTCCGCGGCGAGCGCCGACCGCTGGGGCGGCGCGACGCGACCGAGGAGCTCGCCGCGCGTGCGCTGCGTCTCGTGCAGGAGCATGCAGACCGGGCAGGTTCGGCGCAGTGCGACACTGCCCGGCGCTCCCGCCGCGGCTCCGTGACCGCACGCGAAGCTCACCGCGACCATCTGGATGCTCCGTTCGTCATGGCGACATCGTCGCGGATGCCGCCGACATGCCCGGTCCGACTGCCGCGCCCCGCGTGTCCGTGGGTCGCGCGAGAATCGTGACGTGCGGATCGCGATCACGGCGACGGGCGCTGGGCGCGTGGCGATCGGCGACCTCGACGGCCCGGAGCGCCACGAGGTCGATCGGGAGCACCTCCCCGCCCTCGTCGCCCGGCTCGAGGCCGAGCACGCGCCTCGTTGGGTCTGGCGCGACACCCGGGAGTGGGCGCCGTTCCTGCTCGCGCGCGGGGTGCGGGTCGCCCGCTGTCACGACCTGCGGTTGTGCGGCGCGATCCTGGCCTGGTCCACCGCAGTGGCGACCGCGCGAGGCGAGGCGCCAGCCCGCCCCGAGTGGCTGCCACCGGGTCCGGCCGAGGCCCCGGTCGACGAACCGGTCGCACCCGTGGCATCCGTGGCCGCCCACGCCGCGCTCTTCGAGCTCGACGCACCCGGCGAGGTCCTCAGCGGTGGTGGGTCGCGGCATCCGTCGCTCGCCGATCTCGCCGCCGAGCACGACCGGCAGCTCGCGCTGGCGGATGCCGCGGACTCGCCGGGCGCGATGCGGCTCCTGCTCGCCGCCGAATCGGCGGGCGCGCTCGTGGCGGCGGAACTGCGGGCCGCCGGACTGCCGTGGGACCGCGGTGAGCACGAGCGGGTGCTCGAGGCGGCACTGGGACCGCGCCCGGCGCCGGGCCGCAAGCCGGACCGCATGGAGGAACTCGCGCGGGCCGTTCGCGAGGCCCTCGACGCGCCGTCGCTGAACGTCGACTCGCACGGCGACCTCCTCCGAGCCCTGCGCGCGGCGGGGATCGGCGTCGGATCGACCGCCCGGTGGCAGTTGCGCGAGCACGACCACCCCGCGATCGAGCCGCTCCTCGCCTACAAGCGCCTCGCCCGCCTCTGGTCGGCGAACGGGTGGGCGTGGCTCGACGAGTGGATCGTCGACCGGCGCCTCCGCGCCGAGTACGTGGCCGGCGGCACGGCCACCGGGCGATGGGCGACCTCGGGCGGGGGAGCGCTGCAGTTGCCGAAGGTCGTCCGCGGCGCGGTCACCGCCGACGAGGGATGGTCGCTCGTCGTCGCCGACGCGTCGCAACTCGAACCGCGCGTCCTCGCGGCGCTCGCGCGCGACCCGGCGATGGCGGCGGCCGGACGCGGTCGCGACCTGTACCGCGCGATCGTCGACGCGGGCGTCGTCGAGACCCGAGACGAGGCGAAGGTCGCGCTGCTCGGCGCGATGTACGGCGCCACCTCGGGCGACAGCGGCCGGCTCGTCCCGAGGCTCGGCCGGGCCTACCCGCGCGCCATGGCGCTCGTCGACGAGGCAGCGCGAACCGGCGAGGCCGGACGCCGGGTGACCACCCTGCTCGGGCGCTCGTCGCCCCTGCCGCCGACGAGTTGGCATGAGACCCAGGCTCGGGCGAACGGCGTCGACGCGACGGCCGCCGACGAGCGGCGCGCCCGGTCCGCTGCGCGCGACTGGGGTCGATTCAC
The DNA here is from genome assembly GCF_001620055.1 of Agromyces sp. NDB4Y10. Taxonomy (GTDB): domain Bacteria; phylum Actinomycetota; class Actinomycetes; order Actinomycetales; family Microbacteriaceae; genus Agromyces; species Agromyces indicus. Next base: position 26,906 of record NZ_LQGY01000060.1, on the reverse strand, counting down.
CCGGAACTTCGTGGTGCAGGGCACCGCGGCCGAGTGGGCCCTGTGCTGGATGGCGTCGCTGCGTCCCCGCTTGGCGGCGATGTCCCTGCCGCCGGGTGCTCCGCCCGCGTCCGCGTCGGGTCCGGCATTCGAACGGATGCCGCACCTGGTGTACTTCCTCCACGATGAGCTCATCGTGCACGCGCCGGATGAGCTCACCGGGGTCGTCGCGGATGCCGTCCGCGAATCCGCGACCGAGGCCGGGCGTCTCCTGTTCGGCGAGGCCCCCGTCGAGTTCCCGCTCGACCTCGACATCGTGCGGAACTACGCGGCGGTGTCCTGACCGCCGTCAGGGCGCTCCGGCGGCCTCGCCGATCGTCGTGGCCTCCGGACTGGCGGGCCGTCGCCCGCGGCGCGGGCGCTCGGCACTGGGCGCGAAGGCGGCGTCGGCGACATCCGTTCGCCCGACGGCCTCGAGCCAGCGCAGCGCCGCCTCGGCCGTGAGCACGTCGGCGGACGAGGAGAGGCGCGCGAGGCGTGCTCGCCCGGGTGCGGCGTCTGCGGCATCCGCGGCACCCGCCGGGTCGACGGTGGCCGCGGCGGCGCGGCGATCGTCCCATCTCGCGCGCTCCGCCGCCAGCACCGCAGCGGCATCGACGCCCGGCATGGACAGGGCGACCAGCACGCGGTCGACCGTCTCATGCCACGGATCCGCGCCGGCGGCGTCCTCGCCGGCCAGCCAGGCTTCGGCGGCAGTGCGGCCGGATGGGGTGATGCGGTGGAGGGGCAGGCCGTCATCGGTCGCGCCGGCCGGCTCGACCAGCCCGCGGGCCGTGAGACGGTCGAGCGTGGAGTAGATCTGCCCGACGTTCACCGTGCGCCGACCACCCGTGCGCTCGGCCAGGCCGCCGCGCAACTGGAAGCCGTACGCCGGTCCGTTCAGCAGGAGGACGAGCAGCGCATCCCGTACGGCCACGTGGTCTCCTTCGCCCGGGTGATCGAACTCACCCGGTATGCAGTTTAGGCCAGAGGCTTGTGATCGTGCGGCGGTCGCGCCATACTCGAACTGACGAGTCGCATCGTCGTCCAATCGAACACGTCGCTCACGCCGAGCCGCCCGTTTCCGAGGTCGTAGGGGAAGACGCACCTCACGAGAAACGGAGCAGGAGATGGCGGAGCAGTTCACGCGGGCCGCGCGCGCCGCGCGAGGCATGCTGTTCGTGCACTCGTCGCCGCGGGCGCTGAGCCCCCATGTCGAATGGGCGGTGGGCCGCGCGCTCGGCACACCGGTCAACTTCGACTGGGCCGACCAGCCCGTGCTGCCCGGGACCATGCGCACCGAGTACTCGTGGACCGGGGATCCCGGTGCGGGCGCCCGCATCGCGTCCGCGCTCCGCGGATGGGAGCAGCTCCGGTTCGAGGTGAGCGAGGATCCCGCCCCCGGGAACGACGGATCGCGTTGGATGCACACGCCCGAGCTCGGCGTGTTCTTCGCGCAGACCGACTCCGCCGGCAACGTGGTCGTGCCCGAGGACCGCATCCGCTACGCGATGGAGATCGCGGCCTTCGACGCGGGCGAGCTCCACCGCGAGCTGCGACTCGCCCTCGGACAGGCGTGGGACGACGAGCTCGAGCCGTTCCGTCACGCCAGCGATTTCGCCCCGGTCGTCTGGTTGCACCGCGTGGGGTGATGCACGCCGCACGCGGTGGCGCGACGCGCCCGCCGGTCGACCTGGTCCCGGTAGCGCACGACCGAAACCGCAGCGGCGACGCAGAAGGCCCCGGCACCGTGAGGTGCCGGGGCCTTCGCGTCGAACGACGGGTGTCGCCGGATGCCGCGGCTCAGGCCGTGCGGAACGCGGCGACCGCGTTGTGCCCGCCGAACCCGAACGAGTTGCTGATCGCGATGAGCTCGCCGTCGCCCAGGGAGCGCGGCGTGGTGACCACGTCGAGCGGGATCTCCGGGTCCTGGTCCGACAGGTTGATCGTCGGCGGGGCCGTGCGCTCGTGGAGCGCGAGGACGGTGAAGATCGCCTCGATCGCACCGGCACCGCCGAGGAGGTGACCGGTCGACGCCTTGGTCGCGGTGACCGCGATCCCCTCGAGGCCATCGCCGAAGATGCGGCGGAGGGCGTTGTACTCGGCGATGTCGCCGACCGGGGTGCTCGTCGCGTGCGCGTTGACGTGCCGGACGTCGGCCAGCGATGCGCCGGCGCCCTCGATGGCGGACTTCATCGCGCGCGCCGCGGCCGACCCCTCGGGGTCGGGTGCGGTGATGTGGTACGCGTCGCTGGTGATCGCACCGCCCAGGAGCTCGGCGTAGATGCGGGCGCCGCGGGCCTTGGCGTGCTCCTCGGTCTCGAGCACGAGCGCCGCGCCGCCCTCGCCCATCACGAATCCGTCGCGGCCGACGTCGTAGGGGCGCGACGCGGCGGCCGGGTCGTCGTTGCGGCGCGACAGCGCCTGCATCGAGTTGAAGGACGCGATCGTGATCGGGTGGATCGCCGATTCGGAACCACCTGCGATGACCACGTCGGCGATGCCGTCCTGGAGCTGCTCCCACGCGTTCACGAGCGACTCGGTGCTCGACGCGCACGCCGACACGACCGTGCGGATGCCGGCACGTGCGTGCAGGTCCATCCCGACCGCCGCGCCCGGGCCGTTCGGCATCAGCATCGGGACCGTCATGGGCAGCACGCGGCGCGTGCCTCGCTCGCGCAGGGTGTCCCACGCGTCGAGCAGCGTCCACACGCCGCCGATGCCGGTCGCCCAGGCCACGGCGAGCCGCTCGGGCTCGACCTCGGGAGAACCCGCGTCGGCCCAGGCCTCGCGTCCGGCGATGAGCGCGAACTGGCTCGACGGGTCGAGCCGCTTGAGCTCGTGGCGCTCGAGCGATTCGGACGCCGGCACCTTGGCCGTCGCGGCGAAGGTCACGGGCAGGTCGTACTGCTCCACCCACTCGGCCTCGAGGGTGCGCGCACCGGACTCACCGGCGAGCAGGGCGTTCCAGCTGTCACGGGCGGTGCCGCCGATCGGCGAGGTCGCACCGATACCCGTGATCACGATCTTCTTGGTCATACGAGGAAACTCCGTGGGGAAAAGACGGGCGGGCCGGCTTCACCGGCCCGCCCGTGCACTAGGCCTGGGCCTTGACGATGAAGTCGACGGCGTCGCCGACGGTCTTGAGGTTCTTGACCTCCTCGTCGGGGATCTTCACGTCGAACTTCTCCTCGGCGTTGACGACGATCGTCATCATCGAGATGGAGTCGATGTCGAGGTCATCGGTGAACGACTTGTCCAGCTCAACCGTGTCGGTCGCGATGCCGGTCTCGTCGTTGATGAGCTCGGCCAGGCCGGCAAGCACTTCTTCGTTGGACAATGCCATGGTTCTTCTCCTTGAGGGGTGTCTCGTTGACCGAGACACAGTCTAGATGGACGGGGGACGGCGGCTCAGGGGAGAACCACCACTTGGGCGCCGAACACGAGGCCGGCGCCGAAGCCGATCTGGAGCGCGAGGCCGCCGGAGAGCTCCGGACGCTCCTCGAGCAGGCGGTGCATCGCGAGGGGGATGGACGCGGCCGAGGTGTTGCCCGTGGTGGCGATGTCGCGGCCGATCGCGACGGACTCGGGCAGCTTCAGCTGCTTGGCGAACTCGTCGATGATCCGCATGTTCGCCTGGTGGGGGATGAAGGCGGCGAGGTCGTCGGCCGTGATGCCCGCGGCATCCAGGGCCTGCTTGGCGACCTTCGCCATGTCCCACACCGCCCAGCGGAACACCGTCTGGCCCTCTTGCCGCAGGGTCGGCCACTCCGACCGACCCTCGCGGAAGTCGATGAGCGTGTGGTTCATGCCCACGGCGCCCGCCTTGGACCCGTCCGAGCCCCAAACGGTCGCGCCGATGCCCGGCGTCTCGCTCGGCCCGATGACGACCGCGCCGGCGCCGTCGCCGAGGAGGAACGAGATGGTCCGGTCGGTGGGGTCGACGACGTCGGAGAGCTTCTCGGCGCCGATGACGAGCGCGTACCGGGCCGCGCCGGTGCGGATCAGCGCGTCCGCCTGCGCGACGGCGTAGGCGTAGCCCGCGCAGGCGGCGTTCATGTCGTAGGCCGCGGCCGGGTTCGCCCCGACGCGGTCCGCGACGACGGCGGCGATCGACGGCGTCTGCTGCACGTTCGAGATGGTGGCCACGATCACGAGGTCGACCTGGTCGGCCGGAACGCCCGAGCGCTCGATCGCCTCGCGTCCGGCCTCCGTCGCGAGGTCGACCGCGAGCACGTCCTCACCGGCGCGCACGCGAGTGACGATGCCGGTCCGCTGGCGGATCCACTCGTCCGACGAGTCGATGGGTCCGACCAGGTCGTCGTTGGGCACCGCGTTCTCGCCGCGGGCGGCGCCCACGGAGTAGAGGCGCGTGTGCGCAGGACCGTGCGACTGGGTGAGCGTGGGGTGCGTCATGCGTTCTCTCGTGTTCGGTGGGACTAGGCGGCCTGCGCGAGCAGCTCGATGGCGGCCGGCAGGTCGTCGGGCGTCTTGACGGCAACGGTCGGCACGCCCTTGAGCGCACGCTTGGCGAGGCCGACGAGGGCGCCCGCGGGCGCCAGCTCGATGATCCCCGTGACGCCGGCCTCGGCGAAGGACGCCATGCAGCGATCCCAGCGGACGGGCGAGGCGACCTGGCCGACGAGCAGCTCGACGAACGACGCTCCGGATGCCACGGGGGAGCCGTCGCGGTTCGTCCAGAGCGTGAGGTCCGGGTCGGAGGCGGACACGGAGAGCGCGACCTCGGCCAGACGTTCGCGCGCGGGCTGCATGTACCGGGTGTGGAACGCGCCCGCGACCTGCAGCGGGATGACCCGCGCACCGGCGGGCGGCTCGGCCTTGAGCTGCTCGAGCGCGTCCACGGCTCCGGCGACGACGATCTGGCCGCCGCCGTTGAAGTTCGCGGGCTCGAGGCCGAGCGTCTCGAGCCGGGCGAGGAGCTCGGTCTCGTCGGCGCCGATCACGGCGCTCATGCCGGTGGGCTCGAGCGCCGCGGCATCCGCCATCGCCCGACCCCGCTCGGCGACGAAGCGCATGGCGTCGGCCGCGTCGAGCACGCCCGTCGCCGCAGCGGCGGTGATCTCGCCGACGGAGTGGCCCGCGACGCCGCCGATCGCGGCGCGGCGGCCCTCGGCGGCCAGCGCGTCGAACGCGAGGATGCCCGCGGCCACGATGAGCGGCTGCGCGATCGCCGTGTCGCGGATGGTGTCGGCGTCGCTCTCGGTGCCGTGGCGCGTCAGGTCGGCGCCGGCGGCCTCGGACAGCGCCGAGAGACGGTCGGCGAACGAGGGCTCGGCGAGCCAGGGTGCGAGGAAACCGGGGGTCTGGGAGCCCTGACCAGGGCAGACGACGACGATCACCGTCTCAGTCTGCCAATGACCTCAGCGCCGTGAGTGTGCACTCGCGACAAGGTATCGGCGAAGACGTTGTGACGGCAGTACATAGTGAGGGTCAGCTCGCCGATCGCCGACGCGGAACCGCCTCATGATCGCTCATCGAGCCGATGATGAGCGCGGACTGGAGGATGAGCGCTTCGCGTGCGCCCGTGGCATCCCAGCCGATCACGTCGGAGACCCGCTTCAAGCGGTAGCGCACCGTGTTCGGATGCACGAAGAGCTCGCGTGCCGTCGCCTCGAGCGACCGGCCGTTGTCGAGGTAGCTCCACAGGGTGGTGAGGAGCTCGGTGGAATGGGCTTGGAGGGGCCGGTAGATGCGGTGGACGAGCGTGGCGCGAGCGAGCGGGTCGCCCGCGAGCGCGCGCTCGGGCAGCAGGTCGTCGGCGTGCACCGGGCGCGGTGCGTGCCGCCACGAGCGGGCCACCGCGAACCCCGCGAGGGCCGCCTTCGCGCTCTTGCCGGCGTCGACCAGGTTCGGTACCTCGTGGCCGAGCACCAGGTGACCCGCGCCGAAGTGCGGTTCGAGCTGCGTCGCGATCTCGAGGAACGTCAGTGCGGGGGCGGTGCCGACCGCGTCGTCGGGTTCGCTGCCACGCGGCTCCGCGCGCCCGATGACCACGACGAGCCGATTGCCCTGCACGCCGACCAGCACGTCGGCCTGCATGTGCCGTGCCGCGCGGCGGACCTGGTCGACGTCGAACAGCTTCGGGGCGGTGCCGACGAGCACCGCCACCTCGCCGTGCCCGTGCCACCCGAGGGCGGCGATCCGGCTCGGCAGCTCGTCGTCGTACTCGCCGGACAGGATCGAATCGACGACGAGCGCCTCGAGCCTGGCGTCCCACAGGCCGCGAGCCTCGGCGGCGCGCGCGTAGACGTCGGCGGCCGCGAATGCGATCTCGCGCGAGTAGAGCAGGATCGCCTCCCGGAGCGGCTCACCGCCGTCCTTGACGCGCTCTTCGACGACCTCGACGGTCACCCTGATGAGCTGCAGCGTCTGCTGCAGGCTCACCGAGCGCAGCAGCTCACGCGGGGCGGCGCCGAAGACGTCGGCCGCGATCCACGGCGTCGACTTCGGGTCGTCGAACCACGCGATGAACGAGGAGATCCCGGCCTGGGCGACGAGGCCCACCGCGGAGCGGCGGCTCGGCGGCATGTCCCCGTACCAGGGCAGGGTGTCTTCCAGTCGCTTGAGGGTCTGGGTCGACAGTTCGCCCGCGATGGTTCGCAACCACGCGAGCGTCTCCGCCTTCGTCCGGGGCTTCGTCGCCACAGCCGGGAGCCTGCTAGCTCTCGCCGCCGGCCGTGCCGGTCGTGCCCGCGTTCACGTCGTGGAGGCGGTACTTCTCGATCGCCTGCGCCGGCAGGGAGCGGTCCACCTCGCCGCGATCCGCGAGGAGCTGGAGCGTGCGCACCACGACCGAGGGGCCGTCGATCTTGAAGTAGCGACGCGCCGCCGGACGGGTGTCCGAGAAGCCGAACCCGTCGGCGCCCAGCGTCGCGTACTCGCCGGGCACGTACGGCCGGATCTGCTCCTGCACCGCGCGCATGAAATCCGAGACCGCGACGAACGGGCCGCGGGCCCCCGACAGCTTCTGCGTCACGTAGGGCACGCGCCGCTCGGCATCCGGGTGGAGGAAGTTGTGCTCGTCGACCGCGAGGCCGTCGCGGTTCAGCTCCGACCAGCTCGTGACCGACCAGACGTCGGCCGACACGCCCCAGTCCTGGGCCAGCAGCTCCTGGGCCTCGAGGATCCATGGCACCGCGACGCCCGAGGCGAGCAGCTGGGCCTTCGGGCCCTCGGCGCGCGACTCGGCGACCCGGTGGATGCCGCGGACGATGCCCTCGACGTCGACGCCCTCCGGCTCGGCGGGCTGCACGAGCGGCTCGTTGTACACCGTGAGGTAGTACATGACGTTCGGGTCGGGGTGGTTTCCGCCGTACATCCGGTCGAGTCCGGAGCGGACGATGTGGCCGATCTCGTACCCGTAGGCCGGGTCGTAGGACACCACCGCGGGGTTCGTCGCGGCGAGCAGCGGCGAGTGGCCGTCTGCGTGCTGCAGGCCCTCGCCCGTGAGCGTGGTGCGGCCAGCGGTCGCGCCGATCATGAAGCCGCGCGTCATCTGGTCGCCGGCGGCCCAGATGGCGTCGCCGGTGCGCTGGAACCCGAACATCGAGTAGAAGACGTAGATCGGGATGAGCGGCTCGCCCTGTGTGGAGTACGACGTGCCCAGCGCGGTGAACGCGGCGAGCGCGCCGGCCTCGTTGATGCCGACGTGGACGATCTGGCCCTGCGGGCTCTCCTTGTAGGCCAGGAGCAGCTCGCGGTCGACGGACGTGTAGTGCTGGCCCATCGGGTTGTAGATCTTCGCGTTCGGGAAGAACGCGTCCATGCCGAAGGTGCGCGCCTCGTCGGGGATGATCGGCACGATGCGGTTGCCGAAGTCCTTGGAGCGCATGAGGTCCTTGAGCAGGCGGACGAACGCCATCGTCGTGGCGACCTCCTGCGTGCCGGAGCCCTTCTTCGCGATCGCGTAGGCGGAGTCGTCCGGCAGGGAGATGGCCGTGTGCTTCGTGCGGCGCTCGGGCAGGTACCCGCCGAGCTCGCGACGGCGCTCGTGGAGGTACTGGATCGCCTCGTCGTCGTTACCGGGGTGGTAGTACGGCGGGAGGTAGGGGTTCTCCTCGAGCTGCGCATCGGAGATCGGGATGCGCATCGTGTCCCTGAAGGTCTTCAGGTTGTCGAGCGTCATCTTCTTCATCTGGTGCGTGGCGTTGCGGCCCTCGAAGGACGGCCCGAGACCGTAGCCCTTGATGGTCTTCGCGAGGATGACGGTGGGCTGGCCCTTGTGCTCGGTGGCGGCCTTGAACGCCGCGTACACCTTGCGGTAGTCGTGGCCGCCGCGCTTGAGGCCCCAGACCTGGTCGTCGGTGAGGTCCTTCACGAGCTCGAGCGCCCGCGGGTCGCGGCCGAAGAAGTTCTCGCGCACGTAGGCGCCCGACTCGGCCTTGTAGGTCTGGTAGTCGCCGTCGGGCGTCACGTTCATGAGGTTGCGGAGCGCGCCGTCGTGGTCGCGGGCGAGCAGGTCGTCCCACTCGCGGCCCCAGACGACCTTGATGACGTTCCAGCCGGCCCCGCGGAAGAAGCTCTCGAGCTCCTGGATGATCTTGCCGTTGCCGCGGACCGGGCCGTCGAGGCGCTGCAGGTTGCAGTTGATCACGAAGGTGAGGTTGTCGAGTCCCTCGTTCGCCGCCACCTGGAGCTGGCCGCGGCTCTCGACCTCGTCCATCTCGCCGTCGCCGAGGAAGGCCCAGACGTGCTGGTCGGAGGCGTCCTTGATGCCGCGGTTGGTGAGGTACTTGTTGGCCTGCGCCTGGTAGATGGCGTTGATCGGGCCGAGGCCCATCGACACGGTGGGGAACTGCCAGAACTCGGGCATGAGCCGCGGGTGCGGGTACGACGAGAGGCCGTTCGGCGCGTGCGACTTCTCCTGGCGGAAGCCGTCGAGCTGGTCGGCGGACAGTCGTCCCTCGAGGTAGGCGCGGGCGTAGGTGCCGGGGGAGGCGTGGCCCTGGATGAAGATCTGGTCGCCGCCGCCGGGGTGGTCCTGGCCGCGGAAGAAGTGGTTGAAGCCGACCTCGTAGAGCGCAGCGGATGACGCGTACGTCGAGATGTGGCCGCCCACGGCGATGCCCGGCCGCTGCGCGCGGTGCACGAGCATCGCGGCGTTCCAGCGGATCCACGCGCGGTAGCGGCGCTCGATCTCCTCGTCGCCGGGGAACTCGGGCTCGTTCTCGGGTGCGATCGTGTTCAGGTAGTCGGTGGTGGGCACCATCGGCACGCCCAGGTGCAGCTCCTTGGAGCGCTTGAGCAGGCTGAGCATGATCTCACGCCCGCGCTGGTGGCCCTTCTCGGCGACGAGGGCGTCGAGGGACTCCGCCCACTCGGTGGTCTCCTCCGGATCGGAGTCCATCGCCTCGACCGAGTACGGGTCCTGGTCGTTGACAGTCACACTCGACCTCTCTCTTCAGCAGATCATGCCTTGCGTTCGGTGCGTGCGCACGACGAAGCGACCGGGTTGCGGTCGGGGGCACCACGCCATCCTAGTGATTCTATGCCCGGGTGCGGGCAGCTAGGCTGGCGCCCGTTCCACCGGCCGTGAGGGAGGCGCCGTTGATCCTCGACGCGGGCGCGATCGCGCCGGAGTTCGAGCTGCCGGACCAGTTCGGCGCGCCGCAGCGGCTCGCCGATCGGCGCGGCGTGCGCCCGGTCGTCCTCGTGTTCGTGCCGTTCGCGTTCTCGCGCACCTGCACGGGCGAGCTGCGCGAGCTCGCGGCGAACGTCGCGATGTTCGACGAGGCCGGTGCCGAGGTGCTCGTCGCATCCGTCGACGCTAAGTACGCGCTGCGCGCCTGGGCCGAGGCGGAGGACGTGCGGCTCACGCTCCTGTCGGACTTCTGGCCGCATGGCGCGGTCGCTGCGAACTACGGCGCGTTCGACGCGGCAGCCGGATTCGCGCGACGAGCCACGTTCGTGATCGGCGACGACGGCGTCATCCGCTCGTCGTTCGCCACGGCCCCGGGCGAGCCCCGGCCGCTGTCGGCGTACCGGGAGGCCCTCGCGGCCCTCGACCGACGGTGACGGATGCCGGGGGGGCCCTCGGCGTACGATGGGGGAGCGCCGCGCGCGCAGGGGCCTTTAGCTCAGTTGGTAGAGCGCCACGCTTACACCGTGGATGTCGTCGGTTCGAGCCCGGCAGGGCCCACGCGGAGCACGTCTCGGCGGCGGCGCTAGGCTGGGGCGCGTGCCAGTCCTCCTCGCCGACGTCCTCTCGACCGTCGAGCGCCTGTGGCCCGTCTCGGGCGCCGAGGCGTGGGATGCTCCCGGACTCGTGACCGGCGATCCGGCACGCGAGGTGTCCCGCGTGCGACTCGTCGTCGACGCGGTCGCCGCGACGGTCGACGAGGCGGTCGCCGCCGGCGACGACCTCGTGATCGCCCACCACCCGCTGCTCCTGCGCGGGGTGACCTCCGTGGCCGAGGACCGCTACAAGGGCGCGCTCCTCGCCCGGCTGATCCGCGCCGACTGCGCGCTCGTGGCCGCGCACACCAACGCCGACGTGGTCGAGTCCGGCACGTCGGCGGTGCTCGCCGAGCGCCTCGGGCTGCTCGACGCCCGCCCGATCGTCCCGAACGCGACGGATGCCGCGCGCGGGCTCGGTCGCGTCGGCCGACTCGCCGAGCCGACGACCCTCGGCCGCCTCGCACGACACCTGGCCGACCTGCTGCCGGCCACCGCCGGCGGCGTCCGCGTCGCGGGCGGGTACGAGGCGCCCGTCGAGACCGTGGCGGTGTGCGGCGGGGCGGGCGACTCCCTGCTCGCCGATCCGGCCGTGCGAGCCGCGGACGTCTACGTCACGGCTGACCTGCGGCACCATCCGGCCTCCGAGTCGCGCGAGCAGGCCCTGCTCGGCGGAGGCCCGGCACTCGTCGACGTGTCGCACTGGGCGAGCGAGTGGCTGTGGCTCGACGCGGCCGCGGCGGGGCTGCGCGAGGCCCACCCCGACCTCGAGATCGTCGTGAGCGACCTGAACACCGACCCGTGGGACTTCCTGGTCGTCCAGTGACCAGTCCCGCCCCGACCACCCCTCCGAGGAGCACCACGTGAAGGCCAGCCCCGCCGATCAGCAGCAGCTGCTGCGACTCCAGTCCATCGACACGCGCCTGCAGCAGCTCGCGCACCGGCTCCGCTCGCTGCCGCAGACCGCCGACCTGCAGGCCCTCGCCGAGCGCGACGCCGGCGTGCGCGGCCGCCGTGCCGAGGCCGTCGGCGCGCTCGAGGACGCGCGTGCCGAGCTCGGTCGGATCGAGTCCGACGTCGAGGTCGTGGAGAAGCGCATCGCCCGCGACGGCGAGCGGCTCACGCACACGTCGTCGATGAAGGACGTCGCCGCGCTCGAGTCCGAGCTCGTGTCCCTGCGCAAGCGCCTCGCCGACCTCGAGGACCTCGAGCTCGTCGTCATGCAGAAGGTCGAGGACGCCGAGGCGCGCGTCGCCGCGATCGACGAGGAGCGCGCGGCCATCGCCGCCGACACCGCGCGCCTCGAGGGCGAGCGCGACGAGGCGGCGGGCGGTCTGGGCGTCGAGCGCGACGGCGCCGAGCGCGACCGCGCGGCGATCGCCGCCACGATCCCCGACGACCTGCTCGCCTTCTACGAGCAGCGCCGCACGCGGGGCGCGGGCGTGGGCGCCGCCCTCCTGCGCCAGCGCACGTGCAGCGGCTGCACCATCACGCTCACCGGCTCCGACCTCGACGCCGTGCGGCGCGCGGCGCCCGACGAGGTCGTGCAGTGCCCCGAGTGCGACCGGATCCTGGTCCGCACCGACGAATCCGGCCTCTGACGGCGGATGCCGGGGGAGCCCGGGAGCTGCGTCCGATACCCTTGAAGGGCGAGCGGGTCGGCAAGACGACCGCGTCGCCCGAGTGATCGGGCGCCGAGGAACGTCCGGGCTCCGCAGGGCAGGACGGTGGGTAACGCCCACCCGGGGTGACCCGCGAGACAGTGCCACAGAAAGCAGACCGCCTCGGGCTTCGGCCCGCGGTAAGGGTGAAACGGTGGGGTAAGAGCCCACCAGCGGCCGCGGTGACGCGGTCGGCTCGGTAAACCTCGTCCGGAGCAAGGCCAGACAGGGAACGATGGGGCTGCCCGTCCCGTTCCCGGGTAGGCCGCTGGAGGGTCGCGGCAACGCGTCCCCGAGAGAGATGGTCGTCCAGCCGGTGTCGCGCAAGCGCCCGGTGAACAGAACCCGGCGTATCAGCCGGCCCGCTCGCGCCCCGGGCCTCGCCCGCCCGCCGTCAGGCGTCGGCGGCGAGTGCGGCCGCGCCGAGGAGCCCGGCGTTGTTGCGGAAGGCCGCCGGCACGATCGGCGTGTCGAGGGAGAGCAGCGGCAGGAACTCGCGGTGGTGCTTCGACACCCCGCCGCCGACCACGAACAGGTCGGGGCTGAAGAGGAACTCGACGTGCGAGTAGTACCGCTGCAGCCTCGCGGCCCACTCGGCCCACGACAGGTCCTCGCGTTCCATGGCCGAGTACGCGGCGCGCTCCTCGGCGTCGTGGCCGTCGAGCTCGAGGTGACCCAGCTCGGTGTTCGGCACGAGCACGCCGTCGTAGAGGAAGGCCGAGCCGATGCCGGTGCCGAGCGTCGTCAGGATCGCCAGGCCCCGCTCGCCCCTCGCCGCGCCGAAGCGCGCCTCGGCGTAGCCGGCGGCATCCGCGTCGTTGATGAAGTGGATGTCGCTGCCGAGCTCGCGCTCGAAGAGCTGCTCGGCCTGGAGCCCGATCCATTCCTCGGAGATGTTCGCGGCCGACAGCGTGCGCCCGTGGCGGACGATCGCCGGGAAGCACACGCCGAGGGGGAGACCGGTGTGGCCCTGCTCGCCGATCGTCTCCAGCAGTCGCCGCGTGGCCTCGAGGATGTCGGCAGGACGGCCGCCCTTCGGGGTCTTGACCTTGATGCGCTCCGTGACGAGCTCGCCGGTGCCGAGGTCGACGACCGCGCCCTTGATGCCCGTGCCGCCGATGTCGATGCCGATCGCACGTCCAGTCGCCATGGCGCCACCTTATCGCGGGGCTCCCGGCGGGCGTTCAGGGCAGCGTCAGGATCTCCGCGCCGCGCTCGGTGACGACGAGGGTGTGCTCGAACTGGGCGGTGAGCGATCGGTCGCGGGTCACCACGGTCCAGTCGTCGTCCCAGAGGTCCCACTCGATCGTGCCGAGGGTGAGCATGGGCTCGATCGTGAACACCATGCCCGGTTCGATCACCGTGGTCGCGTTCGGGTCGTCGAAGTGGGGGATCACGAGGCCCGTGTGGAAGGCGCGGCCGACGCCGTGTCCGGTGTAGTCGCGGACGACGCCGTACCCGAAGCGCCTCGCGTACGACTCGATCGCACGCCCGATGACGTTGACCTGCCGCCCGGGGGCGACGGCGCGGATGCCGCGGGCGAGCGCTTCGCGCGTGCGCTCCACGAGCAGCCGCGTCTCGTCGCCGGCCTCGCCGACCACGAACGTGTGGTTGAGGTCGCCGTGGTAGCCGTCGAGGTACGCGGTGACGTCGATGTTCACGAGGTCGCCGTCCTGGAGCACGGTGTCGTCGGGGATGCCGTGGCAGATCACCTCGTTCACCGACGTGCACGAGGACTTCGGGTACCCGCGGTAGCCGAGCGTCGACGGGTAGGCGCCGTGGGCCACCACGTACTCGTGCGCGACCCGGTCGAGTTCGTCGGTCGTCACGCCGGGGCGGATCACGGCCGCGGCCGCCTCGATGGCGCCCGCGGCGACGCGCCCGGCGGCGCGGATGCGCTCGATCTCGTCGGGGGCGTAGCGGTCGCCCCCCGTGTTGGGGGTGGGCGCGGGGCGTCCCACGTACTCGGGGCGGGGGATCGAGGCGGGCACGGCGCGCGCGGGCGACAGGCGGCCGGGGATCAGGTGGCCGTCGGGGTCCTTGGGCATAGGATCAGCCTATGTCGCGAGACACCGAGCATCAGTTCTGGTACAACCTCAACACCGGCGAGGTCGAGGAGGGCATGGTCTCCCCGGCCGTCGAGCGCGTGGGGCCGTTCGAGACGCGGGCCGAGGCCGAGCGCGCGCTCGAGATCCTCCGCGCGAACAGCGCCAAGTGGGCCGAGGAGGAGGCCGCCGAGGACTGAGCCCTCCGCGTCGGGCCCGCGGGGCGGGCTCGGCTCAGTAGGAGTGCTCCTCGGTCGGGTACGCCCCCGAGGCGACATCCGCTCGCCATTCGGTCGCCGCCTCGCGCAGGACGCCGGCGAGGTTCGCGTACTGCTTCACGAACTTCGGGATCCGGCCCGTGGTCAGGCCCGCCCAGTCCGTCCACACGAGCAGCTGCCCGTCGCAGTGCGGCCCGCCGCCGACCGAGATGGTCGGGATCTCGAGCAGTTCGGTCACCTGGCGGGCGGCGTCGGCCGGGACCATCTCGAGCACGACGGCGAACGCCCCCGCGTCCTGCACCGCCTCGGCGTCGGCGAGCAGCTGCTTGATGCCCTCGCCGCGTCCCTGGATGATGTGCCCGCCCAGGCCGTGCTCGCTCTGGGGCGTGTAGCCGATGTGCGCCATGACGGGGATGCCGGCGCCGACCACGCGGCGGATCTGCTTGTGGCTGCGTTCGCCGCCCTCGAGCTTGACGGCGTGCGCGCCGGTCTCCTTCATGAAGCGGATGGCGGTGCGCAGCGCCTCGTCGGGACCGTTCTCGTACGACCCGAACGGCATGTCGGCCACCACGAACGCGCGCTGGACGGCGCCGGCCACCGCGCGCGTGAGCGGGATCAGCTCGTCGAGCGTGACCGGCAGCGTCGTCTCGTACCCGAGGACGTTGTTGGCCGCGGAGTCGCCGACGAGCAGGAAGTCGATGCCGGCCTCGTCGAAGATCCGGGCGGTGAGCGCGTCGTAGCTCGTGAGGCCGGTGATCTTGATGCCCTCGCGCTTGGCGTTCTGGAAGTGCCGGGTGCGCACGCGCTTGGGGCCGGGGGCCGTCTTCGCGGCACCACCGTAGGGGTTCTCGGCCGGGGCGTTCGCGCTGTCGGATGCGGCGTCGTTCGATGCGTGCTCGGACATGCCGCAAGTCTGGCACACGTGCCATCCGCCAGATCCGGGGGCCGGTGCGACCCAGTACGCTGAGAGGGCATCGAGGAAGGGTGTGCATGGACAAGCAGCGCGACTTCGTTCTCCGGACCATCGAAGAACGCGGGGTCAAGTTCGTCAGGCTGTGGTTCACCGACGTCGTCGGCACGCTGAAGTCGGTCGCGATCGCCCCGGCCGAGGTCGAGGGCGCGTTCACCGAGGGCATCGGCTTCGACGGCTCGGCCATCGAGGGCCTGAGCCGCACGTTCGAGTCCGACCTGCTCGCCTTCCCCGACCCGACCACCTTCCAGACGCTGCCGTGGCGGGGCGACATCGATCCCACGGCGCGCATGTTCTGCGACATCACCACGCCCGACGGCGAGCCCGCCGTCGCCGATCCGCGCAACGTGCTGAAGCGCACGCTCGCCCGCGCGGCCGACCGGGGCTTCACCTTCTACACGCACCCCGAGATCGAGTTCTACCTCCTGAAGTCGAGCAAGTACGGGCCCGAGGGGCCGCAGCCGGTCGACTCGGCCGGGTATTTCGACAACGTCCCGGGCGGCACCGCGCACGACTTCCGCCGTCGTTCCGTCCGCATGCTCGAAGACCTCGGCATCTCGGTCGAGTTCAGCCACCACGAGGCGGGGCCGGGCCAGAACGAGATCGACCTGCGCTACGCCGACGCCCTCACGACCGCCGACAACATCATGACCTTCCGCACGGTCGTGAAGGAGGTCGCGATCGAGCAGGGCGTGTACGCCACCTTCATGCCGAAGCCGTTCTCCGACAAGCCGGGCTCGGGAATGCACACGCACCTCTCGCTCTTCGAGGGCGACGCGAACGCGTTCTACGAGGCGGGCGCCCAGTACCAGCTGTCCAAGATCGGGCGGCAGTTCATCGCCGGCCTGCTCCGGCATGCGAACGAGATCTCCGCGGTCACCAACCAGTTCGTCAACTCGTACAAGCGGCTCTGGGGCGGCGACGAGGCGCCGAGCTTCGTCTGCTGGGGGCACAACAACCGGTCCGCGCTCGTGCGGGTCCCGCTCTACAAGCCCGGCAAGGGCCAGAGCGCGCGCGTCGAGTACCGCGCCATCGACTCGGCCGCCAACCCGTACCTCGCCTTTTCCCTGCTGCTCGCGGCCGGCATGAAGGGAATCGAGGAGGGCTACGAGCTCCCCGCCGAGGCGGAGGACGACGTGTGGGCGCTCACCGACAGCGAGCGTCGCGCGCTCGGGTACCGTCCGCTGCCGGCGAGCCTCGACCACGCCATCGAGTACATGGAGGAGTCCGAGCTCGTCGCCGACACCCTCGGCGAGCACGTGTACAACTACGTCCTCGCGAACAAGCGGGCCGAGTGGCGCGAGTACCGGTCGCAGGTCACGCCGTTCGAGTTGCAGCGCAACCTCGAGATCCTCTGACGAGCGGCGACGGATGACGCGCCAGGCCCCGATGCTCGGTGCACTCGCGCGTGCCGGGTTCGCCGACCTCGACCGGGCGGCCCGGGAGTCGAGCGCCCTCGCCGAGGCGACGGGCATCCGTCAGGCCGACCTCGTCGACGCGTTGGCCGCGGCGGGCGACCCCGACCAGGCTCTCGAGGAGCTCCGGCGACTGACCGATCGCGCGCCCGACGCGGTGCGCGAGCTGCTCGCCGACGACGCCACGCGCGACCGCGCGGTGCGGCTCCTCGGCGCGTCGCGCGGATTCGGCGACTTCCTGCTGCGCAACCTCGACGAGCTCGACGTCCTCCGCACCGCGGCATCCGCACCGCCGACCGCGAGTGCGGCCGCGGCGGAACTCGTCGATGCGGTGGCCTCCGTCGACGCGACCGGAACCGACCTCATCGATGCCGGCGCACGCGTGCTCCGCGTGCGCTACCGCCGGCTGCTCGCGCGCATCGCCATCTGGGACCTCATGCGCCCCGACGCGGTCGACGCGGTCGACACCGTGGCTGCCGGCCTCGCCGACCTCGCGGGCGCCGCGCTCGACGCCGCCCTGCACCTGGCGCGTCGCGCGGTCGCCCGCGAGCCCGGTGCGCCCGCCGCGCCCGGCCGGTTCCCGGCGTCCGAGGTCGACGCGACCCGCCTCGCGATCATCGGCATGGGCAAGGCGGGGGCGCGCGAGCTCAACTACGTCAGCGACGTCGATGTCATCTTCGTCGCCGAGAGCGCCGACGAGGAGGCCGCGCCGACCGCGCGCGCCCTCGACATCGCGACGCGCCTCTCGATGCTCGTGATGCGCCTGATCGGCGAGCCCGGGATCGAGCCGCCGCTGTGGGAGGTCGACCCGAACCTCAGGCCCGAGGGCAAGGACGGCGCGCTCGTGCGCACGCTCGAGTCGCACCTGCAGTACTACGACCGGTGGGCGAAGAGCTGGGAGTTCCAGGCGCTGCTCAAGGCGCGTCCGCTCGCGGGCGACGCCGGACTCGGCGCCCGCTATGCCGCGGGCGTCGCCCCCAAGGTCTGGGCGAGCTCGTCGCGCGAGGGATTCGTGGAGTCCGTGCAGCGCATGCGCGAGCGGGTCACCGAGCACATTCCGGCCGACGAGGTGGACGTGCAGTTGAAGCTCGGGCCGGGCGGCCTGCGGGACATCGAGTTCACCGTGCAGCTGCTCCAGCTCGTCCACGGCGCGACGGATGACGCGATCCGCCAGGCGGGCACGCTGCCCGCCCTGGCGGCCTTGGCCGAGCACGGCTACGTCGGCCGCGAGGAGGCCGCGGAGTTCTCGCGCGACTACCGGATCCTGCGGGTCCTCGAACACCGGCTGCAGCTCGCCCGGCTGCGGCGGACCCACCTCATGCCCACCGACGCCGGGGGGCTCCGCGTGCTCGCCCGCTCGTCCGGGCTCGGGCGCACCGCCGACGAGCTGACGGCCCTGTGGCAGTCCACGCGCCGCCGCGTGCGCGGGCTGCACGAACGGCTCTTCTACCGTCCGCTGCTCTCGGCGGTCGCCGCGCTGCCGGCCGACGGGCTCGGCCTCACGAGCGAGCAGGCGGCCGCGCGGCTCGCCGCAATCGGCTTCCGCGATCCGAAGGGCGCGCTCGCGCACATCGGCGCACTGACCGCCGGGGTCTCGCGCCGGGCCACCATTCAGCGGCACCTCATGCCGGTCCTCATCTCGTGGTTCGCCGAGGGCACCGACCCCGACTACGGCCTGCTGGCGTTCCGCCGGATCAGCGACACGCTCGGCACCACCCACTGGTACCTCCGCCTGCTCCGCGACTCCTCCGACGCCGCGCTCCGCCTGACCCGCATCCTCTCCGGCTCGCGGTTCGCCGGGGAGCTGCTCGAGCGGATCCCCGAGGCGGTTGCCTGGTTGGAGGACGTGGCCGAGCTGCGACCCCGACCGCTGGCCTCGCTGCAGGACGAGGTGGCGGCCGTTCTCGCGCGCCACGGCGAGCTGGACCCGGCGGCCAAGGTGCTGCGCGCGATGCGGCGCCGCGAAGTGCTCCGACTGTCCCTCGCCGGCATGCTCGACGTCTGCACCGTCGAGGAGCTCGGACACGGGCTGAGCGACGTGGTCCAGGCCCACATCGACGGGCTCGTCCGCGCGATCCGGCGCGGCGACGACGGCATCGAGTTCGCGGTGATCGGCATGGGCCGATTCGGCGGACGCGAACTGGGCATCGGGTCGGACGCCGACATCCTCTACGTCTACCGCCCGGCCGGCGCCGAACCCGACGCGGCGCACACCCGCGCGCTGAAGATCGTCTCGGAGCTCGTCCGCGTGAGCGAGGACGCCCGCCTCCCGTTCGAACTCGACGCGAACCTCCGGCCCGAGGGGCGCAACGGCGTGGTGGCTCGGTCGCTCGACGCGTATCGCGCCTACTACGCGCGCTGGTCGCTCACCTGGGAGGCCCAGGCGCTCCTGCGAGCCCGCGGCGTCGCCGGCGACGCCGCCCTCCTCGACGACTTCACCGCGCTGGCCGACACCGTCCGCTATCCCGAGCAGATCGCCGAACGCGAGGTGCGCGAGGTCAAGCGCATCAAGGCGCGAGTCGAGAACGAACGGCTGCCGCAGGGGGCCGATCCGAAACGGCACCTGAAGCTCGGCCGTGGCTCGCTGAGCGACGTCGAGTGGTACGTCCAGCTGCTCCAGCTCGAGCACGGCGCTCGCGTCCCGTCGCTGCGGACCACGTCGACCCTCGACGCCCTCGCCGCAGCGGTGGATGCCGACCTGATCGAGCGCGCCGACGCGGAAACCCTCCGGGCGGCGTGGGTGTTCGCCTCGCGTGCGCGTTCCGCGCTCACGCTCTGGCTCGACAAGACCACCGACGTGCTCCCCGTGGAGCGCACGCAGCTCGAGGGCGTGGCGCGGATCATGGGGTACCCGCCCGGATCCGCAGCCCGGCTGGAGGACGACTACCTGCAGGTCACCCGACGAGCCCGGGCCGTCTTCGAGCGGGGGTTCTACGGCGTCGAACCGAAGCGAGAACCGACCCGGAGCTGAGTTCCCCACCCGGCGACACCGCGCTGCGCCATCCGCTGCAACGCCACGAGGGCCCGCGTCGACATGCGACGCGGGCCCTCGGCTCTCTCTGGGGGGTGGGGCGAGAGTCTAGACGCCGTAGTAGAGCTCGAACTCGAACGGGTGGGGACGCTGGGCCAGGGGCTTCAGCTCCTTCTCGCGCTTGTAGTCGATCCAGGTCTCGATGAGCTCCTTGGTGAACACGCCGCCCTCGAGGAGGAAGTCGTGGTCGGCCTCGAGCGCGTCGAGCGCCTCGCCCAGCGAGGCGGGAACCTGCGGGATCGACTTGGCCTCCTCCGGCGGGAGCTCGTAGAGGTCCTTGTCGACCGGCTCGTGCGGCTCGATGCGGTTCTTGATGCCGTCGATGCCCGCCATGAGCTGCGCGGCGAATGCGAGGTACGGGTTGCCCGAGGCATCCGGCGCGCGGAACTCGATGCGCTTCGCCTTCGGGTTCGTCCCGGTGATCGGGATGCGGATCGAGGCGGAGCGGTTGCCGGCCGAGTAGACCAGGTTGACGGGGGCCTCGAAGCCCGGGACCAGGCGGTGGTACGAGTTCACCGTCGGGTTCGTGAAGGCGAGCACCGCGGGAGCGTGCTTGAGGATGCCGCCGATGTACCACCGGGCGATGTCGGAGAGACCGCCGTAGCCGGCCTCGTCGTAGAACAGCGGCTTGCCGTCGTTCCACAGCGACTGGTGGGTGTGCATGCCGGAACCGTTGTCGCCGAAGAGGGGCTTCGGCATGAAGGTGGCCGTCTTGCCCCACTCGTTCGCCGTGTTCTTGACGATGTACTTGAACTTCAGGATGTCGTCGGCCGCGTGGACCATCGTGTCGAACTTGTAGTTGATCTCGCCCTGGCCGGCGGTGCCGACCTCGTGGTGCGAGCGCTCGACCTCGAGGCCGACCTCGATGAGCTTGAGGACGATGTCGTCGCGCAGGTCGGCGTGCTGGTCGACCGGCGAGACGGGGAAGTAGCCGCCCTTGTACGGGGTCTTGTTGGCGAGGTTGCCGCCCTCTTCCACGCGGCCGGAGTTCCAGGCGCCCTCGCTCGAGTCGACCGAGTACGAGCTCGAGTGCTGGTTCACCTCGTAGCGGACGTCGTCGAAGATGTAGAACTCGGCCTCCGGCGCGAAGAACGCGGTGTCGGCGATGCCGGTCGACGCGAGGTACTTCTCGGCCTTCTTGGCCACCTGGCGCGGGTCCTTCGCGTAGATCTCGCCGTTGCGCGGGTTGTAGATGTCGAAGACCATGACCAGCGTGCGCTCGGCGCGGAACGGGTCGACGTAGGCCGTCGAGACGTCGGGGATGAGCTGCATGTCGGACTCGTGGATCGACGCGAAACCGCGGATCGAGGAGCCGTCGAACAGCTGGCCGACGGTGAAGAAGTCCTCGTCGACGGTGGCGGCCGGGATGTTGAAGTGCTGCTGCACACCCGGGAGGTCGGTGAAACGGATGTCGAGGAACTTGACGTCCGTCTCCTTGATGAACTTGAGGACTTCGGAAGAATCACTGAACATGTGACGGTGCTCCAAGGCGGGTTGGGGGGCGAGACGCAGTCGTTCGACCGCTCACGACGGTAGCCGGGTGCCGTTTCCCGACCATGACGCGAATGTTTCCGCCGTGTTACGCGGACCGGGCCCCGGTAGAATCGTCCGGTGAGCCAGCCTGCCCCCGCCCCGTCCGGAGACCTCGAGCCGAGCCGGTACCCGGGGGAGCGGCTCGGCCTCCCGGAAGAGGGCATCGGCTCCGTCGCCAGGCTCGGCCGGCGATTCGCGGCGCTGCTGATCGACTGGGCGATCGCGAACGTCATCGCGCTCCTCGTCGGCCCCTACGCCTCGAACGCGCAATCGTGGGCCACGCTGGGCCTGTTCGCGCTCATGCAGGTGCTCTTCATCCCCACCATCGGCGGCAGCATCGGCCACCGCGCGCTCGGACTGCGCGTCGTCCCGCTCGGCGGGGGATGGGTCGGCCCCTGGCGACCGGTCGTGCGCACCCTGCTCCTCGTCTTCGTCATCCCCGCCCTGATCTGGGACTCCGACCAGCGCGGCCTGCACGACAAGGCGGCGGGCACGGTCCTGATCCGCGCCTGAGACGACGGCGGCATCCGCTCGAGTGAACGGATGCCGCAGGTGGGAGTCGTCGGTCAGCGCATCTTGCCGCGCTGCGGGCGCACCTTCATCGGGTCGATGCCCTTCGGGATCGGCAGCGACGCCTGAAGCGAGTTCAGCCGGTTCGTCACCGCGAGGACCTCGGGCTTGGTCAGGGTCCGCTTCTTCTTGCGCAGCGTGGCGGGGAGGCGGTGCAGCTCGACCGAACCCTCCTCGTGACCCACCGAGAGGAGCGTCACGGGGACGTTCGGGAGCACGCGGTTGATCTTGCGCTTCTCGTCCTCGAGCATCCGCGTCGTGCGCGACCTGGGACCCTCGCTGATCAGCACCACGCCGCCGCGGCCCACCGCACGGTAGACCGCGTCCTGCGTCTTGCCGTTGACCGCGACGGGCATCTCGTTGCCCACCCAGCCACCGCGCAGGCCGCTGCGGAGGACCGCGCCGACGGCACCGGGCTGACCGTCGATCTGCGAGTACGCGGCGCGCTCGGCTCGTCGTCCGAGGATCACGAGCGCGATGAGGATGCCGGCGAGCACGCCCGCGACGATCCAGAGCGCGATCGTGAAGCCGTTGCCTCCCGCGAGCCAGAGCGCGAGGCCGAGGCTGACGAGGATCGGAAGCAGGAAGCCGAGGAGCATGAGCCACTGGGCGCTCGAGTCGTAGCGGCGGGTCATCTGGAAGACCTGCCACATCTGCTTCATGCGGCCGGGCTCCTTGCGGGGCTTAGGGGAGGACCCGGCGTCCTTGGTGCGTGCCATGCGTCAAGGATACCGGCGGCGGGCGGCCCCCTCGGACGTCCGAGGGGGCCGCCCGTACGGCTCAGCCGACGGCCTGCGCGAACCCGAGCGACTCATCCGCGAGATGCGACAGTTCCGGCGGCAGCGTGCGGCCCTTGGCGCGCATCGACTGCGCCCAGAGCCGGCCGGCCCGGTAGGACGAGCGGACGAGGGGCCCCGCGAGCACACCGAGGAATCCGATCTCCTCGGCCTCCGCCTTGAGTTCGACGAACTCCTCGGGTCGGACCCATCGTGCGACCGGCAGGTGCCGGGGACTCGGCCGCAGGTACTGCGTGATCGTGATGATGTCCGTTCCGGCGTCGTGCAGGTCGCGGAGCGCCTGCGAGATCTCGGACCGGTCCTCGCCCATGCCGAGGATCAGGTTGGACTTCGTGATGAGCCCGGCGTCGCGGCCCTGCGTGATCACGTCGAGGGATCGCTCGTACCGGAACGCCGGACGGATGCGCTTGAAGATGCGCGGCACCGTCTCGACGTTGTGCGCGAACACCTCGGGCTTCGCCGAGAAGACCTCGCCGAGCAGTTCGGGACGGCCGGAGAAGTCGGGCACGAGGATCTCCACGCCCGTGCCGGGGGACTGGCGGTGGATCTCGCGGATGGTCTCGGCGTACAGCCAGGCGCCCTCGTCGGGCAGGTCGTCGCGGGCCACCCCCGTGACGGTGGAGTACCGCAGCTGCATCCGGACGACCGACTCGGCGACCCGGCGCGGCTCGTCGACGTCGTAGTCCGCGGGCTTGCCGGTGTCGATCTGGCAGAAGTCGCACCGCCGGGTGCACTGGGAGCCCCCGATGAGGAACGTCGCCTCGCGATCCTCCCAGCACTCGTAGATGTTCGGGCATCCGGCCTCCTGGCAGACCGTGTGCAGTTCCTCGCCCTTCACCAACTGCTGGAGCTGCCGGTACTCGGGCCCCATCTTCGCGCGCGTCTTGATCCACTCGGGCTTCCGCTCGATGGGCGTCTGCGCGTTGCGGACCTCGAGGCGGAGCATGCGGCGGCCGGCGGGATCGGCGCTCATGCGGCCACCCCCTCGGCCGGCGCGAACTCGGCAGCGAGTCGCGCGCGCACGGACGGCACGACCTCCGCCGGAGCCACGGGCCGCCCGAGCACGCGCGTCATGGTCGTGACGCCGGCATCCCGGATCCCGCAGGCGACGATCTTCTCGTACGGGTCGAGGGAATTCGAGCAGTTGAGCGCGAAGCCGTGCATCGTGACCCCGTCGGCGACGCGGATGCCGATGGCGGCGATCTTCTCCTCGATGCCGTCCCGGAGGATCCAGACCCCGGAACGACCCTCGACGCGTTCCCCTCGGATGCCGAAGTCGTCGAGCACCCGGATGAGCACCCCTTCGAGGCGTCGGACGTAGCCGACGACGTCGATGGGTTCGGCCAGGCGCAGGATCGGATAGCCGACGAGCTGGCCCGGTCCGTGCCAGGTGATCTTGCCGCCCCGGTCGACGTCGACCACGGGCGTGCCGTCGGTCGGTCGTTCGTCGGGGGCGGTCCGCTTGCCGGCGGTGTACACGGACTCGTGTTCGAGGAGGATGACGGTGTCCGGTCGCTCACCGGAGACCACCGCCTGATGGACGGCGCGCTGGAGGGAGAGGCCCTCGCTGTACGGCACGGAGTTGGCGCTTAGCCCCGTGACGACGTAGTCGAGCATGGGGCCCAGTCTAGGTGGACGACCCGTCCTCCCCAGCGCCGTGAGGTCCTTCGCCGTACCCCTACCAGCTGGCGGCGTGGCCGTCGGCGCGTCCGGAGACGGGACGATCGGCCCATGCCGAAGCCGTCCATTGGACTTGCCCGATCGCGAGCCGCACGACGTGCCGACCCGCGCGGTGCCGACGAGTCCGCGCGGTGCGCGTCCGACGCGTCAGAAGAGACGACGTCGACCGACACCGCGCTCGCGGGCTACCGGCTCCTGCGCCGGCTCGCCGCCGGTGATCGGGCCGATATGTACCTGGCGGTCGCGGATGGCGCGTCCGGGCGCTCCTCATTCGCGCCGGAGGACGCCGAGGCCGTGGCCTCGAGTGCGCCGCTCGTCGTCATGCGGGTCTACGGGCCGGGATCCGACGACGAGGCGATCACCACCGAGATCGAGGCGATGGAGGCCGATGCCACCGGTACCCTGCCGCGCCTGCTGGATGTCGCGAACGTTCGCGACGGCCGGGGCTGCCTGGTGGTCGAGCGGGTGGCGGGCCGTCCGCTCTCGGAGCTGCTCGCCGACGGACTCGCTCCGGGACAGGCCGTGACCGCACTCGCGCCGGTCGTCGTCGCGCTTCGCGGTCTCGCGGATCGGGGCTTCGTCCACACCCGTCTCGCCCGGTTCGACCTCGTGATCGACGACTCCGGTCGGCCCCGGCTGCTCGGACTGGGGGCCCTTCGGCGCACCGACCGGTTCGCCACCGCAGCGGAGCGCGTCGCGGTCGTTCGCGAGGGGCACGCCGCCATGCTCCGCCTCATCGAGGACGTCGCCGCCCGGTGTTCCGACCCGTCCGCTTTCTCCGGACCGACCGAGCTCCTCCGCGCGGCGCTGGAGGCGCGGCCGTTCGAACGCGTCGAAACGCAACTCGAGCGGGCGCTCTTCGCGGTCGCGCCCGCGGAGCCGATCGTCGCCTCGGTGCTCCGTCGACCGCCGGAGGTGCCCGCGCTCCGTTCGAGGGCGCTCGGGATCGCGGTCGCGCCGGCGGAGCCGGTCTCGCCGGCCGACGAGTCCGCCGAACGCGATCCCGGAGCACCGGCACGACGAGGGCGGCTCGCCGCCCTGCTGCAGCTCTCGCCGGACGCCGTCGATGGACTGGCCGCGGCGCTGGACGCCGATCCCCGGGCGCAGGCAGTGCGCCGGATGTCGGACTGGACCCGTCAGCGTCGACCGGCGCTGCTCGCCGGTGGTCTGGTCGGCGCCGCCGCCCTCGTCGCGCTGCTCACCGCGGTCCCTCCGGCGTCCTCGGCCGAGTCGAGGGCCGACAGCGGGACGACCACCCCGACCGCGGACGCGGATGCGCCGGAGGTCGGTGACCTCGACGACCGACTCGGTCCTCCCGGGGCCGACGCGGGCGCGATCCCTGCCCGAGCGTCGCTCGCGGACCTGCCCGAGGACCCGGTGGCTGCGGCGGCCGCCCTACTGGAGATCCGGCAGACGTGCCTTGCCGCGCGCGATGTCGAGTGCGTGCTCGCGGTCGACCAGCCGGGCTCGCCGATCGCCGTCCGTGATCGGGGTGAGATCGACGCCGACGGCCCGGCACCGGACGACGTCGATCTCGACGCGATCACGGTGGCTGCCGACCTGGGGGATGCGGTCGTGCTCACCGTGCCCTGGAGCGAGGTCGAACGCGAACCGGCCTCGCTCCTGATGATGCGGAGCGAGGCCGGTTGGCGTCTGCGGGAGTGGTTCGACTAGATCCCGAGGTCGCCCTCGAAGTCGCCCTCCTCGAGGCGTGCCTTGACCGCGGTGAGGAACCGGGCGGCGTCGGCGCCGTCGATGATCCGGTGATCGTACGACAGGGCGAGGTACACCATCGAGCGGATGGCGATCGCGTCCGACCCGTCCTCCGAGATGACGACCGGCCGCTTCACCACGATGCCCGTGCCGAGGATGGCCGTCTGGGGGAGGAAGACCACCGGCGTGTCGAACAGCGCGCCGCGCGAGCCGGTGTTGGTCAGCGTGAACGTGCCGCCGGCCAGCTCGTCGGGCTTGAGCTGGTTGTTCCGCGTGCGCTCGGCCAGGTCGGCGATCTGCTTCGACAGGCCCGCGAGGTCGAGCTCGCCCGCGTCGCGGACGACCGGGGTGAGCAGACCGCGCTCCGTGTCGACCGCGATGCTGAGGTTCTCGCGCTCCGGGTAGACGATCGACTCGCCGTCGACGGTCGAGTTGATGATCGGGTAGGCGCGCAGCGCTTCGACGGCGGCCAGGGCGAAGAACGGCAGGAAGGACAGCTTCGTGCCGGTCTTCTCGAGGAACTCGCCCTTCACACGGTCGCGGAGACGGGCGACACGCGTGACGTCGACCTCGACGACCGAGGTGAGCTGGGCCGTCGACTGCATCGAGACCACGGCGCGCTCGGCGACGACCTTGCGCAGCCGGGTCATCGGCTGGGTGGTGCCGCGCAGCGGCGAGGTCTCGAGCTGCTGGCGAGCCGGCGCGGCCTCGGCGGCCGGAGCGGCCGCCGGCGCGGAGCCGGCGGAGAGCACGTCCTGCTTGCGGATGCGTCCGCCGACGCCGGTGCCCTGCACCGACGCGAGGTCGACGCCCTGCTCGTTGGCGAGCTTGCGCACGATCGGCGTGACGTAGCCGGACGGGCCGGCGTGGGCGCCACCGGACTGCGGAGCCTCCTGCGCGGGGGCGGCGGGCTGCGCGGGCGCCTGCTGCGGCTCAGGCTGGGCCTGCGCCGGAGCCTGCTGGGGCTCGGCCTGCGCCGGGGCCTGCTGCGGGGCCGGCACTCCCGCGGGGCTTCGACATCCCCGAAAGCCTTTTCGGAAAGGTAACCAGGGGTCTATGGT
>NZ_LQGY01000059.1 GCF_001620055.1 Agromyces sp. NDB4Y10 | reverse complement strand
TGCCGCGCGCGGGTCGAGCGCCGGCGCCGAGGCCCCGGTCGACGCCGCCGCGACCCGTCTCTTCCACGTGACCCACATCGACAACCTCGGCCGCATCCTCGGTGCCGGCGCGCTGCTCGCCGACGCGGGCGACCCGCCGGCCGAACCCGCGGTCGACCTCGCCGCGCCCGCGGCGCGCGCGTTCCGCCGGTCCGCCTCGGTCGGCGAGTCCGGCGCCCGGGTGGCGGAGTACGTGCCCTTCCTGGTCAGCACCGACGCCCACGTGTGGGAGTCCATCCGCACCGGGACGCCCGACCCCCGGCTGAACGCCGAGGCGGTCGGCCACCCCATCGCCGATCACGTGATCCTCGTCACGTCCGTCGGTGCGGCCGCGGGTGCCCGGCTGCAGGCGCCCGGGCATGTCGTGGTGTCCGAGACGGATGCCGCGGTCGGGGGCGGCTCGTTCGCCGCCACCTGGGCCGAGGCCGAGCGGACCCTCGTGCGCCTGACGCTCGCCGACGACGGCGCGGGACTGCGCGCCGCCGAGGTCCTCGTGCACGGCGCCGTGCCGCTCGAGCGGATCGCCCTCGTCGCCGTGGCCAACGACCGCGTGCGCGACCGGGTCAGGGCCGCGCTGCAGGCGGTGGGGTCGAAGACCCGGGTCGCCGTGTATCCGCCGTGGTTCCAGGCGGCGGCCGAGTAGCGGTATCCGCCCCGCCCCACCCGGGAGCAGGGTCGCCGCCGCCGACCTCGGGGGCGGGCTCGAGCGGCGGCTCCTCGAACAGGGCGCGCTGCGCCTCCTCGACGCGCGCCAGGTTCGACAGGCCGTCGGCGCGGTGGTGGCCGAACACCCAGTAGCGGTAGAGCAGGAAGCGGAACGCGGTGCCGAGCGCGAGCCCGACGACGTTCGTGGCGATGTTGTCGGCGAGCAGGCTGGTGAATCCGAGCAGGTGGTGGCTGATCCACAGGCACAGCAGCGCGATCGCCATGCCGCCGACCGACACGACCGCGTACTCCGCGAACTCGCGGAGCGCGTGGCGGCGCCGGTGGCGGCGGAAGGTCCAGTAGCGGTTGCCCAGCCAGTTGAACACGATCGCCACGGAGGTCGAGACGGTCTTCGCGCCGATCGCCGACTGCACCCACGTGCCCTCGCCGAGCACGCCCAGGCGGAGCGCGTTGAACAGCGCCACGTCGATCACGAGGCCGATGAGGCCGACGACGCCGAACTTCACGAGGTAGGCGAGGAACCCGTTCCACGCCCGGGACGCGAGGTCGCGGAACGTCGCTGGCATCCCTGAATCCTACGGCCGGGCCGCCATAGGATGGGGTGTCGCGGTGCACGGGGCGCCGCGGGGAGGAGCGTGCACGGGTGCGAGTCGGAGTGATCGGCGCGGGGCAGCTCGCCCGCATGATGATCCCCGCGGCGATCGAGCTCGGGGTCGAGCTCCGGGTCCTCGCCGAGGGCGAGGGCATGGCCGCATCGCTGGCCGCCGAGCGCGTCGGCGACTACACCGACCCCGACACCGTGCTCGCGTTCGCGCGCGAGGTCGACGTGGTCACCTTCGACCACGAGCACGTGCCGCAGCACGTGCTGCGGACCCTCGTCGACGCCGGCGTCGCCGTCCACCCCGGTCCCGACGCCCTCCGCTTCGCGCAGGACAAGCTGCTCATGCGCGAGCGGCTCGCCGAGCTCGGGCTGCCGGTGCCCGAGTGGGCGCGCGTGTCGACGCCCGACGAACTCGACGCGTTCATCGCCGAGCACGGCGGCGCCGCGGTCGTGAAGACGCCGCGCGGCGGCTACGACGGCAAGGGCGTCCGCGTCGTGCGAGGCGCGGCCGAGGTGGCGGAGTGGTTCGCCACCGTCGGCGAGGACGGCCGCGACGGCGCCCTCCTCGTCGAGGAGCTCGTCGACTTCCGGCGCGAGCTCGCGCAGCTCGTCGCCCGCCGCCCCTCGGGCGAGGTCGTCGCCTGGCCGCTCGTCGAGACGGTCCAGGTCGGCGGGGTGTGCAGCGAGGTCATCGCGCCGGCGCCGCGCTCCGCGGGCCGGCTCGCCGATGTCGCCGCCGATGTCGCCATCGCCGTCGCCGAGGGCGTGGGCGTGACGGGCGTGCTCGCCGTGGAGATGTTCGAGACCGTCGACGACCGCGTGCTCGTCAACGAGCTCGCCATGCGTCCGCACAACTCCGGGCACTGGACCATGGACGGTGCCACGACGAGCCAGTTCGAGCAGCACCTCCGCGCGGTGCTCGACCTGCCGCTCGGCGGCACCGGATGCCACGACGAGTGGGCCGTGATGGTGAACCTCCTCGGCGGGCCCGCCGAGGGCACGCTGACCGACCGCTACGCCGACGCGCTCGCCGGTCACCCGACCGTGAAGGTGCACAACTACGGCAAGGCGCCACGGCCGGGCCGCAAGGTGGGCCACGTCACCGCGATCGGGCCCGACCTCGACGAGGCGGTCTACGAGGCGCGGGCGGCTGCGGCGGCGCTGCAGGACTAGACCCGCGGGCGGGCTCACGGAATCACCCAGCCGGCGGCCCTACTATCGACGGGTGATCGCAGGCAATTCCCCCGCACCCCTCGTCGGCGTCGTCATGGGTTCCGACTCCGACTGGAACGTCATGCGCGAGGCCTCGGAGCTCCTCGACGAGTTCGGCGTCGCCCACGAGGTCGAGGTCGTCTCGGCGCACCGCACGCCCGAGAAGATGATCGCCTACGGCAAGGAGGCGGCCGGTCGCGGCATCCGGGTCATCATCGCGGGCGCGGGCGGCGCCGCCCACCTGCCGGGCATGCTCGCGTCGGTCACGACCCTGCCGGTCGTCGGCGTGCCCGTGCCGCTCTCCCGGCTCGACGGACTCGACTCGCTGCTGTCGATCGTGCAGATGCCCGCCGGCGTGCCCGTCGCGACGGTCTCGATCGGCGGCGCCAAGAACGCCGGACTCATCGCGGTGAAGATCCTCGCCACGTCCGACGACGCCCTGCGCGACGCCCTCGCCGACTACGCCGCCTCGCTCGCCGCGCTCGTCGAGCAGAAGAACGAACGCCTGAAGTCCAGCCGATGACCCTCGCCGCCAGTCCCATCCGGCACCCCGACACCGGGTCGCGCCCGCTCATGACGCGGCGCGGCTGGTGGCTCGTGGGGATGAACATCCTCATCCCCGGTTCGGCACAGGTGCTCGCCGGCGACCGCCGGCTCGGCCGATTCGGCCTCGGCGCGACGCTCGCGCTGTGGGTCCTGGTGCTCGCGGCGATCATCACGTGGTTCGCGGCGCCCACCGTGGTGTACACGATCGCATCGAACAGCATCGCGCTCTGGATCATCGCGCTCGGACTGGTCTTCTACGCCGTGCTGTGGCTGGTGCTCACGCTCGACACGCTGCGGCTCGTCCGCCTGGTCAAGGCGCAGCCGTCGGCGCGGGCGCCGATCGCCGCGCTCGCCGCCGTGGTCCTCGTCGTCGCCTCCGGCGGCGCCGCGTACGGCGCCTACCTTGCCACGACGGCGAGCGGCTTCCTGTCGACGGTCTTCGCGGCCGGCCCCAGCGAGCCGCCCGTCGACGGGCGGTACAACATCCTGCTGCTCGGTGCCGACACCGGGCCGGACCGCGAGGGCACGCGTCCCGACAGCATGACCGTGGCCTCGATCGACGCGCAGACCGGGCAGGCCGTGCTCATCGGCCTGCCGCGCAACCTCGAGGACGTGCACTTCCCGGCGGACTCCCCGATGGCGTCGGCCTATCCGAGCGGGTACGGCACGGAACAGGGGTGCCTGGTCGACGTGTGCCTGCTCAACTCGATCTACACCGAGGCCGAGGTCGTCACGCCCGAGCTCTACCCCGACGCGGCGAGCCGCAACAGCTCGCCGGGCATCGAGGCCATGCGGGATGCCGCGGAGGGCGTCACCGGCCTCACCATCCAGTACTTCGTCGTCATCGACATGCAGGGCTTCGAGGCGCTCATCGACGCGCTCGGCGGTGTCGAGATCACCGTCGAGGAGCGCCTGCCGATCGGCGGCGACGAGTACCTGCAGAACGTCGACGGCTGGGTCGAGGCCGGGACGCAGCGGATGAACGGCTACACGGCGCTGTGGTACGCGCGCTCCCGGTACAGCGGCACCGACTACGACCGGATGGAGCGCCAGCGCGTGCTGCAGGAGGCGATCCTGCGCCAGTTCACGCCGGCGAACGTGCTCACGAAGTTCCAAGCCGTCGCGCAGGCGGGCGCGGAGACGGTCCGGACCGACATCCCGCAGTCGATGCTCGGCTACTTCGTCGACCTCGCCGGGAAGACCCGGGAGCTGCCGGTCGCGACGGTCGAGCTCACGCCCGACGCCGGGGTCGACCCGGCGTACCCGGACTGGGACCTCGTGCACGCGCTCATCCAGGACGCCATCACGACGGCGACCGCGGAGCCGACCCCGCCGGCGCCCCAGGCCGGCTGATCGCCTCGAGGTCGAGCGGCTACAAGTCGGCGTGCAGCTGCCAGACCCGCTCGGCGGAGTCGCGCCAGTCGAACGCCTGCGCCCGGTCGGTGCCGGCGATCGAGAGTCGCTCGGCGACGTCGCGCTGCTCGACGACGGCGGTGATCGCCGCCGCGAGGCGCTCGACGTAGCCCCCGCCGACACCGACCGGCACGGCGATGCCGGCATCGGCCGAGACCTCCAGGTAGGCGGGCGTGTCGGAGTGGATCACGGGAGCGCCGAGGCGGAACGCCTCGATGAGCGCCGTGCCGTCGCCCTCGTCGTGGCTGGGCGCGACGACCGCGGTCGCGCGCGAGAGCACGACCGCGTGCTCGGCGGGGTCGTCGGGTTCGACCGCGACGACGCGCGCCGGCGCCACGCCGGCCTCCTCGGCGACCGTGGCCAGGTGCTGTTCGCCCCAGGTCTGCGGGCCGATCACGACGAGGGGGATCTCCGGCACGCCGGGCCGGCCGAGCGCGTGCAGCACGTCGACCACGCCCTTGCGCGGCTCGAGGGTGCCCTCGACCGCGAGGTACTCGGCCGGGAGCCCCAAGCGCCGCGCGACCTCGTCGGCGTCGCCGGGCACCTCCAGGCCGGGTCGGGGCGCCGTGCCGATGACGCGCACGCGGTCGCCGAGGTCGACGACCTGGGCCAGGCGCTCGGCGAGGGCGTGCGTCGGCACCACGACCGCATCCGCGTGGCGTCGCGCCCGCTTCAGCATCGCCTTCTGCCAGGCCACCGACGCCGACGTGAGCGACTCGGGGTTGGTCCAGGCGAGGACGTCGTGCACGGTCACCACCACCTGCTCGCCCGGGACCGTGCGGTCGTGGCGGCGCAACGGCGCGAACAGCGTCGGCGCGTGGATCATGCCGCCGCCCGGCGAGGTCGTCAGGCCGAACTGCCAGGCCGCCGCGAGCTCGCGACGCGCGAGGCTCGACTTGTAAAGGCCCGACAGCCCGGGGAACGCCTCGAGGATCCGGTCGTAGTCGCTCGGCAGCGAGCTGGAGACGACGCCCTCGACCTCGCACCCGCGCGGCGCGGTCGCGATGAGCGCGCGCGTCAGGGCCTCGGTGTAGCGGCCGGTCGGCCCGGGAACGGGCGCGACGAACTGGTCGACGATCACGCGGAGCGTGGTGGCCATGCCCCTCCTCGGATGCTCGTGCGGCGGCCCGTCAACTGTAACGTCCGGGGCCGGTCGCCGTGCCCCGGCCGCGACCCTGTGGACGGCGACGACGTGCGGACAGGGCAAGATGGATGGGTCCCGTCCCACCGAGAACGAGAGCGAATGAGCCACACCCCTGCGTCCGCGCGCGTCGTCGCGGTGGTCGTCGCCTACAACCGCCGCGACCTGCTCGCCGAGGTGCTGGCCGCCCTCGCCGCCCAGGAGTCGCCGCTCGAGCGCGTGGTGGTCGTCGACAACGCGTCGACGGATGCCTCGGCCGACGTCGCCCGCGCGGCCGGCGACCTCGTCGACCTCGTCGAACTGCCGAGGAACACCGGCGGGGCCGGTGGCTTCGCGGCCGGCATGGCCGTCGCCCTCGCCGATCACCGCCCGGACTGGATCTGGTTGATGGACGACGACACCGTCCCCGAGCCCGCCGCCCTCCGGGAGCTGCTCGCCGGGGTGTCCGGCACCGACGCCGTCGTCGCGGGCTCGCGCGTCGAGTGGTTCGACGGCACCGAGCACCCGATGAACACGCCGCGGCCGAAGCCGTTCGCCGCGCGCCGGGAGCGGCGCACGGCCGCCGAGCGCGGCGTCGTGCCGATCCGCAGCACGTCCTTCGTCTCGATGCTCCTGCGGGCGGACGTGGTCCGCGAGATCGGGCTGCCGATCGCGGACTACTTCATCTGGAACGACGACTTCGAGTACTCCACGCGGGCGCTCCGCGGCCGCCGCGGCGTGCACGTCCCGGCATCCGTCGTCGTGCACAAGACGCGCGTCCTGGGTTCGACGGATGCCGACCCGGGGGCGCGGTTCTACTACGAGGTCCGCAACAAGCTGTGGATGTTCCGCCGGTCGCGGAGCCTCGCCGGCTGGGAGAAGCTGCTCTACGGGGGCTCGAGCGTGCTGCGGTGGGTGCGCACGTTCGCGCGCTCGGCCGACCGGTCGGTGCTCGCCGACGGCTGGCGTCGCGGATGGCACGACGGAACCCGCTACCGTCCGCGGCCGAACGCCGACGCGCTCGCCGGGCTCGGCCGCGCCTCCGACGCGATCGCGGCGGTGGAGGCGCCGTGAGCGAACCGTTCAGCCTCCTGATGGCCGTGTACCGGGGCGACCATCCGGTGCACTTCGCCAAGGCGTTCACCTCGAGCGTCGAGGCGCAGACGCGACGCCCCGCCCAGGTCGTGCTGGTCCAGGACGGACCGGTCTCCCCCGGGCTGGAGGGCGCGATCGAGACGGCGATCGCCCACTCGCCCGTCCCCGTCCTGCACCACCGCATCCAGGAGAACGCGGGCCTCGCGCACGCGCTCGCCGAGGGGCTCGCCCGCTGCGAGCACGACATCGTGGCCCGGATGGACGCCGACGACATCTCGCTCCCGGAGCGCTTCGCGGCGCAGCTGCCGCTCATCGAGGGCGGACTGGATCTCGTGGGCACCGGCATGCTCGAGTTCCTCGACGACGACGGCTCGATCGTGGGCCGACGCGTGCCGCGCACCGAGCAGGCCGAGATCGAGCGGTTCGCCCGCTTCCATGACCCCTTCAGTCACCCGACGGTCGTCTACCGGCGCAGCGCGGTCGAGCGCGCCGGGGGATACCAGCCCCTCGGCCTCATGGAGGACTACTGGCTCTTCGCGCGCATGATCCACGCCGGGGCCCGGGTCGGGAACCTCGCCGAGCCCCTGCTGATGTACCGCGTGGGCGACGGCGCCTACGCGCGGCGCGGCGGCCGGGCCCAGTGGAGCAGTGAGATGCAGCTCCAGCGCGCCCTGCGTCGCATCGGCTTCACCACCCGGCTGCAGTACCTCCGGAACGTCCTCGTCCGCGGCACCTACCGGTTCGTCCCCGAGCCGATCCGGCGTCGCGCGTACCGGCGCCTCATCGCCCGCGGATCGAGTTCCGACCACGCCTGAACCGCCCGGCGGCATCCGTCGGCGCGCTCGCGACGCCCGCTCGCGCCGGACGGGACGCGCCGCCCGCGATGCGACGCGCCGAGCCGGAATACCCCCCGGGGCCCCCGGCATCCGCTTACCATGAGGCCCGTGTCCCTGCGTGCAGGGGCGGTTCGGGGGGAATGACATGGCGTCGGTACGTGCGGTGTTGACGACGGCGGGGGTTGTGGTCGCGCTGATCGCGAGCGCGCTCACGGCGCAGGTGACGATGCCTGCGCAGAGCGCGGCGGCGGCGGCGGATCCGAAGGACTTCAACGCCGGGATGATCATCAGCGACCAGGTCTTCTACGACAGCTCGACGATGACCGCGGCGCAGATCCAGTCCTTCCTGAACGCCCGCGTGCCCACCTGCGCGAGCGGCTACGTGTGCCTGAAGGACTACTCGCAGGCCACGACGAGCCAGCCCGCCCGCAGCGAGGGCTGCGCCGCGTACGCCGGCCAGGCGAACGAATCCGCCGCGCTCATCATCTACAAGGTGGCGCGCGCCTGCGGGATCAACCCGCGCTCGCTGATCGTGCTGCTCGAGAAGGAGCAGGGCATCGTCACCGACTCGTCGCCGTCGTCGCGGCAGTACCGCTCGGCCACGGGCTACGGCTGCCCCGACACCGCCGACTGCGACGCCAACTACTACGGCTTCTTCAACCAGGTGTACAACGCCGCCTGGCAGTTCCGGAAGTACCGTGCGAACCCGGGCATCCGCGCCTACCAGGCGGGTCGGTACAACACGATCCTGTGGCACCCGAACACGGCGTGCGGATCGTCGCAGGTGTACATCCAGAACCAGGCGACGGCGGGCCTGTACATCTACACGCCCTACCGCCCGAACGCGGCGGCGCTCGCGAACCTGTACGGCACGGGCGACGCGTGCTCGAGCTACGGCAACCGCAACTTCTGGAGGCTCTTCACCGACTGGTTCGGCTCGACGAGCGCGCCGGCCGCACCGCCGCCCGCGCCGCTGTCCACCGACCAGATCCCGATGGTCTACGCCGTCGACGGCGCCGGGGCCATGTACCTCTACCCCGGGTCGGGTACGGGTGGCTGGCGACCGCGCGTGCAGGTCGGCAGCGGATGGAACAACATGAAGTTCATCGACGGCGTGGGCGACGTCACCGGTGACGGCTACCGCGACGTCATGGCGATCGACGCGGCCGGGACCCTGCGGACCTACCCGACCGACGGCCGCGGGAACTTCCGGAGCCCCGTCGAGGCCGGGACCGGGTTCCAGAACGTCACCGCGATGTTCGCCGCGGGCGACTTCGACTCGGACGGCGACCAGGACCTCTTCACGCGGGATGCGGCCGGCGTGCTGCGCCTGCACATGAACAACGGCAACGGCACGTTCGCGCCGCCGAAGCAGGTGGGCATCGGCTGGAACGTGTTCACCACGTTCGTCGGCAGCATCGACGTGAACGGGGACGGCAACCCCGACGTGCTCGGTCGCGCCGCCGACGGCGCCCTGTGGCTCTACGCGGGCGACGGCCGTGCCGGATGGAAGCCGGCCCAGCGGGTCGGCACCGGCTGGAACGTGATGACCAGCATCATCACGCCCGGGGACTTCGACGGCGACGGACGCGACGACCTCCTGGCGCGCGACGGCGCCGGTGGCCTCTACCTGTATGCCGGCAACGGCACGGGAGGCTGGCGCGCACCCAAGCTCATCGGTAACGGGTGGAACGGGATGGCGCTCCTCGCCGGTCCGGGGGCGAAGTCCGGCCGGGTGGTCCCGCTCACGACGGGCATGGGCGACCTCACGGGCGACGGCACGCGCGACCTCATCGCGCAGGCCTCGGGCGTCGGCACCTGGATCTACCCGTCGAACGGGTCGGGCGGTTGGCTGCCGCGTCGGACGGCGCCCGGCGAGTGGGGTGGCACGAACCTCGTGTTCGGCGGAGGCGACTGGGACGGCGATGGGCGTCGCGACGTGTTCGCGCGCGACACCGCGGGCGACCTCTGGCGTCACGCGAGCGACGGCAACGGCGGGTTCGCCCCTCGAGTGAAGGCCGGCAACGGCTGGGGCGGCTTCACGGCGGTGTTCGGCGGCGGCGACGTCGACGGTGATCGCGATTGGGACATCATGGCCCGCGACAGCTCGGGGGTCCTCTGGATCTACCCCGGCAACGGCGCAGGCGGGTTCGAACCCCGCGTCCGCGTCGGCGGAGGCTGGGAGACGATGCGGT
Source organism: Agromyces sp. NDB4Y10 (assembly GCF_001620055.1). Taxonomy (GTDB): domain Bacteria; phylum Actinomycetota; class Actinomycetes; order Actinomycetales; family Microbacteriaceae; genus Agromyces; species Agromyces indicus. Next base: position 35,605 of record NZ_LQGY01000059.1, on the reverse strand, counting down.
GGGTGTTCAGCCCGGGCGACTTCACGGGCGACGGGCGCCCCGACCTCATCGCGGTGACCAGCGCGGGCGAGATGCGCCTGTACGCGCGCACCGCGACCGGGTACGCGGCCCCGACCGTGATCGGCAGCGGCTGGCAGGGCATGACGTGGGTGGGCAGCCCCGGCGACCTCGACGGCGACCTCAGGGCCGACGTCCTGGCCCGCAGCTCCGACGGCGTGCTCCGGCTGTATCCCGGCAACGGCCGGGGCGGATGGCTGACCGTGCGCCAGGTCGGCAGCGGATGGCAGTCCATGACGCTCATCGGCTGACCGGGCGCCGGGCTGCGCGGGGCGGTTCCGCTAGGATCGTCGGGTGTGCTCCGTGAGGTCAGGCGAGTGACCGCCGCCGGTCCCGTCGCGGAGGTCGTCATCGCCGTTCACGACGCGCGGCGCCCAGTCGGACGGGCGATCGGTTCGATCGTGGGCGAGCCCGGAGCGGGCCGCCGGCCCGGTGCGCCGGCGCGCGCGCGGGTGACCGTCGTGTGCCACAACATCGAGGCGTCGGCGTTCGCGGCCACGGTCGAGCGGTTCGCCGATGCCGACGTGCGGTGGCTCGAGCTGCACGACGGCATCCGCAGCCCGGCGGGCCCCTTCAACCACGGACTCGCCCGTGCGGAAGCGCCCTACGTGAGCGTCATGGGCTCCGACGACTGGTTCGACCCGGGCGCGGTCGACGCCGCGGTCCGCCACCTCGAACGCGACGCCCCGCAGGTGCTCGTGCTGCCCCTGCGCCATCAGGACGGCCCGCCGATGGCGAACCCCCTCAGCCGCCGCGGACGGCATCGCCGGCTGGACCCCGTGAAGGACCGCCTCGCCTACCGCACGGCGCCGCTCGCCTTCATCGACCGGCGACTGGTCGACCGGCTCGGACTCGAATTCGTGCCGGGGCTCCGCTCGGGCGAGGACGCCCCGTTCTCGGCCCGCCTCTGGAACTTCGCCGAGCGCATCGACTTCCACCCCGCCGACCCGGGCTACGTGATCGGCGCCGACGCCGCCGTGCGGGTGACGACCGCCCCGATGGACGTGGAGGACGAGCTCGCCCCGTACCTGGGGCTCTTCGCCGAGCCGTGGGTGGCCGCCATGCCCCCCTCCCGCCGTCACGCGCTCGTCGTCAAGACGCTGAGGATCCACCTCGTGGGCGGGCTGGTCCGGCGCGCCGAGGCCGACTCGCTCGGCCCCGGCGAGCACGAGGCCTATCGCTCGCTCGCGCAGGCGGGACTCTCGATCGCGCCGCGCGCGCTCGATCCGATGTCGCGGCGCGACCGTGCCATCCTCGACCTCCTCGTCGCCGAACGGCCCGCGGAACTCGGCGCGCTCCGGGAAGCGGGCCGGCGCCGCAACCGCGCGGGTCGCGCCGACCGGCTGCTCACCCGCGACCTGCGGCACGCGCTCGACCGGGAGTCCGACCTGCGCCGGCTGCTCAGGTACGTGGGGTGGCCGCATTGAGCACCGCACCGGTGCATGAGAGAGGGACGATGACCAAGCCTGCGCTCCTGATCCTGTCGTTCTCGCCCATCGCCGGCGACGCGCGCGTGCTGAAGCAGGTGCGCCTGTTCCGCGACCGCTACGCCGTCACCACCTGCGGGTACGGCGAGGCGCCGGAGGGCGTCGAGCACATCCGGATCCCCGACGGGCTCTCGGTCACGGCGCTGAACGGCCGGCTCATCACCCTGCGCTGGTATCGGCGCGCCTTCTGGAGCCTTCCCGCCGTGCGGTGGGTGCGCCAGGCGCTCGCCGGACGACGGTTCGACGCGGTGCTCGCCAACGACCTCGAGGCGGTGCCCCTCGCGCTGCGCGTCGCCGACGGCGGTCGCGTCCACGCCGACCTGCACGAGTACGCGCCGCGGCTGCACGAGGAGCACGCCGCATGGAATCGCCGCATCCGCCCCTTCGCCGAATGGCTCGCCCGACGCTACGCGGCGCGTGCGGCATCCTGGACCACGGTGGGCGCCGGCCTCGCGCGGGAGTACGAGCGCCAGTTCGGCTTCGCGCCCGCGGTCGTGACGAACGCCGCGCCCTACGCCGACCTCCAGCCGGGACCCGTCGGCGATCCGATCCGTCTCGTGCACAGCGGGGCGGGCCTCGGCAACCGCAACCTCATGACCATGGTGGAGGGCGTCGAGCTCGCCCGGCGCGAGGTGACCTTCGATCTCTACCTCACGCCCAACGACCCCGCCTACCTCGACCGCATCCGCCGCCACGCCGAGCACAGCACCCGGGTCCGGCTGCACGACCCGGTTCCCTACGACCGCCTCATCGCGACGCTCAACGAGTACGACGTCGGCGTCTTCGTGCTGCCGCCGGTCAACTTCAACTACCGCTGGGCGCTGCCCAACAAGCTCTTCGACTACATCCAGGCGCGCCTGGGCATCATCGTCGGCCCCTCCGAGGAGATGGCGCACTACGTCCGCGAGCACGACCTCGGCGTCGTCGCCGACGATTTCACCGCCGAGTCCCTCGCCCGCGCCATCAATGCCCTGGACGGCGACGCCGTCCGCCGGATGAAGCTCGCCTCGCACGCCGCCGCGCCGGTCGTGTCGGCGGAACGCGAGGTCCACGGATGGGAGACCGCGATCGATCGACTGCTCGGGGCCGGGAGCCCCTCGTGAGCCGGCCCTCGCTGCTGATCCTCTCGTTCTCCGACATCCGCGGCGATGCCCGGGTCCTCAAGCAGGTTCGCGAATTCACCCGCGACTACGACGTGACCACGTGCGGGTACGGGGCGGCGCCGGACGGCGTGGTCGAGCACCTGCGCATCCCGTCCGACGCTCCCGCGTGGCGCTTCGACCGGGTCGCGCTCGTCCTCCGACGGTTCGAGCGGGCGTACCGCGGCAACCGCGCCGTCGTCGAGGCGCAACGGCTGCTCGGTGAGCGCACCTTCGACGTCGTGCTCGCCAACGACCTCGACACCGTGCCGCTCGCGATCGGGCTGCGACCGCGCGGGGGCGTCCACGCCGACCTGCACGAGTACACCCCCCGCCAGCGATACGAGGACCTGCGGTGGCGGATCTTCTTCGCCCCGCTCATGGCGTGGCTCGTTCGCCGCTACGTGCGTCGCGCCGACTCCGTAACGACCGTGGGGGAGGGCGTCGCCGCCGAGTACGAGCGCGTCTTCGGCATCCGCGCGGGGGTCGCGACGAACGCCGCCCCGTACGTCGCCGCGGCGCCGACGCCGGTCGGCGAGCCCATCCGGCTCGTGCACAGCGGTGCCGGCCTGCGCAACCGCAGCATCACGCTCATGATCGACGCCGTGGAGCGCGCGACGAGGCCCGTGACGCTCGACCTATACCTCACCGAGAACGACCCCGGCCTCATCGCCGAGATCCGCGACCGTCAGTCGGAGCGCGTCCGACTGCACCCGCCCGTGCCGTACGCCGACCTGATCCGGAAGCTCGCCGAGTACGACGTCGGCGTGTTCGTGCTCCCGCCGATCAACTTCAACTACCGCTGGGCGCTGCCCAACAAGCTGTTCGACTTCGTGCAGGCGCGCCTCGGGATCATCGTCGGCCCGTCCCCGGAGATGGCCGGCGTCGTGCAGCGGCACGGACTCGGCACCGTCACCGCCGGATTCGACGCCGACGACCTGGCCCGCGAGATCGACGCGCTCACGCCCGAGCGCGTCGCCGAGTGGAAGGCCGCGTCCGACCGGGCCGCCACGGAGCTGTCCAGCGAGACCCAGGTCGCCGTGTGGCGTCGCGCGATCGACGCGCTGGCCGCGCGTGCGCGCTCGGCGTGAGTCGGCTCAGCGGGCGCGGCGTACCAGTTCGTCGATGACGCGCTCGGCCGCCCGCCCGTCGCCGTAGGGAGCGGCATCCGTGGGCTGCGGCGCGGCACGGCCGACCGCGTCGCGGATCTCCTCGGCGCCGTTGGCGAGCACGTTCCAGCCCAGCTCGACGGTCTCTACCCACTCGGTCTCGGTGCGCACGGTCGTGCACGGAACGCGCAGGAGGAACGCCTCCTTCTGCAGTCCGCCCGAGTCGGTGACCACCCCGCGCGCCGACAGGACGGCGTTGATGAGGTCGGGGTAGGCGAGCGGCGCGTGCGAGACGAGCGAGCCGGCGTCGAGGTCGATCCCGTGCTGCTGGGCGCGCGCGATGACGCGCGGGTGCGCGAGCAGCACCACCGGGTGGTCGATGGTCGACAGGGCGTCGACGATCATGCGCAGCCGCGCCGGGTCGTCGGTGTTCTCGGCGCGGTGGATGGTCGCCACGGAGTAGCCGCCCGGCTCGAGGCCGAGCTCGTCGACGAGCTCGACCGGACGGCCCTGCTGCGCGTCGCGAACCTGCATCAGGACGTCGGTCATCACGTCGCCGACGACCACCGACCGGGCGGCGAGGCCCTCGTCGGCGAGGTGACGCGCGGCCACCTCCGTCGGCGCGAGGAGGAGGTCGGCGGCATGGTCGGTGAGCACGCGGTTGTGCTCCTCGGGCATGCGACGGTTGAAGGAACGCAGCCCGGCCTCGAGGTGGGCAACCGGAAGATGCAGCTTGACCGCGCTCAGCGTCGCGGCGAGCGTCGAGTTGGTGTCGCCGTAGACGAGCACCCAGTCGGGCGCGTGCTCCTCGAACACCGCGTCGAGGGCGCCGAGGATCGCGCCCGTCTGGACGCCGTGGCTGCCCGAGCCGACGCCGAGGTGCACGTCGGGTGCGGGGATCCCGAGGTCGGCGAAGAAGACGTCCGAGAGCATGGGGTCGTAGTGCTGCCCGGTGTGGACGATCTCGTGCTGCACCCCGGCGGCGGCCGCCGCGTGCGCGATCGGGGCGAGCTTGACGAACTGGGGGCGCGCGCCGACGACGCTGATGACCTTCACGGGCCCCGATTCTACGGTGACGGGCCGGTGCTAGCGTATTCGGGTGAAGGTCCTGGTCGTCACCACGTGGTTCCCGTCCGCGTCCGCACCGGCCTCAGGGGTCTTCGTCCGCCGCGACGTCGAACTGCTCCGGCGCACCCATGAGGTCGACGTGCTGCACCTGCATCCGCATGGTGCGGTGGGGCCGACGGATGCCGCGCCCGGCGTGCGCCGGCTGGCGATGTCGACGTCGAACCCGGTCGACATCCTGCGGGCCTCCCGCGCGCTGCGGGCCGGACTCGCGCGCTACGACCTCGTGCACACCATGTCGCCGTCGGCGCTGCTGCCCTTCGCCCCCCTGCGGGTGCGGATCCCGTGGGTGCACACCGAGCACTGGTCGGCCCTGCTCGATGCGTCCACGGTCGGCCTTCCGGCACGCCTCGGCCTCGGTGCGGCGCTCCGGCTGATGCGGCGGCCGGACGTCGTCGTGGCCGTGAGTTCGGCGCTCGCGGAGCACCTCGAGGCGAGGCTGGGCCGGACCGTCGAGGTGATCCCGAATGCCGTCGACGCCCCGGAGCAGCCCCGACCGCGCCCGCCGGCCGGCGGACCGCTGCGTCTCGTCGCAGTCGGCGGACTCATCCCGCGCAAGGGCCCCGATCTCGCCGTCGAGGCGGTCGCCGAGCTGCGACGACGCGGACGCGATGCGCGACTCCGGTGGATCGGGGACGGCCCGTCCCGCGCCGAGATCGGTGCGCTCGCCAGGCGGCTCGGCGTCGACGACGTCGTGGACTTGCCCGGCGGGTTGGCGCCCGAGGGCGTGGCCGCCGCGCTCGCGGAATCCGACCTCTTCCTGCTGCCGACCTCGGTCGAGACCTTCGGCGTGTCCATCGCCGAGGCGCTCCTCAGCGGCCGTCCGGTGGTCGTCGGGGCGAACGGCGGCCAGCGGGACTTCGTGGCCGAACCCGACGGCATCCTCGTGGCGGAGCGCACGGGGATCGCCTACGCCGATGCCGTCGAGCGCTCGCTGGAGCTCGCCCGGGACCGCTCGGCCGACGACATCGCCGCACCGCTCCGATCGCGTGTCAGTCCCGCGGCCCGTGCCGCAGCCTACGATGCGGCCTACCGCCAGGCGGTGCTCGCCCATGGCTGAGCCGGACGTCGACGTCGTCATCGCCGTGCACGACCCCGCGCGGGCCATCGACCGGGCCGTGGCCTCGGTGCTGCGATCGTCCGCGGCGGTCCGCGTCACGGTCGTCTGCCACAACGTTCCGAGCGAGGCGATCGCGGGGCGGCTCGGGGCACTGGCCGACGATCCGAGGGTGCGACTCATCGAGCACCACGACGGCATCCCGAGCCCGACCGGCCCGTTCAACGCCGGCCTGGATGCCGCCACCGCCCGGTTCACCTCGGTGATGGGGTCCGATGACGAGCTGGAGCCCGGGGCGATCGACGCCTGGCTCCGCGTCGCCGACCGTGACGATGCCGACGTCGTCATCCCGCCGCTCCGGCACGCCGGCGGAGCGACGATCCCGACCCCGCCCGTCCGGCCCTGGCGCTCGCGGCGCCTCGATGGCGTCGCCGATCGCCTGAGCTACCGCAGTGCGCCGCTCGGACTGGTCTCGCGAGCCCGGTTCGCGGACGTGCGCATGGCCGTCGGACCGCGTGTGGGAGAGGACCTCGAGTACTCCGGTCGGCTGTGGTCGTCGGGCGCGGCCATCAGCCTCGCCCGGCGCGCGCCGGCGTACCTCGTGCACGACGACGCGCCGACCCGCGTCACGTTCACGCCGCGGCCGATCGCCGACGAGCTCGCCTACCTCCCGCTCCTGCTCGAGGCCCCGTGGCTGGTCGGGGCGCCGCGGCCGCACCGGACGGCCTGGGCCGTGAAGATGTGGCGCATCAACGTCTTCGGCGCCCTCTTCTACCGCAGCGGACACGCCTGGGCCCCGGAAGACCGGCGTGATCTCTCCGTCCTGGCGACGGCGCTCGCGGCGTTCGCCCCGGACGCGCTGGAGCGGCTCTCCCGCCTCGAGCGCGCGCTCGTCGACGCGGCCGGCGACGAGGCGGTCTCCGACGACGATCTCAACCGGCGGGCGCGCGAGCGCCGGCGGTTCGCCAGCCCCGCCGCCCTGCTGCCGCGCCGCCTGCGGTACCTCGGCGCCCGCGAAGCGCCGTTGCGCTACATGATCGCCACGGTGCTGGCGCGGCGGTGACGGATGCCGCGGGCCACGGATCCGCGCGCACGCGGGCGCCGCGCGGCATCCGCTCCGATCAGGCCCGGCCGATGACCCGGTAGACCACGTCGTCGCCCCACGCCTCGGGGGTGCTCACGCGACGGCCGTCGATGAACGCCCGCACGCCCGGCAGGTCGGCCGGGGCGAGCGAACGGTACTCGGCGTGGTCGGCCTGCACGATGGCCGCGTCGATGTCGTCGCCCAGGTGGTAGGGCGTGAAGCCGAGACCGGCGAGCTCGTCGTCGGTGTACAGCGGGTCGTGCACCAGCACCTCGGCACCGCGGCGCTGCAGCGACGCGACGGCGTCGAACACCCCCGAGAACGCCGTCTCCTTCACGCCGCCGCGGTAGGCGGCGCCGAGCACCACGACGCGGAGGCCGGCGAGCTCGCCGATCGCGCCCTCCAGCATGCCGACGGCGTAGTCGGGCATGTCGAGGTTGGCCTCGCGCGCCGCGCGCACCACGGTCGCCTCGGGATCGTTCCAGAGGTAGAGCCGCGGGTACACGGGGATGCAGTGCCCGCCGACCGCGATGCCCGGCTGGTGGATGTGGCTGTACGGCTGCGAGTTGGACGCCTCGATGACCTTGTACACGTCGATCCCCGACTTCTGCGCGAAGCGCGCGAACTGGTTGGCCAGTCCGATGTTCACGTCGCGGTAGGTCGTCTCGGCGAGCTTCGCGAGCTCCGACGCCTCGGCGGAACCGAGGTCCCACACGCCGTTCGGGCGAGGGAGGTCGCTGCGCTCGTCGAAGTCCAGGACGGCCTCGTAGAACTCGATCGCGCGCTGCGCGCCCGCCTCGGAGAGGCCGCCGACGAGCTTGGGGTACTTGCGCAGGTCCTCGAAGACGCGGCCCGTGAGCACGCGCTCGGGCGAGAACACGAGGTGGAAGTCGCGGCCCTCGACGAGGCCCGAGGTCTCCTCGAGCATCGGCTTCCAGCGACCCCGGGTCGTGCCGACCGGCAGCGTCGTCTCGTAGGCGACCAGGGTGCCGGGCGCGAGGTGCTCGCCGAGCGAGCGGGTCGCGGCATCCATCCAGCCGAAGTCGGGCCGCGCCTCGGCGTCCACGAACAGCGGCACCACGAGCACGACCGCGTCAGCGCCGGGGATGGCGTCGGCGTAGTCGGTCGTCGCGCGGAGGCGGCCGGCGGGCACCAGCTCCGAGAGCTGCTCCTGGAGGTGCGCCTCTCCGGGGAACGGCTCGATCCCGGCGTTGACGAGTTCGACCGTGCGCGGGTTCACGTCGACGCCGACGACGTCGTGGCCCTTCGAGGCGAACTGCACGGCCAGCGGCAGTCCGATCTTGCCCAGGGCGATGACGGCGATCTTCACAGTGATGCTCTCCTCTTGGTGTGTGCGACGCGGCTCAGCAGCCCGTCACCTCGTACAGTCTCGCGTCGCCCCGCTCGGCCAGCAACGAGAGGGCGGCGGGGTCGCGCGGCAGGTCCGTCAGGCCGGGGTACAGCTCGGCGCGCGCGTCGCCGATGAACAGCATGCGGTCGTCGGAGTCGATGACGTGGGTGACGCCGAGCTCGGCGGCCGCCGCGCAGGCCTCGGGCGCGCCGTCGGCGAGCCCCTCGGCGATCGCGCGGTGCGCCTCGGGGTAGGCGCCGCCGACGTGCGGGAACAGCGCCTGACGGCCCGTGAACGCGTACACGAGCGCGCTGCCGTTCCACGGATTCCCGGCGATCACCGCGTCCTCGGGTACCAGCTCGGCGACGTCGTCGAACAGGGCCAGCTCGTCCGGGTTCACCGAGGGGCTGTCGGCATCGAGGCGATAGGCGTCCGCGAGGTTGCCGTCGATGCTCCGGATCGCGCCGAACTGGGTGCCCACGACGGCGATCGCGGCGACGAGCGACAGCACGGTCGCGCGCAGGGCCGCCGATGGCTCCGCACCACGGCGTCGTGCCAGTCGGTCGAGGCCGGCGCCGGCCCAGTCGAGCGCGAGCACGAGGCCCACCACGGCCAGCGGCACGGCGACGACCGGCCCGAGGGCGGCCAGCCGGAACGCATCGTTGTACCAGAGCCCGGTGATGGCCGTGCGGAGCGGACCCTCGGGCCAGCCGTTCGCGAACGCGAAGAGCGTCGCGGCGAGCAGCCACGAGGCCACGAGCCAGCCCGGCGTGCGCCGGAGCAGCAGGCCGCCCACGACACCGATGCCGACGAGGAGGGTGACCACCCAGCCGACGGTGATGTCGAGCGGGCTGTTGCGGAGGGCCTCGGCCAGCGAGACGTAGAACGGCCGCACCGACGGCCAGCCGTTGTCGCCCGTCTGGAACCGGGACCAGATGAACGCCTCCACGGCGAACACCGCGAGCGTCGCTGCGACGATCAGCACCCGTCGGGACGGGCGCGTCGCGGTGCGGACGCCGCGCACGGCGGCCGCGATGACGAGCGGCGCGCTGAGCACGAAGATCGAGAACAGGGCGTTGGGGTGCGCGAGCGTCGCCGCGACGACCGCGACGAGGGTCGCGACACCCCACGCGAGGGGCGATGCCCCGGCATCGAGGCGGGTGGGCGGAAGCCCCGCGTCATCGGTCCGGCGCGTGATGCCGACGAGCCGAGGAGCGCTGCCGCCGACCGCGCCGACGAGCGAGCCCAGGGCGACGGGGACCAGTGCGATCGCCAGGGAGTTCGGGTAGAGCACGCCGTACCAGGCGAGCAGGTAGGGGAACGCGGCGAACCCGGCGCTGAGGGCTCCGGCGAGGGCGAGGACCAGCGGGCGCGGCCCGAACAGCATGCGGGCGAGGAAGACGCAGGCGACCGGCCACACGACGGCCGCGACGACGACGGCGAGCGAGTTCGCGGCGACGACCGGATCGGCACCGGCCGCGGGCATCACGAGGGCCGCGAAGGCGTGCCACGTCGTCGGGTAGAAGCCCGACGAGGCGCCGGGCGTCGTCATCGTCATGTGGAAGGGCGAGGCGTCGCCCGTGTCGGCGATCCACCGCACGGCGTTGAGGTGGAAGATCGCGTCGTAGGTCTGCGACGGGTTGCGCGGCGAGCCCATGCCGGGCAGCAGCGTCGCCAGGATGAGCGCGGCCCCCGCGGCGAGACCCGCGGCGGCGGGCAGCAGCTCGGACCAGCCGCCGGCGTCCCGCGACGACGGGCGACGCGACCAGCGACGCAGGGCGAACCCGACGAGGCCGCCGACGACCGCCAGGATGCCGACGGGCAGCAGGCCCCAGTCGAGCCCGACGAGCGGCGCGGCGATCGACGCGGCGCCGACGATGCCGACGGATGCCGCGACGGCCACGCCGAGGAACGCGACGCCGCGCAGTCCCAGCAGCAGCGCGAACGGCGCACCGGGGACCACGAACAGCACGATCGCGACCGCGATCGCGGGCAACGCCTCGATCCAGCTCATCTGCGGGCGGGGACCTCGATCACGCCTCGCCGTCGCCCGACTCGAGCGGGCCGGAGCCCTCGAGGAACGGACGCAGGCGGTTGTCGAACATGGTCAGGGCGGAACCGATCGCCATGTGCATGTCGAGGTACTTGTAGGTGCCGAGCCGGCCGCCGAAGAGGACGTCGCGCTCCTGCTTGGCGAGGGTGCGGTACTTCAGGAGCCGCTCGCGGTCGGCGGCGGTGTTCACGGGATAGTACGGCTCGTCGCCCTGCTCGGCGAAGCGCGAGAACTCCCGCATGATCACCGTGCGGTCGGTGGGGTACCAGTCGCGCTCCGGGTGGAAGTGCCGGAACTCGTGGATGCGCGTGAAGGGGACATCGGCGTCGGGGTAGTTCATGACGCTCGTGCCCTGGAAGTCGCCCGTGGGCACGACCTCCTCCTCGAAGTCGAGCGTGCGCCACTGCAGGGCGCCCTCGGCGTAGTCGAAGTAGCGGTCGACGGGACCGGTGTAGACGACGGGCACCTGCCCGACCGCGTTGCCCTTCGAGAACGGCTGCGACTCGTCGAAGAAGTCGGTGTCGAGGTGCACGTCGATGTTCGGGTGGTCGGCCATGCGCTCGAGCCACGCCGTGTAGCCGTCGGTGGGCAGGCCCTCGTACGTGTCGTTGAAGTAGCGGTTGTCGTAGGTGTACCGCACCGGAAGTCGGGAGATCACCTCGGCGGGCAGCTCGCTCGGGTCGGTCTGCCACTGCTTGGCGGTGTAGTGCTTGATGAACGCCTCGTACAGCGGGCGTCCGATGAGCTGGATGCCCTTGTCGTTGAGGTTCTGCGGGTCGGTGCCCGCGAGCTCGCCGGCCTGCTCGCGGATGAGCTCGCGCGCGGCATCCGGCCCGTACGCCGACCGGAAGAACTGGTTGATCGTGCCCAGGTTGATGGGCATGGGGAAGACCTCGCCGCGGTGCTGGGTGTACACCCGGTGCACGTAGTCGGTGAAGGTCGTGAACCGGTTCACGTACTCCCACACGCGCTCGTTCGAGGTGTGGAAGAGGTGGGCGCCGTACCGGTGCACCTCGATGCCCGTCTGCGGCTCGTTCTCGCTGTAGGCGTTGCCGCCGATGTGCGGCCGGCGGTCGATGACGGTGACTCGGAGGCCGAGTTCGCGGGCCGCGCGATCGGCGATGGTGAGGCCGAAGAAGCCGGATCCGACGACGAGCAGGTCTGTGTTCACGGGGTGGGGGTTCCTCTCGGGACGACGATCAAGCGTACTCGACACCGCATCCGCGCTTCCCGTGAGGGTGCGACGGATGCCGCGCCTCACCGGCTCGCGGCCAGGACCGCGTCGGCGGCGGCGCCCCCGACGGCGTCGAGGGAGGCGTTGCGCTGCACCCAGTCGGCGCGGGCGGCGCGGCCCGCGTCGGTCTCGCCGGAGCGCCACGCGTCGATCGCGCGGATCATGGCCTCCGCCGCGGCCTCGGGCGTGAAGGCGACCGCCTCGCCGAGGCCGTGGTCGCGCACGAGCGCGGCGCCGCTGCCGGTGCCGGCGAAGATCACCGGCGCTCCGCACGCGGCGGCCGCGTAGGTCTTGGTGGGTCGGGCGAAGTCGTAGCCGATCCCGGGCACGATGCTCACGAGCGCGGCGGCCGCCCCGCGGATCCACTGGGCCGCCTCCGTCGGGGGGACCACGCCGCCGAGGACGATCCGGTCACCGCCGACCCGTGCCGCCTCGCCGCGGATGGCGGGCTCCGACGCGCCCTGCCCGAAATAGCGCAGCCGGGCGTCGGGGTGACGCTCGAGCACGGCCGGCATCGCCCGGGCGAACAGCTCGGCGCCCTGCCACTCCGACATCGTGCCGGTGTAGACGAGGTACGGGCCGTCGTCCTCCTTGGCGGCACCATCGGGTGAGAAGAGCCCGGTGTCGACGCCGTTGCCCACGGTCGCGATCCGGTCGCGGCGCGCGCCGAGCTCGACCAGCCGGTCGGTGACCTCGTCCGAGATCGACAGGACGCTCGCGGCCCGGCGGAGCACCGCGCCCTCGACGGCGCGCATGATCCGCACCACGAGCCGTGGCGCACCCATCGAGATCACGCCGTCGGTCCACACGTCGGCCGCGTAGTACGCGAACGGCTTGCGCCGCAGTGCGCTCACCACGGCCACGACGAGCCCCGTCGTGGGCGGCGCCTCGGCGACCGCCAGGTCGTAGCGCGCGAAGAGCAGGCGGAACACGAGCGGGATGTCGTAGCTCAGGTACTGCACGTAGCCGCGCACGTTCCCGCCGCGGTCGCGCAGCACGGGTACGCGCGAGACCTCGATCCCCGGCTCGTCGACCTGCTGGGCGGGAGCGGTCTTCGGCGGGGTGGTCGTGAGCACCCGCACGCGGCAGCCTCGCCGCGCGAAACCCCGCGCGAGCGCACGGAGTCGGAAGGCCCCCGCGCTCACCTCGGGAGCGAAGAGGCGGGAGGCGATGAGGATCCGGGGCGCGTCCGCCATCGCTCAGGCGGCCGCGAGCGACTGCGACTGGCCGGTGCGCGCGGACTCGACGACCGCCTCGGCGACGCGGAGGGTCGTGAGGCCCTCGCGCATGGTCACCGTCTCCGACGACTTCCCGAGGATGGCATCGCGGAACGCCTCGTGCTCGGACCGCAGGGGCTCGCGCTTGGCGAGTGCGAAGCGGATCATCGAGCCCTCCGACACGCCGCGGAACGCCGCCACGGACTCCCACTCGGTGGTCTGGGTGCCGTTCTCGAAGAAGGTCAGGTCGGCGCTCACCGTGTCGGCGACGAACGCGCCGCGCTCACCGGTGACGACCGTCACGCGCTCCTTCATGGGCGAGAGCCAGTTGACGAGGTGGTTCGTGATCGCGCCGTTGGCCAGCTGGCCGGTGGCCGAGACCATGTCCTCGTGCGGGCGACCGCTGCGCGTCGTGGTGCGCGCGGCGATGCTCGTGTACGCCGACTGCGCCAGCCAGGCCGTGAGGTCGATGTCGTGGGTGCCCAGGTCCTTGACGACGCCGACGTCCGCGATCCGCGCCGGGAACGGACCCTGGCGTCGCGTGGCGATCTGGTACAGCTCGCCGAGCTCGCCCTCGGCGAGTCGACGGCGCAGGTCCTGGAGTGCCGGGTTGTACCGCTCGATGTGGCCCACGGCACCGACGAGGCCGGCCCGCTCGAACGCGGACGCGACGCGCTCGCCGGCGGCGCTGTCACTGGCGATCGGCTTCTCGACGAGCGTGTGCACGCCGGCATCCGCCAGTTCGAGCGCCACCGCCTCGTGGTAGCCGGTGGGCACGGCGACCACGGCCGCGTCGATGCCCTGCTCGATGAGCGCCGCGACGGACTCGAGCACGGGCAGGCCCCCGGCCACGCCGTGCGGGTCGCCCTGCGCGTCGGCGACGGCGACGAGGCGCACGCCCTCGAGCTCGCGCGTGACGCGGACGTGGTGACGCCCCATCATGCCGAGGCCGATGACGCCGATGCGGAGTTCCGCCATCACGCACCCGCCTTCGCGAGCTCGTTCACGGCCGAGACGATGCGCTCGAGGTCCGCCTCGGACAGCGACGGGTGGACCGGCAGCGACAGCACCTCGCGCGCGGCCCGCTCGGTCTCGGGGAGGTCGAGGTCGAGGCCGAACGAGGGCAGGCGGTGGTTGGGGATCGGGTAGTAGACGCCCGAGCCGATCTGGTACTGCTCGCGCAGCGCCGTCGCGAACCCGTCGCGGTCCTCGGGGACCCGGATCGTGTACTGGTGGTAGACGTGCTCGGCGCCCTCGGCCACCGGGGGCGTCACGACGCCCTCGAGGTTGGCGTCGAGGAAGGCGGCGTTGCGGCGGCGGGTCTCGGTCCAGCCGAGCACCTTGGTGAGCTGCACGCGGCCGATGGCGGCGTGGATGTTGGTCATGCGGGCGTTGAAGCCGACGACCTCGTTCTCGTACTGCTTCTCCATGCCCTGGTTGCGGAGGAGGCGCAGCATCCGCTCGACGCCGGCGTCGTCGGTGGAGACCATGCCGCCCTCGCCGCTCGTCATGTTCTTCGTCGGGTAGAGGCTGAACATCGCGAAGCGGCCGAACGTGCCGACGCGGCGCCCGCCGAGGCTGGCGCCGTGCGCCTGCGCGGCGTCCTCGTAGAGGGCCAGGCCGCGCTGGGCCGCGAGCTCCTCGAAGGCGGTCATGTTCGCGGGGTGCCCGTAGAGGTGCACGGGCATGATGCCGACCGTGCGCTCGGTGACCTTGGCGGCCACGTCGGCGGGGTCGAGGCAGAAGTGGTTCGGCTCGATGTCGGCGAACACCGGCGTCGCGCCGGTGAGGGCGACGGAGTTCGCGGTCGCGGCGAAGGTGAACGACGGCACGATCACCTCGTCGCCCGGACCCACGCCCGAGGCCAGCAGGCCGAGGTGCTGGCCGGCGGTGCCCGAGTTGACGGCGACGACGGCGCGTCCGTCGAGGAGGACCTCGGAGAACTCCTGCTCGAACGTGGCGACCTCGGCGCCCTGCGCCAGCATGCCCGAGGCGAGGACCGCGTCGACCGCGGCCCGCTCCTCGTCGCCGACGATCGGCTTGGCGGCCGGGATGAACTCGCTCATGACTGCTCCTCCCGCAGGATCCCTGCGTCTTCGATGTAGCGTTCGCCGGTCTCGGGGCACACCCAGGCGTCGCCCTGCTGCTCGAGCGGCACGCCCGCGCGGCCGACCCAGCGGATGCGTCGCGCGGGCACGCCCGCGACGAGCGCGAAGTCCGGCACGTCCTTCGTGACGACCGCGCCGGCGGCCACGGTGGCCCAGCGCCCGATCGTGACCGGCGCGACGCACACGGCGCGTGCGCCGATCGATGCGCCGTCGCGGATGGTCACCCCGACCGGGGTCCAGTCGTGGGCGCTCTTCAGCGAGCCGTCGGGGCTGATCGCCCGCGGATAGGTGTCGTTGGTGAGCACCACCGCCGGGCCGATGAACACGCCCTGCCCGAGTTCGGCCGGCTCGTAGACCAGCGCGTAGTTCTGCACCTTGCAGTTGTCGCCCAGGACGACGCCGCTGCCGATGTACGCGCCACGGCCGACGATGCAGTTCTCGCCGAGGCGAGCACCCTCTCGGACCTGCGCGAGATGCCAGACCTTGCTGCCGTCGCCGATGACGGCGTCGTCTGAGACGTCCGCGCTCGGAGCGATCGTAGTCACGGGCATGTCCTTTCCGGCGCCGCGCCCGGTGGTGGGCGGGTGCCGCGATCAGTCGGGGGAGTCGGTGTCGGCGTCGTCGGGCCGGGACGCCCGCTCGAGGCGGTCCAACTTTACCTGCTGCAGCGCGACCTCCTCGGCGAGCGTTCGCGTGCGGTCCTCCAGGTCGGTGAGCTCGCCGGCGTGCTGGAGGCTCACGAGGAACAGGATCACGATGCTGACGAAGAAGACGAGGTTCGAGGGGACGCCGACGTTCAGCAGGTCGGCGGCCCACGTCAG
Organism: Agromyces sp. NDB4Y10; assembly: GCF_001620055.1. Taxonomy (GTDB): domain Bacteria; phylum Actinomycetota; class Actinomycetes; order Actinomycetales; family Microbacteriaceae; genus Agromyces; species Agromyces indicus. Next base: position 19,763 of record NZ_LQGY01000059.1, on the reverse strand, counting down.
CAGGCTCGGGAAGAAGCCGATGACCAGCGCGCCGACCGCGGCGAAGAACCACCAGATCGCGTGCCGCTCGCGGAGCCGCCGGCGACGGAGCAGCTCGACGACCGCGGCGAACGCGATGAGCGCCGCGACGACGCCGAGGAGGTAGGTGCCCGTGCTCATCGGCTGCCTCCGGTCTCGGGGATGACCACCCGGGGGCGCAGCAGGGCGAACCCGAGCGCGACGAACGCGCGCACGAGGTAGACCGCGGCCTTGATCGGATGGTGCGAGGGCGCGCCGCCCTGGCGGGGCCGCATCGCGACGGGCACCTGGCGGATGCGCAGGCCCGCGCGGGCGGCGATGACGAGGGCCTCGACGGTGTCGCCCAGGTACTCGGCCGGGTAGTGCTCGGCGAACAGCGCGATGGCGCGGGGCCCGTTGGCCTTGAAGCCGCTCGTCGTGTCGGTGAGGCGGGTGCGGCTGATGCGGCTGATGACGCGCGAGAGCACGACCATCGCCCAGCGGCGGGGCCCGCGCGCGGCGTACTCGCCCTTGCCCGCGAACCGGGCGCCGATCGCGATGTCGCTGTGGTCGAGCGCCGCGATCAGCTCGGGCACCTCGGCCGGGTCGTGCTGGCCGTCGGCGTCGAGCTGCACGACCGTGCGATACCCCTCCGACTTGGCGTAGCGGAAGCCGGCGCGCATGGCGCCGCCGACGCCGAGGTTGTAGGGCAGGCGCAGCACCGTGGCGCCGGCCGCCGCGGCACGCTCGGCCGTGGCATCCGTCGAACCGTCGTCGACGACGAGGCAGGGCACGCCCGGCATCGCGCGCTGGATCTCCGCCAGCACCGCTCCGACCGAGGCCTCCTCGTTGAACGCGGGCAGCACGATGAGCGTGCCCTGGGGCCTCGGAAGCATGAAGGGATCGTATCAGCGGCGTCGTCGCGCATCCGGAACGCCGCCGGCGGCATCCGCCGTCTCAGCGGGCACGCACCGCCGGTGTGGGAGGATGACCCCCGCGACACGTGAGAGGAGAATCTGGTTCCGTGAAGCTCATCTGGCGGACCTTGCGCCGCCTGCTGCCCATCCTTCCCCCCGAGGAGCGCGCGTTCCTCTGGTGGTTCGTGGTCCTCTCCAGCGCGCTCGCCCTGCTCGACATCCTCGCCCTCGGCATCCTCGCGCTGTCCCTCGGCTCCATGGTGCAGTCGGCGCCCATCAACATCCCCGGCATCGGCCAGGTCGGCATCGACGGGTACGTGTGGGTGCTGCTCGCCGTGTCGCTGCTGATCATCCTGAAGTCCGCGCTGAACGTGCTGCTGCAGTGGGTCGCCACGCGCAAGTTCGCCAAGTACGAGCTCACGGTCGGCGATCGGCTGTTCGATGCGTACATCCGCGCGCCGTGGGTCGAGCGCATCACGCGCAGCACCTCGCAGCTCGTCCGGCTCGTCGACGTGGGCGTGGCGACGACCACGTCCGGCTTCCTCCTGCCCGTCATCACGCTGCCCTCGCTCATCACGACGTTCATCGCCGTGCTCGTGGTCGTGCTCGTCGCCGCACCGCTCACCGCGCTCATCACGGTCGTCTACCTCGGCGCCATCGGCCTGCTGCTCTACCGCTGGGTCTCGCGCCGCGCCGTGCAGGCCGGCCGGGTCAACCGCGACTACTCCATCCGCGCCGCGGCGATCATGACCGACATGGTCAACGCCCTGAAGGAGATCACGCTGCGCAACAAGGCGGCCGAGGTCGCCGCGAACGTGCACCGCAACCGCATCTCGTCGACGCGGGCGCGGGCGAACCTCTACTTCCTCGGCGGCGTGCCGAAGTTCGTGCTCGACGGCGCCCTCGTCGGCGGCTTCGTCATCGTGGGCGGCGCGGCGTACGCCGTCGGCGGGCTCTCGGAGGCGATCGCGGCGGTCGCGCTGTTCGGTGTCGCGGGCTTCCGCATCGTGCCGTCGATCATCTCCTTCCAGGGCCTCCTCACGAACGCGCAGGCGAACGCGCCGCACGTCGAGATGGTCGTGAGCGACGTCGAGGATGCCCAGGAGCACCTCCGCCGCGCCGAGGAGATCGGCCACGAGCCGCTCCGTGGCGAGCCCGAGCGGCTCGTCCTCCGCGACGTCGCGTTCAGCTACCCGGACTCCGAGCGCCCGGCCGTCCAGGGCATCGACCTCGACATCCCGATGGGCTCCACCCTCGGGCTCGTCGGACCGTCCGGTGCCGGCAAGTCGACGGTCGTCGACATCCTGCTCGGGCTGATCTCGCCCTCGCAGGGCACGATCGAGGTCGACGGGATGCCGCTCGAGCGCGTGCTGGCGGCGTGGCGCGACCGCGTGGGCTACGTGCCCCAGCAGGTGGCCCTGTTCAACGGCACCGTCGCGCAGAACGTGGCGCTGTCGTGGGAGGGCGAGATCGACTACGACCGCGTGCAGCGCGCCCTCGAGCGCGCGCAGCTCTGGCCGGCCATCGCCGCTCGACCGGGCGGCATGGACTCGCGCATCGGCGATGCGGGCATCTCCCTCTCGGGCGGGCAGCGGCAGCGCCTCGGGATCGCGCGGGCCCTGTACAGCGAGCCGCTCGTCCTGGTCCTCGACGAGGCGACGAGCGCGCTCGACACGAAGACCGAGGCGGATGTCGCGCAGGCCATCCGCGCACTCGAGGGCAAGGTGACCGTCGTCTCCGTCGCGCACCGGCTCTCGACCGTGCGCGACAACGACCTGCTCTGCTACCTCGACGACGGCCGGATCGTGGCGCAGGGCACGTTCGCCGAGCTCGTGTCCCGCGTGCCGGAGTTCAAGGTGCAGGCGGCGCTCGCCGGCCTGACATGAGCGGGGCGAGCGGATGACGCCGCCCTCCCTCGCCGCGCGCGTGCGGGCCGCGCTGCCCGCCGGGGTCGTGCGCGGCCTCGACCGGGCGATCTCGGCCGTGCCCGACCTTCGTCCGCCGCCCGCTCCGATGAGCCCGCCCGACGGTGCCCGTCGACTGCTCGTCGCGCCGGCCAACTTCGCGGGCCAGGGATGGGCGTGGGCTCGCGCTGCCGAGCGGCTCGACGGCGTCGGTGCCCGCAGCATGACCTATCGCGGGGCGGCGGGCTTCGGCTTCCCGAGCGACTACGCCGTCGACACGCGCACGTTCCTGCGCTCCCGCGCATGGCAGCGCACGTGGTTCGCGACCGTCTCCGGCCGATTCACGCACGTCCTGGTCGAAGCGGAACTGCCGATCTTCGGGCGCCTGTTCCGCGGCGACGTCGTCCGCGAGGTCGCCGCCCTGCGCGAGGCCGGGGTCGAGGTCGCCATGGTGGCCCACGGGTCCGACATCCGACTGCCGAGCCGGCACCGGGCGACCGAACCCGACTCGCCCTTCGCGCCCGGACGATACGAGGGCACCGACCAGCTCGAACGGTCGGCGGCGCGCAACCTCGACGTGCTGGCGCAGGTCGGCGCGCCGGTCTTCGTCTCGACGCCCGACCTCCTCGCCGACGCACCGGGCGCCACCTGGCTGCCCGTCGTCGTCGGCGAGGGGTGGCTCGCGCGCGACGCGGCCCCCGTGCTCGCGGGGGATCGGCCCCTGGTCGTGCACATCCCCAGTCGCGCCGGCCTCAAGGGCAGCGCCGCGATCGAGCCGGCCATGCGGCGTCTGCACGACGAGGGGCTCGTGCGGTACGAGCGGCACGAGGGCGTCGCGGCCGACGCCATGCCGGAGCTCTACCGACGGGCCGACATCGTCCTCGACCAGTTCTCGCTCGGCTCCTACGGCGTCGCGGCGTGCGAGGCGCTCGCCGCCGGCCGCATCGTGATCGGCCACGTCCGCGAGGACGTCCGCGAGCACGTGCTCGGTGCGGGCGGCGGCGCGTTGCCCATCGTGCAGTCGCGCGCGGAGGATCTCGACCGCGTGGTGCGCGACCTGCTCGCCGACCCCGCGCGTGCGCGCGCGGCGGCCGCCGAAGGGCCCCGGTTCGTGCGCGCCGTCCACGACGGCCGTCGATCGGCTGCGGTGCTCGGTGCGTCGTTCCTCGCCGACCGATCCGCCGCGCCTCCGGCATGATGGACGGGTGAGCCCCTCGACCCTGCAGCGCCGACTCGTCGCCCTCATCCCGGACTCCGTGCAGATGCGGCTCCGCCCGCAGCTGTTCGGCTTCACCGCCGCCGACATCCCCGCGCCGATCGTCGCCCCGCAGGGCCGCGTGCGACTGCTGATCGCGCCCGCGAACTTCGCCGGGCAGGGGTTCGAGTGGGCGCGCGCCGCCGAGCGCATCACGGGTGTGGGCGCGACGAACCTCTCGTACCGCAACCCCGGCGAGTTCGCGTTCCCGACCGACTACGAGGTCCCCACGGCGGTGTTCGCGAAGTCGCGCACGTGGCAGCGACGTCAGGTCCGCGCGGTCGAGCGGGGCTTCACCCACGTGATCATCGAGGCGGAGCGGCCGATCTTCGGTCGGCGCTACGACGAGGACGTCACCCGCGAGGTCGCCGTGCTCCGTCGCGCCGGCATCCGGGTCGCCATGCTGTGCCACGGCTCCGACATCCGGCTGCCCAGCCGGCATCGCACCCACGAGCCCGACTCGCCGTTCGTCGAGGGCGGCTACGCCGAGACCGATCGTCTCGAGGAGCAGGCGACGCGTCACCGGGCGCTCCTCGACCGGATCGGGTCCACGGTGCTCGTGTCGACCCCGGACCTCCTCCTCGACGTCCCCGAAGGCGTCTGGCTCCCGGTGGTGGTCGGCGAGCGCTGGCGGGAACGACCCGCTGCCCCCGTGCTCGAGCGGGACCGCCCGCTCGTCGTGCACGTGCCGAGCCGGGCCGGGCTGAAGGGGTCCGACCTGATCGAGGACACGATGCGCGCCCTGGATGCCGAGGGCGTCGTGACCTACGAACGTCACGAGGGCGTCGTCGCCGAGCGGATGCCGGAGCTGTACGGTCGCGCCGACATCGTGCTCGACCAGTTCTCGCTCGGCATCTACGGCGTGGCGACGTGCGAGGCCCTCTCGACGGGTCGGGTCGTGGTGAGCCATGTCTCCGACCAGGTGCGCGACCACGTGCGCCGGGCGACGGGGCGGGAGCTGCCCGTCGTCGAGTCCCGTGCCGCGGACCTCGACCGCGTCATCCGCGGGATCGTCGCAGACCGGGAGCGTCACCGCTCGATCGCCGCCGACGGTCCCGACTTCGTCCGCGAGGTCCACGACGGGCGGCGCTCGGCCGAGGTGCTCGCGACGGCGTTCCTCGACCACTGAGCCGGGATCGCCCGGACAGCACCGCTGGTGCGGCCGCGGCCCCTCCCGGCCGGGCGGTCAGCGCTCGAACGTGTCGCGCCACGCCTCGGGGGACGTGATGCGCGGGAGCGCGTCCCGGTACTGCTTCGACAGCTCCGGCCAGCGCCGCTTGAGTTCGCGGTGCAGCTTCCGGCTCTGCCGGACCAGCCGGCGGAACGTGCGCGGGTCGCGCGTGTAGCGCACCTTGCCGGTCCCGTCGGCCGTGGACACGAGGGCACTGTCGTACACGGGCAGGCGGAACCAGGTCGCGTCGCGCTTGGCCAGCTCCACCTGCGGCGCGGCGATGTTGCGCGGCTGCGGCTTCGTGAACCACTGGCGCGCCACCATCCGCGCCGTGAAGAGCACGAGCGGGATGCCGCGGGGCCCCTTGCCGGGCTTGCCGTCGGGACCGAGCGGGAACACCTTCTTGCCCTCGACCGTCGCCGGGACCTCCTCCTCGGTCTTCAGCACGGTCTTCTCGGGGAACCGCTTCGCCTCGGCGCGGAGCTCGCCGAGGATGCTGCCGAGCTCGGCCTGCATGTGGTCCGGCCCGCGCAGGATGTCCTTCAGCGCCCGGTGCCGCAGCGTGACCGGGTAGTACTGCATCGACAGCAGGTGGCGCAGGTCCCAGCGCCAGCTGTCCTCGGCGAGCTGACCGCCGCCCTCGTGCGGCGAGTGCAGCAGGGCCGCGACGAACCGGTTGCGCGCGTGGAAGTACGCCTGCCAGTCGATGGAGTCGTCCTTGTCGAGCCACGAGACGTGCCAGAGCGCGGCGCCGGGGAGCGTCACGGTCGGGAACCCGTGGGCGCGGGCGCGCAGGCAGTACTCCGCGTCATCCCACTTGATGAAGGCCGGCAGCGCGAGGCCCGCCTCGCGCAGCGCCGCCGTCGGGATGAGGCAGAACCACCATCCGTTGTAGTCGGTGTCCATGCGCGCGTGCATCCAGCGCGTCTGGCGGAGGTTGCTGAACCGGAAGTCGTGCGGCACCTCGTCGTGCGGCTGCGCGTGCCACATGAACGGGCCGAGGTCCATCGACTCGGCGAAGGCGTGCATGACCGGACGGTCGAGGAGGTCGAACATGTGGCCGCCGACCAGCACCGGCTGCGTCGCGTACCGCGCGAACCGCACGGAGCGTGCGATGCTCTCGGGCTCGATCGTGACGTCGTCGTCGAGGAGGATCACGTACTCGCTCGTGCCGGCCTCGAGGGTCTCGAGCATGGAGCGAGCGAACCCGCCCGAGCCGCCGAGGTTCGCCTGCTCGATGACCTCGAGCCGGTCGCCCATGCGCTCGGCGATGCCCGGGTACTCCTCGCGTGCGCTCACGAGCTGCGTGCCCTGGTCGACGACGTAGACCCGGTCGAGCACCTCGCCGACCGACGCGTCGCTCGCGAGCGCCTCGAGGGTGCGGACGCAGTAGTCCGGCTTGTTCATGGTCGTGATCCCGATCGAGGCGCGGCCGTCGCGGACGGCGGGCACGTCGGTCTCCCAGGCGGCGTCGCTCAGCACCACGTCGCCGCGGCCGGCGACGACGTCGAACCAGTACCAGCCGCCGTCGCCGAAGGTCGTCACGGGCAGGTCGACGTGCACCGTGCCGCCCTCGCCCGAGAACGACTCGGATGCTACGCGCTGCGGCACGCCCTGCGCGGTCGACCGGTACACGAGCAGCGTGCCCGAGCCGCTGAGCGTGGCCCGGAGGCGGATGCGGTCGACCACGGTCCAGTGCTGCCAGTACGAGGCCGGGAAGGCGTTGAAGTAGCCCGCGAACGACATGCGCTCGCCGGACGCCACGCGGAAGCGGTCGCGCCCCAGCACGTCGTCGATGTGCGCGCGGTCGCTCACGCGCACCTCGCGGGTGCCGAATCGCGCCCACACGTCGGCGTCGACGTACAGGGGCAGGACATCGGGGTCGCCGTCCTGCGGGAAGACGACGCGCTGCAGCTCGGTCCAGGTCGAGGTCACTCGTTGCTCTCCGGGGAAGTCGGTGGGGCCGACGACGGTCGGCCGCTACGAGCCTACCGCCACCGCCGGACGCAGTCTGGGCGCCAGCTTCCAGAGCTGCACCGCCAGCACCGCCATCTCCGCCGCGGCGAGGCCCCAGGCCACGCCCGGCGCGCCGATGAGCAGCAGCAGCGGGATCATCAGTGCGGTGCCGACGACGGCGCCGGCGATGGTGCTCGTCGACAGGACGCGCGACATCCCGAGCGCCGTGAGGCACGCGAAGCCCGTCAGCTGCGAGGCCAGGATCGCGGCGAGGTTCACGCCCATCGGGATCGCGAGGTCCCAGCCGATCCGGAGGGCGCCGCCGGAGAGGATGTCGCCGGCCCACGGCGACAGGAGGGCGTACGCGAGGCCGCCGAGCACGCCCAGCGCGAGCGCGATGCCGGTGACGCGACGGGCGCGCGCCGCGAGGGCGGCGGGGTCGGGGTGCGGCACCCAGCCCTGGGCGACCTGCACGATCGGGCGCGTCGCGTAGAGCGCCAGGCGCACCATCCGCTCGGCCAGGGCGTACACGGCGGTGGCGGCGGGGACGAACAGCTCGACGAGCACGATCGGGACGTTCACGTAGATCGACGACGTCGCCGACATCGCGACCGTGTGGCCCTGCCCCCTGAGGTTCCGCACCGCGCGCACGGGGGAGAGCGTCATCCGCCAGCCGTCGTACCGCCGGAGGATGTCGACCGTGCAGATGAGCGCCGAGACGACCACGCCCGCCAGCTGCAGGGCGGCGAACCAGATCGCATCGCCCGTGGCGATCACCGCGCCCGCGCCGGCGAGCGTGCCCACCAGCCGCGGGGCGGTGTCGAGCAGGAGGAACCGCAGCGGACTCCGCTCGCCCACGTAGAACCACCCGGCCCCGAGCGCGACGAGGATGCCGCTGATCGTCGTCAGCGCGGCGAGCACCGGCTGCGCGGGGGTGATGGCGATGGCGACGACGACGGCGACCGGCACGACGACGAGGCTCAGCCACACCCGGCTGAGGACCGAGTCGGCGAAGTACCGCCCGCGCTCCTCGACGGGGCGCGAGGCGACCTCGGTGGGGCCCACGACGCCCCAGCCGTAGACGGCGAGCACGAACGCGAACCCGGAGACGGCCTGCGCGACGGCGATGGTGGCCCACGACTCGGTGCCGGCCGCGATGATGACCGCGGGGATCACCATCAGGCTCACGATGCCGCTGAGCACGACCGAGAGGCCGTATCCGCCCAGTGCGCGCGCGATCACGCCCCTGCGCATGCGGTCCTCCTCACCGGTCGGGCGGCGCGCCCGTCGGCGTGCGCTGGAACCGCCGCCCCATTCTGCCGCATCATGCCGAGGGCTCGGGCCCCCGGGCGGCGGCGAGCGCGTCGCGCCAGCTCATGTCGCGCGCGGCCTTGACGGCGCACACGACGAGGAGCATCCAGCCGCCTTCCTGCAGGGCGAAGCTCTCGGCGAAGCTCGTCACCGCGATCGCCACCAGCACGAGCGCCGGCCAGAGGTAGACCACGCTTCGCCGGTTCGAGGCGAGCAGCCACGATCGCACGAGCGCGACGCCGACGAGGGCCGCGAACAGCAGCATGCCGATCACGCCGACCTGGAAGTAGGCGTCGATCCAGGCGCTGAGCGCCGAGGTGAGGTCGCGGCCGATCGCCCGCTCGATCCACACGTACGGCGCCGAGTCCGGCCAGCGGCCCATCCAGCCCCAGCCCTGGAGCGGGTTCGCGGCCAGGTAGCGCGAGACCTCGCGCCACACGTCGAGGCGGACATCGAACTCGCCTCGCGCGTCGAGCAGCTCGATGATCCGGATCCGGAGCACCCACGCGGTCACGATCGCAGCCAACCCGGCGACGAGCAGGCCGAGCTGCCAGCGCCACCGGCTCGCCGCGGGGACCCGGCGGAGGCCGTAGAGCGCGGCGAGCGCGAGGAGCGACGCACCGAGCGCGATCCACGTGACCGGGGAGCCCGCGAGGAACAGGCACAGCGACGCGAGCACGACCGAGGCGATGGCGCGGGGCCGCTGCACGGACTTGGTCCGCCATTCGATGATGAAGGTGAGGAGGGCGATGAGCGCGACGAACCCGAGCAGGTTGCGCGAGCCGAAGAGTCCCTGGATGGGGCCCAGCGAGGCGATGTCGCCCTGGATGCCGAGGAAGACGATCGGCAGGTCGAGCAGGATCCCCGACAGCACCTCGAGGACGAGGGAGACCCCGAGCAGCACGCGGAAGACGTCGCCGAAGGCGCGGACGATCTGGATGGTGTCGCGCATGAGGGCCGTGTAGAGGCCGAGCACGCCGAACGCCACGAGGTACGCCACCCGCACGAGCGTGGTCCCGGGCGCCTCGCTCCAGAGGACGGATGCCGCGGCCCAGCCGACGAACACGAGGATGGTGAGCGGCAGGATGCCGTACCACTCGACGGCGCGCCACCGCGCCACGAGCGAGAGTCCGCACAGCACGAGCAGTGCCGCGAGCGCGGCGAGCAGGCCGGGCCACCCGATCATGGCGCGCACGGCGTGGGTGGAGAACGCGAGCCCGATCGCGATGAGGGTGAGCGCCTGGGCGAAGCGCGCCGAGCCGGCGAACTCCCGCAGCGCCGACCTCACGGACGCACCCGCGGTCGGGCGAAGCGGCGCGGCGAACGCGTGGGGGTCAGCGCGGGCAGCGGCTCGGGCGTCCACTGGCGCTGCTTGGTGCCCCACGCGATGGTGATGAGCAGCAGCCATCCGGATTCGATGAGGATGCGGCTCTCGGCGAGCGACTGGCCGACGAGGGCGACGAGGGCGAGCAGCGGGATGAGGGAGGCGGCCGTGTACGGCACGCGCGCTCCGCGGTCGTCCATGGGCGGATCGACGGCGAGGAACCACGAGCGCCACAGCGCGCCGATGACGATCGATGCGAAGGCGACCAGGCCGAGCACGCCGAGCTGCATCCAGACGTCGAGCCACGCGTTGTGCGCCTGGAGGTACTCGACGCCCTTGCGCACGGCGAGGTCGTCGTAGGGTTCGACCCATGGCGCCCAGTAGCTGACCCAGCCCCAGCCGAGCCACGGTCGCTCGGTCGCGAGGCCGATGACGGCCTCCCAGATGTCGAGCCGCCCGGTCAGGTCCTCGCCCTTGCCGAACAGTTCGAGCAGCGCGTTCCAGGACAGTGCGAGCAGCGCGACGGATGCCGCGAGCGCCGCGGCCGCGGCCGCGTACACCCGTCGGCGACGGTCGGGTCCGAGGCGCCGCGCCCACAGGGCGAAGCCGAGGGCGACGAGCACGATGACGGCGACGAGGATGACGGTCGCCGACCGCGTGAGCACGAACACGAGGCCGGCCACGGTGAGCCAGCCGATGCCCTGGGCGCGGCGCATGCCGCCGCTGGCCAGCAGCGCGCCGAACAGGATGAGCGCGAGCAGGGCGGCCATCGCGAGCAGGTTGCGGCTGGCGATGACGCCCTCGATGGGGCCGCCCTCGAACAGCAGCGCGCGCGACCAGTAGAAGGCCATCGGGATGGACTCGGCATCCGGGTCGAAGTCGGGGAAGTTGGGCAGCAGCGGCTCGCGCACGAACACGGCCACCCACAGCTCGAACAGGAGCGACAGGCCGAGCAGCCACTTCAGCGCGCCGCCGAGCGCCCGCAGGAACCCGTGCCATCCGAGCGACAGCGCGAGCGAGAGGGCGACGAACGTCGTCGCGAGCGTGAGGGCGACGGCGACGGCGGTCGTGCCGGGGTAGTTCGACCAGGCCACGGATGCCGCGGCGATGATCAGGAACGCGAGGGTGGACTTGGGCACCCGCCGCCAGGACAGTTGCGGACGTCGCGACCACCAGAGCCAAGCCGCGCCGGCCACGACGAGCAGCGCGATGACGCCGAACCCCCACCAACCGAGCAGGTTGCGCCAGAACTGGCCCGAGAACGCGGTGAACAACGCGAACGTCGCGAACGCGCCCTCGAGCGCGTGACGTCGTCCGCTGGTCATGCGCACAAGGCTATCGCGGTGCGCGGCCGCGACCGCGGGCCCGCACCGTGGGCCAGAATGGGCTTGGTCCGTCGGGAGGAGCGCGCGTGGAGATCTCGGTCGTCGGCTGCGGGTACCTCGGCGCCGTGCACGCAGCGGCGATGGCCGAGCTCGGGCACCGGGTCGTCGGCGTCGACACCGACGCCGCGAAGATCGCGAAGCTGACCGCGGGGACCGCGCCGTTCTTCGAACCCGGCCTGGACGAGCTGCTCCGCGCGGGCATCGATTCCGGGCGGCTGCGGTTCACCACCGACCTCGCCGAGGCGGCGGGTGCCGAGGTGCTTTTCGTCGCGGTGGGGACCCCTCAGCTGCCCGGCGCCGACGGCGCCGACCTGCGCTTCGTGAACGGGGCGTTCGACGCGCTCGCGGCCGTGGCATCCGCCGGCTCGCTCATCGTGGGCAAGAGCACGGTGCCGGTCGGCACGGCCGCCGACCTCGTCGGGCGGCTCCGGCAGGCCGGATCGGAGGCGCTCGTGGCCTGGAACCCGGAGTTCCTCCGCGAGGGCTTCGCCGTCGCCGACACGCTGACCCCCGACCGGCTCGTGTACGGCGTCGACGACCCGCGCTCGACCGAACTGCTCGATCGCGTGTACGCCGCCGTCCTCGAACGCGGCACGCCGCGCATCGTCACCGACTTCGCCACCGCCGAGCTCGTGAAGACCGCCGCCAACGCGTTCCTCGCGACCAAGATCAGCTTCATCAACGCGATGGCCGAGATCGCCGAGGCGACCGGCGCGGATGTCACGACCCTCGCCGACGCGATGGGCCACGACGCGCGCATCGGCCGCCGGTTCCTCAACGCCGGCATCGGGTTCGGCGGCGGCTGCCTGCCGAAGGACATCCGCGCGTTCACCGCACGTGCCGAGGAGCTGGGCCGGGCCGAATCGGTCGCGTTCCTGCGCCAGGTCGACGCGATCAACCTCCGCCGGCGCGAGCGGGCGGTCGAGCTCGCGGTCGAGATGCTGGGCGGCTCCGTGTACGAGCGCCGCATCGCGGTGCTCGGCCTGACGTTCAAGCCCGACTCCGACGACACGCGCGACTCGCCCGCCCTCGACGTCGCCGCCCGGCTGCACGGCCTGGGGGCGCTCGTGCGTGCGACCGACCCGCACGGCATCGCCAACGCCCGCCTGCGGCATCCGCAGCTGGACTACGTCGAGACCGCGGAGGCGGCGCTGCGCGACGCCGACCTCGCCGTGCTCGTGACCGAGTGGCGCGAGTACCGCGACCTCGAGCCCGCCGCGGTGACCGCGCTCATGGCCGAGCCGCGCATCATCGACGCACGCAACGTGCTCGACCCCGCCGCGTGGCGCGCGGCCGGGTTCGCGTACCGCGGGCTGGGGCGGTCGTAGACGACGGATGCCGCGGCGGCGACGCGCGCCCCGCGGCATCCGTTCACACCATCACGCCCGATGCGGAGGCCCGGCTCAGACGAACGCGGCCTCGCCCGTGATCGAGCGGCCGACGATGAGCGTGTTCATCTCGCGCGTGCCCTCGTAGGAGTACAGCGCCTCGGCGTCGGCGAAGAACCGCGCCACGTCGTAGTCGAGCACGATGCCGTTGCCGCCGCACGCCTCGCGCGCCCACGCGACGGTCTCGCGCATGCGCTCCGTCGTGTACGCCTTGGCCAGCGCCGAGTGCTCGTCGCGCTGCTCGCCGCGATCGAGCATCTCGGAGACGCGGACGACCATGCCGAGCGACGCGGTGATGTTGCCGAGGCACTTCACGAGCAGGTCCTGCACCAGCTGGTGCGCGCCGATGGGCTTGCCGAACTGCACGCGCTCCTTGGCGTACCGCACGGCCGCCTCGTACGCCCCGACGGCGGTGCCGACCGCGGCCCAGGCGACCTCGGCGCGGGTCTGTCGGAGCACCGCGGCGGTGTCGCGGAACGAGTTCGCGTTCTGCAGGCGCAGCGACTCGGGCACGCGCACGTCGGTGAGGGTGATGTCGGCGTTCTGCACCATGCGCAGGCTCACCTTGCCCTCGATCTTCGTGGCCTCGTACCCGGGGGTCGACGTGGGCACGATGAAGCCCTTGACCTGGCCGTCGGCCTCGTCCTTCGCCCAGATGATCGTGATGTCGGAGAACGTGGCGTTGCCGATCCAGCGCTTCTGCCCGTTCAGCACCCACTCGTCGCCCTCGCGGCGGGCGGTGGTGCGCAGCCCGCGCGCCGAGTCGGAGCCGGAGAGCGGCTCGGTCAGGCCGAAGGCGCCCAGCACCTCGCCCGAGGCGAGCTTCGGGATCCACTCCCGGCGCTGCTCCGGGGAGCCGGCCACGGCGATCGACCCGGTCGCGAGACCGTTCTGCACGCCCACGAAGGTGCTCACGGACGGGTCGACCCGCGCGAGCTCGAGCGCGACGAACCCGCGGAAGACGGCCGAGTTCTCGAACGGCCGCGTCTCCTCCCAGGCGTACGAGAGCGTGCCCAGCTCGGCGAGCGGCTTCACGACCTGCATGGGGAACTCGGCGCGCTCCCAGTAGCCGTTCACGATGGGCTTCACGTCGCGCTCGAGCCAGTCGCGGAGCGCGGCGAGCGCCTCCTGCTCACGCTCGGTGAGCTGGGATTCGTACGAGTAGAAGTCGCTCGCGAGCGGCTCGAAGGGCATGTCGGCTCCAATACGTCGTCGGATGGCACGAGCCTAGGCACGTCCCCGGGCGCACCGTCAGCCGTTGGTAGCCTGCTGCCAAACCCGAAAGGACTCCCTCACGCATGTTTGTCGCCATCCGCAACACGCCCCGAGACTATGCGTGGGGTTCCCACACGGCGATCGCGGAGTTCCGGGGGACCGAGCCGAGCGGCGGCCCGGAGGCGGAGCTGTGGCTCGGCGCGCACGCGGGCTCGCCCGCCGAGGTCGTCGATGCGGCATCCCTCGGCGCCGCCGACCTCGCGGAGCTCATCGCGACGAACCCGACCGCCGCCCTCGGCCCGGCGCTCGCCCGCGAGGGCGCGCGCCTGCCGTTCCTGCTGAAGGTGCTCGCCGCGGCGCGGCCGCTCTCGCTGCAGGCGCACCCGACGCCGGAGCGCGCACGCGCCGGCTTCGCCGAGGAGGAGGCGGAGGGCGTCCCGATCGACGCGTTCGACCGCAACTACCGCGATCCGTTCCACAAGCCCGAACTCATCGTCGCGGTGAGCGACGCCTTCGAGGCGCTGTCCGGCTTCCGGCCGCTCGACGAGGTGCGCGGCGTCATGGAGGTGCTGCGCGCCGCGGATGCCGCGAGCGAGGAACCGCAGCCCGGTGCGCTCGACCTCCTCGATGCGCGACTGGCCACCGACGATCCGCTGCGCGAGACCGTGGGCTGGCTGCTGCAGGACGGCCGCGGCGGCGACACCGGCGAAGCCGCCTGGGTGGTCGAGCGCGTGACCGCGCTCGCGGCCTCGGACGCGGCGCTGTCGTCGCCGTACGCGGCCTCCTTCCGCACGGTCTCCGATCTCGCGGACGAGTACCCCGGCGATCCCGGCATCGTCATCTCCCTGCTGCTCAACCGCGTGACGCTGCGACGGGGGGAGGCACTCTTCCTCGCGGCCGGCAACATCCACGCCTACCTCTCGGGACTCGCGGTCGAGCTCATGGCCGCGAGCGACAACGTGCTCCGCGGCGGCCTCACGCCCAAGCACATCGACATCCCCGAGCTGCTCGACGTGCTCGACTTCCGCGCGATCGAGCCGCCTCGACTGCAGCCGCTCGAGGTCGCGCCGGGCGTCGTCGAGTACCGTCCGCCCGTGCCCGACTTCACGCTGTACCGCGTGGAGCCGGCGGCGACGCCGGCGCGGCTCGCGCTCGCCGGGCCGGCGATCGTGCTCGCCGAGGGCGGCGACGTCAAGGTGTCCGCCGCATCGGGTGCGACGCGCGTGCCGCGGGGCGAGGCGGTGTTCGGCTCGCCCGACGAGGGGGTGCTGACGGTCGCCCCCGAGGCCGTGGCATGGGTCGCGACGACGGGACAGCCGACCGCCGATTGAGCCGGGCGGCGGGCGCCTCGCCGGCGCCCGGCCGATGTGGAAACGGATGGATCGCCCAGCCGGGGCGTGCGTACAATACCGCGCGATGCCCACGATCGAGTTCGCCCGTCTCGCCGCGCCGCCGCGCGTGCGGTCCGTCGCGCTCGATCTCGTCAGGCTCGTCGGGCTCGTCGCGGTCGTCCTCGGCCACGTCTCCGCCGAGGGGCTCCTGCGTCCGCTCCTGTACAGCTGGCACGTACCCGTCTTCTTCGTCATCAGCGGGTACCTCTGGCGCCGGTCCCGGCCGCTCGGCGACGAGGTGCACCGCCGTACGCGGTCGCTGCTCGTGCCGTACGCGCTCTGGCTGCTCATCGTGACGGCCGCCTGGGCGGCGATCACCTCGCTCGCCGGGGCGACGTCCATGCCCGACCCCGTCGCGCTCCTCATGGGCGGATCCGCCATCGGGGGACAGTACGCGGCCTTCTGGTTCGTGACGGCGCTGTTCGCCGCCGTCGTGGCGATGCGGGCGCTCTCCGCCGTCCGACCGTGGCTGCCGGCCGTGGTCGGGGTCGCCGCCGTGGCGGTCGCCACCGTGCGGCCCGAGCTCGTCGCCGAGCTGCCCTGGTCGGTGGGCGTCGGGCTCATGGCCTTGGTCTTCCTCGCGGTCGGCGAGTGGCTGCGGCAGGTGCGCCACCGCGTCCGCGCGCCGCTCGAGCTGGGCGTCGTCCTCGTCGTGGGCGGCCTCGCGCTCGCCGGCTCGGGGCTCGTCGCCCCGGTCGACCTCAAGGCCGCCGACGTCGGCACGCCGGTCGCGGGCGTGCTCGTCGCCGCGGCGATCTCGTGCGGGCTCATCCTCGTCGCCGAGTCGCTGGCTCACCGCGTCCCGGAGTGGCTCGGGCGCGCCGCGACCACCGTCGCCGGCGTCGCGATGCCGGTGATCCTCGGGCACGCGCTCGTCATCATGGCCGGCCGACTCGTGGGTGCCCCGTCGCTCCTCGTCTTCGCGACGGCGCTCGCGGTGCCGATCCTCGTCGGCCTGCTCCTCGCGCGCTCCCGGGCCGGGAGGATCCTGCTCTAGGCGGCCCCGGCGTCAGCCCGCCTGGCGCGGTCCGAACACGCGGCGGTAGCGCGTGGGCGTGGTCTGGAGGACCTTCACGAAGTGGTGCCGCATGACGGCGGCGGCGCCGAAGCCGGTCTCGCGCGCGATCTCCTCGAGTGAGAGGTCGGTCTCCTCGAGGAGCTGCTGCGCGCGGAGGAGGCGCTGTCGGTTGAGCCAGGCGTTCGGCGTCGTGCCGGTCTCGGCGCGGAACTTGCGGGCGAACGTGCGCGGCGACATGAGGGCCTTGCGGGCGAGGCGGTCGACGGTGAGCTCCTCGTCGAGGTGCTCCAGCATCCACGTGAGCACCTCGGCGAACGAGTCGGAGCGGCACTCGGCGACCGGGGTCTGGATGAACTGGGACTGGCCGCCGTCGCGCTGGGGCGGCACCACCATTCGGCGGGCGATGATGTTCGCCGCGCTCGCGCCGAGCTCGGTGCGCACGATGTGCAGTGCGGCGTCGATGCCCGCCGCCGTGCCGGCCCCCGTGACGACGCGGCCGTCCTGCACGAACAGCACGTCGGGGTCGACCTCGGTCCCGGGGAACATCTCGGCCATGCGCTCGGTGTACATCCAGTGCGTGGTGGCGCGCCGGCCCTCGAGCACCCCGGCGCGACCGAGCGTGAAGGCACCGGAGCAGACGCTCAGCACCCAGGCGCCGCGGTCGACGGCGTCGCGGATCACCTCGAGCACCTCGGGGTGAGCCGGCTCGTCGATGAGCGAGGCGGGGACGGCCACGAGGTCGGCGGTCCGGGCGGCGTCGAGGCCCTCGTGCACGACGACGTCGAAGCCGAGCTTGGTCGGGATGGGCCCGGGCTCCGCGGCGACGACGTGGAAGTCGAACGTGGGGCCGCCCTGCTCGGAGCGGTCGATCCCGAAGACCTCGCAGATCACGCCGAACTCGAACGGGGCCATCTGCGGGACGGCGAGGCAGGCGATGGAGTGGAGCACGGAGGGCCTCCTGGTGCGGCCAGCACGCTGGCAGGAATGTGTCGATCAGTGGCGAGTCTGCCACTGTCGGCAGGATCTTGCAAGGAGCAGGATTCCTGCCATGGACATCATCTTCTTCCTCGTGCTGGCGACCCTCGCCGTGTGGGGTGTCGTGGCGACGCTCACGCGCCTCGAGACCGACGGCTACGGTCGTCCGGAGATCCGCGATCGCGTGCGTCACGCCGAGAACCTCCCGCCGCGCAACGCCTGAGCAGCCCCGCTAGCATCGTCACGACGCCGGAGGCACCGGCGACGGAAGGCGGACATGAGCTGGCTGGTCACCGGAGGAGCGGGGTATATCGGGGCGCACGTCGTGCGCGCGTTCCAGGCGCAGGGCATCGACACCGTCGTCGTGGACGACCTCTCCTCGGGCCGGAAGGGCTTCCTCCCCGAGGGTGCGCCGTTCGTCCAGGGGACCATCCTCGACGGCGCCCTCCTCGAGGACGCGATGCGCCGCCACGGGGTCCGCGGCGTCGTGCACCTCGCCGGGTTCAAGTACGCCGGCGTCTCGGTGCAGCGCCCGCTGCACACCTACCGGCAGAACGTCACCGGCACCACCACCCTGCTCGGCGCCATGGAGGCGAGCGGCGTGGACCGCATCGTCTTCTCCTCGAGCGCCGCGGTCTACGGCACCCCCGACGTCGACCTCGTCACCGAGGCGACGCCCAAACATCCCGAGTCCCCGTACGGCGAGTCCAAGCTCATCGGCGAATGGCTGCTCGCCGACCAGGGACGCGCGGCGGGCCTCCGCCACACCTCGCTGCGCTACTTCAACGTCGTCGGCTCCGGCACCGACGAGGTGTTCGACCCCAGCCCGCACAACCTGTTCCCGCTCGTCTTCGACGCCCTCCTCGAGGGGCGGACCCCGCGCATCAACGGCGGTGACTACCCGACTCCGGACGGCACGTGCGTGCGCGACTACATCCACGTGGCCGACCTCGCCGACGCGCACGTCGCGGCCGCCCGGCGGCTGGACGCCGGCGAGCCCCTCGAGCCGGTGTACAACCTCGGCTCGGGCGACGGCGTCTCCGTCGGCGAGATCATGCGCGAGGTCGCGAAGGTGACCGGCATCGACTTCGAGCCGGAGGTCGGGCCCCGGCGGGAGGGCGACCCCGCGCGCATCGTCGCCTCCGGCGAGCTCGCGGCCCGCGACCTCGACTGGCGCATGCGCCACAGCCTCGCCGAGATGGTCGAGAGCGCGTGGTCGGCCCGGCGCGCGGCATCCGTCGACTGACCGCTGCATCACGAACCGGACACGTCGTCCGCGTGTCGCCGACCGCGACAAGCCTCGACGCGCTATTGAGGGTTGCGATTCGCGACTTGACTTCCACCGAATTACACCGATGTAATTGTCGTGACACGCCCTTACGGGATGTCGGTACAACTGGGTGGGAGACGATATGGGCAAGCCTGAATATCGTTCTGGGGTACCTGAGGATTGGTTCGTCGACCCCGTGCGGCTCGGCGTTCCAGGGGTTCGCGGGGTCGCAGACGACGACGACAATCAACTGGCGTGGCAGACCGACGCGCTGTGCGCGCAGACGGATCCGGAGGCGTTCTTCCCCGAGAAGGGCGGCTCCACGCGCGACGCGAAGAAGATCTGCTCCGGATGCGAGGTGCGCGCCGAGTGCCTCGAGTACGCGCTCGGCAACGACGAGCGGTTCGGCATCTGGGGCGGGCTCTCCGAGCGGGAGCGCCGCAAGCTCCGCCGTCAGGCGGGATGATCACCGGTCTCGGGCGGGCCGAATCGAGGCACGCCCGAGGCCGCTGACGGATGGCACGGGACGCGCCGCCTAGGCTTGCCCCGATGTTCCCCAGAGTCACCGCCGTCCTCGTCGTGCAGCATGGCGGCGACCGCCTCCGTGCCACGCTCGACGCCATCCGCGCCCAGCGCCGGCCCGTCGACGCGCTCGCCGTGGTGCTGATGCGCAGCGATGACGCGACCCGCGCGCTCGTCGAGGCCGCCCACCCCGCCCGCGTGGTGCAGGTCGAGTCGCCGCTGCCGTTCGGCGACGCGGTGCGCACGATCGAGACCACGCTCGATCCGCCCGGCACCGGTGACGACGCGATCTGGCTGCTCACCGAGGATGCCGCCCCCGAACCGGGCGCGCTCGAGGCGCTCTCCGCGGCGCTCTCCACCGCACGGACCGCGGGCATCGCGGTCCCCAAGCTCGTCGCGTGGGACGAGCCCGGACGGATCCTGCGCTTCGGACGCTCGGTGACGCGCGGCGGGCGCAGCCTCGCCATCGTGGAGGACGAGCTCGACCAGGGCCAGCACGACGACCTCTCCGACGTGCTCGGAGGCGACCCGGCGGGCATGCTCGTCCGGCACGAGCTGTGGCGGAGTCTCGACGGATTCGATCCCGCGCTCCCCACCGTCGACGACGGACTCGACCTCGGAACGCGGGCCCGACTCGCGGGCCACCGGGTGGTCGCGGTGCCCGAGGCCAGGATCCGATTCGCCGACGAGGGCATCGCCGGTCCGGGATCCGTCCGGGGCGGGCGCGCGGCCCGGCGCCGCGCGCGGGAGGCGCGCGCCGCCCG
>NZ_LQGY01000058.1 GCF_001620055.1 Agromyces sp. NDB4Y10 | reverse complement strand
CCGCGGGCCGCCCGGACGACGGCGGCGGCTCCGTGCCGCCCGCGTTCGGCGGACCGGCGCCCGCCGCATCCGCTGCCCCCGAGGGTCCGCAGAAGCGCCGGGCCGGGTTCGGCATCGCCGCCGCGGTCGTCGCGGCCGCGCTCATCGGCGGCGCGTCCGGCGCGGGCATCACCGCGCTCATGAACGACGACGGCGACGACACCGTGCTCCAGTCGAGCACGGGCGAGCGGATCGTCATCAACGACACGGAGTCGGTGAACCAGATCTCGGCGGTCGCCGCAGCGGCGAGCCCGAGCGTCGTCACCATCGCGGTGTCCGGCGGCCAGGGCCAGGGCACGGGATCCGGCGTGATCCTCTCCGAGGACGGCTACGTGCTCACGAACACCCACGTGGTGACGCTCGACGGCGCCACCGGCGACCCGAGCATCCAGGTGCGCACCGACGACGGCCGGCTGTACTCGGCCGAGCTCGTCGGCACCGACCCGCTGAGCGACCTCGCCGTGATCAAGCTCGTCGACGCGTCCGGCCTCAGCCCGATCGAGTTCGCCGACTCCGACGAGCTCAACGTCGGCGACACCGCGATCGCGATCGGCGCACCGCTCGGCCTGTCCGGCACGGTGACCAACGGCATCGTGAGCGCGCTGAACCGCAGCATCGACGTGCAGTCCGCTGCGGCGCCCGAGACGCCCGACGACGGCGGCGAAGGCGAGGGCGAGCAGGGCGAGAGCCCCTTCGACTTCTGGAACTTCGACGTGCCCGGCCAGCAGGGGCAGTCGCAGGGCAGCGGCCTCATCTCGATCCCGGTGATCCAGACGGATGCCGCGATCAACCCCGGCAACTCCGGCGGTGCGCTCCTCGACTCCGAGGGTCGGCTGATCGGCGTCAACGTCGCGATCCTCTCGGCGGGCGGCTCGTCGGGCGAGGCCGGGAACATCGGGGTGGGCTTCGCCGTCCCGTCGAACCTCGCCGAGCGCGTGGCGAACGAGATCATCGAGAACGGTGCGGCCACGCACGGCCTCCTCGGCGCGACCGTCACGTCCGCGCAGGCGGCGGGGGAGGGCTCGACCGTGGGCGCGCTCATCTCCGAGGTCACGCCGGGCGGTGCGGCCGAGGCGGCGGGACTCGAGGCGGGCGATGTCGTCACGGCGCTGAACGGCATCCCCATCACCGACCAGACCGACCTCACCGCGCAGGTCCGGGCGCTCCCCGGCGGCGCCGATGCCGAGCTGACGTACACGCGCGACGGCGAGTCGAGCACGGTCACCGTGACGCTCGGCACCTTCGAGGGCTGATCGCGTCGTCGTCCCTTCGGACGGGGCCCGGACCGCATGCGGTCCGGGCCCCGTCGCGTCCCGGTCGGCGCACCCCCTGCTGCTAGGCTCGATCGACCCAGTGCACGAGTGAGGACCATGCCCGAGCAGCACCATCCGGCGGAGCTGTCGCCGCCGATCGGCGTCTCCTACGTCATGCCCGTGTTGAACGACGCCTCCCATGTGCGCGCGGCCGTCGCGTCGATCCTCGAGCAGGACTACGACGGGCCGGTCGAGGTGCTCATCGCACTGGGCCCGTCGATCGACGGCACGAACGAACTCGTCGCCGACCTCGCCGAGCGCGACGCCCGCGTGCGCGTGCTCGAGAACGCGGTCGGGTCCACGCCCGCCGGCCTCAACATCGGCATCCGCGCGGCCGCTCACCCGGTGGTGGTCCGGGTGGACTCGCACTCGATGCTGCCCGCCGAGTACACGCGCATCGCCGTCGAGACCCTCGTCCGCACCGGCGCCGACAACGTCGGCGGCATCATGGACGCCCGCGGCGAGACGTCGTTCGAGCGCGCGGTCGCGCTCGCCTACACGACCCCCGTCGGCCTCGGCGGGGCCGCGTTCCACGTCGGCGGCCAGGAGGGCCCGGCCGACACCGTCTACCTCGGCGTCTTCCGGCGCAGCGCCCTCGAACGCGTGGGCCTGTTCGACGAGACCATCAAGCGCGGGCAGGACTGGGAGTTGAACCGGCGCCTGCGCGACACCGGCGGAACCGTCTGGTTCACCCCGGAGCTCGCCGTCACCTATCGTCCCCGTTCCACGGTGGAGCGGCTCGCCCGGCAGATGCTCTCGACGGGCCTGTGGCGTGGCGAGCTCGCGCGCCGGTTCCCCGCCGACAACGGCATCCGCTACTTCGTGCCGCCCCTGATGGTGGTCGGCGTCGTCGTCGGAACCCTGCTCGGGATCGGCGGCCTCGTGCAGCTCGCGGTGGGCGCGACCCCGTGGCTGCTCCTCGGCTTCGCCGTGCCGGGCGTGTACCTGCTCTTCGTGCTGCTCGCGGCGCTCGCGTACGCTCGCGGCCGCGGCGCCGGGGTGTTCGGTTGGTTCCTCGTGGTGCTGCCGTGCATCCACGTGTCGTGGGGAACGGGCTTCGTGCTCGGCTACCTCTCGCTCACGAGCAACATCGCGAGCCACACGGGAAGGTGAGCATGACGGAGACTTCGCCGGGCCGCGGGCGGCCGACGAGCATCGCCGAGCTGCGCGCGGTCACGCAGCCGCCCGAGGTGCGCAACCGCCGCAACGCGGAGCACTGGACGGCGTCGCTGTACCTCCGCGACCTCTCGCCGTACCTCACCTGGCTCCTGCTGCGCACGCGCATCTCGGCGAACGGGGTGACGGGGCTCATGATCCTCGTCGGCTGGTCGACCGCAGCGGCGCTACTCATCCCGGGCGTGTGGGGTGCGCTCCTCGCGGTCCTGCTCGGCCAGTTGCAGATGCTCGTCGACTGCTGCGACGGCGAGGTCGCGCGCTGGCGCGGCACGCGGTCGCCCGCCGGGGTGTTCCTCGACAAGGTCGGCCACTACTCGACCGAGGCGCTGATCCCGATCGCGCTCGGCATCCGCGCCGCCGCGTATCCGCTCGAGTTCCCGGCGGACTTCCTGTGGACCACGGTCGGCGCGCTCCTCGCGCTCGTCATCGTGCTGAACAAGGCGCTGAACGACATGGTGCACGTGGCCCGGGCGAACGCCGGGCTGCCGAAGCTCGCCGACACCCACGGCGAGACCGCGCCCCGGGGCGGGCTCATCGCGAAGCTCCGCCGCGCCGCACGCTTCCTCCCGTTCCACCGGCTCTACCACTCGGTCGAGCTCACGCTGATCGCGCTGGCGGCGGCGCTCGTCGGCCTGGTCGCCGGCCAGCCCGAGGTCGACCGCATCGTGGTCCTCGCGCTGCTGCCGCTCGCGACGCTCGCCCTCCTCGGTCACTTCGTCGCGATCATGGCGTCCCGCCGTGTCCGGGCCTGACCTCTCGCCGGTGCCGCGCGTCGGCGTCGTCGTCCTCACGCAGGGGCGGCGCCCGGTCGAGCTCGCGCGCGGCATCCGGAGCGTGCTCGACCAGGCGGGCGTCGCGGTCGACGTCGTGTGCGTCGGCAACGGGTGGGACCCCGCGACCGCCGACCCGCGGCTGCCGGACGAGGTGCGCACCGTGCACCTGCCCGAGAACCTCGGCATCCCGGCCGGACGCAACCGCGGTGTCCCGCACGTCGCGGGCGAGGTGCTGTTCTTCCTCGACGACGACGCGTTCCTGCCGAGCCCGACCTTCCTCGCCGACGGATGCCGCCTCCTGGCCGAGCATCCCGACGTGGGCCTCGTGCAGCCCCGCGTCGTCGACCCGACGGGAAGCACCGCCCCCCGCCGGTGGATCCCGCGGATCCGCAAGGGCGATCCGGCGCACTCGAGCAACGTCTTCTCCTGCTGGGAGGGCGCGGTGCTCATGCCGCGCTCGGCGTTCGACGCGACCGGCGGCTGGGCCGACCCGTTCTTCTACGCGCACGAGGGCATCGAGCTGGCGTGGCGCGTCTGGGACTCGGGCCGACGCGCGTGGTACGCGGGCGACCTCGAGGCCGCGCATCCGGTGATCGATCCGGCGCGACACGCGTACTACTACCGCCTCAATGCACGGAACCGGGTGTGGCTCGCGCGCCGCAACCTGCCCGCGGTGCTCGTGCCGCTCTACGTCGGATCGTGGACGGCCATCCAGGTGCTGCGGTGGGCGCGGCATCCGAAGGCCCTCTCGGCCTGGTTCGCCGGGTGGCGAGCGGGATGGCGCGAGGACCCGGGGCAGCGGCGCCCCATGTCGTGGCGCACCGTGTGGCGGATGACGCTGGCCGGGAGACCGCCCGTCGTGTGAGGCCCGCGAGCGGCGGCTACCCTTGGACGGTGGGTTTGAGGACTGATGCGCGTCGTGCCGTGAAACTCGTCCAGAACGTCGTTCGCTCGCGGAGCGCGCAGCGACGGCTGGCACGGGAACTCGCCGCCCGACCGCCGCTCGAACCGCACCGGTACCGGATCGGCGTCTACTTCGCCGACGGCAAGGTCAACCTCTACCAGCTGCGCCAGTGGTACCAGCCGCTCGCCCGGCTCGCCGAGCGGCACCCGGTGCTCATCCTCAGCCGGGCCTCCGGCGCAGCGCTCCAGCTCCTCGAGGAGTCGCCGCTGCCCGTCGCGTACGTGCGCCGCGTCGCCGACCTCGAACAGGTCATCCACGACCAGGACCTCCACCTGGTGTTCTACGTCAACCAGAACGCCAAGAACTTCCAGATGATGCGGTACGGGCGCCGTTGGCACGTGTTCATCAACCACGGCGAGTCCGACAAGATGTACATGACCACGAACCAGTTCAAGGCGTACGACTACGCGCTGATCGCGGGGGATGCCGCCCGCACCCGCCTCGAGAAGGTCCTCTGGGACTACGACTTCGACAAGCGCGCGATCCCGATCGGCCGACCGCAGGCCGACCACTACCTCGACGGCTCGCCGCTGCCGTACACGCCCGACGACCGCGAGGTGGTGCTGTACGCGCCCACCTGGGAGGGCGACCGGGGAGCGGCGGCGTACGGGTCGATCGCCTCGCACGGCGTCGCGCTCGTGACGAGCCTGCTCGCGACGGGTCGTCACCGGGTGATCTACCGTCCGCACCCGCGGTCGGGAGTCGTCGACCACGAGTACGGCGCCGCCAACCGGGCCATCATCCAGGCGATCGGCGCGGCGAACGCGGCCGACCCGACCGCGCAGCACGTCTTCGACGACGGCCCGGCCCTCGGGTGGCAGCTCGCCGCGGCGGATGTCGCGATCGTCGACATCTCGGCGATGGTCTACGACCGTCTCGCCGCGGGTCGGCCGCTGCTCGTCACGCGACCGGTCAATCCCGAGGCGCAGATCGACACGGGCGGCTACCTGTCGGCGTGCGAGTGGCTCGACGCCGCCGACGGCGAGGCGATGGCGGCGCGCGTCGACGAGGTGGCGCACGACGAGGCGGCGCTCCAGCGGCTGGGGTTCTGGGTCGAGCGGTACTTCGGCGACACGACGCCGGGCGCGACGACCGCGCGATTCCATGCGGCGGTCGACCGACTCATGGCCGAGTGGGAGCGCTTCGCGGCGCTGCACGCCGACGACCCGGAGATCGAGGAGCACGACGCGGAGGGCGAGGTCGCCGAGCGGTCCGACGAGATCGACGTCGACTAGCGGTCGGCTCCGGCCTCGGGCCCGTCGGGTGCGGGTGCGCCGCCCTCGACCTCGGCCTGCTCGTCGTCGCGCCGGCGCCGGCCGATGGCACGTCCGGCCGAGCGGATGCCACGACTCGTCGCCCCGGCCACGGCCGCCCCGATGGACGCCCCGCGTCGCGCCGTCCGCGTGACGGCCGAGACGCCGGCATCCCGCGGCTCGAGTTCCACGGGAAGTATCGCGGGCGCCGCGCCGAACGCGAGCCGGGCGTGCTGGAGCACGCGCCGGCCGAGCACGTGGTTGCCCACGCCGCCGATGGCCGCGCCGATGCCGAACGGGATGGCGCGGCCGATGATGCCGGCGCCCCCGCGGACCGCGAACTGCTTGATGAACTTCCGCCGCAGCCGGTCGACGACCTGGCCCATCACGGCCTTGGGCAGGCTGCTCGTGATGATCTCGCCCCAGTAGGCGTCCCGGCTCACGCCGCCGCCGACGGCCCGGGCGGCGAACTGCTTGACCAGGTCGACGCCCTCGCGGCCCATCATGAGGGTCATGACGAGCGCGCGCGCGCGGTCGGGGTTCTCGACGTGCAGGCCGTGCACCTCGGCCACCGACTGCGCGAACAGCGCCGTCGCCTCGAGGAATGCGGCGGTCTCGACCCCCGAGAGCGCGAGCGTGACGCCCGTGCCGATGCCGGGCACCACGGCGGTCGCGCCGACGGCGGCACCGCCCGTCGTCACCGCGGTGAGGTAGCGGCGCTCCAGGATGCGCACGATCTCGTCGGGCGTCGCGTGCGGGTGGTTGCGCCGGATGGTGCGCAGGTGCGCGAGCACCACGGGACGCTGGATCGAGATGAGCCGGTCGAGCCCGCGCTCGAGCCCCTCGGCCCGGTTCGCGGCATCCGGCTGCTGGTGCCCCGCGCTCGCGAAGGCGGGGTCGTCGGGCACCTCGGTGCCCGCCTCACGCGGGGCGCCGGGACCCATCGAGGTGATGCGGTGCACTCGGTCGGACATGGCGAGCATCCTAGGACGCCATCGTGGGAACCCGCCGCAGGATCGCAGGGCTTGACGATGCCGGTCAGCGTGTGCCGTAGTCGGCGTTGTACCGGTCGATGACCTCGTCGATGCCCGCGTCGAGCACCAGGCGGCCCTTGTCGAGGTACAGTCCGCGGGTGCAGAAGCGGCGCAGGTCGCGTTCGTTGTGCGAGACGAAGAACAGCGTGCGGCCGCTCTCGAGCAGTTCCTCGATGCGCCGGTAGCACTTCTCGCGGAACGCCTTGTCGCCGACGGCGAGGACCTCGTCGACGAGGAGGATCGGCTCGTCGAGCTGGGACACCACGGCGAAGGCCACGCGGACCTTCATGCCGCTGGACAGGTGCTTGTACGGGGTGTCGAGGAAGTCGGCGATCTCGGCGAAGTCGATGATCTCGTCGAACTTCGCGTCGATCTGCGCCCGGTTCATGCCGTGGAGCCCGGCGGTGAGGTAGACGTTGTCGCGCACCGTGAGGTCGTCGACGAATCCGCCCGTGATCTCGATGAGAGGGGCCACCCCGCCGTTGACGACGACCTCGCCCTCATCGGGGATCAGCACGCCCGCGACGAGCTTCAGGAGCGTCGACTTGCCCTGGCCGTTGCGGCCGACCACGCCGATCGCCTCGCCGGGCAGCACGTCGACGCTGAGTCCGCGGAGCGGCCAGAACTCGTCCGGCCGGATCTTCCGACGGCTGCGGGAGAAGAGGTCCTTGAAGGTGCGCCGGCCCCGGCGGTTGCGGCGGAAGCGGATGCCGAGGTCGATGGTGCGGATGGCGGCGTCGGTCATCAGATCTCCTTCAGCACCTGACGCTCGGCGTTGCGGAACACCCACAGTCCGACGGCGAGGAACGCCGCCGACATGGCCGCCGCGACGCCCACGGCGAACCAGTCGAGCTCACCGGGGAAGAAGCCCGCCCGGTAGAGGCTGAAGATGCCCGTGAGCGGGTTGAACGCGGCCCAGAAGTGGAGCGGCTCGGGCAGGTTCGAGATGCCGTAGATGATGGGGGAGGCGTAGAAGAGGAACCGCAGCACGAGCTTCGTCGCACGCTCGAGGTCGCGGAAGAACACCACCAGCGGGGCGACGATCATGCCGATGCCGGCGGTGAGCGCCGCCTGCAGCACGATCGCAAGCGGGAAGTACGCGAGTTCCCAGCCGACCCGGGCGCCGCCGAAGATCGCGAACAGCGCCAGCACGGGCAGGGCGAGCACGAACTCGATGCCCTTCGAGAGCACGATGCGGTTGACCCAGATGGTCCGCGGCAGCTTGGTCGACCGCACGAGCTTGGCGTCCTTCAGGAACGCCCGCGTCGAGTCGGACACGGCGCCGTTGAACCACATCCAGGGCAGGAGGCCGGCCAGCAGGAACACGATGTACGGCTCGGTGCCGACCAGTCGCTGGAAGACCTGGGTGAAGACGAACCAGTAGATCGCCGCCATCACCAGCGGGTCGAGGATCGACCACAGGTAGCCGAGCGCCGACGTGGTGTACCGCACCTTCAGGTCGCGCGTGGTCAGCAACCAGAGCGAGTGACGGTACTCCGACCACCGCGTCCGCGAGAACGGATGCGAGTCGGCGTAGCTCATGGCTCTCATCGTAGAGGCCCCGCGCACGGCTCCCGAACCGCGCGGGCGGGCCCCGACATGCGAGAAGCGGATGCCACGTGGCATCCGCTTCTCACGCTGTCGGTGGGGCGCAGGTCACACGAAGTGGTTGGCCCGCTCGAGGTCCTCGGCGAAGTCGATCTCGACCGCGTAGAGGTCGGAGACGTCCATCGGCTCGACGAGCATGCCGTTCTGCTCGATCGCGAGCTCGATGCCGCGCTCGAAGTAGTCCTGGTCGCCGACGCGCTGGAGGTGGGCGAGCAGCGTCGCCTTGTCGCGGCTGGAGATGTAGTTGATGCCCACGGCCTCGCCGAGCCCGCCCTTGACGGTCTTGGAGAGTTCCTTGATGTAGCCCTCGGCGCTCGTGGTGTACTTCACCTCTTCGTCGGACACCTTCGCGGTGTTCACGGTGACGAACGACTGGTCGCGCGCGATGAACGGCAGCGCCCGGTCGAGGATGCGCGGGTCGAAGACGACGTCGCCGTTCATCCAGAGCACGCCGCCGGGCTGCGATGCCTGCAGCGCGCGCATGAGCGACTTCGAGGTGTTCGTCTGGTCGTACTCCTCGTTGTAGACGAAGGACGCCTGCGGGAACGCCTCGATGATGTGCTCGAGCTTGTAGCCGACGACGATGGTGACCGCGGCGTTCCGACCGAACGCGTGCTCGATGTTGTCGAACTGCTGGCGCATGATCGTGCGGCCGTCGCTGAGCTCGGTGAGCGGCTTGGGGAGGCTTCGCCCGAGCCGGCTCCCCATGCCGGCTGCGAGGATCACGATCTGGGTGGTCACTGCATCTCCTTCATCGGTCGGATGAAGCGGCGCGCCGTGTCACGACGAGTTCGCCAGGAGTTCATCCGGAAGTTGTTGGGTGGACACGCCGTTATGCCGATCCTCAGGATACCGGGTCGGACCGTTCGAGCCCTACCCCTTGCGCCCGTCGTGGCGGTTTCGTGATGTGACGCCCAGCCGTTGCCCAGTTTCATGGCCCGAAACCCGGCGCGGCGTGCAGGGGATTCGGAGGCGGGGACGACGCGACTTGGTAGGTTGTCGTGGTGACTTCCGTTTCGCGATCAGGCCCTGACGACGAGACTCCCGAAGGCACCGGCACGGGGGTGTCCGCCGATCGGGGGGCGTCCGTCGCGCCCGAGACCACGGATGCCGCGGCGAGCCCGGCGCGTCCCGTGAAGGCGAAGCCCGCAGCCAAGCCGAGGTCGTCGGCGGCGCGGTCGTCGTCGGCCCGCACGAAGGCGTCGACGACGTCGAAGCCGGCAGCGAAGACGAGCACCGCGAAGTCGGCGAGCACGAAGACGACCGCGGCGAAGGCGGATGACGCCCCGAAGGCGGATGACGCGAGCGGCGCCGACGCCGCGCCGAAGCCCGCCCGCAAGCCCGCCGCCCGCCGCTCGAACCCGACCGCGGCCAAGGCACCGGCGCCCGTGGAGGCTGGTCCCGCGGACTCCGACGCGACCGAGGCCGCCTCCGCGGCTCCCGGTGACGCCGCGACGTCGGCGGCGGCGCCCGCGTCTGCCGCGGCGAAGACCACCGCGGCCCGCAAGCCCGCAGCCCGCAAGCCCGCGGCCCGCAAGCCATCGTCGCGATCGACGGCCGCGCCCGCCGAGGTCGAGCCCGAGGCGGTCGACGCCTCGCCCGAGGAACCGACCGAGGCCGCCGCGTCGAAGCGCAGCGCCGCATCGCGGTCGGCGTCGTCGTCGGCCGCAGCGAAGCGCACGGCCGCCGCGAAGAACGCCCGGACGCCCTCCATCTCGCTCGCCCAGGCGAAGGAGCGCGCGGCGGACGCGCGGAAGAAGGCCGTCGCCCGCCAGCGCGTGGCTGCCGCGATGACCACCGACACCACCGAGGCCGAGCGCCCGCCGCGCCGTTCTGATGACTCGGTCGCGCCGGCGAAGGCCGATCCGGCACCGGTGGCGGAGGAGGCACCGGTCGTCGAGGCGCCCGTCGCCGAGGAGCCGGTCGTCGAGGCGCCCGCTGAGGACGTCGTCGTCGAGGAGCCCGAGGCCGGCAGGTCGGTCGCCGAGGAGTCCCTGGCCGAGGAGCCCGCGGCAGCCGAGCCGGTGGTCGAGGAGCCGGTGGCGGAGGAGCCGGCGGCCGAGCCCGTCGAGGCGCCGTCGGAGGTCGACGACGACGCTCGTGCCGTGGGCGACGAGCGCGGCGTCGCCGTGATCCCGGTCGGCTCGTCGAAGCCCGCTCCGCGCAAGAAGCGCACCCTGCGGGTGGCCCGTCCGGCTCCGGAGGCCGCGTCGCGCGTCCTCGCGATCGACGGACTCGTGAAGCGCTACGGCGACACCACCGCCGTCGACGCGATCAGCCTCGAGGTGCGCGCCGGGTCGTTCTACGGCATCGTCGGGCCGAACGGCGCCGGCAAGACCACCACGCTCTCGATGGTCACGGGCCTGCTCCGGCCGGACGCCGGCACGGTGCACATCAACGACATCGACGTGTGGAAGGATCCGCGTGCGGCCAAGCGCGCGACGGGCGTGCTGCCCGACCGGCTCCGACTGTTCGATCGCCTGACCGGTTCCGAGCTCCTCTACTACTCCGGCTCGCTGCGCGGACTCGACCATGCGACCGTGCTCGACCGCAGCGCCGACCTCGCGACCGCGTTCGGCCTCGAGGACGCCCTGGACCGCCTCGTCGCCGACTACTCCGCCGGCATGACGAAGAAGATCGCCTTGGCCTGCGCCATGATCCACTCGCCGCGGCTGCTCGTGCTCGACGAGCCGTTCGAGTCCGTCGATCCCGTCTCGGCGGCGAACCTCACCGACATCCTCGAGCGCTACGTGGCAGGCGGCGGCACGGTCCTGCTGTCGAGCCACAGCATGGACCTCATCGAGCGCGTCTGCGACTCGGCGGCGATCATCGTCGGCGGTCGGGTGCTCGCATCCGGACCGCTCGACGAGGTGCGCCAGGGGCAGACCCTCGAGGACCGCTTCGTCGAGCTCGCCGGCGGACGCAAGGCAGCGGAGGGGCTGGAATGGTTGCACAGTTTCTCCGACTGAAGCTCCGGCTGCTGCGGAACATCTTCCGACGCAGCCCCTGGCAGGTCGTCGGCATCACGGTGGGCCTCGTCTACGGACTCGGCGCCGCCATCGTCGTGTTCCTCCTGCTGTCCGGACTCCGCGGCAGCGATGACGTGACCCTCGTGCGCGACGTGCTCGTGGTCGCGGGCTCGGCCGTCGTCGTCGGATTCCTGCTCGTGCCGCTCGTCTTCGGCGTCGACGACACGATGGACCCGCGCCGGTTCGCGCTCTTCGGCCTGCCCGACCGCACGCTCGCGCTGGGGCTCGCGATCGCCGCGACCGTCGGGGTGCCCGCGTTCGCGCTCGCCATCGCCCTCCTCGGCACGGTGGTGACCTGGTCCCGCGGGATCCCCGAGACGCTGCTCGCGATCATCGCGGCCGCCCTCGCCTTCGCGACATGCCTGCTCGCGGCGCGCCTCACGGCCGGGCTCGGCGGACTCCTCCTCGAGACCCGCCGCGCGCGCGAGGTGGGCGGCGTCATCGGCGTGCTCCTCGTCGTGATGGCCGCGCCCGTCGTCGTCGCGCTCGCGACCGTCGACTGGGCCTCCTCCGGCCGGAGCGCGCTCGCGGCGATCGGCGGCATCCTGTCGTGGACCCCGCTGGGCGCGGCCTTCGCCGTGCCCGGCGACGCCGCGGCGGGCGAGTGGGGTCCGGCCATCCTGAAGCTCGTCATCGCCGCGGCGACGGTGTGGCTCGCCTGGCGCGCGTGGGAGCGACTGGTCGCCCACATGCTCGTGACCCCCGGCCGCGAGGCCGCGCCGCGGTCGTACCACGGGCTGGGGTGGTTCGGCCGGATGCCGCACGGCGCCACGGGCGCCATCGCGGCGCGCAGCATCACCTACTGGTTCCGCGACGCCCGCTACTGGGTGGCGCTCGTCATGGTGCCGGTCACCCCGCTGCTCGTGATCGTCCCGCTGGCCATCGCCGGCGTGCCCGCCACCTACCTCGGGCTCATCCCCGTGCCGCTCATCTGCCTGCTGCTGGGCTGGAGCCTGCACAACGACACCGCGTACGACAGCACCGCCGTCTGGCTCCACGTGGCCTCCGGTGTTCGCGGCGTGGCCGACCGCATCGGCCGCCTCGTGCCCGTGCTCATCTCCGGCGTCCTCGTCATCGGCCTCGGCAGTGCGGTGACCGTGTTCGTCATCAACGACTGGCGGCTGCTGCCGTCGCTGCTCGGCGTCAGCACCGCGCTCCTGCTCGCCGGGCTCGGCATCGGCTCGATCACGTCCGCGGCGCTGCCGTACCCGGTCGTGAAGCCGGGTGACAGCCCGTTCCAGCAGCCGCAGTCCAGCGGCACCGTCACCGCCCTCGTGCAGTCCGTCACGATGCTCGGCACCGTGCTGGTCGCGGCGCCCGCGATCGTGTTCGCCGGCCTCGGGATCTTCCTCGACCCCGCCTGGCATGCGGCGTCGCTCGCATCGGGCGTCGGCCTCGGACTCATCGTGCTCGTGCTCGGCGTCCTCGTCGGCGGCCGCGTGTTCAACCGCCGCGCCCCCGAGATTCTCCAGGCCGCCGTCCGCGCCTGAGTCGCGCGTAGAATCGAGCGCATGATCCGTCCCGTGCAGGCGAGCATCGCCGACCCCGACGCACCCGGCGGCGGCACTACGGTGCTCGACCGCGAACTCGAGAAGCTCCTCGAAGAGGAGGCCATCGAACCCGGCGACCACGAGCGGTTCTCGCACTACGTGAAGAAGGACCAGATCCTCGAGTCGGCGCTCACCGGCAAGCCCGTCAAGGCGCTCTGCGGCAAGAAGTGGACGCCGGGCCGCGACCCGGAGAAGTTCCCGGTCTGCCCGACGTGCAAGGAGATCTACGAGCGGCTGAAGCAGGGCTGACCCGCTCGCCGTCCGGGGGCGGGGAGCCCGCGGGCCTCAGCGGTAGGAGGTGGGGATGACCGCCTCGCCGCGGCCGAGCCGGAACGCCTCGATGGGCAGCTCCTGCATGACCTCGGCCCGGTGGGCGCGTGCGGCCTGCACGCCCGCGTGGCCCGTGTACGCGGCATCCGCTCGACCCTCGCGCATGAGCGGCACCATGAGCGGCCGCAGCGAGTCGTCGTCGGCGAACTCCGCCTCGCCCCCGGGTCCGTCGCCGACGAAGACGAGCTCCTCGCGCGCCGTGCGCGTGCGATCGAGTCGACGGGCGGCGTTCTTGCGCCCGCCGATGCTGAGCTTGTTCGTGGACGCCTTCGCGACGTCGACCCATTCGCCGTCGTCGCCGCGCCGGGCGACGAGCTTGAACACCATGCCGGCCGCCGGGAAGCCCGAGCCGGTCACGACCGACGTGCCCACCCCGTACGCGTCGACCGGCGCCCCCGAGAGGGCCGCGATCGTGTACTCGTCCAAGTCGCTCGTGACGGTGATGCGGGTCCGCACGGCGCCGAGCGAGTCGAGCTGCTCGCGCACCGCCGCGACCACGGTCGGGAGGTCGCCCGAGTCGATGCGCACCGCGCCGAGCTCGGTGCCCGCGACCCGGATCGCCGTCTCGACGCCGCGCTCGATGTCGTACGTGTCGACGAGGAGCGTGGTGCCGGGGCCCAGGGCCTCGACCTGAGCGCGGAACGCCGCCTCCTCGCTGTCGTGCAGGAGCGTGAACGCGTGCGCCGCGGTGCCCATCGTCGGGATGCCCCAGCTGCGGCCGGCCTCCAGGTTGCTCGTGGCGTCGAAGCCGGCGATGTAGGCGGCGCGCGCGGCGGCGATCGCCGAGCCCTCGTTGGTTCGCCGCGACCCCATCTCGGCGATCGGTCGGCCGAGCGCCACCGACACCATGCGCGCGGCGGCGCTCGCGACCGACGAGTCGTAGTTCAGCACCGACAGCACGACGGTCTCGAGCATGACGGCCTCGGCGAACGACGCGCGGATCGTCAGGAGCGGGGAGCCCGGGAAGTACGCCTCGCCCTCGCGGTAGCCCCAGATGTCGCCGCTGAACCGGTAGTCGGCCAGCCAGTCGAGCGTCTCGTCGCGCACCACGTGCTGCTCGCGCAGGAACTCGAGCTCCTCGTCGCCGAAGCGGAACCGCTCGATGAGCTCGAGCAGCCGCCCGGTGCCGGCGACCACGCCGTAGCGGCGACCCTCCGGCAGGCGGCGCGCGAACGCCTCGAACAGGCTCTCGCGGTGGGCGGTGCCGTCGAGCAGCGCGGCATCCACCATCGTCAGCTCGTAGCGGTCGGTGAACAGCGCAGCAGACCCGGTCGTCACGCGCCCAGCCTAGCCCCGGGGCGAGCGGATGCCGCGGGGCGGCGATGCGCGTCACGCGGGCCGGCGGGCAGCCGCGGCATCCGCTCATCTAGGCTGGGTACCCGTGACGGACGCACCAATCGGGATCTTCGACTCGGGCGTCGGCGGACTCACCGTTGCCCGCGCCGTTCGCGATCAGCTCCCGAACGAGGCGATCCTCTACGTCGGCGACCTCGAGCACTCGCCGTACGGGCCGAAGCCCATCGCCGACGTGCGCCGGTACGCGCTCGCGGTGCTCGACGACCTCGTCGCGCAGGGCGTGAAGATGCTCGTGATCGCGTGCAACACCGCATCGTCGGCCATGCTGCGCGATGCGCGCGAACGGTACGACGTGCCCGTGGTCGAGGTGATCCAGCCCGCGGTGCGGCGCGCGGTCGCCGCGACCCGCACTGGCCGAGTCGGCGTCATCGGCACCGCCGGCACGATCCAGTCGCGCGCCTACGACGACGCGTTCGCCGCGGCGCCGCACCTCGAGCTGACCTCGGCCGCCTGCCCGCGGTTCGTCGAGTTCGTCGAGGCGGGGGTCACGACCGGGCCCGAGGTGCTCGCCGTCGCCGAGGAGTACCTCGCGCCGCTCCGCTCGGCCGACGTCGACACCGTGGTGCTCGGCTGCACGCACTACCCGTTCCTCAAGGGTGCGATCTCGTACGTCATGGGCGACGGCGTCTCGCTCGTCTCGAGCGACGTCGAGACCGCCAACGACGTCTACCGCGTGCTCGTCTCGCAGGGTCTCGAACGTCGCGCTCCGACCCCGCCCGTGCACCGCTTCGAGGCGACCGGCGGGTCGAGCGCCGCCTTCCTCGACCTCGCGCACCGACTCATCGGCCCCGACATCTCGAGCGTCGAGCTCGTGCAGACGGGCGCCCTCACCCTTCCAGGCCTCCGCGACCGCGGTCCGGCCGGCCACACCGCATCCGTCACCGACAGGAGAACCACGTGACCGAGCACTCCCACCCCGACCTGGTGCGCGCCGACGGCCGCACGCCCGACGCCCTCCGCGAGGTCGTCATCGAGCGCGGCTGGAGCGCCCACGCCGAGGGCAGCGCCCTCATCTCGTTCGGGCAGACCAAGGTGCTCTGCACCGCGAGCTTCACCAACGGCGTGCCCCGCTGGATGACCGGCAAGGGCACGGGCTGGGTCACCGCGGAGTACGCGATGCTGCCCCGGTCGACGAACACCCGCAACGACCGCGAATCGGTCAAGGGCCGCATCGGCGGGCGCACGCACGAGATCAGCCGACTGATCGGCCGAAGCCTCCGCGCGGTCGTCGACACGAAGGCGCTCGGCGAGAACACCATCCAGATCGACTGCGACGTGCTGCAGGCCGACGGCGGCACGCGCACCGCCGCGATCACGGGCGCCTACGTGGCCCTCGCCGATGCCATCGAGTGGGCCCGCGGCAAGCGGTTCATCGCGCAGAAGGCGACCCCGCTCATCGACACGGTCGCCGCCGTGTCGGTCGGCATCATCGACGGCACCCCGATGCTCGACCTCGCCTACGTCGAGGACGTGCGCGCCGAGACCGACATGAACGTCGTCGCGACCGGGCGCGGGCTGTTCGTCGAGGTGCAGGGCACCGCCGAGGGCGCGCCGTTCGACCGCCGCGAACTCGACGCGCTGCTCGACCTCGCACTCGCCGGCACCGCCGACCTCGCCGCCGCCCAGCGGCACGCGCTCGACGCGGCCCTGCCGGGCCGGGGCGAGTGACCGGGGGCGAACGGATGCCGCAGCCGCTCGAGATCGTCCTCGCCACCCACAACGCCCACAAGGTCGAGGAGTTCCAGCACATCCTCGGCGAGCACGTGCCGGGCGTGACCGTCCTGCCCTACGACGGGCCGGAGCCCGTCGAGGACGGCACGTCGTTCGACGACAACGCCTTCATCAAGGCGCGGGCTGCGGCATCCCATACCGGGCGCATCGCGCTGGCCGACGACTCGGGCATCGCGGTCGACGTGATGGGCGGGGCGCCGGGCATCTTCTCGGCGCGCTGGGCCGGACCGGGTCGCGGCGCCGAGGCCAACCTCGAGCTGCTCCTGGCGCAGCTGTCCGACATCCGCGACCCGCACCGCACGGCGCACTTCCACTGCACGATCGCGCTCGTGGTTCCGGATGCCGCGGGCGGGGCGCCCTACGAGTTCGCCGCCGTCGGCACGTGGCCGGGCCGGATCGCCACCGAGCGCGCCGGGGTCAACGGCTTCGGCTACGACCCGATCTTCGTGCCCGACGGCTTCGACGTGTCGGCCGCGGAGCTCGCACCCGAGGTGAAGAACCGGCACAGCCACCGCGCCCGCGCGTTCGCGGCGCTGCTGCCCGAGCTCGAGCGGATCGCGGCCGCGCGTCGCGACTGACGCGGGGGAGCGCCGCCCGAGAACGGCTCTCATTCCCATCAGCGCCGGGGCGCGTCATCCGCGCCTACGCTGGAAGGACCATGGCCCACACGCACGACCACTCGCACGCCGCACACGCCGCGAACCGCACCCGGCTCGGCGTGGCGATCGGGATCATCGGCGTGTTCCTCGTCGTGCAGGTGATCGGCGGCCTGCTCAGCGGTTCGCTGGCGCTGCTCGCCGACGCGGGGCACATGGCCGGCGACCTGCTCGGGCTCGTCCTGGCGCTCGGTGCGGCCGTCGTCGCGGCCCGTCCGGCGACCGACCGCCAGACCTACGGGTTCCGCCGGTTCGAGGTGTTCGGCGCGCTCGCGAACGGCGTGATCCTCGTCGTCGTCGCGGTCGCCGTGACGGCCGGCGCGATCGGGCGGCTGCTCGCGGGCGGCGGGGGCGAGGCGCACGAGGTCGCCGGCGGGCCCATGCTCGCGGTCGCGATCGCCGGCCTCGTGGCGAACCTCGTGGCCCTGTTCGTGCTGCGCGGCGGCGCGAAGGACTCGATCAACCTGCGCGGCGCCTACCTCGAGGTGCTCGGCGACACGCTCGGCTCGGCGCTCGTCATCGTCGCCGCCGTGGTCATCGTCACCACCGGCTGGGATGCGGCCGACCCGATCGCGTCGCTCCTCATCGCCGCCCTGATCCTGCCGCGGGCGCTCATGCTGCTCCGCGACGTCATGCGGGTGCTGAGCCAGTCGGCGCCGGCCGAGACGGACGTCGCGGAGATCCGCGACCACCTGCTCGGCACGCCCGGCGTGGTCGCGGTGCACGACGTGCACGTCTGGGCGATCACGACGGGCGCCCACGTCTTCAGCGCCCACGTCGAGGTCGAGCCGGCGGTGTTCGCCGAGGGACGCGTCGGCGCGCTGCTCGACGAGCTCGGCGGCTGCCTCAGCGACCACTTCGACGTCGCCCACTCGACGTTCCAGCTCGAGCCCGAGGGGCGCGCCGGACGGGAGCCGCAGCTCCACGCGTGAGGCGAGCGGATGCCACGCGGCATCCGTTCGCGGTCAGCGCTCGCCGGGCGGCCGCTCGTCGCCGTGGCCCGGGTGGCCGTGGCCGTCGTGGTCGCCGTCGAAGTGCGGCGGACGGTCGAACACGTCGGGGTCGAGGACGAGCTCCTCGGCCTCGTCCTCATCGGTGACGACGTCTTCACCGGCCTGCTCGGCGCGGCGGGCCTTGGCCCGCTCGCGGAAGTAGTGCCAGGCGGTCACGAGCGCCGTGCCGCCGACCGCCACGAGCAGGATCACGTCGATGTACTCGCGCACGAGGAAGGCCACGGGCGGGATGAAGCCGATGAGGTAGCCGAACATCGTGAGGCCGAAGCCCCAGATCACGGCGCCGATGAAGTTGTAGAGCGTGTACCGGCCGCGCTGCATGTGGCCCACGCCGGCGGCGACGGGCGCGAACGTGCGGACGATCGGCACGAAGCGGGCGAGGATGATCGTGAGGCCGCCGAAGCGCTCGAAGAAGGCGTTGGTGCGCTCGACGTTCTTGACGCTGAAGACGCCGCTCTCCTTGCGTTCGAACACCCTCGGCCCGCCGCGATGGCCGATCTCGTAGCCGACCTCGCCGCCGACGAACGCCGCGAGCCCGATGAGCAGCGCGACGACCCACGCGGCGACCCCGAAGACGCCGTTCGGCAGCGCCGGCGTCGAGTGCGCGAGCAGGCCGGAGATGATGAGCAGCGTGTCGCCCGGCAGCAGGAAGCCGACGAGCAGGCCCGTCTCGGCGAACACGATGAAGCAGACCACGAGCAACGCCCACGGGCCGGCCGCGCCGATGATGTTCTCGGGATCCAGCCAGGGGATCAGCGCGGTGTGGATCACGGACGGCTCCTGTCGACGGACCCGGCGGAGGGCCGGTCACGGGTGCGTGGTGTCCGTGCAGTCTACCGAGCGCGACGCGGTGCGACGCCCGGGTCGTCCCGGAGTCAACCGAGCGGATGACGGACGGGCCGATCGTCGGCATGCCGGCGGCGGTACTCCACCTCCGGCCTGCCCGGCGCGCCGTAGCGGTTCGCGCGCTCGACCGCCCCGGTGTCCGCGAGGTGCTCGAGGTAGCGCCGCGCGGTCACGCGCGAGAGGTCCAGGGCGGCGGCGAGTTCGCCGGCCGAGACGCCGGCGTCGCCCGGCGCGTCCCGGATCGCCGTTCGGACCCGGTCG
This sequence comes from Agromyces sp. NDB4Y10, assembly GCF_001620055.1. Classification (GTDB taxonomy): domain Bacteria; phylum Actinomycetota; class Actinomycetes; order Actinomycetales; family Microbacteriaceae; genus Agromyces; species Agromyces indicus. Next base: position 25,161 of record NZ_LQGY01000058.1, on the reverse strand, counting down.
AGCGTCTCGCGCGTGAGCCCCTTCGGCAGGTCGCCGCCCGATGAGGTGCGGAGCGCGGCGAACGACGCGTCGACCTCCTGCTGGTCGGTCACTCCGGCACCGTGCACGCGCGACCGGTAGTCGCGGTACGCGCCGAGCTTCTCGGCGAACGCCGCGAAGGCGAAGGGCTTGATGAGGTACTGGACGACGCCGAGCGACACGGCGGAGCGGACCACTGCGGCATCCCGCACCGCCGTCACCGCGATGACGTCGATCTCGATGCCGGCCGCACGGAGCGAGCGGCACAGCTCGATTCCGGTCGTGTCGGGCAGGTTCACGTCGAGCAGGATCAGGTCGACCCCGGCCACCCGCCCGTCGGCGTCCCGCGCGTCGCGCAGGACGCGCACCGCCTCGGCGCCCGTGTGCGCGATCCCGGCGACCTCGAAGCCGGCGAGGCGCCCCACGTACGCCGCGTGCGCCTCGGCGGTGAGCGGCTCGTCCTCGACGACGAGCACGCGGATCGGCGCGTCAGGCATCGGCGGACTCCGGGTGCACCGTCGCCGCCGCCGCGGGGAGCGGCAGCGTCACCTCGAACCGCGACCCGTCGACCTCCAGTGCACCGCCGAGTCGCGCCACGGATTGGCGCACGAGGGCGAGGCCGATGCCGTGCCCGTGGTCGCCGCCTCCGGCGGTGGCCTGCTTGGTCGTGACGCCGAGGTCGAACACCCGGGCGCCCGCGGCCGGCCCGGGGCCACCGTCGGCGACGGCCACCACGAGGCATCCGTCGCGCGTGTCGATCGCGACGTCGACCGCGGGTGCGGGTGTCGTCGCCGCGGCGTCGAGCGCGTTGTCGATGAGGTTCCCGACGATCGTGATGGTCTCGCGCGGGTCGATACCCGTGGCGGGGAGCCGTTCGGGCAGGTCGACGTCGAAGCGGATGCCGCGCTCGCCGGCCTGCGCCGCCTTGCCGAGCAGCAGGGCGAGGAGCACCGGCTCCTCGACGGCGGAGAGCAGCCGGTCGGCGAGGGCCTGGCTGAGCGCGAGCTCGCTCGAGGCCAGCTCGACGGCCTCCTCGGTGCGACCGAGCTCGATGAGCGCGATGATCGTGTGCAGGCGGTTGGCGAACTCGTGCGCCTGCGATCGCAACGCATCGGAGAGCGTCGTCATCGTGGCGAGTTCGCCCGTGAGCTCCTGCAGGCGGGTGTGGTCGCGGAGCGTCGTGACGGTGCCCACGCGGCGTGCGCCGCGGTCGCCGGGGCGCTCTCGGGAGACGATGACGTCGCGGTCGACGACGAGCACGTGGGTGGGCGTGATCACGATCTCGTCGACGACGGCGTCGTCGCGGGCGAGCACGTCGGCGACCGCGGGCGCGAGGTCGAGCGCCTCGAGGGCGGCGGGCGCGGCGTCCCGTCCGGCGGGCTTCGGCAGTCCCAGCAGCTCGACCGCACGGTCGTTGGCGAGCACGACGCGGTTCCGGTCGTCCTGCAGCACGAGCCCCTCGCCGATCGAGTGCAGCACGCCCTCGTAGTACGCGAACATGCGGCTCATCTCCTCGGCGCCGCGCCCCCACGTGACCCGCCGCAGGTAGCGACTGAGCAGCCACGCGCCGAGCGCGCCGAGCGCGATCATCACCCCCGCCGCGATCACGACCGTCGCGATCCTCGCGCCGAGCGCCACCTGCGTGGTGGACACCGTGATGCCCGCGGCGACGAGCGCGACGATCTCGCCCGCGGCATCCTCGATCGGCACCACCGAGCGCACCGACGGCCCGAGGGTCCCCGTGTACGTCTCGCTGAACGGCTCGCCGCCCAGCGCGCGGTCGATGTTGCCGAGGTACGCCCGGCCGATCTCGGCGGGGTCCGGGTGGGTGAAGCGCACGCGATCGGGCGCCATGATCGTCACGAAGTCGATCCGCGCCTCGCGCATGACGTCGACGGCATACGGCTGCAGGTCGGCCGACGGGTCGTCGCCCTGCACCGCGGCGACCACGAACGGATCGTTCGCGATGGTCTGCGCGACCGCCATCGTCGTCGACGCGGCATCCCGTTCGACATCGGCGCGCGCGTCGGCCCAGATCAGGGCGACGGCGATCCCGGCGAGGACGACGATCACCGCGAGCTGCAGCGCGAACAGCTTCGCGGCGATGCTCCACCCGCGGATCCGCCGCACCGTGTCCTCCTCGCAACGCCGTCGTCGGTCTCACCCTACGACCGTCGGCGGCGGCCGGGGCCGCGTCGACCGCGAACAGTATGAACACAAGCGGATGGCGCGGCATCCGCTCGCGCATGCTGGCCCGACACCCCGACTCGTCGCCCCCGGCGACGACCGACCAAGGAAGGCAGGGACGGCAATGGCGCTCCAGTCTCGCGTCGACGGCTCGAAGCCCAAGCGGAGGATCGACCCGTCGCACTACCTCTACATCGCGGTGATCGCGGCGGTCGTCGCCGGCGCCGTCGTCGGCCTCGCGGCCCCCGAGTTCGCCGTCGGCCTGAAGCCCATCGGCGAGGCGTTCGTGCTGCTCATCAAGATGATGATCGCCCCGATCATCTTCTGCACCATCGTGCTCGGCGTCGGCTCGATCGCGAAGGCGGCGACCGTCGGCAAGGTCGGCGGGCTCGCCCTGCTCTACTTCATGCTCATGTCGACGTTCGCGCTCGGCATCGGACTCGTCGTCGGCAACCTGGTGCACCCGGGCGAGGGCCTCAACATCGCGGGCGCCTCGTACGACGCCGGAACCGGCGAGGCGAAGACCACGACGGAGTTCATCCTCGGCATCATCCCGACCTCGATGCTGTCGTCGCTCACCGACGGCAACATCCTCCAGGTGCTCTTCGTGGCGCTCCTCGTCGGGTTCGCCCTGCAGAAGATGGGCGCGAAGGGCACGCCGATCCTCGGCGCCATCCGCCAGATCCAGGCGCTCGTGTTCCGCATCCTCGCCATGATCATGTGGGTCGCCCCGATCGGGGCGTTCGGCGCGATCGCCGCGGTCGTCGGCAACACCGGTGTCGCCGCGATCATCTCGCTCGGCACGCTCATGATCGCCTTCTACGTGACCTGCGCGCTGTTCATCGTCGTGGTGCTCGGCACACTGCTGTGGACCGTCGCCCGGGTGTCGATCTTCCGCATGATGAAGTACCTCGGCCGGGAATACCTGCTCATCGTCTCGACCTCGTCGAGCGAGGTCGTGCTGCCTCGCCTCATCGCGAAGATGGAGCACGCGGGCGTGTCCAAGCCGGTCGCCGGCATCACCATCCCGACCGGGTACTCGTTCAACCTCGACGGCACGGCGATCTACCTGACGATGGCGTCGCTGTTCATCGCGTCGGCCATGGGCACGCCGCTCTCGCTCGGCGAGCAGATCGGCCTGCTGCTGTTCATGATGGTCGCCTCGAAGGGCGCGGCCGGCGTCACCGGCGCTGGCCTCGCGACGCTCGCGGGCGGACTCCAGGCGCACCGTCCCGACCTCGTCGACGGCGTCGGCGTGATCGTCGGCATCGACCGGTTCATGTCGGAGGCGCGCGCCCTCACCAACTTCACCGGCAACGCCGTGGCCGCCCTCCTCGTCGGCACGTGGACCCGGGAGCTCGACCGCGAGCAGCTGCGGTCGGTGCTCGCAGGGGAGCGACCCTTCGACGAGGCGACCATGAGCGTCGACGACCACCTCTCCGCCGACGAGCAGGCCGAGGTCGAGCGCGAGCAGCGTCCGTCGACCGAGTCGATCGCCGCGATCGTCGGCGAACTCCAGGCCGAGAAGGCCGGAGCGCGCCGGTGAGCACGCAGGTCACCGGCACGACCGGCGCCGTCGACGCGGGACGCCCCGCGCCGGCGGCGCCGGCCGCGGCATCCGTCACCACCTCGACGAAGGTGGCACCGGCCATCGCCCGCTCGTGGCTGCTCGTGCCCGGTACCGCGGACCGGCTCGCCGACCGCATCCGCTCGTCGTCGGCCGACGTCGTCGTGGTCGACCTCGAGGACGGCGTCGCGCCCGACCGCAAGGGCGAGGCCCGACGCGCGCTCGCCGCGGCCGTCGCCGAGCTCGACCGCGCCGGCATCGCCGAGCGGCCGTGGGTGCGCATCGCCGACGCGGCATCCGACGAGTGGCGAGCGGATGTCGCGCTCCTGCGCGGCCGCGACCTCGCCGCGGGCGTCGTGCTCGCCAAGGTCGAGGCGGCGGGGCACGTGCGACGCACGCTCGACGGGCTCGGGGGAGCGGCATCCCTGCCCCTCGTCGCGCTCGTGGAGAGCGCGCTCGGCGTCGAATCGGCGCTGGAGATCGCGTCGGCCCCCGGCGTGACCCGCCTCGCGTTCGGCAGCGGCGACTTCCGGCTCGACACGGGCGCCGCCGACGACCCCATGGCCCTGCTGTACGCGCGGTCGCGGCTGGTGTCGACGAGCCGGGCGGCCGGGCTCCCCGGGCCGGTCGACGGGCCGACGGTCGCCCGCGACGCGGCGGTGCTCGCCGAGGCGTCGCGCCACGCGGCATCCGTCGGCCTGACCGGGCGCCTGTGCCTCCGCGAGGAGCAGGTGGGTGCCGTGCACCAGGCGATGAGCCCGTCCACGGCCGAGATCGCGTGGGCGCTGGGCGTGCTCGAGACCATCGAGCGGTCCGGCATCCGCGACGGCAGCGACCTGCCGCGCCTCGCGCGGGCCCGCGGCGTGTGCGATGCGGCGGAGTCGTTCGGGCTCGACCTGGCGGTCGCTCCGGCGACGTCCGCATACGCGGACTGAGCACGACGTCGTCGTCTGCACCGAAAGCCCCCGCTCGGGGGACGACGTGAGGTGAGGAATCCTCTAGTCTGATGCCGCGACCGACAGGGTCGGCATGCGTCGCGACATCGGGGGGACGCGATGGCCGAGTGGCAGGACTTCTATCGAGCGCCCGGCGGCGCCTTCGGCATCCTGCCGAACTCGCAGTTCTACGGGCCGCAGGGGCACCGCGGCAAGGACTTCATCCACGGCGCCGGCACGCCCATCCCGGCCTACCTCCCGGGTCGCGTCGCGAGCCTGCCGCGATCATCCGTGCTCGGCCGCTGCGTCGTCGTCGAGCTCGACGAAGGCCGCTTCGCGGGCTGGGCGCACGTGCGCGGCATCGCGGTCTCGGTGGGGACGCGGGTGCGACCGGGCGACACGCTCGCCCACGTCGCCGGTGCGGGCGACTCGCCCGGCACCGCATGGGCCGGTGCCCATGCGCACACGACGCTCGGCCGAAGCGTCGACTCGATCTTCTCGGGCCGGGTCGAGGACCCGATGGGGCTCATCCGCCCCGCCATCTCCTCAGCCGCGCCCGCGATCCTGATGGTGGAGGATGACATGTTCAGCGACAGCGACCGGACGCGCATGAACAACATCTGGGCCGGCCTGTTCTCCGGGGCGTCGGTCGAGACCGACCCCGGCGTCGTGCGCCGATTCAACTACGGCGTGCTGCCGATCGTGGCGCACAACCAGACCCTGATCGCCCAGCAGGCGGCGCGTATCGCGGCGCTCGAACGCGCCGTCGCGGAGCTCGCCGTGAGCACCGGCGCCCGCATCGAGCCGCCGCCCGTCCTCGACATCCCGGAGCCGCCGTTCGCCGAGCCGATGATGCCGGAGCTGCCGGTTTCGGTCGAGGTCGACAACGTCGACGGCATCGAGGTGCTGAACGCGCGAGGCGGCGACGAGGGCCTCGGCGAGGAGTTCGGGGGAGCCGACGGAGAGCGCGTCGAGCGTTGAGCCGCCCCGCCGTCCGTGCCCCACGCCGGACGGCGCGGGCCCTCCGAGCCGCCGTCGTCAACCACCTTCCGCGCCGTCGGGGCGGCGCTCCATACTGAGCCCGTGGGCACGGCGCTCCTGTTCGGCGCGGTCGCGTCCAGCGCACTGCTGCTGGGCGCGTTCCTCGGCGTGCGCGTCGCGTTCCCGAAGCGCCTGCTGGCCATGCTGCTGTCGTTCGCGGCAGGCGCCCTCATCACCGCGCTCGCCTTCGAGCTCTTCGAGGACGCCTACGAGCAGGGTGGCATCGTGCGCGCCGCGATCGGCCTCTTCGTCGGCGCCGTCGTCTTCACCGGGTTGAGCGCGCTGCTCGACCGCTGGGCGCAGCCGACGCGGCGGGCGAAGCCGACCGCCGAAGTCGAGGGCAGCGTGAAGCTCGACACGGATGCCGCGGCGTCCGACCGTCCGCCCACGTCGGCGTCGACCCGCGGCACGGCCGGCCTCGCGCTCCTCGCCGCGGTGACCCTTGACGGGGTGCCGGAGAACCTGGCCCTCGGCGTCTCCTTGGGCGCCGCCGGCTCCGGGGGGCTCGCGCTGCTCGCGGCGATCTTCGTCTCGAACCTGCCGGAGGCACTCGTCGGCGCGTCGTCGATGCGGTCGCAGGGGCGCTCGACCGCCTCCATCCTGAGCCTCTGGACGGGCTGCGCGGTGCTCCTCGTGATCGCGGTGGTCGTCGGTGCCGGGCCGCTCGCGAACTCGGACCCGGAGACCGTCTCGCTGCCGCTCGCATTCGCCGCCGGCGCCGTCATCGCCTCGCTCGCCGACACGATCATGCCCGAGGCGTACGAGCACGGGGGCCCTGCGGTGGCGATGAGCACGGCCGCGGGGTTCGTGCTGTCGTTCGTGCTGTCGCTGGCCTGACCGCCGACGATCAGCCGTCGGGCTCGGCGATGCGGCGGAACCTCGGCACGGTGCGCCCCTCGTGCACGACGGCCTCGGCGAACATCGCCGCGGGCCGCACCCAGGTCCCGCGGTCGCCGGACAGCTGGCGGTACACCACCAGCCATTCCTCCGTCTCGCTGTGCCGGGCGGTGGTCAGCACCTCGTAGCGGGGGCCCTTGTAGTGCTCGTACAGGCCGGGTTCGATGTCCGGCGTCGGTTCGGGGGCGGTCACCCGCCCCATCGTACGGATGCCGCGGCCCGCTCATCCCCGACGCCGCCGCCGACGGTGCGAGGCGGGGTCGAGGTGCTCCCGCCCTCAGCGGTTCGCGTGCAGGATCTCCCGCTGGTACGGCGCGACGACCCGGTCGGAGACCCGGCAGTCGAGCAGCAGGAACCGGCGCTCGCCGACGGGCTCCGCCGCCCACTCGGCGAGCCGATCGAGGTCGGCGAGCTCACGCACCACGACGGCCTCCGCGCCGACCGCCGCGGCGAGTCCCGCGAAGTCGGCCTGGGGGATCCGCATCGGCTCGGGTGCGAGGCCCTTCGCGCCGTAGACGTGCACCTCGGCCCCGTAGACGGCATCGTTCCACACGACGGCGATGCCGCGCCCGCCCGCGGTGCGCACCGCCGACTCGAGATCGGCGAGCGCCATGAGGCCGCCGCCGTCGCCCGTCGTGAGCACGACCGTCGCGTCGGGCCGCGCCGCCGCAGCGCCCGGCACGCTCGGGAAGCCGAGTCCGATCGACTGGAACGCGGTGCCGACCATGATCATCCGGTCGGGCGAGGCGACGGGCCAGTACATGTTCGCCCAGCCGATGAAGTGCCCGCCGTCCGAGACGACCACGCGGTCCTCCGGCAGCAGTTCGGCCAGCCGCGCAGCGACCGACCGCGGGTCGAGCCGGCCATCCTCGGCGGTGCCCGTGCCCGGGTCGTGCCGAACGGATGCCGCGACGTCGACGCGTTCGCGCCATCCGCCGTCGGGTCGCGACGTCCCGGTCGCACCGAGCTCGGCGACGAGGGCCCGCGCCACGAGCGCCGCATCGCCGCGGACGTACGCACCGACGTGCGGATGCGTCGCCGTGGGCGCCGTGTCGACCTGCGTCACGTGCGCACCCGGAGCGAACAGCTCGCCGAACCGCATCGTGAACTGGTTGAGCGACGCGCCGAACACGACCGCGACGTCGGCCTCCCGCACGAGCTCCATCGCGCCCTCGGCGCCGAAGCCGCCCGCCACCCCGAGGTCGAAGCGCGCGTCGGGGAAGATGCCGCGCCCGAGCGCCGTGGTCGCCGTCAGCGCGCCCGTCGCCGCGGCGAGCTCGCCCAGCGCCGCACCGGCACCGGCGAGCCACGCGCCGCGGCCGGCGAGCAGGAGGGGCCGCTCCGCGATCGCGAGCCGCTCCGCCAGGCGACGGATCGCCGTCGCGCCGAAGTCGCCCGCCGGCTCGAGCGGCGCCGGCAGCCGGAGCGGCACGGTGGGCGGCACATCGCCCGCCTCGAACGACGCGACGTCGTAGGGGATCGCGAGCACCGTCGGCACCCGGTACGACAGGGCGTGCTCGATCGCGATCACCGTCGTCGCTGCGGCATCCGTTCGCCCCACCGTGTAGGTGCGCGCGCCCACCGCCGATGCGAGCGCGATCTGGTCGACGCCCCACGGCCGCGGACCCGAGGTGGGTTCGTCGCCGACGACGAGCACGAGCGGGACTCCCGCCTGGACGGCCTCCGCGAGGCCCGTGAGCGTGTTGGTGAACCCGGCGCCGTACGTCGCGGTCGCCGCGGCCAGCCGGCCCGACGCCCGGAAGTGCGCGTCGGCGGCGACGACCCCGCCGACCTCGTGGCGGACGGCGACGAACGCGGCATCCGTCTCGCGCTCGAGCGCATCGAGGAAGTAGGCGTTGCCGTTGCCCATCACCCCGAAGACGTGGTCGACGTGGGCGGCGAGGGTGCGGGCGACGTGCGCGGAGACGGTGGGCATGGCGAAGCCTCTCGAGACATGACGGACGGGGAGGGGTTCCGTATGTGTCTCGCGAGGAGCCGGGACGGCTGCGTCGCTTCGTGCCCCTTTTCCGAGCACCGGCGCATCGGAGCGCCTGGACGGGCCGAGTCTACCGGGCGTCCGGCGGGGTGGGACGCCCGGCTGCGACGACCCGGCGTGACGGGTGCGCCGACGCCGGCACTGGCGTCGTGCCCTGCGCGGGAGGAGACTTCACCCATGGACGATCGCGATGAGGCGGTCCGCCTCGCTGTCTACCGCGGACTCGCCGCAAGCGGGCGGATGCCCGCCGCCGATGCCCTCGCTGCGCACGCCTCGCTCAGCGAGGCCGAGGTCGCCGACGCCCTCGAACGCCTGGCGGCCGCCCGCCATGTCGTCTTCGACGAGGAGCACCGGATCGTGCTCGCGCATCCGTTCGCGACCCGCAGCTTCGGGTTCTCGGTCATGGGCGGACGCACCATCTGGTGGGGCGGCTGCGCGTGGGATGCGTTCGCGATCCCGCACCTCGTGCCCGACGAGCCGCACGCGCTCATCGCCACGACCTGCCCCGCGTGCGGGAGCCCGCACGCCTGGACGGTCTCGCGGGCGGAGGAGCCCGACGCGCCGCAGGTCGCGCACTTCCTGGTGCCGGTCGCGCACGTGTGGGACGACGTGGTGCACACCTGTTCGCACCAGCGCATCTTCTGCTCCGAGGACTGCGTCGATGCCTGGCTCTCGCGTACGGGAAACGAGCGGGGGTACGTCATGGACCTGCCGACGCTCTGGCGGCTCGCCGCGCACTGGTACGAGGGCCGCCTGGACTCGCCCTATCGCCGCCGTGAGCCGGCCGAGGCGCGGGAGTACTTCGCGAGCGTCGGGCTCACCGGGCCGTTCTGGGGGAGTTGAGCGGGCCGAAGGTCGGTGACGGATGCCGCGGGCGCCATCGGGCGGTGGATGATGGTGGCATGCCCGCCGCCCACCGTCCCGGTCTTCGCGTCGACGCGGCGTTGACGATCCCGGAGGCGGAACTCGGCTGGCGGTTCTCGCGGTCGTCTGGTCCCGGCGGTCAAGGTGTCAACACCGCCGACTCCCGGGTCGAACTCGTGTGGGACGTCGCGGCGTCGGCCGTCCTCTCCCCGGCCCAGCGGGAACGCCTCCTCGAACGGCTGGGGAATCGCCTCGTCGGCGGAGTGCTCACTATCGCCGCGTCCGAGCACCGTGCGCAGTTGCGCAACCGGGACGCGGCGCGTGCTCGCCTGGCCGACGTGGTGGCCGAGGCGCTGCGCCCGCCGTCGCCCCCGCGGCGACCGACCAAGCCGAGCCGCGGCGCGAAGGAACGGCGCCTGGACGCGAAGAAGCGGCGGACCGACGTGAAGCGCCTGCGGCGCCCTCCCCAGGACTGAGGATCGCGAGCCGCGGCCCTCGGCGTGATTTCTCCTGCTGCTCCCGACGGATGTCAATACCCCTCCGCGATCGCCCACCGACTGATTGGGTGTACGGCGGTGCATCTCGCACCGGGCAACACCTGACTGCCAACCCGAAGGGCACACATCTGATGACGAACACCACCCGGAACGTCGAGACCCGACGATCGACCGAGACCAAGGCCGCGTTCAAGACCACCGAGTTCATCGCGTACGTCGTGGTCCTCGTGGGCGTCCTGATCGCGTCGGCGGTCGTCGACAACGGTGAGGACGGACAGGGATTCGGCGCCGAGCAGGCGTGGTTCTTCGTCACCCTGCTGACGATCGGATACATGATCAGCCGCGGCCTCGCGAAGGCCGGAAGCCGCGATTTCGCCGACCGCGACGAGCGCGCCGACCGACGCTGAGTCGCATCGACGAGTGAGCGGGGAGCAATCCCCCTCACGCGCGGACGGGCCGGGCCACTCCTCGCAGCGGACGTGCGACCCAGCCGAGCTTTCGTGGGACCCTCGGGCAGAGCCCGAGGGTCCCATGCCGTTCCGTGCCCGCCCCGCTGAGCGGCGCCTCCGCCGGCCGGGCGCTTCGCCGCCCGACGTATCGTGGAAGACGGACGCCCGTCGCCGCGAGGAGGTCGAGGATGAGCGAGGATCCCCAGCGCGCCGCGTCGCAGTACCGGTCGGATCGCGTCGCGCGAGAGGAGGCCCTCGCCCGCGGCGAGGACCCCGACACGGCCGAGCGGGCACCGGACGGTCCCCGCTGGTCCAACGCGGCCGAACGCGCGGCGTACGTCGAGAACGTCATCCAGCAGGCCATCCGACGCGGGGAGTTCGACGACCTGCCCGGCGCGGGGAAGCCGCTCGAGGGACTGAATGGGCGGCATGACGCGGATTGGTGGATCCGTCGGAAGATCGAGCGCGAGCGGCTCACCGGACTCGGACCGCCCGCGCTGACCCTCCGCGTGGAGGACGCCGAACTCGACGACCGGCTCGACCGGATGCATCGCGAGTCGGAGGTCCGCGAGGCGATCGAGGACTTCAACCGACGCGTGATCGAGGCGCGCCGCCAACTGCTGGGCGGGCCGCCCGTCGTCACCCCGACTCGCGATGCCGACCGTGAGGTCCGCGCCTGGCGCGAACGCCGCGAGGCGCGCCAGCGGCGTGCGGCCGAGGAGCGCGAACGCCAGGAGCAGGCGGCACGATCGACCCGGTCGAGGTGGTGGCGTCGCCGCGACTGAGCCGGGTGACGCGGCCGCGCCGGCTGCTCGCCCAGTCGGTGGATGCGCGATGCGGGCGCAGGGTGCGGGCGCCCTACTCGGACGCCGCGGGTCGAGCGCCGCCCTCGAGCGTCGGCCGCGGGCGCACCCCGTCGAGGATGATCCGGAGCGACTCGTCGACCTGGCCGGGGGCGAGCGGACGAGTGCGAAGCAGCACTTGGAAGAGGATGGTGCCGTAAAGCATGTCGACCAGGGTGGCCGCATCGATGTCGGGGCGGATGTGACCGAGTTCCTGCGCGGCCTCGAGTCGCCGCCGGAGGGCGTCGATGCCGGGGCGAACCATCGCGTCGTGTGCCTCCGCAAGTGCGGCGTCGGAGAGGCTGGCGGTGAGCAGCGCATGGTAGACCGCCCCGATCGGCGTCGCTCCGTAGAGGTGGGCGGCCCTGAGCAACTCGCCCCGGAGATCGGCGAACAGGTCGCCGGTGTCCGCGAGCTCGCCGTCCCGGCCCATCCGCTGCTGCAGTGCCTCCAGGAGCACGGCGCCCTTCGAGGGCCACCAGCGGTAGATGGTCTGCTTTCCCACCCGTGCCCGCTTGGCGATCCCTTCGATCGAGGTCTTCTCGTACCCGACTTCGATCGCGGTGTCGATCGCGGCATCGAGGATCGCCCGGCGGGCGTGCTCGTTCCGACGATACGAGTCTGGTGGGGACGTCGACATGCGCCGATCCTAGCGGAAATGGAACGCCGCGTCTCTTGACGAGACGGAGCGTTTTGACACAAGACGACCCGTCTCGTAGGCTTCAGGTCTCGCGGAGAGGAGTCGACCATGCATGCCATCCCGATCACCCCGGACCTGATCAGCGGCGTCCTCGATTCGGAGGTCACCTCTCGCGGAGGCATCCGAGTGCATCGGCTCCCGCGCTGGGTCCGGGAACAATTCCCCGACCCGCAACTCATGATGGCGGCAGGTCAACCGGCGGGAGTCCGAGTCGCGTTCGTCACCAGTGCGACCGTCGTGGAGCTGGTCGTCCATGCGACTCGCGTCGGATACCGGGGCTTCGAACGCCCGCGCGGCAACATCGAACTCGCGGCCGACCGCGTCGTCCTCGACCGGTCCGTGCTGAGCGGGGGAGACGTGTACGAGACGGATCTCCGCACCGGACAGGTCGATCTCGTGCGCGGTGACGTCCATGTCGCTCGGTTCGAAGGACTGCCCGCTCGAAGCAAGCGCGTCGAGATCTGGCTTCCCCACAACGAAAGCGTCGAGCTCCTCGAGCTGCGCGCCGATGAGGCCGCGGTTCCAGCACCATCGGCCGGACCGGTGTGGGTGCACCACGGCAGTTCGATCAGCCAGGGTTCGAATGCCACGAGCCCGACCGGAACGTGGGTCGCCGTGGCCGCGCAACGCGCCGGCGTCGATCTGCGCAACCTCGGTGTCGGCGGGAGCGCGGCGGTCGATCCGTTCATGGCGCGCGTGATCCGCGACACGCCTGCGGACCTGATCAGCCTGAAGCTCGGCATCAACGTGGTCAATCTCGATGCCATGCGTCGGCGCGCGTTCGTTCCCGCCGTGCGCGGCTTCCTCGACACCATCCGCGAGGGGCACCCACGTACGCCGATCCTCGTCATCTCGCCGCTGTACGCGGCCATACATGAGAACACGGTCGGGCCGACGATCATCGACCCGGCGTCCTTCGACACGGGTCGCGCATCCTTCGTCGCGGCGGGCGACGCAGACGAGACCTCCGGGCGGCTCACCCTTCGCGTGGTACGCGACCTGCTCGCCACCCTCGTCCAGGAGCGTCAACGGGATGACGCAGCGCTCCAGTACCTCGACGGCACGGTCCTGTATGGAGAGGCGGATGCGCAGGCCCGTCCGCTCCCGGACGGCCTCCATCCCGACAGCGCCACTCATCGAGTGATCGGAGAGCGTTTCGCCGACTTCGCCTTCGCGGCCGACGGCCCGTTCGCCGGCCTCAGGTGGAACTGATGCCGGCGAGTGCGCCCGAGACGAGGGCCTGCACCAGCTGGTCGGCGTCGTAGTCGGAATCGCCGGCGGCTCCGATGCAGAGGTTGCCGATGCCCTTCAGCAGGCTGTACCCGTTCACGACCGGCTGCCCGGCCGAGGAGGGCCCCCGCTCCGCCCGCGCGGCATCGAGGAGCGAACCGCAGACGGGGACGAGGCGGTCGACGAAGTACCCGTGGAGCGCGTCGGATCCTGCATTGTCGCCGCGCAGCGCGCCGGCGAGTCCGTGCTTGGTCACGAGGAACTCCACGAACAACGCCACCCATGCCCGCAATGCCGCCTCTGCGGTCGCACTCTCGGCCAGCAGCCTCGGTCCGGCTTCCGCGCACGCCTCGACCTGGTGTCGATACACGGCGACGACCAGCTCTGCTCGCGTGGGGAAATGGCGGTAGATGGTGCCCATCCCGACGCCGGCCCGGGCGGCGATCACCCGGACCGGGGCATCGACGCCGTGCTCCACGAACACGGCCGCGGCCGCCGCGAGGAGCTCGTGCTGGTCCCGGCGTGGACGGCCGACGCGGCGGGTCGCCTCCGCCTCGGCGGGTCGCTCGATCGGTTCGGGCGTCATGATTCATCCTCGGCTCGACGATGGACTTGCTTAACGGAACAGCGCTCCGTATTGTTGCGGAGCGGCGCTCCGATATCAGTATCGCAGAAGGCGCCTCTCAGAAAGGGACTTCGCCATGACCTCCTCGATCCTGCACGCCTTGGACGGCGTCGTCGGCGCCGGCAACCCCGTCGTCTCCGCCGCCCCGATCGAACTCTCCGCACCCGGCAGACCGGTGCCCCTCGTCGCGCGCATCTCCGCGCCGGTGACGGGATCGGACCTGCCCGTCGTGGTGTTCTCGCACGGCAACGGCTGGAACCTCGACGGGTACGCACCCCTCGCGGCGTTCTGGGCGTCCCGCGGTTTCGTGGTGATCCAGCCCACGCACCTCGACTCGCGCCGGTACGGCTTCGGGTTCGAGCACCCGGTGTTCCCGAGCATCTGGACCGAGCGGATCGCGGACCTCACCCGCATCCTCGATCAGTTGGACACCATCGAGGCGGCCGTTCCGGGCCTCGCCGGACGCGTCGATCGGAGCCGCGTCGCTGCTGCCGGACACTCGTGGGGCGGGCAGACCGTGCAGTCGCTGTTGGGCGCGCGAATCCTGGACGAAGCGGGCAACGTCGGTGATGACCTGTCCGACGCCCGCGTCAGCGCGGGCATCCTCCTCTCCGCCACCGGACTCGGCGGTGACCACCTGCACCCCTTCGCACAGGCGAACTTCCCGTTCATGCACCCCTCGTTCCGGGAGATGGACACCCCGACCCTCGTCGTCGCGGGCGACCGGGACCAGTCCAAGATGTCCAGCCGAGGGCCAGACTGGTTCACCGACGCCTACACGCACAGCCCCGGCGCCACCGACCTGCTCACGTTCCACGGTGCCGAGCACGCACTCGGCGGCATCGTCGGTTACGAGGTCGCCGAGACCACCGACGAGAGCCCCGAACGCGTCGCGGTCATCCAGCGTCTGACCAGTGCGTACCTCCGCACCGCACTCCACCTCGACGAGCACAGCTGGCCCGCCGCTCGAGCCGCATTCGAGGCCAGCACCGAACCGATCGGTCGCGTGGACAGCAAGTAGCACCGCGCCCGAAACGGCGGGACGACGGTCGACACCGCATGCTCGACGGCGGCGCTGACTAGGATGGCCGCCCGCCCACCCTGGAGTCCCGCCCGAAGGATCGACGCCGCCGTGCGGAAAGGAACGACATGGCCGAACCGCGACCCAGGGACCTCGCCCTTCACCGGATGTCGGCGACGATTCGACTCGCAGTCGGCTGCATCGCGGCACTGTCCGTCGTGCTGTCCGCCGGTTGCGCCGGGATCCCGCAGCCGATTCGGGAGGAGCCCACCGCACCTGCCGAGAACCCCGTGCCCGACAGCGCGCCCGCGGAAATCGACCCGCCGGCGCCCGGGTTCCCCGGGCTGACCTGCGACACGCTCATCGGTCCAGGAGCCGCGAGCGAACTCCTCGGTGCGCGGGTCGATGCGCCGGAGGCGCACCTCCCGGATCCGGTCATCCTGCAGGACAACGGCATCGAATGCTCCTGGGGCTCGTCGATCGTCGTCGACGGATTCGTCGTGGAACGCGACGCTCCGGCGATCGTCCTCCGTGCGACACCCCACGGGGCCGAGTACTGGCAGGGCTACGTGAGCGGGAGCGGCCACAACCAATGGGACGACACGCTCGGCGATGCCTCCGGCATCGTCTGCGAACCGGGGGAGCCGGCGAGCTGCACGTTGTCCGTGCTGTCGGGCGAGGTCTTCGCCGAGATCAGCGCGTTCGGCATGCCGTCGGGGCCGGCGCAATCGACGGCAGCCCTCCGCGACCTCGGCGCGACGCTGCTGCCGCTCCTGGTCGCGAGCGCCGAGTCGGTCGAGACGCCTCGGCCCCAGGTGCGACACCGAACCGAACGGTGCCGCGCCCTGCTCGGGCAGGGTGCGGATGCGGCGGGCGTCGACGGGTCCGCCCTCGCACCCGATCGGGTGCCGAGGCGCTCGATGACGAACACCGCCATCGATCTCACGGGATCCACCGTGTGCGAACTCGACTTCGGTGATGACGAACGCCTTCAGGTGCTCGTCGTTCCCGACGGCGGATGGATGCAGCCGGCCGATGAGGCGCTCCCCGAAGGTTCGGCCTCGACGGAGACCGACGGGGCGCTGCGCGTGCAGCTCGACGAGGGCGTCTGGATGGCGACGGTCGTCCTCGGTCGAGACCTCGTCCAGGTCCGCTGGCGTGGCGACGCGGAATCCGAGCATGCACGAGCCGTCGTGGACGGGCTGCTCGCTCGAGACGACTGATCCAGTCGGCCGCGAGTGCCGGCGGCGCCACCGGGTGACTCCCGTGCCATCCGAAGGTCAACCCACCGCTTCCTGCCGCTTGATGGCTCGGCCGACCGGGATCTTCGCGATCAACGCGGACGCGGCGACGCCGACTGCCACGTACTGGATGGCTGGCAGGCTCGTGAAGACCCGGGCCACGCTGTCGGGCAGCGCGGTGAACAGGCCGAAGTCGAAGTAGTAGTGGCCGATGTAGGCCGAGAAGACCATCGCCGACAGGATGATGACGGCGCTGAGCGCGAGATCGAGGATTCTCATGATCCTCGAGGATGGCCGCGCCTCCGGCTGCCCGGTAGTGACATCGTGTCATGACAGCGGGTGACACCACGGCACTACCCGCCCTTGCTCCGTCCGAGTGCAATGGGTCCATGGCAATCGACCCCGGGTCCATCGACATCCGACTACGCGTCGGCTTCTGGCCGCGACCCTTTCGCATCCTGCGGGAGAACCTCCGCCCATCCCTGATCCTCGGGTTCCCGGAATCCGGGAGGCCGCGATCCGCCCGCTTGACCCTGTCCTGAGCACACCGTTTCTCATTGCGGGGGACGGAACCACCGATCCCGATGCTCGTGCGAACGAGCAGGAAGAAAGATGATGATCGAAGCACAAGCCCTCTCGAAGCGATACGGCCGCAAGACGGCCGTCGATACCGTCTCGTTCACCGTCCAGCCCGGACGCGTGACCGGGTTCCTCGGCCCGAACGGGGCCGGCAAGTCCACCACCATGCGCATGATCATGGGCCTCGACAACCCGACCGGCGGACGCGTCACCGTGAACGGGCGGCCGTACGCAGCGCACAAGGCCCCGCTTCACGAAGTCGGCGCGCTCCTCGACGCCAAGGCGGTCCACACCAGGCGCTCCGCCTACAACCACCTCCGGGCCATGGCGGCGACGCATGGCATCCCGAACCGCCGGGTGAACGACGTCATCGAGCTCACCGGGCTCGGCCCCGTCGCCAGGAAGCGCGTCGGCGGATTCTCGCTCGGCATGGGCCAGCGGCTCGGCATCGCGGTCGCCTTGCTCGGGGATCCGCACACCGTGATCCTGGACGAGCCGGTGAACGGCCTCGATCCCGAGGGCGTCCAGTGGGTCCGGCATCTCGCCCGGGATCTGGCCGGCGAAGGTCGCACGGTCTTCCTGTCGTCGCATCTCATGTCGGAGATGGCGCTGACCGCGGACCACCTCATCGTCATCGGACGTGGCCGGATCATCGCGGACGCGCCGATCCAGTCCATCATCGACGCGCAGAGCACGGCGCGCGTCCGGGTGCGAGCGGAACGCCCACAGGACCTCCTCGGGGCACTCGCCGGCGACGGCGTGACCTCGCAGGTGCTCGAACCCGAGCTCGTCGAGATCAGCGGCGTCGAGGCGCGTCGTGTCGCGGAGGTCGCCCTCCGAGAGCGCGTCCTGGTCTACGAACTCACACCGCTGCAACTGTCGCTCGAGGGCGCATACATGCAGTTGACGAGGGGCGAAGTCGAATACGAATCCCGAAGCCTCTCGAACACCTCGACCCTCGCATCCACGGAAGGACGCTGACCATGACCGCACCCACCGCAACCTCGTCCATACCGACCACGCCGACCACCCGCGCCGAGGCCGGCTCCGGGATCACCTTCGGTCGCGTGCTGAGGTCCGAGTGGATCAAGGTCACCACCGTTCCGTCGACGGTCATCCTGATCGTCATCACCCTCGTGGTGATGATCGGGCTCGCCGCGGTGGTGGCCTGGTCGCTGGGCTTGGCCGCCGATGCCGCGCCGCCCGGCGCCGCGTTCGCCGTCCCCTCATCCGGCCTGGCATTCGGGCAGCTGCTCATCGCCTCGCTCGCCGTGGTGCTCGTCGCCTCGGAATGGGGTACCGGCATGATCCGCTCGACCATGGTGGCGGTCCCCGGGCGCACGCAGGCGCTGGTTGCCAAGGCGGCGGTCATCGCGGCGATCTCGTTCGTCGTCGGATTCGTCAGCGCTCTCGGGTCCTACTTCGTCACGCAGCCGATCCTCGATGCGCAGGGCCTCGGGTTCGCCCTCGGCGAGGAGGGCGTCTTCCTCAGCGTGGTCAACACCGGGACGTTCCTGGCGCTCGTCGCACTGATCTCGATGGCCACCGGCACGCTCCTGCGCAACACGGCCGGCGGTATCGTCACCGTCGTCGGCGTCTTCTTCGTGTTGCCGGTGGTGCTCCAGACCCTCGCGGGGTTGGCCGACTGGGTCGCGGACGTCGGGCGGTTCCTGCCCGGAGAGGCGGGCCAGCAGATGGTCGCCGTCAGTACCACCGACGGCGCGCTCAGCCCCCTGGAAGGTGGACTCACGATGGCGGCGTGGGCGGTCGGACTCCAGGTCATCGCCCTGGTCGTGACGAAGAAGCGGGACGTCTAGCGTCGGGTCACCGGCTACCGCGTCCCTCCCCGTCGGCATCCAGGCGCGCGTCGTACCGGGCGCGCGCCTGGTCGACGGCGGTCAGGTTCGCGACCGCCCACTCGCTCATCGCGACGAGCGGGGATTCGATCGAGCGACCGAGCTCGGTGATGCGGTACTCGACGGCGACCGGGGACGACGAGATCACGATGCGCTCGACCATGCCGTTCCGTTCGAGTCGCCGCAACGTCAGGGTGAGCGACTTCTGGGTGATCCCGCCGAGGCTCCTCTTCAGGCGACTGAAGCGCTGGGGGGAGTCGCAGAGCAGCATCAGCACCGAGATCGACCACTTGTCGAGCACCTCGTCGAGCAGACGCCGACGTTCGCCCACGAGCTCGTCCAGGCCACTTCCGTCGGCCACGGTTTCCTCCATTCACCCAGGTATCGTTGAAGTATCCAGAGTAGACCTAGTACACATGAGATACCACATCCTCGCCGTCTCACGCGAGGGGCACGCTGGAAGGAGAACTCATGGCTGTGCAGCTCATCACCCCCGACGACCTGTTCGATTCGCCCATCTACCGCCAGGTCTCATCGTCGGTCGGATCCCGGCTCGTCGAAGTCGCCGGTCAGGTCGGATGGGACGAGAGCGCCGAGCTGGTCGCCGACGACCTCGCCGGCCAGCTCGTGCAGGCCTATCGCAACGTCGGTCGGGCCCTGAACGCCGCTGGGGCGACCTTCGCGGATGTCACGCGATATCGCGTCTTCGTGACCGAGTGGTCCCTCGACCAGATGCCGCAGTTCATGCAAGGTCACGAGCAGGCGGTGGCGGAACTCGGCCTCACTGCCGCGCCGGCCTCCCTCATCGGCGTCGCGGCGCTCTTCGACCCTCGCATCCGCGTGGAGATCGAAGCGTCCGCGATCGTCGAGTGACTGATGCGCACCACGGCAGCGGCTTCGCTCCGCCCGGCGTCCGCGTGCGCGGCGCGGGTCGAACCGCGCCCCGATCGGAGGATCCCATGAATCCGGAACTCACGGCAGACGACCTCGAGCTGCTGAACCGCCCGCTTCACGCCATGCTCACCGTTCGCCCCCACCCTTCGAGATGGCCGGCTCCGAGACCGGTGTGGTTCGAGGTCGCCGACGGAGGACGTCTCCAGATGTTCAGCGTGGTGGGAACGCCGCGTCTGGCTCGGCTTCGAGAGGACCCCCGCGCATCGGTGATCGTCGCTGCGCCGGTGGGCGAACCCGAACACTGGGTGTCGATCGAGGGCCGCATCGACCACCACGAGGAGGGCGCACGCGAGCTCATGCTCCGGTTGATCGATCGGTACTACGGCGCCGACCTGGAGGCGAACCGCGCTGCGATCCGCGCGTTGCACCGCAGCGAGGTGGTGCGGCTCGTGCTGCACCCAGAGCGAGTCCAGCGCTACCGCATCTAGGTTGCGATCGCCCGCCGGACGCACCCCGGCGCGCGCCTTCGGTCAGGGAGAGCCAGCCAGTCCAGTCCAATCCGGTCCAGTGCGGAAGGTGGGACTTGAACCCACACGCCCGAAGGCACAGGAACCTAAATCCTGCGTGTCTGCCGATTTCACCACTCCCGCGAGTGCCCGTTCAGTCTAGGCGGCGCGATGCGGTTGACTGGGGCGCATGGTGCAACGACCGGATGGCGGCGGCGACGCCGACGGTGCCCCGCGCGGCGGCGCGCTCCGCTGGTTCGGCACCGTGTCGCCCGCGGCGGTGATCGGGCTGCTGCTCGCCGCCCTTTCGTTGGCGCTGCCGGCACTGTGGGCGCTCGGGGTCTCGGGGATCGCGGTTGCGCTCGGTGTGCAGGGTCGTCGACGGTTCCGGGAGGATCCGTCGACGGGACCGGGATGGATCTCGATGGCCGCGATCATCCTCGGCGGGTTCGTGTTCGTCAGCCAGGGAGCGCTCATCCTGTTCGCGACCGTCGGCAACTGACGCCCCCTGTTCGGGGCCTCCGTCGACGCTGGCCGCGCCTCGGGCGCGTCGCTACTCTGGCGGTGAGCCGTCCGGCGCGATGCAGCGGGGGAGGTGGGGCTCGTGGGCGACCGCGGAGTGATCCTCGTCGTCTCCGACGACGCCCGGGCAGCCGGCGATCTGCGGGACCTGCTCGGCGTCGACGCGTACGACGTGGTGCACGCGCCCGGCGACCTGGAGCGGTCGACCGAGGCGCTCGCGGCCGCGCCCGATCTCATCGTGGTCGACGTCGGACTCGAGCGGGCGGACCCGTTCGAGCTCGCCGCTGACCTGCACCACGCGGGTCGCGCGCGCGACCTGCCCGTCGTGTTCCTCGTCGCCGAGTCCGACGTCGAGCTCCGGGTGCGGGGGCTGCAGGTCGGCGACGACCTGATCTCGACGCCGCTCGATCCGCACGAGGCGCTCGCGCGGGTGCAACGGCAGGTGACGATCTCGCGGTCGCGGGCGGCGCTGCGGGAGTCGGAGGCGAAGTTCCGTTCCGTGATGGAGTCGGCGATCGACGCGATCATCTCCACCGACGCCGACGGCGTGATCCGCAGCTGGAACAGCGCCGCCGCCGACCTGTTCGGTCACGCCGAGGAGGAGGCCGTCGGGCGGACGCTCGACCTCATCATCCCCGAACGGTTCCGCGAACGGCATCGCACCGCGATCGAACGCGTCAGCCACGGCGGTCCGACGAACCTCATCGGACGGACGGTCGAGTTCGCGGGGCTCCGCAGCGACGGCACGGAGTTCCCCATCGAACTGGCGCTCAGCACCTGGTTCCTCGACGCCGACCGCTACTACACCGGGATCATCCGCGACATCAGCGATCGCGTCCGCGCCGAGGAGCGGTTCCGGTCGGTGACCGACTCCGCCGTCGACGCCATCATCTCGGCCGACCACACCGGGCGCATCGTGTCGTGGAACCCCGCGGCCACTCGCATCCTGGGGCACAGCGAGGCCGACGCGTTGGGCCGCTCGCTCGAACTCGTGATCCCCGCGCGGTATCGCGAGCAGCACCGCGCCGGGATGGCGCGGTACGCGGCCACGGGCGAGGCCCACGTCATCGGCACGACGGTCGAGCTGGAGGCGCTCACGGCGTCGGGCGCCGAGATCCCCGTGGAGCTCTCGCTCTCGACCTGGACCGTGGGCGGCGACCGGTACTACACCGGCATCATCCGCGACCTCGCGGAGCGCCGGGCGGCCGAAGCGGCGCTGCGTCGCAGCGAGGAGGAGTTCCGCGCGAAGGAGGCGGAGTTCCGGGCGCGCAACGCCGCCCTCGAGGAGACCATCCAGCGCATCAACAGCATGCAGGACCAGTTGCTCCTGCAGGAGAAGATGGCCTCCATCGGACGGCTGAGCGCGGGCATGGCGCACGAGATGAACAATCCGGCATCTGCTGCCCAGCGCGGGGCCGCCCAGGCCTCGGAGGTGTTCGCGCGGCTGCAGGAGGCGCAGATCGAGCTCGGACGGCTCGGCCTCTACGGCTCCCGGCTCGACAAGCTCCGCGAGCTCGACGCGCTCGCGGCGCGGCGGGCGCGGGATCCGGTCGAACTCGGCGCGGTCGAGCGCAGCGACCGCGAGGCCGAGGTCGAGGACTGGTTGGAGCGCTACGACGTCCGCTCCGGCGGCGACCTGGCCGCCTCGATCGTGAACCTCGGCGTCACGCGCGACGGCCTGGACGAGCTCGGCATGGTGTTCGGCGATGAGCGGCTACCGGTCGTCGTGGAGTGGCTGGGACTGAAGTCCGCCATCTACGCCCTGTTGTCGGAGATCGTGGTGGGGACGAACCGCATCGTCGAACTCGTGAGGGCGCTCAAGATGTACACGTACATGGACCAGACCCCGGTCCAGGACGTCGACGTGCGCACGGGCCTCGACGACACGCTCGTGATCCTGCACAACAAGCTCAAGCACGGCGTGCGAGTGGTGCGCGAGTTCGACGCCGACCTGCCGCTGATCCAGGCCTACGCGAGCGAGCTCAACCAGGTGTGGACCAACCTCATCGACAACGCCATCGACGCGATGGGCGGCCAGGGCACGCTCACGCTGCGGGCGCGACGCGCGGGCGACCGGGTCGAGGTGCAGGTCGAGGACGACGGGCCGGGCGTGCCCGCCGACATCCGTTCGAAGCTCTTCGACCTGTTCTTCACGACGAAGGCCCCCGGCGAGGGCACCGGCCTGGGCCTTGCGATCTCGCGAAACATCATCGTGAAGAAGCACGGCGGCGAGTTCGACCTCGAGTCGCGCGACGGGTGCACGCGGTTCACGGTGCGCCTGCCGATCGGCGTCGCACCCGACGGCGAGACCGGCGCGCCGGCCGGCGCCCTGCAGCAGGAGGAGGGGTGATCGGATGGCGAAGCCCGTCATCATGACCGTCGACGACGAGCCGCAGGTGCTGAACGCGGTCGCCCGCGACCTGCAGTCGCGGTACCGCGAGGACTACCGCATCGTGAAGGCCGGCTCGGGCCAGGAGGCGCTCGAGGCGATCGCCGAGTTCGAGCGCCGCGGCACGCCGGTGGCTCTGTTCGTGGTCGACCAGCGCATGCCCGGCATGTCGGGCACCGAGTTCCTCACCGAGGCCATCGCGCATTACCCCGACGCGAAGCGCGTACTCCTCACGGCGTACGCCGACACGGATGCCGCGATCACGAGCATCAACAAGATCGACCTCGACTACTACCTGCTGAAGCCGTGGGATCCGCCCGAGGAGCGGTTCTTCCCGGTGCTGAACGACCTCCTCGACGACTGGCAGGCGAACACGCCGCCGGTCTACGAGGGCATCCGGGTCGCCGGGGCGCTGTGGTCGCCGACGACGCACGCGGTGAAGGACTTCCTCGCGCGGAGCCAGATCCCGTACCAGTGGCTCGACATCGAGCGCAACGAGGGGGCGCGGGCCCTCGTCGAGGCGACCACGCCCGGCAGCACCCGCCTGCCGGTGGTGTTCCTGCCGGACGGCACGGTGCTCTCGTGCCCCGACCTGCACGAGCTCGCCGAGCGCATCGGGCTGCGCGCGCCGCCGCAGGCGCCCTTCTACGACCTGATCGTGATCGGCGCCGGGCCGGCGGGTCTCGCCGCGGCGGTGTACGGCGCGTCCGAGGGGCTGCGGACGGCCGTGATCGAGCGCGAGGTGCCGGGCGGCCAGGCGGGCACGAGCTCCCGCATCGAGAACTACCTCGGCTTCCCGCACGGCATCAGCGGTGCCGACCTCGCGCGCCGCGCCGTCACGCAGGCCAAGCGGCTCGGCGCGGAGATCCTGAATCCGCAGGCGGTCACGGGCATCCGGGTGGAGGACTCGTACAAGATCGTCACGCTCGACGACGGCAGCGAGCTGCGCTCCCGGGCGCTGGTGCTCTCGACCGGCGTCGAGGCGCGCACCCTCGGCATCCCCGGCGAGGAACGGCTCAACGGGGCATCCGTCTACTACGGTGCCGCGGCGAGCGAGGCCGTCAGCTACAGCGGATGCCGCGTGGTGGTCGTCGGCGGTGCGAACTCGGCCGGCCAGGGTGCGATGTTCCTGTCGCGGTACGCCGAGCACGTGACGATCCTGGTTCGCGGCGACTCGCTCGCGAAGAGCATGTCGCAGTACCTCATCGACCAGATCGAGGCGACGCCGAACATCACCGTGCGACCGCACGCCCAGGTGACCGAGCTCGAGGGGGAGGACCGCCTGACCTCGATGACGGTGCGCGACACGGTGACGGGCGCCGAGGAGGACCTGCCCGCCGACGCGATGTTCATCTTCATCGGCGCGGTCCCCGGTTCCGACCTCGTGCGCGGACTGCTCGAGCTCGACGACCACGGGTTCGTGCTCACGGGACCGGACCTCGTGCACGACGGTCGGCGGCCGCGCGGGTGGACGCTGCGGCGCGACCCGCTGCTGCTCGAGACGAGCGTGCCGGGCATCTTCGCGGCGGGCGACGTCCGCCACGACGTGATGCGCCGCGTCGCGTCGGCCGTCGGGCAGGGGGCGCTCGCGGTGAGTCTCGTGCACCAGTACCTCGAGACGGTCTGAGGGCGAGCGGATGCCGCGTGGCATCCGTTCGCGACATGATGGGGCGATGGCGACCGATGCCCTGACCGACGCGGCCGACGCACTGTACGCGCTCGTGCCGGAGGAGTTCACGGCGGCGCGCAACGCCCGCGCGGCGGAGGCGAAGGCGTCGGACCGGGGTCTGTCCAAGCGCATCTCGGGGTTGAAGCGACCGTCGCCGGCGGCGTGGATCGTGAACCGCCTCGCGCGCGAGCACGCCGACGACGTGGGCGACCTCGTGGGCCTCGGCGGGGAGCTCGCCGACGCGCAGGGCTCGGGCGACGGCCGCGCGCTCACGGCGCTCGTCGCCGAACGGCGTCGAGCGGTCGCGGGGCTCCTGCGGCAGGCGACCGAGCTCGCGGAGGCCGCGGATCGGAGTCCGTCGCGCGCGGTGCTCGACGAGGTCGAGCAGACCCTCGTCGCGGCGACGGTGTCGGCCGAGGCGGGTGCGGCCGTGCTGACCGGGCGGCTGGTGCGGTCGCTGCAGGCCGTCGGGTCGGAGGTGGACGTGTCGGGCGCCGTCGCGGGGGAGGTCCGTGACGTGCCGCGCGCGCCGGTCGCGGCCGGCGACGCGGGAGGGGACGCGCCAGCCGCAGAGTCCGCGCCCGAGGAGGACGCCGACCTCGCCGGCGACCGCGCCGAGGCCGAACGGGCCGAGGC
>NZ_LQGY01000057.1 GCF_001620055.1 Agromyces sp. NDB4Y10 | reverse complement strand
GCGGCTGCGGCGACCCTGGCCCGCGGGCTGGGGCTCGCCGGCACGTGCGGCGCGCTTGCGCTGGGCGTTGGCGCCCTGCGAGCGCCCGCCGCCCTGCGGCTGGCGCGCCTCGCGCGGTGCGGGCTTCACGTACGGCGCGACGTCGCCCACGAGCTTCGCGACGGCGGGCGAGTCCGCGGTCACCTGCTGCGGCGTGACGCGGATGTCGGCCTTGCGCAGCAGGGTCTTGAGGTCCTGCTTCTGGCCGGGCAGGCAGATGGTCACCACGTCGCCCTCGCTGCCGGCCCGCGCGGTGCGGCCCGAGCGGTGCAGGTACGCCTTGTGCTCCATGGGCGGGTCGACGTGGATGACGAGCTCGACGTGGTCGACGTGCACGCCGCGCGCCGCGACGTCCGTCGCGACGAGCACCTTGACCGAGCCGTCGCCGAACGCGGCGAGGTTGCGGTCGCGCTGCGGCTGCGACAGGTTGCCGTGCAGGTCGACGGCGGGGATGCCCTGCTCGGTCAGCTTCTTCGCGAGCTTCTTCGCGTGGTGCTTCGTGCGCATGAACAGGATGCGGCGGCCGGTGCCCGAGGCGAGCGTCTTCACGAGCTCGTTCTTCGCGTCGACGTCGTCGATCTCGAAGACGTGGTGCGTCATCGCGGCGACGGGGGAGTTCGCCTCGTCGACCGAGTGGAGCACCTCGTTCTGCAGGTAGCGCTTCACGAGCTTGTCGACGCCGTTGTCGAGCGTCGCCGAGAACAGCAGGCGCTGCCCGCCGCGGGGGGTCTTGTCGAGGATGCGCGTGACGACCGGCAGGAAGCCGAGGTCGGCCATGTGGTCGGCCTCGTCGAGCACGGTGATCTCGATCGCGTCGAGGCTCAGGAAGCCCTGCTTCATGAGGTCCTCGAGGCGGCCGGGCGTGGCCACGACGATGTCGACGCCCGCCTTCAGGGCGCTGACCTGGCGGGTCTGGTTGATGCCGCCGAAAATCGTGGTGACCTTCAGGCCGTACGCGGCCGCGAGCGGCTCGAACGTCTGGGTGATCTGCGTGGCCAGCTCGCGGGTGGGGGCGAGCACGAGGCCGAGGGGGCGGCCGGGGCGGCGCTTGCCGCCGGCGAGCGACGTGCCGAGGCGCGCCACCATGGGCAGTGCGAAGGCGATGGTCTTGCCCGAGCCGGTCTTGCCGCGGCCGAGCACGTCGCGCCCGGCGAGGGTGTCGGGCAGGGTGTCGGCCTGGATCGGGAAGGGGGTGGTCTTGCCGTCGGCGGCGAGGGCCGCGACGAGGGGTGCGGGCACGCCGAGCGCGCCGAAGGTGAGGTCCGTCAAAGGTGGTCCGTTCGGGATGGCACGGCCGGGCGCGCCGCGGAACGCGGCGGATGGGCCCGGCGGTGGGGAATGGCGAAGACGCCGGTCGGCGAATCCGTTCGCCGTATGAAGTCATCGGGCTCTCGGCCCGGGAGCGTGTCTACGACGCAGGCGGCGCGTTCGTCGCGCACGCCGACGTCAACCATAGCGGATGCCGCGGGGCCGACCCTGTGCGCCCCCTCAGCGCGGCATCCGCTCGCCCACCGGGATCTCGTCGCGGACCGTGTTGCCGGGCGGAGCGAGCGGGCACGACCACGACGGGTCGTATGCGCACGAGGGGTTGTAGGCGAAGTTGAAGTCGACGACGAGGCTGTCGTCGTCGGCGCCCGAGCCGAGGTCGGCGCCCTTCACGGTGTCGAGCAGGTAGCGTCCGCCGCCGTAGGTGCCGCCCGGCTGGCCGGCGAGGCCGTCCTTCACCGGGAGGAACAGCCCGCCGCCGTACGCCGTGATCCGCCAGACGTCGAGCGTGCCGAGGTACGGGATGCGGACCGTGCCGACGAGCGAGAAGGGGATGGACCCGTCGGTCGAGCTGTCGACGACCATCCGGACGGGCTCGTCGGGCCGGCGCACCTCGAGCTCGAAGCGCCAGTCGGGGTCGTAGCGCGGCACGGTGAGGCCGGTGAACCGAGCCCGGTCGTCGGGCAGCAGGGGCGACTGCGGGTGACCCGCGAACAGGTCGTCGCGGCCCGAGCGCCAGAGCTCGTGCCCCTGCGCGGGGTCGTGGGAGTTGAGGTGCCGCACCCCCGCGTAGAGGCCGAAGACGCGCCGACGCCAGTCCGCGAGCTGGAGGGCGCCGAGCGTCGCGGTCATGCCGCGCTCCTGGCTTCGGCGGCGGATGCCGCGCGGTCGGCGTCGGCCGTGCCCGGCGGGTCGTACGCCCACGTCGGCGCCAACTGCTTCAGTCGCATGCCGCGGTACTGCCAGAACGCCCAGGTCGGGTACCAGAGCAGGGGCTCCAGCGCCCCGGCGCTCGCGCGGAGCTGGTCGCGGTACAGCGTCCGCCCGTCGGGCAGCGGCGAGATCGCCATCCGGTGGTCCCAGTGCCGGAACGCCGCGAGCGGGCCCGAGACGGCGCCGCCGCCGTCGCGCAGCATCTTCACGCCCGGCGGCAGCCCGCCCGGGTACGAGACGTCGATGATCTCCTCGCCCGTGGGCGCGATGCCGAACGCGAGGGCACGCAACCGGTGCGGTCCCTCAGGCCAGGTCGCGGGGAAGCCGGTGCCCTCCAGCGACTCGAAGTCGAGCCAGGGGGCGACGACCTCGCGGAGCACGGCGGGGCTGCGGATCGCGCGCCACGCGGCATCCGCATCGCAGTCGAGGGTGAGCTTCAACAGCACGCGCATGCGACGAGGCTAGGGGCGGGCGGATGCCGCGGCCAAGGCTCCGCGCCGGATTCCCGGCGGGCGCTCGGCGGGCTCCCGGTTCGCACCCGAGCCGTTGGGCGCCGAAGTGCCTAGACTCGCGGCATGGGCGGACTCGAGTGGGTGGTCCCCTCGCTCGTCGGGATCGGCGCGGCCGCACTCGTGCTGGTGGGCACGGTCGTGGGCCTCAGGCGAGTCGGCGTGCGGCGGGAGTCGGTCGACCGGCGGGCCGCACATGAGCTGGAGACGAGCGCCAAGGCGCGGCTCGTGCGCGCCGACGAGGCGGTGCGCGACGCCGACCAGGAGGTGCGCTTCGCCGAGGCGGAGTTCGGCCCGGAGGTCGCGCGGGACCTCGCCGAGGCGGTCGCCCGGGCACGCGGGTGGCTGCGGGAGGCGTTCCTGCTGCAGCAGCGCCTCGACGACGCCGAGGAGCACACGGCGGCCGAGCGACGGTCCTGGAGCAGCCGCATCGCCTCGCTGTGCGACTCGATCCATCGCGCCCTCGGCGACGCCCAGCAGGGGCTCGCCGAGCGTCGGGCCGCCGAGCGCGGTGCCGCCCAGGACCTCCCCGCCCTGCGCGAGCGGGAGGCACGGGTCCGGGAACGCCACGACGCGGCAATCCAACTGCTCGAGCGGCTCCGCTCCCGATTCGACGCCGCCGCGCTCGCCGCGGCGGAGGGGGCCGCCGGGCGGGCCGAGCGCTGGCTCGCGGGTGCCGGCGCCGCCCTCGCCGAGGTCGAGGCCCACCTCACCGAACCGGGGCGTCCCGTCGCACCGGCGCTCGCGCGTGCCGGGCACGCGCTCGAACGCGCCGGAGCCGAGCTGGCCGCCCTCGAGCGCGTCGAGCCCGACCTCGCAGC
>NZ_LQGY01000056.1 GCF_001620055.1 Agromyces sp. NDB4Y10 | reverse complement strand
ATGGCGCGGCCTCCGTCGCCCCCGCAGCGCCGGGGCCCGCCGCGCCGGCCGCCGCCGGCGGCGTCCGCCGCGGCGACGCGATCGCGACCGTCATCCTGCTGGTCCTCGGCCTCTTCGGCGCCGCCTACAACGCGCTCCTGCTGAACCTGCTGCCGACGGTGGCGACCGAGACGTTCCGGCAGACGGCCGAGATGCTCGGCACCGAGGTTCCCGGGCGCGACTTCGTCCCCGGGGTGCAGGTGCCGACGCTCATCCTCGTGGGCACGGTCCTGCAGCTGGCGCTGTGGGGCATCGCACTGGCCTGGTCGCTGCGGCGCCTGCGGGCGCGACGCCTGGCGTTCTGGGTGCCGCTGCTGATGGGCGCGCTGGCGTTCGTGGTGTTCTACGCGCTCATGGCGCAGATCCTGCTCTCCGACCCGGAGTACGCTCGCGTGCTCATGGGCCCGGGGGCCTGACCGCCCGGTCGCGTCGCCGCGTCGCCCTGCGGCGAGGGCTCAGGCGTTGGCGGCCTGGCGACCCCGGCCACCGAGGGCGCGGGCGTCGCGGTTGCCCTGCAGGTCCTTGCGGAGCTCCTTCGGCAGCGAGAACATCAGGTCCTCCTCGGCCGTCTTGACCTCCTCGACCTCGCCGTAGCCGGCGTCCTCGAGCTCGAGGAGCACCTCCTTGACGAGCCCTTCGGGCACGGACGCGCCGCTCGTGACGCCGATGGTCTCGGCCCCCTCCAGCCACTCCTGACGGATCTCGGTCGAGTAGTCGACCCGGTAGGCGCGCTTCGCGCCGTACTCGAGGGCGACCTCGACGAGGCGGACGCTGTTCGACGAATTCGCCGAGCCGACGACGATCACGACGTCGGACTCGCGCGCGACCTTCTTGATGGCGACCTGGCGGTTCTGGGTCGCGTAGCAGATGTCGTCGGACGGCGGGTCCTGCAGGTTCGGGAACCGCTCGCGGAGGCGCCGCACGGTCTCCATCGTCTCGTCGACGGAGAGCGTGGTCTGCGAGAGCCACACGACCTTGTCGGGGTCGCGCACCTCGATGTTCGGCACGTCGTCGGGGCTGTTGACGAGGGTGACGTGGTCGGGTG
Source organism: Agromyces sp. NDB4Y10 (assembly GCF_001620055.1). Lineage (GTDB taxonomy): Bacteria > Actinomycetota > Actinomycetes > Actinomycetales > Microbacteriaceae > Agromyces > Agromyces indicus. The sequence goes on along the minus strand of NZ_LQGY01000056.1, from coordinate 82,835 downwards.
CCTCACCCGCGGTGCCCTCGACCTCCTCGTGGCCCTCGTGGCCGATGAGCAGGATCTCGAAGTCGTCGCGCGCGAAGCGCACGGCCTCGCGGTGCACCTTGGTGACGAGCGGGCAGGTGGCGTCGATGGCGTGCAGGCCGCGCTCGGCGGCGGAGTTCACGACCGCGGGCGAGACGCCGTGCGCGCTGAAGACGACGTGCGAGCCCTCGGGCACCTCGTCGACCTCCTCGACGAAGATCGCGCCCTGCTTCTCGAGCTCGGTGACCACGTGGATGTTGTGGACGATCTGCTTGCGCACGTAGACGGGCGCACCGTAGTGCTCGAGCGCCTTCTCGACGGCGATCACCGCACGGTCGACGCCCGCGCAGTAGCCGCGCGGCGCTGCGAGCAGCACCCGCTTGCGTCCTTGGGCGGGGATATCCTTGAGCCGGCCGCGCACGCTCGGGATCCGAGGCATGCCGAGGTCGATTCGCGGGGCATCCGTCAAGCTCGTCACGGTGCCCATCCTACGCGGCCCCACATGACGAGCGGCTGGGAGGCCGCATGGCGCAGGGCCCCACGACGCGCGAGACGCCGTGGCCCGTCTCGGTGCTCTCGGGCAAGCTCAAGGAGTACCTCGACCGGCTTGGCACGGTGTGGATCGAGGGCGAGGTCACGCAGTGGGGGGTGTCGGCCGGCAACGTGTACGGCAAGCTCAAGGACCTCGAGGCCGAGGCGACCGTCTCCTTCACGATCTGGTCGTCGACCCGGGCGAAGCTGACCGAGCAGTTCAAGGCCGGCGACCACGTCGTCGCGCTGGTCAAGCCCAACTGGTGGGTCAAGGGCGGCTCGCTCACGATGCAGGTCTTCGACCTCCGCCACGTCGGGCTCGGCGACCTGCTCGAGCGGCTCGAGCGGCTGCGCGCCCAGCTCGCGGCCGAGGGGCTCTTCGACGCCGCCCGCAAGCAGCGGCTGCCCTTCCTGCCCGGCGTGATCGGCCTGGTCACCGGCAAGGACAGCGACGCCGAGAAGGACGTGATCCGCAACGCCAGGCTTCGGTGGCCCGCGGTCGAGTTCCGCGTCGTCCACGCGGCGGTGCAGGGCGAGCGCTGCTGCCCCGAGGTGGTGTCGGCGATCCGCCGGCTCGACGCCGACCCCGAGGTCGACGTCATCATCGTCGCGCGCGGCGGCGGCGACTTCCAGAACCTCCTCGGATTCAGCGACGAGCGCGTGGTGCGGGCCGCGGCCGAGGCGACCACGCCCATCGTGAGCGCGATCGGCCACGAGGCCGACCGCCCGCTCCTCGACGACGTCGCGGACCTCAGGGCGTCGACGCCGACGGATGCGGCGAAGCGGGTGGTGCCCGACGTGGCCGAGGAGCTCATCCGGGTCGAGCAGGCCCGCGCGCGCCTGCGCATGCGGGTCACGACGCTCGTCTCGCACGAGATCGACCGGCTGGGCCACCTGCGATCCCGCCCGGCCCTCGCCGATCCGGGCTGGATCGTCGACCGCCGCGCCGAGGACGTGACGAGGTGGGTGGCGCGCGGGACGGAGCTGGCCGAACGCGCGATCGAGCGCGCCGGCGTGCGCGTCGCGGAACTGCGATCGCAGCTGCGGGCCCTCTCGCCGCTCGCGACGCTGCAGCGCGGCTACGCCATCGTGCAGCGCGAGCACGACGGCGTCCTCACTCGGCCCGACCAGGCGCCGGAGGGCACGGCGCTGCGCATCACGCTCGCCGAGGGCCGTCTCGGCGCGACATCTCGGGGTGCTGTCGGCGACGGCGAATAGAATGCCGTCCATGCCCACCACTCCCCCGGATGTCGCCGAGCTGAGCTACGAGCAGGCGCGCGACGAGCTCGTTCGCGTCGTCTCCGAGCTCGAGCAGGGCTCGGCCACGCTCGAGGAGTCGCTCGCGCTCTGGGAGCGCGGCGAGGCGCTCGCGCAGCGCTGCGAGGAGTGGCTCGTCGGCGCGAAGGCCCGGCTCGACGCCGCGCGCGCCGGCGCCGCGGCATCCGACTCGTCGACCCGCGGCGGCGAGGGCTGATGGCGAGACGCGAGCCGCGCGTGGTGGCCGAGCTCGGCCGCCCCGAGACGCCGGAGGAGACGGCGGCGCGCAAGGCCGACGACGCGGTGCGACGACGCCAGCGGCAGACCGTCCGCAACCTCGTCGGATCTCTCCTCGCGAGCCTCGCCGTCGTCGCCGTCATCGTGCTCATCGTGCCGCGCAGCGACGTCCCGATCGAGCGCGACATCGACGTGCCCGCCGTCGCGGCGCAGGCGCAGGCCGGCATCGAGCCGCAGCTCGCGGTGCCCGAGCTGCCCGAGGGGTGGCGTTCGAACGCCGCCGAGCTGCGCGACAACCGCGCCGACGGCGTGACCGCCTGGTACGCCGGCTACCTGACGCCGAGCGACGAGTACGCGGGCATGTACCAAGGGCTCGATGCGAACCCCACGTGGACCGCCGACCTGCTCGCCAACACGATCGCGACGGGCGTGACGACCATCGACGGGGTCGAATGGACCGTGTACGACAACCGCGAGACCACCGCCGAGGTCGGCAACGCGAGGTACGGCCTCGTCACCGAGGCCGGCGACAGCACCTTCGTGCTGCTCGGCACCGCCTCCCCGGAGGAATTCGAGACCCTGGCCCGCGCGATCGCGCCGGCCGTCGACGCACAGCGCTGAGAGGAACGGCCGTGACCCAGTCCGTGCCCGCACGTCCCACTTCCCCCGCCGAGACGTGGCGCGAGCTCCGCGCCGGCAACCAGCGGTTCATCGCCGGCACCCCGCAGCACCCCCGTCAGGACGTCGATCGGCGAACCGAACTCGCCGACCACCAGCGCCCGCTCGTGGCGATCTTCGGCTGCAGCGACTCGCGGCTGTCGGCCGAGATCATCTTCGACGTCGGACTCGGCGACGCCTTCGTGGTCCGCAACGCCGGCCAGGTGACCTCCGACGACGTGATCGGCTCCCTCGAGTACGCCGTCGGCGTCCTCGGCGTGCCGCTGATCCTCGTGCTCGGCCACGACCAGTGCGGCGCCGTCCGCGCCGCCATCGACTCGCAGGGCGCGGACGCCGCGCCGCTCCCGGCGCACATCCAGTCCGTGGTCGAGCGGATCGTGCCCGCCGTGCGCCGCGTGGCCGGCTCCACCGAGGGGACGATCGACCCGGGCGCGATCGACGCCGCCTACGTCGGACGCGAGCACCTCCGCGACACCGTGGCGGAGCTCCTCGAGCGATCCGAGGTGATCAGCGACGCGATCGCAGCCGGTACGCTGGCTATCGTCGGCGCGAACTACCGCCTGCTCGAGGGCCGCGCCGAGACCGACATCGTCGTCGGTCGCATCTGACGCCGGCGGCGGCATCCGCTCGCTGCGCGCGCCGCTGCCGCAACTCGAAACCGCCCGAGATCGAAGGGGAACACACCGTGGTGGACAACGCCGCCGACTACCGGATCGAACACGACACGATGGGCGAGGTGCGGGTCCCCGCGTCGGCGCTGTACCGAGCGCAGACGCAGCGGGCGGTCGAGAACTTCCCGATCTCCGGGTCGGGCCTCGAGCCCGCCCAGATCGCGGCGCTCGCCCGCATCAAGAAGTCCGCGGCGCTCGCGAACGCGCGACTCGGCGTGCTCGACGCGCAGCTCGCGCAGGCGATCGCCGACGCGGCCGACGAGGTCATCGCCGGTCGCCACTCCTTCACCGAGCACTTCCCGGTCGACGTGTACCAGACCGGCTCGGGCACCTCCTCGAACATGAACATGAACGAGGTGCTCGCGACGATCGCGACCGAGAAGCTCGGCAGCCCGGTGCACCCGAACGACCACGTCAACGCCTCGCAGTCCTCCAACGACGTCTTCCCGACCTCGGTGCACATCGCGGTCACCGCCGCGCTCATCGACGAGCTCATCCCGTCGCTCGACCACCTCGCCGTGGCCCTCGAGGCGAAGGCCGACGCGTGGGCCGACATCGTCAAGGCCGGCCGCACCCACCTGATGGACGCGACGCCCGTGACGCTCGGCCAGGAGTTCGGCGGCTACGCCCGTCAGGTCCGCCTCGGCATCGAGCGCGTGCGCTCGGCGCTGCCCCGGGTCGCGGAGGTCCCCCTCGGCGGCACCGCCGTCGGCACGGGCATCAACACGCCGGCCGGGTTCCCGCAGCTGGTGATCGAGCTGCTCCAGCAGGAGACCGAGCTGCCGATCACCGAGGCGGCCGACCACTTCGAGGCGCAGGCCAACCGCGACGGGCTCGTCGAGGCGTCCGGCGCGCTCCGCACGATCGCCGTGAGCCTCACCAAGATCTGCAACGACCTCCGCTGGATGGGCTCGGGCCCGAACACCGGCCTCGGCGAGCTGTTCATCCCCGACCTGCAGCCGGGGTCCTCGATCATGCCGGGCAAGGTCAACCCGGTCGTCCCCGAGGCGGTGCTCATGGTCGCATCGCGCGTCGTGGGCAACGACGCCACCGTCGCCTGGGCGGGCGCGTCGGGCTCGTTCGAGCTGAACGTGCAGATCCCGGTCATGGGCACCGCGCTGCTCGAGTCGATCCGCCTGCTGTCGAACTCGGTGCGCGTCCTGGCCGACAAGACGATCGACGGCCTCCAGGTCAACGAGGAGCGCACGACCGCCCTGGCCGGCATGTCGCCGTCCATCGTCACGCCCCTCAACAAGATCATCGGCTACGAGGCCGCGGCGAAGATCGCGAAGCACTCGGTCGCCAAGGGCATCACGGTCCGCGAGGCCGTCGTCGACCTCGGCCACGTCGAGCGCGGCGACCTCACCGAGGCGCAGCTCGACGAGGCCCTGAACCTGCTGTCGATGACGCGTCCGCCCCAGGCGAAGTAGCGCCGGCCGCGGCATCCGCTGCATCACGACGGCCCCGGAACCGAGGTTCCGGGGCCGTCGTGCGTCCGCGCGGCGTCGCGGCGACTACGCCAGTTCGGCGCCGTCGAGCATCTCGGAGACGAGTGCCGCGATCGCCGACCGCTCGGACCGGGTCAGCGTGATGTGGGCGAACAGCGGGTGCCCCTTCAGCGTCTCGATGACGCTCGCGACGCCGTCGTGCCGACCGACCCGCAGGTTGTCGCGCTGCGCGACGTCGTGCGTGAGGATCACCCGCGAGTTCTGCCCGATGCGGCTCAGCACGGTGAGCAGCACGTTGCGTTCGAGCGACTGCGCCTCATCGACGATCACGAACGCGTCGTGCAGCGAACGGCCTCGGATGTGCGTGAGGGGCAGCACCTCGAGGATGCCGCGGTCGACGACCTCCTCGAGCACGTTGTCGGAGACCAGGGCGCCGAGGGTGTCGAACACGGCCTGCGCCCAGGGGTTCATCTTCTCGCCCTGGTCGCCCGGCAGGTACCCGAGTTCCTGCCCGCCCACCGCGTACAGCGGCCGGAAGACCATGATCTTCTTGTGCTGCTGCCGTTCGAGCACGGCTTCGAGCCCGGCGCACAGGGCCAGCGCCGACTTGCCCGTGCCCGCCCTGCCGCCGAGCGAGAGGATCCCGATCTCCTGGTCGAGGAGCAGGTCGATCGCGAGGCGCTGCTCGGCCGAGCGCCCGTGCACGCCGAACACCTCGCGGTCGCCGCGCACCAGCCGCACCTCGTGCTCGCCCACCACGCGGCCGAGGGCCGAGCCGCGCTCGGAGTGGATGACCAGGCCGGTGTTGACCGGCATGCCCTCGACCTCGCTCGTCGTGATCGCGTCGTGCTCGTACAGCTTCGCCATGTCGTTCGAGCCGAGCGCCAGCTCCGCCATGCCCGTCCAGCCGGAGTCGACCGCGAGCTCCGCGCGGTACTCCTGCGCGTCGAGGCCCACCGAGGCCGCCTTCACGCGCAGCGGGAGGTCCTTCGAGACGACCGTGACCGCGAGCCCGTCGTTCGAGAGGTTCATCGCGCACGCCAGGATGCGCGAGTCGTTGTCGTTCAGCTGGAGGCCGCTCGGCAGCACCGACATGCTCGAGTGGTTGAGCTCGACGCGGAGCGACCCGCCGTCGTCGCCGACCGGGATCGGGAAGTCGAGCCGTTCGTGCTCGACGCGGAGATCGTCGAGGATGCGCAGCGCCTTGCGGGCGAAGAAGCCGATCTCGGGGTCGTTCCGCTTCGCCTCGAGCTCGGTGATCACCACGACGGGGAGCACCACGGCGTGTTCGGCGAATCGGAACAGGGCTCGCGGGTCGGACAGCAGCACCGACGTGTCGAGCACGTAGGTGCGTTCCGCCTGCGAGATCCCGCCGGGCACGGCATCCGACGGCGCCGCACCGGCGACCGACTCGACCGATCCGACGGGCTTGGTGGGTTCGACAGAGGTCACGACCGCTCCTGCCCCGAGCTTCCGCTCGGCTCACGCGCCGGCCGGCGATCCTCCAACGAGCGGTTCACGAGCCGACTCGATCAGGCGACTTGCCCGATGCCTCGACGGTACGTCCGACGCCCGACATCCTCGTGAGCGACACGCGGCGCGACATCCCCCGTTCACGTGCCGGTCGACGGCGCGACGGATGCCGCCCGTGGGCGTCAGTACGTCGCGGCGGTGTTGAACGAGACGAACGCCCCGCGGAGCATCTCGACGGTGTCCTCCGACAGCACGGCATGGACGCTCAGTCGCACGCTGCCGAGCCGCGTGGTCGCGGTGACGCCGTGGTTGTGCAGCGACGCCGACAGCACGGTGATGTGCTCGGGTTCGGGTTCGAGCACCACGATGCCCGCGCGCTCCCGTTCGTCGCGGGACGACGAGACGGGGATCGCGAACTCGTCGGCAAGGTCGATCACCCGGCTCACGTTCTCGGCGAGCCGCGAGTTGACGGCGTCGACGCCGACCCCGGCGATCTCCTCCATCGCGGCCGCGAAGCGGGCTGCGGCGATCGGGTCGAGGTTCGAGACGCGGAACGCCCGGGCCGTGGACGCGGGCGGCGGCACCTCGTCCCACACCTCGGGCTCCTCGGTTCCGGTGTAGCCGGAGAACACGGGGGTGAGCTGCTCCCGGGCACGGTCGGACACGGCCATGAACCCGGTGCCCCAGCCGGCGCGGCACCACTTCTGCCCGCCGGTGACGACGACGTCGGCGAGCTGCCAGGGCGCGTCGACCACGCCGAAGCCCTGGATGGCGTCGACGATGAGCAGCCGGTCGCCGATCACCTGGCGGATGCCCTCGAGGTCGCAGAGGTAGCCCGTGCGCGAATCGACGAGGCTCACCGCGACCGCGGCGACGTTGGATTCGAGTTGCGCCCGGATCTGCCCGGGGGTGACCTTCCCGTGATCGGTCTCGAGCCACGCGGGCTGCACCGCGTGCAGCGCCTCCTGCGCGCGGACGGCGGCGATCGGGAGGCTGGGGAACTCGCCGGGCGAGAGGAGCACGGTCCCGGTGAGGCCGAACATCGCGTGCATCAGGCCGGTGGTCGTGTTCGGCACGGCGACGACCTGGTCCGGCGTGAAGCCGGTGAGTGCGGATGCCGCCTCGCGGAGCCGTTCGTCCTGCTGGCGCAGCGCGTCGAGGCTGCCGTAGCGCGCACGTTCGAGGACGTGCGTGAAGGCGTAGGTCTCCTCGGCCGCGACCCGCGTGAGCGGGCCGACCCGGCCGTAGTCGAGGTACCCGGGCTCCTCGGTGAAGCCGGCGAGGTAATCGTCGATGGTCACTCGGCTCAGCGCCCCCTTCTCCGAGGCATATCCTGACATGCCCGCGGCGGAATGATCACCCTCCGAACCGCCGGTGCCGCTTGGTGTAGTCGCGGAGCGCGCGCAGGAAGTCGACCTGCCGGAGGTCGGGACCGAGCGCCTCGACGAAGTAGAACTCGCTGTGCGCCGCCTGCCAGAGCATGAAGTCGCTGAGGCGCTGCTCGCCCGACGTGCGGATGACGAGGTCGGGGTCGGGTTGCCCGCCCGTGTAGAGGTGCTCCCCGATGAGGTCGGGGGTGAGCGACTCGGCGAGGTCCTCGAGGCTGCGACCCTCCGCGTGGTGCGAGGCGACGATGGAGCGCATCGCGTCGGTGATCTCGCGTCGGCCGCCGTAGCCGACGGCGAGGTTCACGTGCAGGCCGGCCTTGCCGGCGGTCCGCTGCTCGGCCGCATCGAGGGCCGCCACCAGGGGCTCGGGCAGGCCCGCGTCGCTGCCGACGTGCTGCACGCGCCAGTCGCGGTAGTGGCTGAGCTCCTCGGCGAGGTCGGCGATGATCTCGATGAGGTCCTCGAGCTCGCCGGAGGTGCGGTTGCCGAGGTTGTCGCTCGACAGGAGATACAGGGTCACGACCTTCACGCCCAGGTCGTCGCACCACTCGAGGAACTCGCGCATCTTCGCCGCCCCGGCGCGGTGGCCGTGCGCGGCGGTCTCGTACCCCAGCTGCTTGGCCCAGCGCCGGTTGCCGTCGATGATCATGGCCACGTGGCGCGGCAGTTCTGCCTGGTCGAGCTCGCGCCGGAGCCGGTTCTGGTAGAGCCGGTAGAGGAGCCCGCGACCGAGGTGATGATCGCTCGTCTGCACCCGACTACGGTACTCCCCCGCCGAAGCCGGTCACTCACAGCATCCCGTGATGCGCGCGCCCCTACGCTGTGGACATGACCCCCGCGAGCGAACCCGAGGACGTCGGCGAGCACCTCAAGCGCCCCGAGTCCCAGCTCGACCCGGCCGACGCCGCGGTCGCCGTCGACGATCGCCGCGGCCCCGACCTGCCGAACCTCCCGCTGATCGACGCGTCGCCCGAACGCCCGACCGACGTGAAGCCGACCTGGCGTGGCTGGATCCACGCCGGCACCTTCCCGCTCACCATCGCCGCGGGCATCGTGCTCATCGTCCTCGCCGAGGGAGCGTGGGCGAAGTGGGCGTCGGCGGTGTTCACCCTCACCTCGATGCTGCTGTTCGGCCTCTCGGCCCTCTACCACCGATTCGACTGGTCGCCGCGGACCAAGGTGATCCTCAAGCGCGTCGACCACGCCAACATCTTCCTGCTGATCGCGGGAACGTACACGCCGCTGGCGATCCTCGCCCTGCCGCCGGACAAGGGCTGGCTCCTGCTCGCGATCGTCTGGGGCGGCGCGCTGCTCGGCATCGGGTTCCGGGTGTTCTGGATCCACGCCCCGCGCTGGCTGTACGTGCCGCTGTACCTGCTGCTCGGCTGGGCCGCCGTGATGTACCTCGGCGACCTCCTCGAGGCGAGCGTGGCGATGATGGTGCTCGTCATCGTCGGCGGCGTGCTCTACACGGTCGGTGCCGTCATCTACGGCATGAAGCGGCCAAACCCGTGGCCCGGCCACTTCGGCTTCCACGAGATCTTCCACGTCTGCACGGTGCTCGCGTTCATGTGCCACTGGACCGCGACGCTGATCATCGCCCTGAACCCCGTCTACCACCTCGGCTGAGACCGGGTGGCGCCGCTCGGCGCTACTCGGGCTTCGAGGGGGGCAGGTCGGATGCCGCGTCGCCGCCCGGTCGCTCCGTCGGCGCTCCCGAGCCGTCGCCCCCGGCGGCGGCGCGCTCCTCGGCGTCGAGTCGTTCGCGCGCCTCGGCGCGGTAGTTGACGCGGCGGATGCGGCGGACCATGTCGAGCACGAGCAGCAGCACGACCGCCATCACGATGAAGGTGATGACGAAGCCCTCGACGCCCGGCGTCACGTCGTTCGGGTCGAACTCCTCCTCCGCGGCGACGGCGAGCAGCGCGGTGACGGCGGACGCGACGGGCATCGGGATCCCTTCAGGGGCGGGGCGTAGGCTTGCTTGAAGCCTAGACGATCGAACCGGGAAGGAGCCGGGCGGTGCCCCCACGCGAGTCCGCCGATGCCGCCGCGATCGATGCGGCGGCCGAGGATGCCGCACTCGACGGCGCCGCACGGTCGTCCGACGAGGTCCGCGGGCCCGGCGAGGCGAGCCAGCTCGCCGACCGCTACGGGCGCACGCCGGAGCGCCGACGCCGCGAACGGTGGCTGCTCGGCGGCGCCGCGCTCGCGTTCGCCGTGGTGCTCGTCGCCTGGGTGGTCTGGGCGGGTCTCGACGGCAGCCGTCCGCAGGTGCAGGCGACCGACCTCGGGCACCGGCTGATCGACGACCACGCCGTCGAGGTGACCTGGCGGCTCTCGGTGCCGGCGGGCAACGAGACCGCGTGCATCGTGCAGGCCTTCAACGAGGACTTCACCATCGTGGGCTGGAAGGTCGTCGAGATCCCGGCCTCCGAGCGGCCGCTGCGCACCTTCACCGAGACCGTGCGCACCGCGCTCGAGCCCAACACGGGTTTGGTCTCGACCTGCTGGCTGATCTAACATAGGAGATTCGCTCCGGCATCCGCCGGGGCGTCACGTCTATACACGGGAGTGTGCACCATGGCGCAGGAGGCAACCGTCACCTGGCTCACCCAGGAGGCCTACGACCGGCTCGCCGCCGAGCTCGAGCACCTCTCCACCACCGGCCGCGAGGAGATCGCGAAGCGCATCGAGGCCGCACGTGAAGAGGGCGACCTCAAGGAGAACGGCGGGTACCACGCCGCGAAGGACGAGCAGGGCAAGCAGGAGGCCCGCATCCGCCAGCTCACCGAGCTGCTGCGCACCGCCGAGGTCGGCGAGGCGCCCCAGTCGAGCGGCGTCGTCGAGTCGGGCACGGTCATCACGGCCGTCGTCGCCGGCGACGAGGAGCGCTTCCTCATCGGCAGCCGCGAGATCGCGGGCGACTCCGAGCTCGACGTCTTCAGCGAGCAGTCGCCGCTCGGCGCGGCGATCCTCGGCCTCAAGGTCGGCGAGTCGACGTCGTACACGGCGCCCAACGGGCGCGAGATCCCGGTCGAGATCCGCAAGGTCGAGACCTGGGGCGGGCAGTAGGCCCGAGCACGAGCTTCGAGGGGCGGAGGCGGCGCATGCAGCGCGGCATCCGCCCCTCGCTCATTCCTCGATGACCTCGGGCTCGTAGCCGGCGCGTCGCAGCACGTCGACGACCTCGGCCCGATGCTCCGGACCGCGCGTCTCGACCGAGAGCTGGAGCGCCACCTCGGAGATCTGCATGCCGGCGCCGTGGCGCGTGTGGAGCACCTCGACGACGTTGGCGTTCGCGCGTGCGACGAGTTCGGCGATGCGCGCGAGCTGACCCGGTCGGTCGGGCAGCCCGATGCGCAGGGTGAGGTAGCGGTCGGATGCCGCGAGACCGTGCGCGATCACGCGCTGCATCAGGAGCGGGTCGATGTTGCCGCCCGAGAGCACGACCACCGTCGGGCCGTCGGGGCGCACCGCGCCGGTCATGAGTGCGGCGACGCCGACCGCGCCGGCCGGCTCGACGACGAGCTTCGCGCGCTCGAGCAGCACGAGCAGCGCCCGGGCGATGTCGTCCTCGGTGACGGTGACGACCTCGTCGACCGCGTGACGGATGATGTCGAAGTTCAGCTCGCCCGGCCGGTACACGGCGATGCCGTCGGCGATGGTCGGCACGACCGGCACGGTCGTCGGCTCCCCCGCGACGAGCGAGGGCGGGTACGGCGAGGCGTTCTCGGCCTGCACCCCGATGACCCGGACCGTGCGCCCGAGCGCGGCAGCCCGCTGCTTGGCGGCGCTCGCGATCCCGGCGGCCAGGCCACCGCCGCCGATGGGCACGACGATCGTCGTGGCATCCGGGGCCTGCTCGAGGATCTCGAGCCCGAGCGTGCCCTGCCCGGCGATCACGTCGGCGTGGTCGAACGGCGGGATGAGCACCGCACCGGTCTCCTCCGCGAACCGGGCTGCGGCCTCGAGCGTCTCGCCCACCGAGTCGCCCCGCAGCACGACGTCGGCGCCGTACGCCCGGGTCGCCTCGAGCTTCGGCAGCGCGACGCCGACGGGCATGAAGATCGTGGCGCGGATGCCGAGCTCGCGGGCCGCGTACGCGACGCCCTGCGCGTGGTTGCCCGCGGACGCGGCGACGACGCCGAGCGCGCGCTCGTCGTCCGTGAGCGCCGACATCCGGTTGAACGCGCCGCGCAGCTTGTACGAGCCCGTGCGCTGCAGGTTCTCGCACTTCAGGTGCACCGGCACCCCGGCGAGCGCGGCGAGGTAGCGCGAGGACTCCATGGGCGTGCGCCGGGCGACGTGCGCCACGATCCGCTGCGCGGCCTCGAACCCGGCGAGGTCCGGGCCCGGCCAGGCGGGGGCGCCGGTCGAGGGCGGGGCGACCGGCGGAGCGTCGGTCGTGCGGGCGTCGATGGCGTGGTTCATGTCACCGTCCGTATCCGGGTCGTTGGGGCACCGTGCGCCACAGCGGCGACTTCGTCTCGGTGGGTTCCGGCGGTTCCGCCTGCTTCCACGTGCCGCCGGCGATGTAGAGGATCATCACGTTGAGCACCGCCGCCACGGGCACGGCGAACAGCGCGCCGGGGATGCCGGCCAGCAGCGACCCCGTGGTCACGGCGATGACCACGCCGAGCGGGTGGACCTTCACCGCCGTGCCCATGATGAGCGGCTGGAGCACGTGGCCCTCGACCTGCTGCACGAGCAGCACCACGCCGAGCATGGCCAGCGCGATGCCCCATCCGTTGTAGACGAGGGCAACGAACACGGCGAGTGCGCCGGTCACGACCGCACCGACGATCGGGACGAATGAGCCGAGGAACACGAGGATCGCGATGGGGATCGCGAGCGGGACGCCGAGCAGCAGCGCGCCGAGCCCGATGCCGACGGCGTCGATCGTCGCGACGAGGATCTGCACCTTCACGAAGTTCTGCAGCGTGGCCCATCCGACCCGGCCGCTGCCGTCGATCGCCGCGCGGGCGCGCTGCGGGAAGATCCCCACAATCCAGTTCCAGATGAACCGGCCGTCGATGAGGATGAACAGGGTCGCGAACAGCGCGAGCAGCAGCCCCGCGAGGAAGTGACCGACCGAGGACCCGACCGACAGCGCGCCGCTGACGAGAACGCTGCTGTTCTCCTGCGCGGAGGTGACGATCTCGTCGACCCAGTCGTCGAACTGCTGCGGCGTGATGTGCAGCGGCCCCTCGAGCAGCCACGCGCGGAAGTCCTCCCACGCGATCACGGTCTGGGCGGCGAGGTCGCCGGAACCGCGGACGATCTGCGAGATGCCGAGCGTCAGCAGTCCGGCGACGGCGGCGAGGGTGGTGAGCATGGCCGCGGTCACCGCGAGCCACTTCGGCCACCGGTGCCGTTGGAGGAACTGGGAGAAGGGCACGAGCAGCGCGGAGAGCAGCACGGCCACGAGCACCGGCACGATGACGAAGCGGAGCTGGATGATGAGGAACACCACCACGGCGAGCACGCCGCCGACGAGCAGGAGCCGCCACGACCACGCCGCGGCGACGCGCATGCCGTACGGCACGGACTCGGCCGCGTCGCGCGACGGCTGCGCCGCCGTCTCGGGCACGGACGTGCGGCGTGCGATCGCGCGCCGAGCGCGCGAGGTCCCCTTGGCATCCGCCATGGGGTAAGTCTAGGCTCCGCTCCCCGGGGGGTTCCGCCGTATGTCGCAGGCGGCCGGTAGGGTCGACGCACCATGGTCGACGTCGTCAGTCCCGCCCTCGCCCGTCGCATCGCACTCGCCGCCCAGGGCTTCGGCCGTCCGATCCCGGCCGCCCCGGGCGCGAGGGCGCTCGGTGGCGTGGTCGATCGGCTCGGCCTGCTCCAGATCGACTCGGTGAACGTGTTCGAGCGCAGCCACTACCTGCCCGCGTTCAGCCGCATCGGCGGATACGACCGGGCCGCACTCGACCGGCTCGCCTGGGGGCGGCGTGGCCGCCTCGTCGAGTACTGGGCGCACCAGGCGGCGTTCATCCCCCGCGAGCTGTGGCCCATGTTCGAGTTCCGTCGCGAGGAGTACCGCCGCAGCGGCACGTCCGAGTGGGGCGGATGGCTCTCCGAGAACCGGCGCCTGGCCGACTGGCTGCGAGCCGAGCTCGCCGCGAACGGTCCGATGCCCGCGAGCGCGATCGAGCACGACGCCAACGAGCGCCGCGGGCCGTGGTGGGGGTGGTCCGACGTGAAGCGCACCCTCGAGTGGATGTTCCGCACGGGCGAGGTCGTGTGCGTCGACCGACGCCGCTTCGAGCGCGTGTACGCGCTCCCCGAGCAGGCCCTCGATCCCGCCCTGCTCGACGCCGCCCCCGCCGGGGCCGACCAGGTCCGCACCCTGGTCGAGCGGGCGGCATCCGCGCTCGGCATCGCCACGGCCGCCGATCTCGCCGACTACTGGCGCATGAAGTCCGCCCAGGTCCGTCCCGCCGTCGCCGACCTGGTCGACGCCGGCGTGCTCCTGCCCGTCGAGGTGCCCGGCTGGACCACGGGCTCCAGGCCCGCACCGGCGTGGCTGCACCGCGACGCCCGGCGACCCCGCCGGATCGAGGCGGCCGCGCTGCTCTCGCCGTTCGACCCGGTGGTGTGGTTCCGGCCGCGGGCCGAGCGCCTCTTCGACTTCCACTACCGCATCGAGATCTACACCCCCGAGCCGCAGCGACGCTTCGGGTACTACTCCCTGCCCGTCGTGATCGACGACGCCGTCGTCGCGCGGGTCGACCTCAAGAGCGACCGGGCGGCGGGCGTGCTCCGGGTGCAGTCGGCGTGGGCCGAACCCCACGCCCCCGCCGGGACCGCCGAGCGCCTCGTGCCGGAGTTGCGCCGCGCCGCCGACTGGCAGGGCCTCGGCGAGATCGTCGTCGCCGGCCGGGGCGACCTCTCCCCCGCGATCGCCTCGGCGCTCGCGGCAGCGTGAGCGGCTAGAAGCTCCGCCCCATCTCGTGCAGCCGCCGCACGCGCTCCTGGATCGGCGGGTGCGTCGCGAACAGCCGGTCGACGACGCCCGGCTTCAGCGGATCGGCGATCCACAGGTGGGCCATGGACGTGTTCTGGCGCTGCATGGGCCGCCCGTGCGCCTCGAGCTTGAGCAGGGCGCGCGCGAGCGCGTCGGGATGCCGCGTGGTCATGGCCCCCGTGGCATCCGCCAGGTACTCGCGCTGCCGCGAGACCGCCAGCTGTACGAGGCTCGCCACGAGGGGCGCGATGAGCATCGCGACCAGCCCGAAGACGAGCACGACGGGATTGCCGTTGTTGTTGCGACCGAAGAACGCCATGCGCAGGAACAGGTCGGAGATGAACCCGATCGCCACGACGAGGCCGAACACGACCATCGAGAGCCGGATGTCGTAATTGCGGACGTGGCCGAGCTCGTGCGCCATGACGCCCTCGAGCTCGGAGTCGTCCATGAGCTCGAGGAGTCCGGTGGTCGCCGCGACGACCGCATGCTGCGGGTCGCGCCCCGTCGCGAACGCGTTCGGCGCGGGGTCGGAGATCACGAAGACGCGCGGCATCGGCGTGCCCGTGGTGATCGACAGGTTCTCGACGGTGCGCCACAGCCGCGGGTGGTCGCGGACGCCGTGGATCTCGACGGCGCCCGACATCGACAGCGCCTGACGGTCGGCCGTGTAGTACTGGAAGAGCGCGTACGCGGTCGCGATCACGAGCGTGATGACGACGATGGTGAGGTCGCCGTAGATCACCGACGCCAGGTAGCCCAGCCCGCCGACGATGGCGAGGAACAGCAGGATCGTGAAGACGGTGTTGCGCTTGTTCCGGGCGATCGCTCGATACATCGGCTAGAACTGCACGCGCGGCGGCTCTGCGATGGCCGCCGGCTCGGTGACCTCGAAGAACTCGCGCTCGTGGAAGCCGAGGCTGCGCACGAACAGGGTGTTCGGGAACACCTTGATCTTCGTGTTGAGCTCGCGCACGCCGCCGTTGTAGAACCGGCGCGACGCCTGGATCTTGTCCTCGGTGTCGACGAGCTCGGACTGCAGCTGCAGGAAGTTCTGGCTCGCCTGCAGCTGCGGGTACGCCTCGGCCACGGCGAAGATCGACTTCAGCGCCTGCTGCATATGGTTCTCGGCGGCACCGGCCTCGGCGGGACCCTGCGCCTGCAGGGTCTCGGCGCGGGCGCGCGTGACGTTCTCGAAGACCGCCTTCTCGTGCGCGGCGTAGCCCTTGACCGCCTCGATGAGGTTCGGGATCAGGTCGGCCCGTCGCTTCAGCTGCACCGTGATGTCGCTCCACGCCTCATCGACGCGCACGTTCAGGGTGACGAGCGAGTTGTAGGTGGCCCACAGGTAGATGCCGATCACCAGCACCAGGACGACGACGATGATGAGCGGGATCAGCCATTCCATGGCGAGGACTCCTGAGCTTCGGCGACGATCGGGTACGGCCATCCTACGCCGCAGGGCCGGACCCCGCCCGGACTCCCATGCGACTCCGAGTCAGCGCGCCCGCGGCATCCGCTCGCCTCAGGCGCCGAGGACCCGGTCGAGGTAGGGGTTGGCGAAGCGGCGGTCGGGGTCCAGCTCGTCGCGCACGCGCAGGAAGTCGTCGAACCGCGGGTAGGCGCCGCGCAGCGCGTCGGCGTCGAGCGAGTGCAGCTTGCCCCAGTGCGGCCGCCCGTCGTGGGCGCGCATGATGGCCTCGACGGCGCCGAAGTACTCGCGCGGGTCCTCACGGAAGTACCGGTGCACCGCGATGTAGCCGGTCTCGCGGCCGTACGCGGTCGAGAGCCACACGTCGTCGGACGCCGCGGCCCGCACCTCGATCGGGAAGCTGATGCGCCAGCCGCGCCGCTCGATCAGCGCGCGCACCTGGCCGAACGCGGCCGGGACCGCCTCGAGCGGCAGCGCGTACTCCATCTCGGCGAACCGGACGCTGCGGTGGGTGGTGAACACCGCCGGCGACCGGTCGGTGAAGTCGCGGTCGCCCGTGAGCCGTTCGACCTGCCGTGCGAAGAACGGCGTGACGGATGGCGCCACGCGGCCGAGCGCGCAGATCCCCCGGTAGACGCCGTTGGCGAGCAGTTCGTCGTCGATCCAGCGCGACACGCGACCGAGCGGGTGCCGCGGTGCGTCGCCGGGAAGCCGGGTGTTCGTCTTGGTGAGCGCGGTATCGGTGTGCGGGAACCAGTAGAACTCGACGTGGTCGGCGTCGCGCACCCGGTCGTCCCAGGCGGCGAGCACCTCGTCCAGCGGTTCCGGGCGTTCCACGGCGTGGAGGACGAAGCGCGGCACGAGCTGGAGGGTCACGTCGACGAGCACGCCGAGCGCGCCGAGCCCGAGTCGCACGGCCGGGAGCAGGTCCGGGCGCTCGCGCTCGTCGACCCGGAGGAGTTCACCGGTCCCGGTGACGAGCGTCGCCCCGACCACCTGCGTGGCGAGCCCGCCGAAGCCGAGCCCGGTGCCGTGTGTGCCCGTCGAGATCGCTCCCGAGACGGTCTGCCGATCGATGTCGCCCATGTTCGCCAGCGCGAGCCCGTGGGGTTCCAGCAGCCCGGGCAGGCGGTGCAGCGGCGTCCCAGCGCCGAGCGTGACGCGACCGGTCGCGGCATCCGCGTCGATCACCCCCGAGAGGTCGGCGAGGTCGAGCTGCACGTCGGGCGCGACCGCGATGCCGGTGAAGCTGTGCCCCGAGCCGACGGGCTTCACCCGCAGCCCGGATGCCGCGGCGGCCCGGACCGCCCGCTGCACCGCGCCCGCGTCCGCGGGCCGCTCGACCCGCAGCGGTCGCACCGCCTCGGTGCGCGCCCAGTTCCGCCAGGTCGCGCCGGTGGCGGTCACAGGAACGCCTTCCCCTCGCCGCGGTACGTGGGAAGCTCGCCGATCACGCGGCCGTCGTCGACGAGCGCGTAGGCCTCGACGTGCTCGGCGAGCTCACCGGACTTGGCATGACGCAGCCAGACGCGGTCGCCCGCGCGAAGCGCGCCCGCCCCTCGACCGGTGACCGGGGTCTGCACCTCGCCGGCGCCCTCGCGCGGAAGCAGCCGCAGGCCCTCGGGCCACACCACGCGCGGCAACCGGTCCCGGCCGGGCGGGCCGGACGCGATCCACCCGCCGCCGAGCAGGGTCGCGTGCTCGGGACCGGGCGAGCGGACCACGTCGAGCGCGAACGCCGCGGCCGGCGCGGGCGCGAAGCCGGCGTAGCCGTCGAAGAGGTGGCCGGCGAACAGGCCGGACCCGGCCGCGACCTCCGTCACGCTCGGATCCGCCGCCGTCGCCTCGATCGAGCCCGTGCCGCCGCCGTTGACGAACTCGAGTTCGGCGTGCCGGCGCACCGCGGCGACCGCGAGGGCTCGCCGCTCGACCAGCTCGGCCATCGAGCGCGGCTTCATCCATCGGGTCGCCGCGCCCGCCACCGGCCGGCCGGCCGGTCGATCGGCGACGCCGGCCACCTGCGCCTCGTAGGCCATGAGCCCGACGAGGCGGAAGCCGGGCCGGGACGCGACCGTCGCCGCGAGCGCCTCGGCGTCGGCCGCCGAGTGGACCGGCGACCGGCGCACGCCGACGTGGCCGAGCACGGGCGCGCGCCACGATGCGTCGAGTTCGAGGCAGACGCGGATCGGTTCGCGGCGCCCCGGACCCGCCACGGCGTCGACGAGGTCGAGCTGGTCGACCGAGTCGACCATGATCGCCACCCGCGCCGCGGCCTCGGGATCGCCGGCGAGCCGGGCGATCGCCGCCCGGTCCGCGGTCGGGTAGCCGACCACGACGTCATCGGCCGACCCCCTTCCGACCAGCCACAGCGCCTCCGGGAGGGTGTACGCGAGCACGCCCCGGTACCCGGGCAGCTGCTCGAGCGCCTCGACGACGCCGCGCACGCGCAGCGACTTCGACGCGACCCGGATGGGCGTGCCGCCCGCACGACGCACGAGGTCCCGCGCGTTGCGACGCAGCGCCCCGAGGTGGAGCACCGCCAGCGGTGCCGCGAGTGCCGCCGTCGCGGTGTCGAGCTCCGGCCAGTACCGTTCCGGGTGGGTCCAGGGCGTGCCATCCGCGTCGTCGGGGGCGTCGGCGCGGAGGCCGAGATCGAGGGCGGTCACGGGGCACAGTATGCCTGCGGGGCGCGCGGGACACCAACCACGCACTACGCTCGCAGCATGCGCCTCGGGGTCCTCGACGTCGGTTCCAACACCGTGCACCTGCTCGTGGTCGACGCGCATCCCGGTGCACGACCCATCCCGGCCGCGTCGAACAAGTCCGTGCTGCGGCTCATGCGCTACCTCGACGACGACGGCGCGATCACCGAGGAGGGCGTCGACGCGCTCCTCGCCGCGGTGACCGAGGGCGCGCGGGTGGCCCGCGAGGCCGGCATCGACGAGATGCTCGCGTTCGCCACGTCCGCCATCCGCGAGGCGGCCAACGGTCCCGAGGTGCTGCAGCGCATCGAGGACGCGGCCGGCATCCGGCTCGACGTGCTGAGCGGCCCCGACGAAGCGCGGATCACCTTCCTCGCCGTGCGCCGGTGGTACGGCTGGTCCGCCGGGCGCGTCCTGCTGTTCGACATCGGCGGCGGCTCGCTCGAGATCGCGCACGGCGGCGATGAGATCCCGGACGCCGCGCAGTCGGTGCCGCTGGGCGCCGGCCGGTCGACGATCCGCTTCCTGCCGGACGATCCGCCGAGCGAGGCGCAGGTGAAGCGGCTCCGCGAGCACGCTCGGGGGCTCCTCGAGGCGACGGTGGACGAGTTCGGCGGCATCCCGGCGTCCGACCACGTCGTCGGCTCGTCGAAGACCATCCGATCGCTCGCCAAGCTCGCCGGCAGCACCGAGGAGGGCGTCGGCTCAGAGGAGCGCAGCATCCTCAAGCTCTCGCACCTCGACGACTGGATCCCCCGCCTCGCGCGCATCCCCGCCGACGCGCGACCGGCGCTGCCCGGGATCACCGAGGACCGCACGTTCCAGATCGTCGCCGGCGCGATCGTCCTCTCCGAGACGATGCACGCGTTCAAGGCGAAGACCCTCGAGGTGTCGCCGTGGGCGCTGCGCGAGGGGCTCATCCTGCGCCGCCTCGACCGCCTGGGCTGAGCCGTCGGCCGGCGGTGGCGCCGTTCGAGACGGACGGGCGCACCGGGTCGATTCGTGGTGCTCCCGCTGGGATTCGAACCCAGACTGAGGCGAGTTTAAGTCGCCTGCCTCTGCCGATTGGGCTACGGGAGCGCGGTGCCGGCCGATCCGGCCGGCACCGCGTCACAGCTTAGGGCGACTACTTGGCCGCGACGGCCTTCGCGGGCGTCTTGCGAGCACCCTTCGTGCCGCTGCCCGACTCGACCGCCTTGGCGGGTGCGGCCGGAGCCACCTCGGCCGCCGGCTTCGGGCGCGCGGCGAACTGCTCGAAGGCAGCGCGCGGGTGCTGGACCGCAGCGAGCGACACGATGTCGCGGCCGAGCCAGAAGTTGTTCCACCAACCCCAGAACACGCGGAACTTGCGCTCCCACGTCGGCATCGCGAGGCCGTGGTAGCCGCGGTGGGCGAACCACGCCGGCAGGCCCTTGATCGCGATCTTGCCCGACTGGAACGCACCCGAGCCGACCCCGAGGCCGGCCACGGCGCCGAGGTTCTTGTGGATGTACTGCTTGGGCTCCTCGCCGCGCAGGACCGCGACGATGTTCTTCGCGAGCAGCTTGCCCTGGCGCACCGCGTGCTGCGCGTTGGGCACGCAGTAGCCGCCCACGCCGCCGCCCGTGAGGTCGGGCACGGCCGCGATGTCGCCGGCCGCCCACGCGTCGGGCACGAAGTCGTCCTCGTCGCCCACGCGGAGGTCGGCGCGCGTGAGGATGCGACCGCGCTCCTCGACCGGGAGGTCGCTCGTGCGGACGATCGCCGGGTTGGCCATGACGCCCGCGGTCCAGACGATGAGGTCGGACTCGAAGGTCTCGCCCGTCGAGAGCTCGATCCGCCCGTCGACGGCGCTCGTGAGCTGCGTGTCGAGGTGGACCTCGGCGCCGCGCTGGGCGAGGTGCTTGATGACCCAGTGGCTCGTCGGCAGCGACACCTCGGGCATGATCCGGCCCATCGCCTCGATGAGGTGGAAGTGCGTGTCGTCGAACGAGAGCTGCGGGTAGTACTTCAGCAGCGAGCTCGCGAACGAGCGGAGCTCGGCGAACACCTCGATGCCCGCGAAGCCGCCGCCGACCACGACGAACGTGAGCAGGCGGTCGCGCTCGGGGCCCGCCGGCAGGTTCGCGGCCTTGTCGAAGTTGGTGAGGACGCGGTCGCGGATCGCGACGGCCTCCTCGATGGTCTTGAGCCCGATCGCCTGGTCGGCGACGCCCGGGATCGGGAACGTGCGCGAGACGGCACCACCGGTGACCACGATGACGTCGTAGTCGAACTGCCACGGCTCGCCCACCTCGGGCGTGATCGTCGCGGTCTTCGACGCGTGGTCGATGCCCGTGACCTTCGCGGTCACGACGGTGGTCTTCTTGAGGTGGCGACGGAGCGCGACCACCGAGTGGCGCGGCTCGATCGAGCCGGCGGCGACCTCGGGAAGGAACGGCTGGTACGTCATGTACGGCAGCGGGTCGACGACCGTCACCTCGGCCTCGCCGGGTCGCAGCCACTTCTCGAGCTTCCACGCCGTGTAGAAGCCTGCGTAGCCGCCACCGACGATCAGAATCTTGGGCACGGTGAATGGACTCCTTGGTTTTCTGATGAGTGCGATCACTGGGCGCGGATGCGCTCAGTCCGCCTGATGTGCCGAGTGGCGCCGATGCCCAACAGCGCTGCTAGCGTACCAAATCCGGCGACCAGCGAGAGCGGCACCGTGATATAGGCGAGCGTCCACGGCGTCGGCAGCAATGTCTTGGCGCTTTCCGAGCGCGGCGGCGGCGGATCGGCGATCGGGACGATCTGCTCGGCGTCGCGCCCGTCGGCCGTGTCCTGCTCCGGCAGGTCGGCGCGGCGATGCACGCGGATCCAGTCCTGGAGGCTGCCCAGCGGGTTCGCCTCGACGGCCTCGACGTCGGCGGTGAGCGCGGCGACCGGGTCGATGATGCCGTACCCGTACAGCGGGCTCGGCACCTCCTCGCCCTTCGGGTCGGCGGTGCGGATGACGCGGTTGATGACGTTCGCGGCATCCATGTCGGGGTACTCGGCGCGCACGAGCGCCACGAGGCCCGAGACGAGCGGCGCCGCCGCCGAGGTCCCCGACCACTGGACGTAGCCGCCGTCGGGGAGCACGCCGACGAGGTCCTCGCTGGGTGCCGCGACCGCGATGGTGATGCCCTGCGAGCTCGCGTCGAAGCTCGCGTTCTGCTCGCGGTCCACGCCGGCGACGGTGAGCACGCCGGGGATCGTGGCGGGCGCACCGACCTGCGTCGTGCCCGACCCGCGGTTGCCCGCGGCCGCGACCACGACGACGTCGTTCTCGAAGGCGTGCAGGAACGCGTCGTCCCAGCTCTCCGGCCAGTCGCTGGTGTTGCGGGTCAGCGACATGTTGATCACGTCCGCGCCGTTGTCGACCGCCCATCGCACCGCATCGGCGATCTGCTCGTCGTTGGTCTTCGGCGACCCCGAGTCCTGCCCGAAGGCGACGGATGCCGTGAGCAGGTCGGCGTCGGGCGCGACCCCGATCACGCCGTTGCCCGCGCCGGTGCCGCGGCCGGCGAGCAGGGAGGCCACGAGCGTGCCGTGCTCGCTCTCCTCGCCGACGGGCGTCTGCCCGTTCGGCGACCCGATGCCCGAGGCATCCGTGCCGCCCACCACCACGCCGCGGAGCTCGGCGATCTCGCCGTTGACGCCCGTGTCGATGATGGCGACCTTGACGCCGTCGCCGCGGGACGTGTTCCAGGCCTGGGTGAAGCCGTACTCGTTCAGCCAGTACTGCAGGTCGCGGACCGTGTCGGCGTTCGCGGGGGCGGTGCCCGTGACGGCGAGCGCCGCGGCGAGCGCGATCGTGAGACCCGCGCGCCACCCGGCGCGGCGGCGTCGGCGCCGGACGACGGCCCCCGCACGGCCGTCCCGGGTCCGGGTGGGCGTCATGACGACGACTCCGCGGCATCCGCGTCGTCGACGCCGTAATCGGGGCACCGGCACACGTCGGGCGACCAGGTGGAGCGCTCGAGGGCGAGGTCGCCGATCGGGTTCACGCCGGGACCTGCGGCGAGCGCATGGCCCGCGAGGGCGTGCAGGCACTTCACGCGCGTGGGCATGCCCCCCGCCGAGACGCCCGCGATCTCGGCGACGGTGCCGAACTGCTCGCGGTCGGCGAGGTACTGCTCGTGGGCCGCCCGGTAGGCTGCCGCGACCTCGGGGTCGCGCTCGAGCAGCTCGGTGAACTCCGCCATGAGCTGGGCCGCCTCGAGGAACGACATGGCGGCGGTGGCGACCGGGTGGGTCAGGTAGTAGAAGGTGGGGAACGGCGTGCCGTCGGACAGGCGCGGCGCCGTGGAGACGACCGTCGGCGCGCCGCAGACGCAACGCGCCGCGATGCCGACGACATCGCGCGCGGGGCGGCCGAGCTGCGCCGACACGATGCGGAGGTCTCGGTCGGACACCGGGGGGAACGGCGGGCGGGTCATCGGGTCCCCTCGTCGGCGGGTCGGTCGTTCGCGGGCTCGGTCGGCGGGGCGTCGGATGCCGCGGGCGCGAGTCCCGCGGTCATCACCGAGCGCAGCATCGTCTGCATCCAGTCGCCGCGCTGCTCGGTCACCTCGCGGGAGACCTCACGGTCGGCGGCGGCGAGCGCCTCGGGCGAGCGGTCGTCGATGACGAGGTAGCTGACCTCGCCGGGGAGCACGTAGTAGAGCCGCTCGCGTGCCTGGGTGACGATGTACGTCTCGTCGTTCCAGCGTTCGCGCTGCTCGGTGAGCCGGGCGACCTCGGCCTCCTGGCGGGCGACGTCGGCCTTCAGCTCGGCGATCTGCTGGCGCTGCTCGGCGTAGGCCGCGATGCTCGGCGCGAGCACCACCACGGCGAGCACGAGCACGCCCATCATGATGATCGAGAAGCCCGAGAAGCGGATGCCGGCGAGCCAGTCGGCGCTCACCTGGCGGACCGACTGCCGTGCGGGCCTGCCGCCCGAGCGCGACGGCGGCGTCCGGGACGGGGTGGCGGCCGGCTCGGCGGGCTTGGCTGGCTTGGCGGAACGAGGCGGGGTCGGACGACGTGCGTTCATCGGCGTCGCCCTCCTCTCGTGCCCGCGGGAACGACCGACGGGAGCGGCCGCCTGGCCGCTCCCGTCTGGACGTCTGGTGACGTGCTACGCCGTGAAGCGCGGGAATGCCGTGCGGCCCGCATACACCGCGGCCTCACCGAGCTCTTCTTCGATCCTCAGGAGCTGATTGTACTTGGCCACTCGCTCGGACCGGGCGGGCGCGCCCGTCTTGATCTGCCCGCAGTCCGTCGCGACCGCGAGGTCGGCGATGGTCGTGTCCTCGGTCTCGCCCGATCGGTGCGACAGCACCGCGGTGTAGCCGGCGCGCTGCGCGAGCTTGACGGCGTCGAGCGTCTCGGTGAGCGTGCCGATCTGGTTGACCTTGACGAGGATCGAGTTGCCGACCCGACGGCCGATGCCGTCGGCGAGGCGCTTCGGGTTCGTCACGAAGAGGTCGTCGCCGACGAGCTGCAGCTTCGTGCCCAGCGAGCCGGTGAGTTCGGCCCAGCCGTCCCAGTCGTCCTCGGCGAGCGGGTCCTCGATCGAGATGAGCGGGTACGCGTCGGCGAGCTCGGCGTAGTACGCGTTCATCTCGGCGGCGCTGCGGTCCTTGCCCTCGAAGCGGTACACGCCGTTCTCGAAGAACTCGGTGGCCGCGACGTCCAGGCCGAGGGCGATCTCGCCGCCCAGGGTGAAGCCGGCCTTGCCGATCGCCTCGGCGATCAGGTCGAGCGCGGCGCGGTTGTTCGCGAGGTCGGGTGCGAAGCCGCCCTCGTCGCCGAGGCCCGTGGACAGGCCCTTCGACTTCAGCAGGCTCTTCAGCGCGTGGTACGTCTCGACGCCCCAGCGGAGGCCCTCGGAGTAGGTCTCGGCACCCACCGGCAGGATCATGAACTCCTGGATGTCGACGCCCGTGTCGGCGTGCGCGCCGCCGTTGATGATGTTCATCATCGGCACCGGGAGCACGTGCGCGTTCGGTCCGCCGAGGTAGCGGAACAGGGGCAGGTCGGCCGAGTCGGCCGCGGCCTTCGCGACGGCGAGGCTCACGCCGAGGATGGCGTTCGCGCCGAGGCGGCCCTTGTTCTCGGTGCCGTCGGCGTCGATGAGGGCGGCGTCGATGACGCGCTGGTCGCTGACGTCGAGGTCCTCGATGGCCGGGCCCAGCTCGTCGAGCACGGCGTCGACGGCCTTCTGCACGCCCTTGCCGAGGTAACGGTCCTTGTCGCCGTCGCGCAGCTCGTACGCCTCGAACGCGCCGGTCGACGCGCCCGAGGGCACCGCGGCCCGCGAGACCGTGCCGTCGTCGAGCAGGACCTCGACCTCGACGGTGGGGTTGCCGCGCGAATCCAGGATCTCCCGTGCGCCGACAGCTTCGATGAATGCCACAGTGAACTCCTCTGTGATGGGGGTGTGCTGGACGACTCCGTCGTGGCCCGCAGGACAGTCTAGGACCCTCGATCCGAGGTCGCCTCGCGTATGTCGTCGCGCGCGACGCGGCGCGGGGCGCCGCCGTCAGGCGGCGAGGTCGCGGAACTCCAGCGACGCGGCATCCGTCGTCTCGGCCGTGACGGGCGCCCACGCGTCGAAGCCGTCGGCGGTCACCCGCTCGAGCAGGCCGCGCAGGTTCTTCGCGCGCTTCTCGAAGCGCACGCGCATGCCGGATGCCACGAGCTCGTGCTTCAGGGCGAGGAGCTCGCCGGGCGCGACGTCGCGGTCGTGCACGAGCACGACCGACCGCGGCCGGCCCTCGTCGCGGACGGCGAGGAGGTCGACGATCCGCTCGAAGCCGATCGAGAACCCGCACGCCGGCACCTCCTGGCCGAGGAAGCGCCCGACCATGTGGTCGTAGCGGCCGCCGCCGCCGAGCGAGTAGCCGAAATCGGGGTGGGCGATCTCGAAGATCGTTCCCGTGTAGTACCCCATGCCGCGCACGAGCGTCGGGTCGAAGTCGACGGCCGCGCCCGGCACCGCGTCGCGCAGGGCGACCAGGTCGCGGAAGGCGTCGCGGTCGAGCCAGCCCGGGGCGGCGGCCTCATCGGCGGCGATCGACCAGTCGGCCGCCGCGAGCTCGCGCAGCTCGTCGGCGACGCCGGGGCGGTCGACGCCCAGGGTCGCGAGCTCCGCGGCGACGCCGTCGGGGCCGATCTTGTCGAGCTTGTCGATCGTGATGAGGGCGCGCTCGCGCAGGTCGTCGGGCACACCCCACGAGCCCAGGATGCCGGCCAGGATCCGGCGGTCGTTCAGCCGGATGCGGCATCCGTCGAGCCCCAGCGCCTCGAGCGCGCCCACGGTCGCGGTGAGCAGCTCGAGCTCGGCGAGCGGGCCGGCCTCGCCGATGATGTCGATGTCGCACTGGACGAACTGCCGGTAGCGGCCCTTCTGCGGGCGCTCGGCGCGCCAGACCGGCGCGATCTGGATGGCGCGGAACACTGGCGGCAGGGCGGCGCGGTGCGTCGCGTAGAACCGGGCGAGCGGCACCGTCAGGTCGTACCGGAGGCCGAGGTCGGCGAGCGAGAGCGCGTCGCCGGACTCGGCCGCCGCCGCGAGGTCGTCGGGCGTGATGCCGCGCTTCATGACGGCGAACGCGAGCTTCTCGTTGTCGCCGCCGAGACCCGCGTGCAGTCGCGACGAGTCCTCCATCACGGGGGTCTCGATCTCGTCGAACCCGTGGGCCGCGTACACCCCGCGGATCACCGAGAGCGCGTGCTCGCGGCGGGCCTTCTCGGCGGGCAGGAAGTCGCGCATGCCGCGCGGGGGCGTCACGGTCTGGGCCATGCGTCCCATTCTTCCAGCAGTGGATGGCGCGCCCGACCGGGGTGCGGACGAAGTTCTCCACATCCGGGCCATCCCCGATCCACGCGCGCGCGACCGCCGCTAGGCTCGCGTCTCGTCGGCGCGTCCGCCGACCCGAAGGAGGTCGGATGGCCGGCATCGAGGTGTCCGGACTCGCGCGCGCGTTCGGCGACGTCCACGCCGTGAGGGAGGCGACCTTCACCGTCGAGCCGGGCCACGTGGCCGGCCTCATCGGCCCGAACGGCGCCGGCAAGACGACCCTCCTGCTCATGCTGGCGACCCTGCTGCGGCCCGACGCGGGCACCGTCCGCGTCGCCGGTTTCGACGCGGTCGCCGAGCCGCGCGAGGTGCGCGCCCGCATGGGCTGGATGCCCGACCTGCTCGGGTCGTGGTCGACGCTGACGGTGCGCGAGGCGCTCGTCGCGAGTGCGCGACTGTACGGCCGACCGACGGGGGCGGCGGCGGCCCGCGCCGCCGAGCTGATCGACCTCGTCGACCTCGGCGAGCTCGCCGACCGGCCGACGCGGGTCCTCTCGCGCGGCCAGAAGCAGCGGCTGAGCCTCGCCCGCGCGCTCGTGCACGACCCGGAGGTGCTGCTGCTCGACGAGCCCGCCTCGGGTCTCGACCCCGTGGCGCGCGCGTCGCTGCGCACCCTCGTCCGCAGGCTCGCCGGCGAGGGACGCACCATCCTCGTCTCCAGCCACGTCCTGGCCGAACTCGAGGAGATGGCCGATCAGGCGGTGTACCTGTCCGGTGGGGTGACCGCGGCCGCCGACGACATCGCGCGCGCCGGGCGCACGGCCCGCGACTGGCGGGTGCGCTCGCTCGACCCGGCACGCCTGCGCGCGGCGCTCGACGCCGCCGGCTGGGGAACCGCGAGCCGCATCGACAACCTCGGCGCGATCGTGCCCCTCGCCTCCGAGGAGGACGCCGCGCAGCTGCTCGCGCACCTCGTCGCGTCCGGGGTGCCGGTCTCGTCGTTCGCCCCCGCCGTGGGCGACCTCGAGCACGTGTTCCTCGATCTCAGCCGCAACGGGGAGGACCGCGCATGACCGGGTTCCTGCAGGGCCTCTGGCTCGTGGTCACGATCGACCTGCGGCAGCGGACGCGCACCGTCGCCTGGTACGTGCTCCTCGGCGTCTTCGTGCTCCTCGTGCTCGCCGTCACGGTGCTGCTCGTCTTCGCGACCGACGCCCTCTTCGCGGGCGGCGGCGGGGTGTTCTCGACGATCGTGTTCTTCGTGCTGCTCCTCGGCACGCTGGTCTCCCCCGCGCTGAGCGCCAACGCGATCAACGGGGAACGCGACTCGGGAACGCTCGCGACCACGCAGGTGACGCTCGTCTCCACGACGCAGATCGTGCTCGGCAAGTGGCTCGCCGCCTGGATCACCGCGCTGGCGTTCCTCGCGGCGGCGGTGCCGTTCCTCGCGTTCGCCGTGGCCCTCGGCGAGGTTCCGGCGGCGACCATCGTCGTCGCGACGCTCGTCACGGCCGTCGAACTCGGCGTGGTGGCCGCGATCGGCGTCGGCCTGTCCGGCGTGCTCACCCGACCGCTGTTCTCGGTGGCGGTGACCTACCTCGTCGTGGCGGCGCTCTCGATCGGCACGCTCATCGCGTTCGGGCTGGGCGGCGCGGCGGTCCAGTCCGAGGTGCGCGCCACCAACCGGTCCGTCGACTGGGCGGCGGTCGAGCGCGACGGGGTGCCCCCGGGCGAGGAGGCGCCCTGCCTCCCGTCCGAGACGTACACCTACCCCACGCCGCGATTCGACTACGTCTGGGGCTTCCTCGCCGCGAACCCGTACGTCGTGGTCGCCGACGCGGCCCCCGGCAGCTTCGACGACCAGGGCAACCCGAACGACGTGTTCGGCTGGATCGCGACGGGTGTGCGCCAGGCGCAGCACGCACCCGAACTCGAGATCGAATACGACGAGTGCGCGGCCTGGACCCCGTCCGGTTCGATCGCGCCCGACGACGACTGGGAGCGGCCGCAGCAGGTCTACGACCGCTCGGTGCCGTCCTGGTTCGTCGGCCTCGGCATCCACCTGCTCCTCGCTGCGGGCGCGCTCGCCTGGGCCGTGCAGCGCACCCGCACCCCCGCCCAGCGCCTCGCGCGCGGCAGCCGGATCGCCTGACCGGGAGCGCCCGTCACGCCTCGGCAGCGCGCACGTCGTCCTGCAGCGAGCGGATGGCGCCGCGCAGCGCCCGCTCGGCGTCGAGGCCCTGCGCGCGGGCGGACGCGACGAGCGCGAGGAGCGTGTCGCCGAGTTCCGCCTCCGTGGTCGGTGCGGTCGCTGCATCCGTCGGCTCACGGCTCACGCCCACCTTCTCGGCCTTGCCGAGCAGCTTCTGCGCGAGCGCGAGTGCGGGCATGCCCTGCGGCACGCCGTCGAGGACGCTCGTCCGGTGCGGCTTCTCACCGGCCTTGAGCTCGTCCCAGAACGCGACCACGTCGGCGGCCGTCTCGGCCTCGCGGTCGCCGAAGACGTGCGGATGCCGCGCGACCATCTTCGCCGTCATGTGCCGGGCCACGTCGTCGATGTCGTAGTCCTCGCCCGGGGTGTGCGTCGCGAGGTCCGCGTGGAAGAGCACCTGGTAGAGCACGTCGCCGAGCTCCTCGATCATCTCCTCGCGCGAGCCGGACTCGATCGCGTCGATGAGCTCCCAGCACTCCTCGACGAGGTACTGCACGAGCGACTCGTGGGTCTGCTCCGCATCCCACGGGCAGCCGCCGGGACCGCGGAGCCGTCCGACCATCGCGACGAGCTCGAGCAGTCCGTCTCCGGACGCGGGGGCCTGCGTCATCCGTCGTCACCTTCCCGTCCGCGTATTGCGGCTCCTCCCAGCGAGCGTAATCGCGGCCCGATAGACTCGATACCCGGGGTGCCGGGAAGTCTGGTCGGCCGACGCGATGCGTCGTTCACGTCCCCGCGCGCCCGCCCGGTCGCGCTCGTCTTCCCCAGAGGTGCCATGAACATCCTCCGCTCCGAGCGCGTCTCCGCGTCGCTCCTGCTGTCCGCCGCCGTGCTCGGCCTGCTGCTGGCGAACCTCGCGTTCGGCCCGGCGCTGATCGACCTGAAGCACGCCTACCTGCAGGTGCCCTTCACTCCCCTGAAGCTCTCGGTCGGACACTGGATCAGCGACGGCCTCCTCGCGATCTTCTTCTTCATCGTCGCGATCGAGCTGCGCCGCGAGCTCGTCATCGGCGAGCTCAACAGCCTCTCGAAGGCCGCGCTGCCTGCCATCGCCGCGATCGGCGGCGTCGCCGTCCCCGCGGGGGTGTTCCTCGTCTTCGCCGGCAACGGGCCGACCTCCGACGGCTGGCCGATCCCCACGGCGACCGACATCGCGTTCGCGCTCGGCGTGCTGGCGATGTTCGGCCGGTTCATCCCGACCCGGGTGCGCGTCTTCCTGCTCGCGCTGGCCGTGCTCGACGACCTCATCGCCATCCTGCTGATCGCCTTCTTCTTCACCGCCGACGCCGACCTCACGTGGCTCGGGTTCGCCGCCATCACCGTGACGCTCTTCGGCATGACCAGCCGGCTCCTCCGCCCGCGGTCGCCGTACGTGCTCGCGCGCCGGGCGCAGTGGCCCGTGATCGTCGCGCTGGTCGTCCTCGGCGTGCTCACGTGGAGCTTCGTCTACCTCTCGGGCGTGCACGCCACCATCGCGGGCGTGATGCTGGGCCTCGTGATGTCGCGGCGTCCCGCCGGCCGGGTCATGCACGAACTCGAGCCGTGGTCGAACGGCGTGGTGCTGCCGCTCTTCGCGTTCTCCGCCGCGCTCGTCGCGGTGCCGCAGGTGCGTCCGAGCGAGCTCGACCCGGCGTTCTGGGGCATCCTCGTCGGCCTGCCCGTCGGCAAGATCGTGGGCGTCACGATCGTCGGCGGCATCGCGACCTGGTTCGTCGGCCGCCGCAAGGGCATCACGCCGTTGACCTGGGCCGACATCGCGACCGTCGGCGCCCTCGCCGGCATCGGCTTCACGGTGTCGCTGCTCATGAACGAGCTCGCGTTCCGCGAGTACCCCGACGTGATCGACCAGGGCACCGTGGCCGTGCTGCTGGGCTCCGGCGCGGCGATGATCGTCTCCGCCGTGCTCGTCACCCTCCGGTCGCGGCACTACCGCCGGCTCGGCGAGCAGAAGGGCGTCGGCGGCGCGATGTCGCGCAACGCCGCTCCGCCGATGGAGGAGGCCGACCGGACCTGACGACGACGGGGGCGGATGCTGCGGCATCCGCCCCCGTCTCGCTGCGGGCCCGCGGGACTCAGCCGGCCGTCGCCGCCGCGCCGTCGGCGACCGGCTGCTCGACCGGGAAGATCACGCCGATGAGGTTCGAGACCCACTCGATGAGGTCGGCATCGCCCGGAGCCTCGCCGCCGGGCGTCGGGAACGGCACGAGGATGACGTCGTTCTGCGCGAACAGCTTCGCGCCCGGGTACATGCGCTCCAGCCGCACACGTCGCGAGTCGGGGAGCCGGGCCGGCGCGATGCGCAGCTTCGAGCCGGTCGCGATGACGTCGGAGAGTCCCGCGAGCTGGGCCTTGCGCCGCAGGCGCGAGATCGCCACGAGGTGCTCGACCGCCTGGGGCGGCTCGCCGTAGCGGTCGACGAGTTCCTCGACCACGAGGTCGATCTGGTCCTCCTTGGCCGCCGGCCCGCTCGCGGCCGACAGCTTCTGGTAGGCCTCGAGCCGCAGCCGCTCGCTGTCGACGTAGTCCTCGGGGATGTGCGCGTCGACGGGCAGTTCGAGCCGGAGCTCGGTCTGCCCCTCGGCGACCTCGCCGCGGAACGCGCTCACTGCCTCGCCGATCATGCGCAGGTACAGGTCGAACCCGACGCCGGCGATGTGCCCGGCCTGTTCCGCGCCGAGGAGGTTGCCGGCGCCGCGGATCTCGAGGTCCTTCAGGGCGACCTGCATGCCGCTGCCGAGCTCGTTGTTGGCCGCGATCGTCTCGAGGCGGTCGTGGGCCGTCTCGGAGAGGGGCTTGGCCGGGTCGTAGAGGAAGTACGCGTACGCGCGCTCGCGCCCGCGCCCCACGCGGCCCCGGAGCTGGTGCAGCTGGCTCAGGCCGTACTTGTCGGCGCGATCGATGATGATCGTGTTCGCGTTGGCGATGTCGAGGCCCGTCTCGATGATCGTCGTCGAGACGAGCACGTCGAACCTGCGCTCCCAGAAGTCGACGACGATCTGCTCGAGCACGTGTTCGTTGAGCTGTCCGTGCGCGACCGCGATGCGCGCCTCGGGCACGAGCTCGGCCAGCTGCGCGGCGACCCGGTTGATGGACGAGACGCGGTTGTGCACGAAGAACACCTGGCCCTCGCGGAGCATCTCGCGACGGATCGCGGCGGCGACCTGCTGGTCGGAGTAGGGCCCGACGTAGGTGAGAATCGGGTGGCGGTCCTCCGGCGGCGTCGCGAGCGTGGACATCTCCCGGATGCCGGTCACGGCCATCTCGAGCGTGCGCGGGATCGGCGTGGCGCTCATCGCGAGGATGTCGACGTTGGTCTTGAGCTTCTTCAGCTGGTCCTTGTGCTCGACGCCGAACCGCTGCTCCTCGTCGATGACGAGCAGCCCCAGATCCTTGAACTTCACCTGCTCGGTGAGGATCCGGTGGGTGCCGATGACCATGTCGACGGTGCCGTCGGCGAGGCCGGCGACGGTCTCGCGCACCTCCTTGTCGGTCTGGAACCGGCTGAGGGCCCGCACGTGGACCGGGAACCCGGCGAAGCGCTCGGAGAACGTCTCGAGGTGCTGCTTGACGAGCAGGGTGGTCGGCACGAGCATCGCGACCTGCTTGCCGTCCTGGATCGCCTTGAACGCCGCGCGGACGGCGACCTCGGTCTTGCCGAACCCGACGTCGCCGGCCAGCAGTCGGTCCATCGGGATGGGCCGCTGCATGTCGGCCTTGACCTCGTCGATCGTCTGCAGCTGGTCGGGCGTCTCGGCGTAGGGGAACGCCTCCTCGAGCTCGTGCTGCCAGGGGGTGTCGGGCCCGAACGCGTGCCCCTTGGCCGCCATGCGAGCCGAGTAGAGCTTGACGAGCTCGACGGCGATGTCGCGGACGGCCCTCCGGGCGCGGCTCTTGGCCTGCGCCCAGTCGCTGCCGCCCATCTTCGACAGCGAGGGCGCCTCGCCGCCGACGTACCGCGAGAGCAGGTCGAGCTGGTCCATGGGCACGTAGAGCCGGTCGCCGGCCTGGCCGCGCTTGGACGGGGCGTACTCGAGCACGACGTACTCGCGCACCGACTTGGGCGCCTGCTGGATGCCGGCCGTGCGACTCGGTCCGGTCGGTCGCGTGCCCGTGGCGACCTCGCGCTGCACGAGCTCGACGAACCGGCCGATGCCGTGCGTGGAGTGCACGACGTGGTCGCCCGGCTTCAGCTGCAGGGGGTCGACGACGTTGCGGCGACGGCTGGCGAGCTTCTTGACCTGCCGGGTGTCGTAGCCGGCCGACCGACCGTAGAACTCGGCTTCGGCGATCAGCCCGACCTTCGCCTCGGGCACCTCGAAGCCGGCCGAGGCCTGGGCCTGCACGAGGAACGCGACGCCGGGTTCGAGCTCGGCGGGCACCTCGTCGACGAGGCGGCCGGCGAGCCCGTGCTCGGCCAGCACGTCCCGGGCGCGCTCGACGAGACCGTGCCCGGCGGCGGCGACCACGAGGCTCCAGCCGTCGCGGAGGCGCTCGCCGACGTGGGCGACGGCGCCCTCGACGTTGCCCTGGAAGCTCGGTACGCTCGCCGCCGCGATGCGGACGTACGCGCCGTCCGGACCGCCGGACGCCTCGCCGATCGCCTCGGCGGCGTCGCCCTGGTCGAAGCTCGAGAAGGTCCACCAGGCCCGCCGCGGGTCGGGCTCGCCCGGTGCGCTGTGCAGCGCCGACTCGCGGAGCTCGCTCAGCGTGAGGAAGTCGCCGGCCTCGAGGTCGATCGGCGCGGCGGCGCCGGCGGTCGCGGCGTTCCATGCTGCGGCGAGGAACTCCCGGTTCGTCTCGGCGAGGTTCACGGCCCGGGAGGCGACGCGCTCGGGCGCGACGACGGCCACGGCGGCGCCCGCCGGGAGGTAGGTCGTCACCGGCACCAGCCGGTCGAGCAGCGCCGGCGCGAGCGACTCCATGCCCTCGACCGGGATGCCCTCGGCGACCTTCTCGAGGATGCCCGAGAGGTTGGGGAACTCATGGACCATCTCGCGTGCCCGCTGGCGCACGGGTTCGGTGAGGAGCAGCTCGCGGCTCGGCGGGAGCTCGACGCGCTCGACCTTCTCGGGGAGCGACCGCTGGTCGGCGACGGAGAAGGCCCGCAGTTCCTCGACCTCGTCGCCGAAGAAGTCGACCCGCACCGGGTGGTCGGCGGTCGGCGGGAACACGTCGAGGATGCCGCCGCGCACCGCGAACTCGCCGCGACGCGACACCATGTCGACGCGCGCGTACGCGAGGTCCACGAGGCGCAACGCGATCCGGGACAGGTCGTACCCGCGCGCGCCCCGGGCGAGCACGATCGGCTCGAGGTCGCCGAGGTTGTCGGCGACCGGCTGCAGCGCGGCGCGCACCGAGGCGACGACGACGAGCGGATGGCGCGCGCCCTCCGCCTCCCACGTGCGCAGCCGGCGCAGGGCGTGCAGGCGTCGGCCGACGGTCTCGGCGGACGGACTCAGCCGTTCGTGCGGCAGCGTCTCCCAGGCGGGGAACTCGAGGAGCTCGCCGTGCTCGAGGTACGGCTCGAGCGACGCGCGCAGGGCCTCGCCCTCGCGGCTGGTCGCCGTCACGGCGAACAGGGCCGGCGCGAGCCCGGCCTCGCGGCGACGCTCGAGCAGCGCGGCGAGCATCGGCGCAGCGAGGCCCGCGGGCGCGGAGAAGTCCGCGTTCCGCTCGGCCTCCGCGAGGGCTCGTTCGATCGTGGAGGCGCGCGAAAGCGCCGTGTTCAAGCCCTGCAGGATCACCGGAGCAGTCTACGCGCGCCCCCTGACAGCCCTCCGATGTCGCAGCGCGCCGATAGCATGGTCGCCGTTCCCGACCGGAAGGACCCGCATGATCATCGCCGCCGCCGACGGATCCGCCCTCGGCAACCCCGGTCCGGCCGGGTGGTCGTGGTACGTCGATGACGGATGCTGGGCCGCGGGCGGGTGGCCGCACGGCACCAACAACCAGGGCGAGCTCACGGCCGTCCTCGAGTTGTTCCGGGCCACGGCGCACCTCGACGAGGAACTGCTCGTGCAGTGCGACAGCCAGTACGTGATCAACGCGCTGACGAAGTGGATGCCGAACTGGAAGCGCAAGGGCTGGCGCAAGGCCGACGGCTCCCCCGTGCTGAACCTCGAGCTCATGCAGTCGCTCGACGAGGCGCTGCGCGGCCGCCGCTACCGGTTCGAATGGGTTCGCGGGCACGCCGGGCACCCGATGAACGAGGCCGCGGACGAGCGTGCGCGCGCGGTCGCGATCGCCTACCAGCGGGGTGGCGACATCCCCACGGGCCCCGGCTGGACGGGGGCGTGCGAACCCGCCGTCGATGCGATCGTCTCCCCCGGGACGATCGACCTCCCGGACGCCGCCGACGCCGACGCGGGCGCGGGCGAGGTGCCCGCCGACGCGGCGCTGTTCGACTTCGACGACCCCACCGCCGACTGGACCACGCTCTCGCTCGAGCTCACGACCGAGGAGCACACGCGGCTCGTCGAGCGCGCCCGCGCCGCCGGCGTCTCACCGGAGGAGTTCCTCCGCGGCCTGATCTAGCGGCTCAGGCCGGCGAGTGGAAGCGCTGCTGCGCGGCCACGAGCCCGTCGGTGACGATCGACTCCACGGCGTCCGCGGCATCCGCCAGCAGGTTCGGCAGCGCCTCGCGCTCGGCCCCGGCGAAGTCGCGGAGCACGTAGTCGGCGGCGTCCATGCGACCCGGGGGTCGGCCGATCCCGACGCGCACGCGCGTGAACTCGGGCGATCCCGCGGCCTTCTGGATGTCGCGCAGCCCGTTGTGGCCGCCGTGGCCGCCGCCGCGCTTCAGCCGCACGGTGTCGAACGGGATGTCGAGCTCGTCGTGCACCACGATGAGCCGGTCGATCGGCAGCGAGTAGAACTTCAGCAGCGCCGAGACCGGCCCGCCCGAGGTGTTCATGTAGCTGTTGGGCTTGGCGAGGACGAGCTTGGGGCGCCCCGGGCCGAGGAACCCCTCGGCGACGCGCGACGGCGTCTTGTGGCTCTTGAACGTCGCGCCGATGCGCGACGCGAGCTCGTCGGCGACCATCTGGCCGACGTTGTGGCGGTTGCCCGCGTACTGGGCGCCGGGGTTGCCGAGGCCGACCACGAGCCAGGTGTTGTCGGACACGACCTCGTCCTTCCGGCGGTGCAGGAGGCGGTCGAGCAGGTTCACGGATGCCTCCGGAGCGGGGGTGGTGGGAACGGCGGAGGGCCTGCGGCCCGCGTCCGAGCGTACCCGGATGCGGCGCCGCAGGCCCTCACGTCGAATCGATCGATCGGGATGCGGTCGACTACTCGGTCGACTCGCCCTCGGTCGCGGCCTCCTCGACGGCGCCCTCGGCCTCGGAGACCTCGCCCTCGGTCTCCTCGCCCTCGGCGGTCTCCTCGCCGAGGTCGACCTTCTGCGGCACGTGCACGTTGATGACCAGCGTCTCGGGGTCGCTGATGAGGGTCGCGCCCTTGGGCAGCTCGACCTCGTTCGCGAGCACCTTGGTGCCGTCCTCGAGGCCCTCGACCGAGACGGTGATGTTCTCGGGGATGTGCGTCGCCTCGACCTCGAGCAGGAGGGTGACGGCGTCGAGGTCGGCGATCGTGCCGGAGGCGGGCTCGCCCTCGACGTGCACGGGGACCTCGACCTGGACCTTCTCGCCGCGCTTGATGACGACGAGGTCGATGTGCTCGATGAGCTGGCGCACCGGGTCCTTCTGGACGTCCTTCACGAGCGCGAGCTGGCTCTTGCCGCCGATCTGGAGGTCGAGCACCGCGTTGGCCTTGCGGATGAGCAGCGCGACCTCGTGGCCCGGCAGCGTCAGGTGGCGGGGGTCGGTGCCGTGGCCGTAGAGCACGGCGGGGATCTTGTCGGCGGCGCGGATCTTGCGCGCCGCGCCCTTGCCGAACGACTCGCGCGGCTCGGCGACGATCTTGTTGTCTTCGTCCATGGTGATGGCTCCTAGCGGGCTCGCGGCCCAGAGTGGGGTTTCTGATGTCGTCTCGAACGCCCGGCACTGCGCGTACGCAGCCAGCGTGAGGAACAGCCGTGAGTCTCGTTCCACCGCGTCGATCACGGATGCCGCACCGGGCGGGCCCGGCTCCGGCGGCATCCCTCGCCGAAGTTCAATCGCCCAGTCTACCGGATGCCGCGGTCGGGGCTGCGCGCGCCGATATCCTCGACCCATGAGCTCCCGCCTGCACGACCTCGTGGTCGACACCCTCGGCCGCCGCGTGGTGCAGGGCGAACTCGCCGAGGGCACGACGATGCTCGCGGAGGAGCTCGAGCGCGAGTTCGGCGTCTCGCGCTCGGTCGTCCGCGAGGCGGTCCGCGCGCTGCAGTCGCTGGGGCTCGTCGAGTCCGCCAAGCGCGTCGGCATCCGCGTGCTGCCGATGGCCCGCTGGAACGTGTTCGACGCCTCGGTGATCCGCTGGCGGCTCGCCGCGGACGCGCACGGCGTCCAGCTGCGCTCCCTCACCGAGCTGCGCGCCGCCGTGGAGCCGGCCGCGGCCGAACTGGCGGCCCGCTTCGGTCCGGATGGACTCGCGGCGGAGCTCATCGCGATCGCGGGCCGCATGCGCGCGGTGGGCCGGGCGGGCGATCTGGCGACGTTCCTCGACCTCGACATCCGCTTCCACGCGCTCGTGCTCGCGGCATCCGGCAACGAGATGTTCGCCAAGCTCGAGGGGGTCATCGCCGAGGTGCTGCGCGGCCGGACCGAGCACGGGCTCATGCCCGACCACCCGCACGAAGAGGCGCTGCAGCTGCACGTCGACGTGGCCGACGCGATCCTCGGACGGCGACCCGATGAGGCCCGCGAGGCCATGGACCGCATCATGCGCCGAACGGTCGACGAGGTCGAGTCCGTGTGGGCGGGCCGGCCGCGCGTCCACCTCGCGTAGCCGGCCCGCCGGTCGGGTCACGAGAAGCGGAGCAGCACCTTGCCGCTCGTGGCGGCATCCGTCGCGGTCTCGAACGCCGCGAGGGCGTCGGCCGCGTCGAACTCGTGGGTGACGATCGGGTCGACGACGAGCGAGCCGTCGGCGAGCGCCGCGACGACCTCGTCGATCTCGTCGTTGAAGCGGAACGAACCGACGAGTTCGAGCTCGCGCGTGATCGCGAGCGAGACGGGCACCGGCTGGTCGCCCGTGGGCAGGAGCCCGACCATCACGACGCGACCGCCTCGGGCGGTGCCGCGGATGGCCGAGCCCAGGCCGAGCGGGTTGCCGGACGTCTCGAAGGCGACGTCCGCCTCGACGGCGGCGATCGCGTCGGCGTCCCGGGCGTCGACCGTCCGAGTCGCTCCCGCCTCGCGCGCGATCCGCAGCGGCAGGTCGTGCACGTCGACCGCGACGATCTCGGCGGCGCCGGCCCGGCGCAGCACGGCGACCGTGAGGGCGCCGATCGGCCCGCTGCCCACCACGAGCGCGCGACGCCCCCGCACCTCGCCGGCGCGGCCCACCGCGTGCCACGCCACGCTCGCGGGCTCCACCAGGGCGGCGTCGCGCAGTGCGAGCCCCGCCGGGAGCGCCCGAAGCATCCGCGCCGGGAGCACCGCATGGCGTGCGAAGGCGCCGTCGGTGTGCGGCACCCGGGCGGCGCTGCCGAGGTAGGTGCACCCCGGCGAGAGGTTCGGGCGATCGGCCGGGTACCGCGCGCCGTCGCCGGGCCCGGGGGTGGCCGGGTGCACGGCGACGGGCGTGCCCGCGGCGGGACCGGTCCCGTCGGCGGCCGCGCGGACGACGGTGCCCACGACCTCGTGGCCGAGCACCATCGGGTTCCGGAGGATCGACTCGCCCGCCGCGCCGTGGCGCCAGTAGTGCAGGTCGGACCCGCACACGCCCCCGTAGGCGATCTCGACCACGGCGTCTCCCGGTCCCGGCGCGGGGACCGGGACCGGTTCGACGCGGAGGTCGCCGGCGCCGTGGGCCACCACGCCCAGCGTGGTCTCGGGGATCTGCTGCTCGTTCATCCGTTCCCTTCCGTCCGTCGCCGTCACACGACCGCGGTCATGCCGCCGTCGACGAAGACCACCTGGCCGTTGACGTAGTCCGACCCGTCCGAGGCGAGCCACACGGCCGGCCCGATCAGGTCCTGGGTGGTCCCCCACCGGTGCGCGGACGTGCGCCCCGTGATCCAGGCGTTGAAGTCGGCGTCGTCGACGAGGTTCTGCGTCATCTGCGTGTGGATGTACCCGGGCGCGATCGCGTTCACCTGCAGCCCGTGCGCGGCCCACTCGGCCGTCATCGCGCGGGTGAGGTTGCGGATGCCGCCCTTGGAGGCGGTGTACGCGCTGATGGTCGGCCGCGCGAGATCGGCCTGCACCGAGGCGACGTTGATGATCTTGCCCCGCCCGCGGGGGATCATGCGGCGGGCCGCCTCGCGACCGACGAGGAAGGCGCTCGTGAGATTGGTGCGGATCACCCGGTCCCAGTCCGCGGGGTCGAGTTCGAGCATCGGGACGCGGTGCTGGACTCCGGCGTTGTTCACGAGGATCCGCAGTTCACCCACGTCGCGCTCGACGCGCGCGATGCCGTCGGCGGCGGCCGCTGCATCCGTCACGTCGAAGGCGACGGATGCCACGCGCCCCGCACCGTACCGGTCGGCGAACGCCTCGTGCGCCGCCCGGAGCCGGTCGGGGTCGACGCCGTGCAGGACGATCGTGGCGCCCGCGTCGGCGAGCCCCGCCGCGATGGCGCGGCCGATGCCGCGGCTCGAGCCGGTGACGAGCGCGACGCGCCCGGTGAGGTCGAAGAGGTCCACGGCCGCCCTCCTAGAAGCCGCTCGCGAGCAGGTAGATCGTGAGGGACAGCGCGAACCCGATGATGCCGACGAGCGCCTGGCCGACCGTCCAGGTCTTCAGCGTGGTCTTGGTGTCCATGCCGAAGAACCGCGAGACCAGCCAGAAGCCGGAGTCGTTGACGTGGCCGGCGAACACGGAGCCGGCGGCGAGGCTCAGCACGATCGCGGCGAGCTCGACCGGGTTGTAGGCGGCGTTGTCGAGGACCACGGGCTGCACGAGCGCGGCGGCGGTCGTGAGCGCGACGGTGGCCGAGCCCTGGGCGAGGCGCACGACGGCGGCGATCACGAACCCGGCGACGATGACCGGCAGCCCGATCGCGTCGAGGGACTCCGCGATGGCGTTGCCGATGCCGCTCGCCCGGAGCACGCCGCCGAACATGCCGCCGGCGCCGGTGATGAGGATGATCGAGCAGACCGGGCCGAGGGCGCTGTCGACGACCGTCTCGACGAGGCTGCGCGGCTTGCGGTTGCGCCAACCGAGCAGCCACATGGCGAACAGGACGGTGATGAGCAGCGCGATGGGCGTCTCGCCGAGCAGGCGGAGGATCTGGACCCACGTGTCCTCGAGCGAGACGAGGCCCGCGGTGGCCGCCATGTTGAGGCCGGTGTTGAGGAAGATCAGGCCGAGGGGCAGGAGCAGCAGGAAGAGGATCGTGCCGAGCTTCGGGGTGGATCGGAACTCCTGCTCGGGCGAGTCCGCCGGGGCGTCGAGGATCATCGGCACGGGCAGGTCGATGCGCCGCCCGAGGAACCGGCCGAAGAGGTAGCCGACGACGTACCAGGTGGGGATCGCGACGACGAGGCCGAGGACCAGCACAAGGCCCACGTCGGCGCCGAGCAGGCCGGTCGCGGCCACCGGGCCCGGGTGCGGCGGGACGAAGATGTGCATGACCGAGAACGCCGTCGCGGCCGGGAACGCGTAGAGCAGCAGCGACCCGCCGAGGCGCCGGGCGACGGTGAAGATGATCGGCAGCATGACCACGAGGCCCGCGTCGAAGAAGATCGGGAAGCCGAACATGAGCGACGCGATCGACAGCGCGAGCGGGGCCCGCTTCTCACCGAACCGGGCGATGAGCGCGTTGGTGAGCACCTCGGCGCCGCCCGAGACCTCGAGCATCCGGCCGAGCATGGCGCCGAG
Organism: Agromyces sp. NDB4Y10; assembly: GCF_001620055.1. GTDB lineage: Bacteria > Actinomycetota > Actinomycetes > Actinomycetales > Microbacteriaceae > Agromyces > Agromyces indicus. Next base: position 42,102 of record NZ_LQGY01000056.1, on the reverse strand, counting down.
GCCGACGAGGAGTGCGACGCTCGCGAGCGTGCCGCCGAATCCCGTGAGGAGGGTGGGCACGAGCTGGCCGGCGGGGATGCCGGTGGCGATGGCGGTGAGCACGCTCACGATCACCAGGGCGATGAACGCGTGGATGCGGAACTTCATGATGAGCAGCAGCAGCGCGGCGATCGCCGCGGCCGCCACCGCGAGGAGGCCCGGCGTGCCGAGCGTCCAGTTGAGGTCGAGGTCGGTCATCTTCGTCCTTGTTCGAGAGTGGTGGTCGGGGTCGGGTGGTGCTGGGTGGTTCGCGGGCGACCTGCGGCGTCAGCCGTGGTCCGGGGCGCCCTCGTCCAGGACGCCGAGCGCGTCGCGGACATCCGCGACGATCTCGGCGGGGTCGTGGCGGACGTCGACGCGGATGCCGCGCTCGTCCTCCTCGAGGGGCTCGAGCGCGTCGAACTGCGACGCGAGCAGGCTCACGGGCATGTACTCGTGGGTGCGCCCGAGCTGACGGTCCGCGATGAGGTCGGGGTCGCCGACGAGGTGCACGAAGACCGTCGAGGGCGCGTAGGCGACGAGCTGGTCGCGGTACCGACGCCGGAGCGCCGAGCAGGCGACGACGATCGGGCGGCCTTCCGCCAGCTCCGCGCCGATGCGCAGCGCGATGATCTCGAGCCAGGGCGCGCGGTCCTCGTCGTCGAGCGGCTGGCCGGCGGCCATCTTCGCCTTGTTGGCGCTGGGGTGCAGGTCGTCGCCGTCGATGAACTCGACGCCGAAGGCCGCCGCCAGCGCGGCGCCGATGGTCGACTTCCCCGATCCGGAGACGCCCATCACGATGATGGGAGTGCGAAGTGCCATGGTGCTGCTCCTCAGACGCGTCATTACATCTGATTCCAACACCCGACTCGCGGGTTTAAATCAGATTTATTGCAGGTACGATAGCACAGCGTCGGCGCGGACGGTCACGGGGACTCCCGACGACACACGGGGCGGGCGTGTCCTACGCTTGACCCGATCCCCCGACGGAGCGAGGCGCCGCTGCGCGGCGCGAGGAGGAATGATGGCGGAGACCACGGGCACGGCGAACATCGGCGTCGTCGGACTCGCAGTGATGGGGTCGAACCTGGCCCGCAACCTGGCGAGTCGCGAGGGCAACACGGTGGCCGTGTTCAACCGCTCCCCGGAGCGCACGCGCACCCTCACCACCGAGCACCCCGAGGCCGGGTTCGTCGCCGCCGAGGGCTACGACGAGTTCGTCGCCTCGCTCGCGAAGCCCCGCACCGCGATCATCATGGTCCAGGCCGGCCGGGGCACCGACGCGGTGATCTCCGAGCTCGTCAAGCGGTTCGAGCCGGGCGACATCATCGTCGACGGCGGCAACGCGAACTTCCACGACACCATCCGTCGCGAGGCCGAGATCGCGCCGACCGGCATCCACTTCGTCGGCGCCGGGATCTCCGGCGGCGAGGAGGGCGCGCTGAACGGCCCGTCGATCATGCCCGGCGGCTCGGCCGAGTCGTACGAGACGCTCGGCCCGATCCTCGCGTCGATCGCCGCGGTCGCCGAGGGCGAGCCGTGCGTCACCCATGTCGGCACCGACGGCGCCGGCCACTTCGTCAAGATGGTCCACAACGGCATCGAGTACGCCGACATGCAGCTCATCGCCGAGGCGTACGACCTCATCCGACAGGGCACCGGCAAGTCCCCCGCCGAGATCGCCGACATCTTCGCCGAGTGGAACACCGGCGAGCTCGAGAGCTACCTCATCGAGATCACCGCCGAGGTGCTCCGGCAGACGGATGCCGCGACCGGCCAGCCGCTCGTCGACGTCATCCTCGACGAGGCCGGCGCGAAGGGCACCGGCGCCTGGACCGTGCAGAACGCGCTCGACCTGGGCGTGCCCGTGTCGGGCATCGCCGAGGCCGTGTTCGCCCGCAGCCTCTCGTCCAAGCGGGCGCAGCGCGACGCCGCCGCCGACCTGCCCGGCCCCTCGGGCGAGTGGACCGTCGCCCCGGAGGACGCCGACGCCTTCGTCGAGGACGTGCGCCGCGCCCTCTACGCGTCGAAGATCATCGCCTACTCCCAGGGCTTCGACGAGATCGTCGCGGGCGCCGAGCAGTTCGGCTGGGACGTCAAGAAGGGCGAGATCGCGAAGATCTGGCGCGCGGGCTGCATCATCCGCGCACGCTTCCTCAACCGCATCGCCGAGGCCTACGCCGAGGTCCCGGGCCTCGTCGCCCTCGTGACCGCGCCGTACTTCCGCGACGCCGTCGCCGGCGCGCAGGACAGCTGGCGCCGCGTCGTGCAGGTCGCCGCCGGCGCCGGCATCCCCACGCCCGCCTTCTCGTCGTCGCTCGCGTACTACGACGGCCTCCGCGCCCCGCGCCTCCCCGCCGCACTCGTGCAGGGCCAGCGCGACTTCTTCGGCGCCCACACCTACAAGCGCGTCGACAAGCCCGGCGTGTTCCACACGCTCTGGTCGGGCGACCGCTCGGAGATCGAGACCACGCCCTCGTCGCACTGAGCGTCGGGCACGGGTGAGACGGAGCGGATGATGCCGAGGCCGTCGTGGCAGCAGGAGGGGCAGGACCCCGACTACCGGTTCACGCTGGCCAACGAGCGCACGTTCCTCGCCTGGATCCGGACCGCGCTCGCCCTGCTCGCGGGCGGTGTGCTGCTGCACCAGTTCGCCGTCGGGCTCGAACCGCGGGTGGTGCTTGTCATCGTCGCGGTCGGGCTCGGGCTCGTCTCCACCGCGCTCAGCGTCGTCGCGTACACCCGGTGGCGCGCGAACGAGATCGCCATGCGGCACGGACGGCCGCTCCCCTACGGCTGGGCGCTGCCCGTGCTCGCCGCCACGAGCCTCCTGACGGCAGCGGTGCTCACGGTCGTCCTGATCGTGTCGTGAGGCCGCCGAGGTGAGCGCCTACCGCGTGCCGGCGACCGGCGACCCCGGCCTCCAGCCGGAGCGGACCGCGCTCGCCTGGGGCCGGACCTCGCTCGCGATCGCCGTGAACGCGCTGCTGTCGCTGCGCACCGGGCTCGTGCTCGGCGAGCCGTCGCTGGTCGCCATCGGGGCGCTGCTGTTCGCCGCCGCCGGCGGCGCGGTCGCGATCGGCGCCGTGCGGCGCGTGCAGCTCTCCGGCGCCGAGCTGACGATCACCCCGCCCGCCTGGGCGCTGCCCGGCGTCGCTGCGGCGACCGTCCTCGCGAGCGTGGGCGGCATCGCCTCGGTGCTCGTGGAAGGATCGGCGTGATGGACGATTCGCATCCCGAACTCGACGACGACGGCTGGCGCGACGACCGACCGGTGCGCACCGAGCGGCGCCGCCGCGCGCTCCGGATCGTCGTGCTCGTCGCGCTCGCGGGCATGCTGCTCCCCCTCGTCCTCTCGGCGTACGGCGTCGCCCGCGCCGCCGCCGAGCGCGCGTGCGCCGTCTACGCGCTCGACTACAGCGTCAACGCGAGCTCGAGCGTCGGCTTCGACCTGTTCGCCGAGGGCGGCCCGGGCTGGCTCTGCTTCGCCGAGGTCGGCGCGGGCGACCGCGGCATCCTGCTCGGCAACCTCGGCCTCATGCCGGCCGCCCCGCGCCCCGCAGCGCCCGGACGCGACGCGTAGCGCCCTCGGGCGTCCCGCTACCGCACCGCCTCCGACTCGAGCAGGCGCTGCCTGACCTGGCGCCGGATCACCTTGCCGATGAGCGAGCGCGGCAGGTCATCGACCGCGATGACGCGCTTGGGCACCTTGTACGGCGTCAGCCGTTCGCGCGCGAGGGAGCGCATCGACTCGACATCGAGGGTCGCGCCGGCTCGGAGCACGACGGCGGCGACGACCTCCTCGCCCGACCGGGCGTCTGGCAGGCCCACGACCGCGCAGTCCTCGATGTCGGGATGGTGCCGCAGCGCCTCCTCGACCTCGCTCGGTGCCACGTTGAAGCCGCCGGTGATGATGAGTTCCTTGATGCGGTCGACGATGGTGACGAACCCGTCGTCGTCGATCGTGACGATGTCGCCCGTGCGGAACCACCGCGCACCGCCGTGCGGGTCGTCGACGAACACCGCGTCGGTCTCGTCGGACTTGCGCCAGTACCCGGTGAACACCTGCGGTCCGCGCACGACGAGCTCCCCGCGCTCGCCGTACGGCACGTCGCGCATCGGGTCGTCGGGGTCGACGACCCGGACCTCGGTCGACGGCAGCGGGAGCCCGACGGTCCCGGCCTTGCGAGTCGGCGCGACCGGGTTCGCCATGAGCACCGGCGAGCACTCCGACAGCCCGTATCCCTCCACGAGCATGCCGCCGGTCTGCGCCTCCCACGGCTCGACCACCTCGGCCGACAGCGGCATCGCGCCCGAGATGGCGATGCGGATGCCGCGCAACGAGACGCCCCGCTCGACGGCGGCGCGCGTCAGCCGCTCGTAGATCGGCGGCACGGCCGGCAGGAACGTCGGCGGGCGCTTCCGGGCGACCTTCAGCACGAGGTCGGGGTCGAACTTGGGGAACAGGACGAGCCGAGCGCCCATGCTCATCGCGAACGTCAGGCACAGCGTCAGGCCGTACGCGTGGAACATCGGCAGCACCGCGTAGACGACCGACGTGCCGCGCTCGATCTCGGGCACCCACGCCCGGGCCTGCGCGGCGTTCGCGAGCAGGTTCGCGTGCGTGAGCGTCGCACCCTTCGGCGAGCCCGTCGTCCCGCTCGTGTACTGGATCAGCGCGACATCGTCGACGCCGGGTGCCGCGAGGTGCGCATCGACCGGGTCGGATGCCACGACCTCGCGCCACGGCACCGCGCCGCGCACGCGCGTGGTCAGCGCCGCTCGCGACTCGCGCGCCTTCGCGATCGGCAGCCGCAGCAGGGCGCGGGTCGGGAACGGCATGGCCCGCGTGACGTCGACCGACACGACGTGCTGCACGCGCACGTCGTCGGGGAACGCCCGGATGGTCTCCACGACGTTGCTCCAGGCGATCACGACGCGCGCGCCGTGATCCTCGAACTGGTGGCGCAGCTCCCGCGGCGTGTAGAGCGGGTTGTGCTCGACGACGATCGCCCCGAGGCGCAGCACCGCGTAGAACGCGACGATGTGCTGCGGGCAGTTCGGCAGCACGATCGCCACCGGGTCACCCGGCTCCACGCCCAGGCGCCGCAGGCACTCGGCAGCCCGCTCGATCTGGTCGCCGAGCTCCGCGTACGTCGTCACGCGGCCGAAGAACTCCAGCGCGGGCCGGTCCGGGTACTGCTCGACCGACGCGCGGATCAGGTCCCAGAGCGAGCCGTCGGGCGGCGGGAGTTCGTGTGGGACGCCGGGGGCGTAGCTTCGGAGCCAGGGCTTCGCCGTGGCATCCGCCATCAGGCCGCGCCGTCGAACATGCTCGTGACGCTGCCGTCCTCGAACACCTCGTGGATGGCCCGGGCGAGCAGCGGGGCGATGGGCAGCACCGTCAGGCGGTCCCAGCGCTTCTCCTCCGGCACGGGCAGCGTGTCGGTGACGACGACCTGGTCGATGAAGTCGGACTGCAGGATCTCGACGGCGGGGTTGGAGAACACCGCGTGGGTCGCGGCGACCACGACGCCCGTGGCGCCGTTCTTCTTCAACGCCTCGGCCGCCTTCACGATCGTGCGGCCCGTGTCGATGAGGTCGTCGACCAGCAGGCACACGCGCCCCTCGACGGTGCCGACGATCTCGTGCACCGAGACCTGGTTCGGGACGAGCGGGTCACGCCGCTTGTGGATGATCGCGAGCGGAGCGCCGAGCTTGTCGGACCAGATGTCGGCCACGCGAACGCGCCCCATGTCGGGCGAGACCACCGTGAGCGTCTCGGGGTCGAGCAGCTTGCGGAAGTGCTCGAGCAGCACGGGCATCGCGAACAGGTGATCGACCGGGCCGTCGAAGAAGCCCTGGATCTGCGCGGCGTGCAGGTCGACCGACATGATCCGGTCGGCGCCGGCGGCCTTGTAGAGGTCGGCGACCAGGCGGGCCGAGATCGGCTCGCGGCCGCGGCCCTTCTTGTCCTGCCGGGCGTAGGGGTAGAACGGCGAGACCACCGTGATGCGCTTCGCGGACGCGCGCTTCAGCGCGTCGACCATGATGAGCTGCTCCATGAGCCACTCGTTGATCGGCGCCGCGTGCGACTGGATCACGAACGCGTCGGTGCCGCGCACGCTCTCGCCGTAGCGCGCGTACAGCTCGCCGTTGGCGAACGTGCGGGCATCGGTCGGCACGAGCTCCGAGCCGAGCTCGGCGGCGATCTGCCGCGCGAGCTCCGGGTGCGCCCGCCCCGAGATCAGCACGAGCCGCTTCGATCCGGTGGTCTCGATCATGTGTGCAGTCCTTCCCACCGGTGGCGGCGTTCTCTGGTCAGTCCTCGGTCGCCTGGAGGGCGTCGCCCGTGCCGGCCGCCTCGGCCGCCTCGGCGGCCTTGGTGCCGGCCCGGTGCTCCCGGACCCACCCGTCGATGTTGCGTTGCGGGGCGACGTTCACCGCGAGGGCACCGGCAGGAACGTCCTTGCGGACGACCGTCCCGGCCCCCGTGTAGGCGCCGTCCCCAATCGTAACGGGCGCGACGAACACGCCGTGCGACCCGGTGCGGACGTGGGACCCGATCGTGGTGCGGTGCTTGCTCACGCCGTCGTAGTTCGCGGTGATCGAGCCGGCACCGACGTTCGAGCCCTCGCCGATCTCGGTGTCGCCGATGTAGGACAGGTGCGGCACCTTGCTGCCCGCGCCGATGTCGGCGTTCTTCGTCTCGACGAACGTGCCGATCTTGCCGTCGGCGCCGAGCACGGTGCCCGGGCGGAGGTACGAGAACGGTCCGACGGAGGCACCGGCGCCGATGACGGCGAGCGTGGCATCCGTTCGCTTGACCTCGGCGTTCTCGCCGACCTCGCAGTCGACGAGCGTCGTGTCGGGGCCGACCACCGCGCCCGTCGCGATGGCCGTCGCGCCCTTCAGCTGCGTGCCCGGGCGGATCGTGACGTCGGGCTCGATGCGCACGGCGAGGTCGATCCACGTGGTGCCCGGGTCCTCGATCGTGACCCCGTTGAGCTGCCAGCCGCGCACGATGAGCGCGTTCAGCCGCGCCGCGGTCTCGGACAGCTGGGCGCGGTCGTTGATGCCCGCGACGAGCCAGCCCTCGGACACCGGCCGGGCCTTGACCTCGGAGCCGGCGGCGCGGAGGTGCTCGATGACGTCGGTCAGGTACTTCTCGCCCTGCGCGTTCTCGGTCGTGAGGTTCGCCAGCTGGTCGCGGAGCGCGTTCGCGCCGAACGCGTAGACGCCCGCGTTGACCTCGTCGATCGCGAGCTCCGCCTCGCTCGCGTCCTTCTGCTCGACGATGCGGTCGAACGACCCGTCGGCCGCCCGCACGATGCGCCCGTAGCCGGTCGGGTCGTCGTATCGGGCCGAGAGCACGGATGCCGCGAGCCCGTCGGCGCGGTGGCGCTCGAGCAGCTCGGTGAGCGTCGAGGCGTTCAGGAGCGGCACGTCGCCGTTCAGCACCAGGACCTCTCCGGCGAAGTCGCCGGGGAGCGCCTGCACGGCCTGCTCGACCGCGCGGCCGGTGCCCGGGATCTCGTCCTGGTCGACGATGATCGTGCCGGGCAGCTCGGTCTCGATCGCCGCCGCGACGAGGTCGCGCTCGTGGCGCACCACGGCGACCACGTGCGCGGCATCCAGCGCACGTGCCGTGGCGAGCACGTGCGCGATGATCGGCGCGCCCGCGAGCGGGTGCAGGATCTTCGGCGTGGCCGACTTCATGCGGGTGCCCTGACCCGCGGCGAGCACGATGATGGCGAGGTTGTTGTCCATGCTCCGCCACCAGGATTCGAACCTGGTCCTCACAGCTCCAAAGGCTGTCGTGCTGCCGTTACACCATGGCGGACCGCGCCCGGCGGGGGTCCGCCGAGCGCCTACCAAGTCTGCCACGCGGCATCCGTCGGCTCTGAACGGATGCCGCATGCCCGATGCGATACTGGCGACATGACGGCGGACGCGGACGAGGTGGACCGGATCGTCGACGACTGGGAGCGCGAGCGCCCCGACCTCGACTTCGCCCCCCTGCAGGTGTTCTCGCGCGTCGGGCGGCTCGCGAAGCTGCTCGACCGCGCCCGCAAGCAGGCGTTCGAGCGCTCGGAGCTGGAGTCGTGGGAGTTCGACGTGCTCTCCGCGCTGCGGCGTGCGGGGGCGCCGTTCCGGCTGCCGCCGAAGGCGCTGCTCGCGCAGACGCTCGTCTCGAGCGGCACCATGACGAACCGCATCGACCGGCTCGTCGCGCGCGGGCTCGTCACGCGGCAGACCGACCCGCACGACGGCCGCGGCATCCTCGTCGAGATGACGCCCGCGGGCGTCACGCGAGTCGACGCCGCGATCACCCGGCTCGTGGATGCCGAGGCCGAGCTGCTGGCCGGCCTGCCCCCGGCTGAGCAGCGCCGGCTCGCCGCGCTGCTGCGGAAGCTCTCGCTCGGCTTCGCCTGACCCGAGGGGACGCGACGTGCCGCGCCGCCGCGGCGTCCCGCGGCGTGTCGCGTCCCCTCGGCGCGGTCTACCGGCGCAGCACCCGCCGGGCGAGCCAATTGCCGAGGTACTGCACCACCTGCACGAACGCGACGATCAGCAGGACCGCCGCCCACGTGACCACCGGCTCGAACTGCCGGTAGCCGTAGAGCTGCGCGAAGTAGCCGAGGCCGCCGCCGCCGATGAGCCCCGCCATCGCCGACATGTCGATCACCGCGACGACGATGAACGTGTAGCCGAGGATGAGCGGCCCGAGCGCCTCGGGCACGACGACCGTCCCGAGGATCCGCCAGGGTCCGGCGCCCATCGACCGCGCCGCCTCGATCACGCCGGGTCGCACGGTGAGCAGGTTCTGCTCGACGATGCGGCCGATGGCGAACGCCGCGGCGAGCGACAGCGCGAAGATCGCGGCATCCGTGCCGATGCCGACGCCGATCACCGCGCGCGTCACGGGCTGCACCGCCGCGATGAAGATGATGAACGGGATCGGCCGGAAGAAGTTGATGACGACGTTCAGCACGTTGTTCACGACGACGTTCGGCAGGAGCCCGCCGCGGCGCGTGACGTAGAGGCCGACGCCCAGGAGGAAGCCGCCCGCACCGCCGAACAGCATGGTCAGCGCGACCATGTACAGGGTTTCGGCGGCCGCGGTCCAGAACTCGGGCGCCAGTTCGATGAGCCGGTCCATCAGCGGGCCTCCGTCACGTCGGCGTGGCGCGCGACCGTCTCGAGCGCGCGGTCGATCGCGGCATCCGCCCCCCGGATCGCGAGGGTCAGGTGGCCGAACGCGCGTCCGCGGATGTCGTTGATGCCGCCGTAGACGAGCTCGAACTCCAGGCCCGCCGCCGCGAGGTCGATGAAGACCTGCGCCTGCGAGGCGTCGCCGTCGCGGAACGAGAAGGTCACGATCCGCCCCTCGTGGCGCTCGCGGAGCACCGCGAGCTCGGCGGGCGAGGGTACGCCCTTGATGACGGTGCCGACGAACCGCTGCGACGACGGATGCCGCGGGCCGGAGAACACGTCGAACACGTCGCCGTGCTCGATCACCCGGCCGCGGTCCATGACCGCGACCTTCGTGGCGATCGTCTGGATCACGTCCATCTCGTGGGTGATGACGATGATCGTGACGCCCTGCTCCTCGTTCACGCGCTTCAGCAGCGTCAGCACCTCGTGCGTCGTCTCGGGGTCGAGCGCGCTCGTGGCCTCGTCGGCGAGCAGGATGCGCGGGCGGGTCGCGAGGGCGCGGGCGATGCCGACGCGCTGCTTCTGCCCGCCCGAGAGCTGGTCGGGACGCGCCCCCGCCTTGTCGGCGAGGCCGACGAAGTCGAGCAGCTCGTCGACCCGGGCGCGGATGTCGGCGGCGCGCCATCCGGCCACCTTCAGCGGGTACGCCACGTTGCCCCGCACGGTCTTCGCATCGAACAGGTTGAACTGCTGGAAGATCATGCCGATGCCGAGGCGGATGCCGCGGAGCTCGCGCTCGGCGAGCCCGGTGATCTCGCGCCCGTCGATGCGGATCGAGCCGCTCGTCGCGGGCTCGAGCGCGTTGACGAGCCGCACGAGCGTCGACTTGCCCGCGCCGGAGTAGCCGATGATCCCGAAGACGTCGCCCGCCCCGATCTCGAGCGAGACGTCGTCGACGGCGGTGACGGGCTCGGCGCGCCGGTCGGCCGCCGGATACGACTTGGTGACGTGCTCGAGGGTCACGAGCGCCATGGGGTACCTCCTTCCGTGGGCAGGCCGGTGGTCGAGGAGCACGCAGGCGCGTACCGAGACCTCGCTCGGGTCTCGGTACGGGCGCTGCGCGTCCTACTCGACCACCGCGGCCGCCGCCGACTAGCCCTGGGCGCGGGTGTCGTCCTCGACCTCGGCGAGCGAGGACTTCAGGTCGGCGACCGGGATCTCGACCGAGACGCCGGTACCCGCCGAGGCCTCGTCGAGGCCGGCCTGCACGGCCGCGTCGGTCTGGAAGATCTCGACGAGCTTGCGGTACGTCTCGTTGTCGGCCTCGTCGGCGCGCGCCGCGAAGATGTTGACGTAGGGCAGCGCGTTGGGGTCGGCGGGGTCGTCCTTCGCGATGGCGTCCTCGAAGCTGAGGCCCGCGTCCTCCACGAAGTCGTTGTTGATGATCGCCGCGGCGACATCCGGCAGCGACGTCGCCGTGAGCGACGCCTCGAGCGGGGTGACCTTCACCTTCGACGCGGCCTGGTCGATGTCGTCGACGGTCGAGAAGATCGACCCGCCGTCCTCGAGCTCGATGAGGCCCGCCGACTGCAGCACGAGCAGGGCGCGCGCGAGGTTCGAGGGGTCGTCGGGGATGGCGACGGTCTCGCCCTCCTCGATGTCCTCGACCGACTCGTACTTGGTCGAGTACAGGCCGAGCGGGTAGATCTGCGTCGAGCCGACGGGCGTCAGGTCGGCGTCGGCCGAGACGTTGTAGTCGGCGAGGTAGACGATGTGCTGGAACTGGTTGAGGTCGAGCTCGCCCTCGGTGAGCGCCGGGTTCGGCTGGGCGTAGTCGGCGAAGTCGACCAGCTCGATCTCGATGCCGGCCTCGGCGGCGGCCGCTTCGAAGGCGGGCCACTGCGGGTCGGACTTGCCGACGACGCCGATGCGGACGACGTCGTCGCCCTCGGCCGCCCCGGCGGACGAGCACGCGGCGAGGCCGATGACGAGCGGGGCTGCGGCGAGCGCGGCGATGAGCTTGGTTCGGGTGCTGGGCATGGGGTGGTTCCTCTTTCAGGTGGGCGCGCGCGAACGGATGCTGGTGGCGGATGGTGCCCGGCATGACGAAACCCCACCGCTGGTGGCGGTGGGGCGTCGATGCCGCGTTCGTGGACGCACGTCAACGTTAGGCGAAGGTCCTGCGCCCGAATGACCGCATGGTCACCGAGCGTCACAGATCCTGCGGCGTCATCCCTCGAGCTGCTCGGAAACTTCGAGCCAGCGCGTCTCGAGGTCGGTCACGGAGTCCTCGAGCGCGCGCAGTTCGTCGCCGAGCGCGCCGAGTCCGACGTAGTCCGACTGGTCGTGCCGGGCGAGCTTCTCGTGCTGCTCGGCGATCTGCGCCTGCAGCTTCTCGAGCCGACGGTCGATCGACGCCAGCTCCTTCTCGGCGGCGCGGCGGTCCGCGCCCGCGAGCGCCGGGCCACCGGCAGCGGATGCCGCGGGGCCGGTCGCGGACGAACCCGGCGCAGACGCCGGCGCCGTGGCATCCGTCACCTGCCGGCGTCGCAGCTCGAGGTACTGGTCGACCCCCCGCGGCAGGTCGCGCAGGTGCCCCTCGAGGATCGCGACCTGGCGGTCGGTCACCCGCTCGACGAGGTACCGGTCGTGGCTCACCACGAGGAGGGTGCCGGGCCACGCGTCGAGGAGGTCCTCGATCGCGGCGAGCATGTCGGTGTCGAGGTCGTTGGTCGGCTCGTCGAGGATGAGCACGTTGGGCTCCTGCAGCAGGATCAGGAGGAGCTGCAGCCGCCGCTTCTGCCCGCCGGAGAGGTCCTTCACGGGCGTCGCGAGCTGCCGGTTCGTGAAGCCGAGCCGTTCGAGCAGCTGTCCGGGCGTGAGCTCGACGGCCTTCGAGCCCGAGCCGACCACGTAGCTCGTCTTCTGCGCGGCGACCACCGCGCTCACGCGCTCGTCGGCCCATTCGGCGAGCTCCGCGAGCTCCTGGCTGAGCACCGCGATCTTCACCGTCTTGCCGCGCTTGACGCGGCCGGTCGTCGGCTGCACGTCCCCCGTCACGAGCTTCAGCAGCGTCGACTTGCCGGCGCCGTTCACGCCCAGGATGCCGGTCCGTTCGCCCGGCGCGATGCGCCACTCGAGCTCGTGCAGCACGGTGCGGGTCGCCGGTGCGTCGGGTGCGGCATCCTGGACGGGGTACTCGACCGTCACCCCGAGCAGGTCGACGACGTCCTTGCCGAGCCGCGTGACCGCGAGCCGGTTCAGCTCGACCGGGTTGCGCACGGGCGGCTCGTTCTCGATGAGCTGGTTCGCCGCCTCGATGCGGAACTTCGGCTTCGACGTGCGCGCGGGGGCGCCGCGGCGCAGCCACGCGAGCTCCTTGCGCATGAGGTTCTGGCGCTTGGCCTCGGACGCCGCGGCCATGCGGTCTCGCTCGACGCGCTGCAGAACATACGCGGCGTACCCGCCCTCGAACGGCTCGACGATGCCGTCGTGCACCTCCCACGTGGCCGTGCACACCTCGTCGAGGAACCACCGGTCGTGCGTCACGACGACGAGCGCACCGTCGTTCGCCGCCCACCGGGCCTTGACGTGACCGGCGAGCCACGCGATGCCCTCGACGTCGAGGTGGTTCGTGGGCTCGTCGAGGAACAGCACGTCCCAGTCGCCGATGAGCAGGGCGGCGAGCCCCACGCGTCGGCGCTGGCCGCCCGAGAGGTCGCCCACGCGCGCGTGCCACGGCACGTCGGCGAGCAGCCCGGCGATCACGTCGCGCACCTTCGCGTCACCCGCCCAGACGTGCTCCTCGATGCCGCCGACGACGGCGTCGGCGACCGTCGTCGCCGGGTCGACCGTGTCGGCCTGGTCGAGCATGCCGATGCGGATGCCGCGGCGCACCGTCACGCGACCGCCGTCCGGCTCGAGCCGCCCGGCCAGCAGCTTCAGCAGGGTGGACTTGCCGTCGCCGTTTCGCCCCACGATGCCGATGCGGTCGCCCTCGTCGATGCCGAGGGTGACCTCGTCGAAGACGGTGCGCGTGGGGAACTCGAGGTGCAGGCGCTCGGCGCCGAGGAGGTGTGCCATGTCGCGCTCAACCCTAGCCACCCACCCTGTGCGCCCCCGCCGCCCGCCGCTCCTCCTCCCCCTCACCCCATCCGCCCCCCCGTGACGAAGTGATGCCACCTGCACCGGTGGTGGCGCGCGGCGGTGCACCTGGCATCAACTCGCCGCACGGGCGGGCGCGGAGAAGAGGGAGGGTGCGCGCCGAGAGGGAGGAGGGCGCGCGTCAGCGGAGGACGACGCGGGCGCCGTGCACAGGCCCGTGGACGTGGACCGCGGTGAGCCGCGCCGCCGACAGCGCGACCTGCAGCTCGATCGCCGAGTCGGCGCCGTCGACGAGGAACGCCACCGTCGGCCCCGACCCCGAGACGATGCCCGCGAGCGCGCCGTTGCGCTCGCCGATGTCGAGGATGCGGCCCAGGCCGGGCGCGAGCGACAGCGCCGCCGACTGCAGGTCGTTGTGCAGCGCGGTGGCGAGCCGGCGCGGGTCGCCCGCGCGCAGCGCCTGCAGCACCGCGAGGTCGACGGTGGGCGAGGCAGCGGATGCCGCATCCGCGCCGGAGCGCCAGTCCTCCTCGAGGCCGGCGTCGCGCCGGCGGTCGAGTTCGCGGTAGACCGCCGGCGTCGACAGGCCGAACTCGGCGACGGCGAGCACCCAGTGGAACGACCCGGTCGCGAGCGCCGGGCTCAGCCGGTCGCCTCGTCCGGTACCGATCGCGGTGCCGCCGGTGAGCGCGAAGGGCACGTCGGCGCCGAGGGACGCGGCGAGCGAGTGCAGCTCCTCCTTCGGCAGCGCGGTGCCCCAGAGCGCGTCGCAGGCGACGAGGGTCGCCGCGGCGTCCGCCGACCCGCCGCCCATGCCGCCGGCGATGGGCACGTGCTTCTCGATCTCGAGGCGGACCCCACCGGGCACCCCGGCGTGCCGGGCGAGCAGCTTCGCCGCGCGGACCGCGAGGTTCGAGGCATCCGTCGGCAGGTCGGAGGTGTCGACCGTGCCGCTGAACGAGACGGTGATGTCGTCGTCGGGCCACGCGCGCACGTCCTCGTAGAGCGACACCGCCTGGTAGGCCGTCGCGACGTCGTGGTAGCCGTCGGCGTCGAGCGCGCCGACGCGCATGAAGACGTTGATCTTGCCCGGCGCTCGGACGTGCACTGCCTCGTCGGTCGCCGCGATCGTCATGCGTCCACGCTAGGGCATGCGGTCAGCCCACGCGCTCCAGCCACTCGCGCAGCGTCGCCTTCACGTCGGCGACGCGCGAACCGTCCGGCATGCGCCCCCACGTGAGCGAGATCGACGAGCGCTCGTCGCCCCGCGGGCTCGACCCGGCGAGCACGAACTCGCCGCCGTCGAGGTGGAAGCGGGCGGTCGGATGCCGAGCCGACGTGTTGCGCGCGAGCGGCTCGATCGCGAGTTCGGCGGCCACCACGTCGGCCAGCGCGTGGAGGGCCGCGACCGCGTCGAGCGGCACCGTGCGCGAGACGCTCGCCTCGAACATGCCGTCCTGGCGCTGCCCGGGCGAACGGATGCCGCGGGCCTGCTCGTACGCCACGGTGAGGTGCTGCGACCACCACGCGTCGACCCCCTGGTCGGCCGCGAGCCAGGCGGCGATCTCGGGGTGGGACCACTCGCGCGCCCCCGCCTCGTCGAGGATGCCGAACCAGTCCTCGCGTGCGCGCCCGGTCACCTCGCGCACCTTGGCGTCGCCGACGCCGTCGCCGCTCGATCCGATGCCGTCCGTCGTCATGCCCTCACGCTACCCGGGGCGCGGGGGCCCGCCGCAAGGGGGTGGCGTCGGGCCGCTCCTCCGTACTCGGGTCGGTGCGCGGTCAGGCGGATGCCGCGGCGCGCGCCACACGCAGGAAGTCGTCGACGGTGAGCTGCTCGCCGCGGGCCTGCGGGTCGATGCCCGCACGCTCGAGCACCGCCGTCGCCGCGGCCGACGTGCCGCCGAGCACCCCGGAGAGGGACTGACGCAGCATCTTGCGACGCTGCTGGAACGCGGCGTCGACGAGCGCGAACACGGCGACGCGCTCCGCCTCGGTTCCGGGCGGGTCGCCGGGCGCCTCGCCGCGCTCGAAGCCGACGAGCACCGAGTCGACGTTCGGCACCGGCCAGAACACCATGCGGGAGACCTGGCCGGCGATGCGCCACCGGCCGTACCAGGCGGCCTTGACGCTCGGAGCGCCGTACACCTTCGAGCCCGGTTCGGCCGCGAGCCGGTGCCCCACCTCGGCCTGCACCATGACGATGCCGCTGCGCAGCGACGGCAGGTGCTCGAGCAGGTGGAGCAGCACGGGCACGGAGACGTTGTACGGCAGGTTCGCGACGAGCCGCGTGGGCGCTCCGGGCAGCGACGTGACGCGGAGCGCGTCGTCGTGCACGACGGTGAGGCGCGTCCCGGGCTGCATCACGGTGGCGGTGTGCGGCAGTTGCCGGGCGAGGCGGCCGTCGATCTCGACGGCGATGACGTCGGCGCCGGCCTCGAGCAGTCCGAGGGTCAGCGAGCCGAGGCCCGGCCCGATCTCGAGGACCGTCTCCCCCCGTTCGACGCCCGCGGTCTGCACGATGCGGCGCACGGTGTTGCCGTCGTGCACGAAGTTCTGGCCGAGCTTCTTCGTCGGCGTGACGTCGAGCAGCTCGGCGAGGTCGCGGATCTCGGCGGGTCCGAGGAGGCGCGCGGTGCGGTCCGCCCCGTCGGCCTCGTGGCGGTGCGCGTTCACCGGATGCTCCCCCGCACGGTGTCGATGCTGCGGCACGTGGGGGCGACGGTGGTCACGGCGCGCCGGTTCACGCGGATCCCGCCGCGTCGGCAGCGAGGCCGTCGTCCCACGACCCGTAGGCCCGCACGGTGTTCTCGGCGACCTGCGCGCAGAGTCCGTCGAGGTCGGCGTCGAGGGTCTCGGCGAGGAACCGCATGGTGTGCGGCACCAGGTAGGGCGCATTGGGCCGGCCGCGGAGCGGCACGGGCGTGAGGTACGGCGCATCGGTCTCGACGAGGAGCAGCTCGCGCGGGAGGACGCGCAGCGCCTCCCGCAGGTTCTCGGCGTTCTTGAACGTGACGTTGCCCGCGAACGAGCAGTACCAGCCGGCATCGGCGGCGAGCCGGGCGAGCTCGGCGTCGCCCGAGAAGCAGTGGAAGATCGTGGTGTCGGGCGCGCCCGCGCGGCGCAGCGTCGCAACGACCTCGTCGTGGGCGTCCCGGTCGTGGATCTGCAGCGCGATCCCGTGCTGCTTCGCGATGTCGAGGTGCGCCTCGAACGAGCGGAACTGCGCGTCGCGGCCGTCGTCGCCGGTGCGGTAGAAGTCGAGGCCGGTCTCGCCGACGGCGCGCACGCGCGGCTGCGCGGCGAGCTCGTCGATGACGTCGATCGCGGCATCGAGCTCCCCGCGGGCGTCGAGTTCCGGCGCCTCGTTGGGGTGCAGTGCGACGGCCGCGAGCAGGCGGGGTTCGCGGGCGGCCATCTCGGCCGACCAGCGGCTGGTGGCGACATCCGTGCCGACCTGCACCGCACCGGCGACGCCGACGGATGCCGCACGCTCGAGGTGCTCGTGCGGCGTCAGCGGCATCGCGCCGTCGGCGATCTCGAGGTGGGTGTGGTTGTCGTACACCGCGACCGCGAGCGGCTCGGGCGCCGGCGGGTACTCGACGGCGCGTCCGCCGTCGGATCGGGTGCGCAGGTGGTCGGCCGGAGCCGTCACTCGGCGACCTCCACGCGCGGGAACAGCGGCTCGAGCGCGGCGACGCGCGAACCGGGCGTCCACTCGTGGGCCCGGTCGATCGGCTGCTCCTGCACGGTGCCGGGCGCGCCGAGGGCGGTCCACAGCTTCCCGGTCGCCTTGGGCAGCACCGGCGAGAGCAGCACGGCGAGCGTGCCCAGCCCGCGGTAGGCGGTGGCGAGCACCGCCTCGAGGCGGTCGCGCTGCGCCGGGTCCTTCGCGAGCGCCCACGGCTCCTGCTCGGTGAGGTAGCCGTTGAGCGCGTCGACGAGGCGCCACGCGGCGGCGATCGCCTCGTGCACGTGGAGTCGCTCGATCGCCCGCCATGCGGCATCCGTCACCTCGGCCTCGAGCGCCGCGACGGCGGCGTCGGCATCGGTGCGGCCGGCCTCGCCCGACGGGACCTGGCCGTCGCAGTACCGGCCGATCATCGCGATGACCCGAGAGGCGAGGTTGCCGAAGCCGTTCGCGAGCTCGGCCTGGTAGCGCGCTGCGAGGTCCTCCCACGAGAACGAGCCGTCCTGTCCGAAGTGGATGGCCGAGAGGAAGTAGTAGCGGAACGCGTCGGAGCCGAACGTGTCGGTGATCTGCTCGGGCGCGATGCCCGTCAGCTTCGACTTCGACATCTTCTCGCCGCCGACGAGCAGCCAGCCGTGGCCGAAGACGCCGCGCGGCACCTCGAGGCCCGCGGCCATGAGCATGGCCGGCCAGATGACGGCGTGGAAGCGCAGGATGTCCTTGCCGACGAGGTGCTGTGCGGGCCAGCGCCGGGCGAACTCCGCGTCGTCCTGTCCGTAGCCGACCGCGGTGATGTAGTTCAGCAGCGCGTCGAACCACACGTAGACGACATGGGACTCGTCCCACGGGACCTTCACGCCCCAGTCGAACGTCGACCGCGAGATCGACAGGTCGGCCAGCCCCGACCGCACGAAGCTCACGACCTCGTTGCGCGCCGACTCGGGCTGCACGAAGTCCGGACGCGTCTCGTAGAGCTCGAGCAGCCGGTCGGCGAAGGCGGACATGCGGAAGAAGTAGTTCTTCTCGTGCAGCAGTTCGACGGGCTTCGAGTGGATGGCGCACACGAGCTGGCCCGCGTACTCCCCCTCGCCGTCGACGAGCTCGGACTGCTGCTTGTACTCCTCGCAGCCGACGCAGTAGTAGCCCTCGTACTCGCCCGTGTAGATGTGCCCGTCGTCGTAGAGCTTCTGCAGGAACCGCTGCACGTTCGCCTCGTGGCGCTCGTCGGTCGTGCGGATGAAGTCGTCGTTGGCGACGTCGATCGTGTCGAGCAGCGGCTTCCACGCCTCGGCGACGAGCTTGTCGGCCCATTCCTGGGGCGTGACGCCGTTCGCCGTCGCGGTCCGCAGGATCTTCTGGCCGTGCTCGTCGGTGCCCGTCAGCATCCACGTGTCGCGGCCCGCCTGCCGGTTCCAGCGCGCGAGCACGTCGGCGGCGACCTCGGTGTAGGCGTGCCCGATGTGGGGCACGTCGTTGACGTAGAAGATCGGGGTGGTGATGTAGAACGAGGAGCCGTCGGCCATGCCGACAATCCTACGGGCGGCGCACGCCGCGTAACGCCGGGCCGGGGGCGGCCCCGGCCCGGACGATCAGCGCACGGGCGCCGCCGCGGCGGGCGCCCCGACCTGCGGGATCGAGCCCGTGCGCAGCCGGCGCGCGCGGCCGTCGCCGATCACCGGCGGCAGCACGCCCTCGACGCTGACGCGCTCGTGCCGCGTGGGGACGCCGATGGTGACGTCCTGCTGCTTGAGCCGGGACGGCCGCACCTTCTGCCCCTTGTAGTCGACGAGCTTCATGCCGATGACGATCTTGCCCGCCGAGTCCCGCTGGTCGAGCTGCCGGTACGCGTCGGCGATCTCGGACAGGGAGAACACGTCGGCGATGGGGAGCCGGATCTGGCGGTCGGCGACGAGCTGCGCGACGCGCGCGAGCGCGATGGTGTCGCCCGCGTAGAGCTTCACCGCGTCGTGGTCCTCCACGGCGCCCCAGTCGGTCGTGGTGAACACGCGCGTGGACGGCACGCCGAGCGCGGCCGCCTCGTCGGACTCGCCGCCGAGGAAATCGAGGAACGCGGTGACGGGCGCCCTGGTGACGGCGCGGACGCGGACGGCGAGGTCCGGGCCGTAGGAGACCGGCACCACGCCGAACTGCCGGACGAAGTCGAACCGCTCCTCGGTGGTGCTGCCGATGACGACGGCGCCCCGAGCCCGCGCGAACTGCGCCGCCAGGCAGCCGATGCCGCCGGCCGCGGCCGTGATGACGACGACGTCGTTCGCGCCGAGGTTCAGGCCCTCGACCGCGCCGAGGGCGGTGGTGCCGGCCACGTAGAGCGACCCGGCGATCTCCCACGAGAGCGAGATCGGCTTGGGCAGGAGCTGGGTCTCGGGCACGACCACGTGCGTGGCGTGCGCACCGCGGGCGACGTAGCCCATGACCTCCGCGCCGCGGCGGAACCGCGTGACGCCCGGCCCGACCTGGGCGACCACGCCCGCGAACTCGCGCCCCTGTCCGGAGGGGAACTCGACCGGCCACCGGTCGGCGTTGTCGCCGAGTCGCACGGCCGTCTCGACGGGCGAGATCCCGGCGGCGTACACCTCGACGAGCACTTCGCCCGGGCCGGGTGCGGGCGTCGGGATCTCCTGGATCTCGAGCACCTCCGGTCCGCCGAATTCACTGAACCGCACTGCCTTGGCCATGACGCCCTCCCCGGACTCCGTTGTCACGGTCATCGTGCGTCCGGCCGGTGGGAGGCGCTTGGGAAGCACCTGTGATTCCGATGCAAGCGAATGGACTCGCAGGTTCAGTCGCCCCGACGAGCCTCCAGCGCCGCCTCGTACAGGTCGCGGCGCCCCAGGCCGGTCTCGGCGGCGACGGCGGCCGCGGCGTCCTTCAACCGGGTACCGGATGCCGCGAGCGCGACGACCCGCGCCACGGCCTCGCCGGCATCGGCCGGAGCCGGCTCGGCGGCGCCGCCCACCACGATGCAGATCTCGCCGCGCACGCCGTCGGCAGCCCAGGCGGCGAGCTCGCCGACCGGACCGCGGCGGACCTCCTCGTGCAGCTTGGTGAGTTCCCGGCAGACCGCGGCGGGTCGGTCGTCGCCGAACGCCTCGGCGAGCGCGCCGAGCGTGGCCGCGAGCCGCGACGGCGCCTCGAAGAACACGAGCGTGCGACGGTCGGCGGCGAGGTCGGCGAGCCGCCGCATCCGCTCGCCCGCCTTGCGCGGCAGGAACCCCTCGAACGCGAAGCGGTCGGTCGGCAGCCCCGACACGGCGAGCGCGGTGATCACCGCGCTCGGGCCCGGGATCGCCGTCACGTCGACGCCCGCCTCGACCGCGGCCTGCACCAGCGGGAAGCCCGGGTCGGACACCGTCGGCATGCCCGCGTCGCTCAGCACGAGCAGGTCGCCGTCGCGCGCGAGCTCGACGAGGTCGGCGGCGCGCGCCCGCTCGTTGTGCTCGTGCAGGGCGATGAGCTTCGGCCGGTTGGCGATGCCGAGGCCGGCGAGCAGCCGCTGGGTCACGCGGGTGTCCTCGGAGGCGACGACGGTCGCGTCCTCGAGCGCCTGCCGGAGCCGTGCGGAGGCGTCGCCGAGGTTGCCGATGGGCGTCGCCGCGAGGATGATCACCGGTCCAGTCTGACGCACGGATGCCGCGGCGGGCGCGGCTACAGTGGGGCGCATGGGTTCGAACGGGGTCGGCGCCGACGCGCGCGACGCCGCATCCGTCACCCCGCCGGAACCGCCAGAGCGCGCCGCCGAGGCCGAGCCCGGGACCGCGACCGGCCCGGTCGACGCTCCCGCGACCGACCCCGGCCCGCGCGGGTCGCGCCTCGACGAACGCTGGGCGCACCTGTCGCGCACCCCCCGCCGGCGCGCCGTCTGGTACTGGGGCGGCCCCATCGCGGTCGCGCTCATCGCGGCGCTGCTGCGCTTCTGGAACCTCGGCCACCCCCACGAGATCGTCTTCGACGAGACGTACTACGTGAAGGACGCGTGGACGCTCATCGCGAACGGCTACGAATCGGCCTGGCCCGAGGGCGCGAACGAGGACTTCGCGCGCGGCGACACCGACGTCTTCTCCGACGACCCGTCGTACGTGGTCCACCCGCCGCTCGGCAAGTGGATGATCGGGCTCGGCATGGCGCTCTTCGGCGCCGACAGCGCGTTCTGGTGGCGCGCGTCGACGGCGCTCGCCGGCGTCGTCGCGGTGTTCGCGCTGACCATGGTCGGCCGCATCCTGTTCCGGTCCACCTTGCTCGCCGTGATCGCCGGGCTGCTGTTCGCGGTCGACGGCAACGCCATCGTCATGAGCCGCGTGGGCCTGCTCGACAACTGGCTGATGCTGTTCTGCCTGCTGGGCTTCTGGTTCATGCTGCTCGATCGAGCGAAGACCGAGGACCGGTTCTCCGCGCGGCTCGCGGCGCTGCGGGCCGACGGCGCCGAGCCCCGGTCGGGTCCGGTGGTGTGGGCGAGACCCTGGGTGGTCGCGGCGGGCGTCGCGTTCGGCGCGGCGATCGCCGTGAAGTGGTCGGGGCTGTACTTCCTGGCGGCGGTGGGGGTCTACCTCGTGCTCGTCGACGCGCTCGCGAGGCGTCGCGCCGGGCTGCCGTTCTTCGTCGAGGGCGCGGTCCTCAAGCAGGGGCCGGTCACGTTCCTGCTGCTCGTCCCCGTCGCGGCCGCCACCTACCTCGCGTCGTGGACCGGCTGGCTCGTGACCTCGGGCGGGTACTACCGCGACTGGGCCGACCAGCCCGAGAATGCGGCCACCGGGTTCTGGTCCTGGGTGCCGCATCCGCTGCAGAGCCTGTGGCACTACCACCAGGCCGCCTACGGCTACCACGTGGGGGTCCGAACCGACCACCCGTGGGAGGCGAACCCGCTGACGTGGCCGCTCATGCTCCGTCCGACGAACATGTACTACGCCGAGGTCGACGGCTGCGGCGGGGGCGAGTGCGTGTCGTCCATCATCGGCATCGCGAACCCGCTGATCTGGTGGGCGGCCACCCTCGCCTCGGTGTACCTCGTCTACCGCTTCGCACGGTACCGGGAGTGGCAGGCGGGCGCCGTCCTGCTCGGCGTGGGGGCCGGGTACCTGCCGTGGCTGCTCTACGTGGAGCGCACGGTGTTCCACTTCTACACGATCGCGTACGAGCCGTTCGTGCTCCTCGCCCTGACGTACGTGCTCGGCATCGTCCTCGGCAGGCCCGACGATCCGCGGTGGCGTCGCCAGCAGGGCATCGCCACGGTCGCGGTGTTCCTCGCGGTGGTCCTCGTCGTCTCCGCGTTCTTCTTCCCGATCTGGAGCGCGATGCCGACGTCGCCGGAGTTCCGGCAGCTGCACTTCTGGCTGCCCGGGTGGGGATGACGCGCACGTCCGCATGGGGCGAGCGGATGCCGGGCGTCGGCGTCGCGGCGCTCGCCGCGGTCCTCGCCTGGCTCGTGCACCTCGCAGTGCCCGCCGTGCCGCTGCTCACCGTCGCGGTCGCGGCGGGCATCGTCGCGGGCCAGGTCCCGCGGGTGCGGCCCCAGCTCGACGGCGCGCTCCGGCCGGGCCTGGCGTTCAGCGGTCGCACGCTGCTCCGCGCCGGAATCGTGCTCCTCGGACTCCAGTTGGGACTCGGCGACATCGTCGGGCTCGGCTGGGTCACGGTGCTCACGACGATCGGCGTGGTCGTCCTCACGTTCGCCGGCACGTGGTGGCTCGGACGCGCGGTCGGCCTGCCCGGGCATGAACCGCTGCTCGTCGCGAGCGGCTTCGCGATCTGCGGCGCCTCGGCGATCGGCGCGATGGGCGGTGCCGTGCGGGCGCGGCACGAGGAGCAGGCGGTGCCGGTGGCGCTCGTGACGCTGTGCGGCACGCTCGCGATCGCGGTCCTGCCCGCGCTGTGGCATCCGCTCGGCCTGACGGCTGCCGAGTTCGGGCACTGGGTGGGTGCGGGCGTGCACGACGTCGGCCAGGTCGTCGCCACGGCGCAGGTGGCGGGCGCGTCGGCCCTCGCGGTCGCGGTGGTCGTGAAGCTCACCCGGGTGCTGCTGCTCGCCCCGATGGTCGCGATCGCGGCGAGCGTCGAGCGGCGCCGGGTGACGGATGCCGCGGGCCCGCGCCCCGCCATCGTGCCGCTCTTCGTCGTCGGCTTCCTCGCCGCGGTGCTGCTCCGCACGTTCGTGCCGTTGCCCGAGGCGCTGCTCGGCGCCGCGGAGGTGGTGCAGACGACCCTGCTCGCCATGGCGCTCTTCGCACTCGGCTCGTCGATCCGCGTGGGTGCGCTGCTGCACACCGGCTGGCGCGCGCTCGTGGTCGGGCTCTCGTCGTGGGCGCTCGTCGCCGCGCTCGCCTACGGCGCCGTGCTGCTCGGCTGAGCCGGGCGACGTGCGGTGCCTCCCGCGGCGTCCGCTGACGCGCCCGCGGCATCCGGCGCCGACCGGTCGTCGCGCACCCGGATCGCGACCTTGCCCCGGACCCCACCGGACTGGAGGCGTGCGATCGCCTCGGCCGCCCGGTCGAACGGGACGACCTCGTCGACTACGGGTCGCAGCCGCCCCGCCTCGGCGTGCCGACGGAGCTCGTCGAGGTCGTCGCCGCTGCGACGTGCGACGAGGGGCTTCAGGCGCCGGCGCGTGAACGGCGACATGAGCGTGGCGGCCGCCATCCTCGGGATCGGCCCGAGCACCCGCGAGCCGGTGCCCGAGGAGAGCACGAGCGTGCCGCGCGGCGTGAGGATCCGCTTCAGCGCACGGATCGGGTGCGCGCCCGCGAGATCCAGGATGACGTCGTACCGGGCGCTCCCGGTGGTCGGGTCCTCGGTGTGCCGGTCGAGGACGTGCGTCGCCCCGGCGGCGCGGACGTGGTCGGCCTTGGCGGCGCTCGCGACGCCCGTGACCTCCGCGCCGAGCGCGGCCGCGAGCTGCACGGCGAACGTGCCGACGCCGCCGCTCGCGCCGATCACGAGCACGCGGTCGCCGGATGCCACGCCGCCGAGGCGCAGCCCCTGCAACGCGGTCGTGCCCGAGACGGGGATCACCGCGGCGTGCGCGTCGTCGAGGTTCGCCGGGGCCCGGCGCACGTAGGCGGCATCCACCACCGCGGTCTCGGCGAAGCCGCCCTGGTCGGACTCGGCGAACACGCGGTCGCCGGCCGCGAGGGTCGTGACGCCCTCGCCGACGGCGCTGACGACCCCGACGACGTCGCGTCCGACGGGCTGCTTCGGCCGCTTCCGACCGAAGACGGCGCGGAGCATGAGCGGCTCGCCTCGCATGATCCACACGTCGCCGGCGTGGACGCCCGCCGCATGGACCTCGATCGCCACCTGTCCGGGGCCCGGTGGCGCCGGATCGGGCACCTCGGCGACGACGAGGACCTCGGGGCCTCCGTATCCGATCTGGGTGAGCGCCTTCATGATGATGCCTCCTGTGGTTCGGGCACGGGCGCGATCACGACCGTGCCGGCCTTGTGTCCGGTGTCGACGACGGCGTGGGCCTCGGCGACGGCGTCGAGCGGGAGGATCCGATCGACGAGCGGCGCGAATCGGCCGGATGCCGTGAGCGCCGCGAGCTCCTCGAGGTCGGGGCGCTTCGCCTCGGCCGACCGGAGCCCGGTGAACATGATGACGGCGCGACGCCGCCCGAGCCGCGACGTGAGCTGCTGCGGCATGAGCGCCCAGGACGGCACGGTGGTGAGGTAGCGACCGCCGTCGACGAGCACGCGGCGCGCCCGCCGGAACGAACTCGCCCCCACCGCGTCGAACACGAGGTCGTACGTCGTGCCGTCCGCGGGGCGCATCGGGTCCTCGCGCATGTAGTCGATGACCCGCTGCGCGCCGAGTCGCGAGACGAGGTCGGCGTGCCCAGGGCCGCACACGCCGGTCACCTCGGCGCCGAGCCGGGCGGCGAGCTGCACCGCCGCGGAGCCGACCGCGCCCGACGCGCCGTTGACCAGCACGCGCATGCCGGGCCGCAGCCGGCCGCCGTCGCGGAGGAAGGGCAGCGCGGTCATGGCGCCGTCGCAGATCGCGGCGGCCTGCGACGCCGTGACGCCGTCGGGCAGCGCCACGATCGCGCCCTGCTCGCTCACGACGACGGCCTCGGCGTGCGCGCCGCCGTCGGCGCCCGTCGCGCCGAAGACCCGGTCGCCGACGGCGAACCGCGTCACGTCGGCGCCGACCGCGTCGACGACGCCGGCGAAGTCCGATCCGAGCACGGCGTTGCGGGGTCGACGCAGCCCGAAGGCGAGCCGGGCGAACCAGGGCGAACCCGCCCGGCCTGCGGCATCCGATGCCCCGACGGATGCCGCGTGCACCCGCACGCGCACCTCGCCCGGCCCGGGCTCGGGCTGCTCCCGCTCCTCGATCCCGACGACGTCGGGCGATCCGTACCGGTGGTAGGCGGCGATCCTCATGATGCCGACACCTCCTCATGGGGGTACTGGAAGACCTCGTCGAGCGGCACCCCGAACACCCGGGCGATCTGGAAGGCCATCTCGAGCGACGGCGAGTAGCGCCCCTGCTCGATGGCGATGACGGTCTGGCGGGTGACCCCGAGCCGCTGCGCGAGCTCGGCCTGGGTCATCTCGCCGTGCCGGAACCGCAGGGTGCGGATGTCGTTCGTGACCCGCGTCGGCTTCACCATGCGGGCAACCCCCGGCGGTACATGGCGAGCTTCGCGAGGCTTCCGAGCACCGCCGAGAGCACGAAGCCGAGGTAGATCGCGTTGGCGATCCAGAACCAGTGCACCTGCAGCATGGCGAGCACGAGCGCGCCGATGCCCGCGATCACCACGAGCGAGTTGCCCACCTGCTCGCCGGCCCGGTCGATCTGCCGGTCGCGCACGTCGGCGCGGGTGCTCTCGCTGGGGCTCGCGATCTCGATTGCGATGCGCGCGACGATGCCGGCCACGACGGCGCCGCCGATGGTCCAGAGCATGGGGATCGCGTAGTCGACCTCGTCGACGGGCGTGCCGCCCACGATCTGGGAGAGCACGAGCCAGAGGTACACCGCGTACCCCGCGATCGCGACCACGAGGAACGACCACGTGCCCTTCTCCTCGTATGACATCCGCTTCCTCCGATGTGAAGAATGTTTGACACGCCCAGTGTCAACCATTCCCGACACCGTGTCAAGCATGCTTGACACAGCGGATGCCGTGGGGCCGGCGCCGTCGCGTCGCCGCGTGCGTCCGCCCGGCCCGGCCCCGCCGCGGCAGCGCGGGGCGCTAGTGCCCGGCGCCGCCGTCGACGAGCTTCAGGCCGACGACGCAGCCGACGAGGCCCGCGATGAGCGCGAGACGGGCCCACGAGACATCCGTCTCGCCCGTGACCATCGCCCAGATCACCGTGAGCGCGGCGCCGATGCCGACCCACACGGCGTACGCCGTGCCCACGGGGATCTCGCGCATCGCCCAGGCGAGCCCGCCCATCGAGAGCACGAGCGTCGCGCCGAACACGACCGACGGCCAGAGCCGGGTGAACCCCTCGGACCGGCCGAGGGCGGTGGCCCACACGGCCTCGAGCACACCGGAGAGGATGAGGACGATCCACGACATGACGGCACTCCTTCGGCCAGTCTTGTCGCGCTCCGGGTACTGGGTTCCCTCGTCCGGGGCCGCCCCTCGGCGACCTCATCCGAGGCTAGCAAGCGCCCCTGATCACGGCCTGTGCAGCAGACGGCCGGCGGAGGTCGCGCGGCGGCGCCTCAGCGCCCCGCGAGCCCGGTCGGCGACGACCCCGCCGAGATCGCCCTGCCAGCCAGGAACCGGTCCGGCGCCGGCCCGGCGCCGTCGGCGAGATCCGCCAGGATCCGCCCGACGACGGGCGTGAACTTGAACCCGTGCCCCGAGAATCCGGCGCCCACGACGACGGGCCCGATGCGGTCGAGCACGAAGTGCTCGTCGGGCGTCGTCGTGTAGGTGCAGCTGATCGGGTCCACCGTGTCGGCGTCGACGCCCGGGAGCCATTCGCGCGCATAGCGCTGCAGGTCGGCGAGCTGGTCGGGCACGGGCAGGAAGTCGCGTGCGTCGGGGTCGACGACGGGGCCGACGCCGTGCCATCCGGCCTTCACGCCCTCGCCCGGCGTCAGCATGCCGTAGACCGGCGAGCGCCAGTACGCGTAGCCGTCGGCCGCGGCGCCCGGGAAGTGGTTGTAGCTCGGCCACGCGACCGACTCGTCGCGCACGGCGAAGTGCGCGGGCTGCTCCTGGGTGACCACGAGCCGCGGCAGGGCGAGCCCGCCGACGAGCTTCGCGGTCCATGCGCCGAGCGTCACGACCGCGGTCCGCGCCTCGAAGAGCTCCTCGCCGGCGTCGGTCGTGCAGCTCACGCGAACGCGCGCGTCATCGACGACCTCGATGCGCGTCGCCCGCGTGCGATGCCGCACGTCGGCCCCCGCGGCAGCGGCGGTCGCGTGGAGCGCCGCGACCGTGGCATCCGCGTCGACCCGCCCGGCCCGCTCGTTGAACAGCACGCGCGTGTCGAAGCGGATGCCGGGCCAGCGGCGCCCGGCCTCCTCGACGGGCAGGAACTCGGCCGGGATGCCGGCCGCGGCGAGCGCGGCGTGCACGTCGTCGAAGTGAGCGCCGTGACCGTGGTTCGCGACCCCGACGAGGTCGAGCAGGCGGGTACCCGACTCGGCCTCCAGCTCCCGCCACAGCGGGAGCGCCTCGACAAGCAGTCGCACGTAGACGGGATCGTCGTACGCGACGTTGAAGTTCCGCGAGGCGCCGTGCGAGGCGCCGTTGCGGTGCCCCGGCTCGAAGCGCTCGAGCAGGGCCACCTCGCGGCCGCGGCGCGCGAGCTGCCAGGCGGTCGCCGCGCCCATCGCCCCGCCGCCGACCACCACCGTCTCGACGCGAGCGACCGCGGTCATGCCACGTCCCGGAAGTGCTCGACGACGGGGAACGGATCGTAGAACCCGTGCAGCAGCTCCCGCCAGCGCGCATACTCGGGCGAGCCGCGGAACCCCGGATCGTGGTCCTCGAGGCGCTCCCAGTGCACGAGCAGCAGGTATTCGTTCGGGGTCTCGACCGACCGCGACAGGCGCAGGTCGACGAACCCGGGCATCGACGAGATGATGGGCCGCGCCTCGGCGAAGGCCGCCTCGAACTCGGCCTCGCGGCCCGGGACGACGGGGAGGATGGCGTGCTCGAGGATCATCCGGCCCACGCTACCGCGCCGTTGGCAGCCGCTCGCCGAGGAATGGCAGGCGTGGGCCGGGCACGGCGCCGGGCCGCCCGTCACGATGGACCCATGGACTTCGACGACACCGCCGCCCTCATCGTGATCGACGTGCAGCAGGGATTCGACGACCCGTACTGGGGCGACCGCGACAACCCGGACGCCGAGGCGAACATCGCCCGGCTCGTGCAGGCGTGGGTGGATGCCGCGCGGCCGATCGTGCTCGTCCGGCACGACTCGCGCGAGCCCGGGTCGCCCCTCCGGCCCGGCTCCCCCGGCAACGCACTGAAGCCGGTCGTCGCCGACGCGCCGCACGACCTCTTCGTCACGAAGCACGTGAACTCGGCGTTCTACGGCGAGCCCGACCTCAAGGCGTGGCTCGACGAGCGCGGCATCCGTCAGCTCGTGGTCTGCGGCATCCAGACGAACCAGTGCGTGGAGACGACCGCGCGCATGGGCGGCAACCTCGGCTACGACGTGACGCTGCCCATCGACGCGACCCACACGTTCGACATGGCCGGCCCGGGCGGCCTCCGCCTGACGGCCGCCGAGCTCGCGCGGGCGACCGCGGTGAACCTCGACGGCGGCGGGTTCGCGCGCGTGGTCGCGACGGACGACGTGCTCGCCGGGTGATTCCCGAGGGGACGCGACACGCCGCATCGACGCCGCAGCCGGCGGCGAGTCGCGTCCCCTCGGGACGCCGCCGGCCACGCGGCATCCGTTGCCTCTCGTTACGGCGACGAGCGGATGCCGCAGCCCGGCCGACTACCGTGGCCCCATGGCAGACCGCGAATACGGCTTCAAGACCCGCGCCATCCACGCGGGCAACATCCCCGACGCCGAGGCGGGCGCCCGTGCGCTCCCGATCTACCAGTCGAGCGCCTTCGTCTTCGACGACACGGCCGATGCGGCGGCGCGCTTCGCGCTGCAGAAGTACGGCAACATCTACTCCCGCCTGGCGAACCCCACTGTCGCGGCGTTCGAGGAGCGCGTCGCGAGCCTCGAGGGCGGGCTCGGCGCGGTCGCCACGGCGAGCGGCCTGTCGGCGCAGTACATCACCTTCGCGAGCCTCGCGGGCGCGGGCGACCACATCGTGGCCTCCGCGAACCTCTACGG
This sequence comes from Agromyces sp. NDB4Y10, assembly GCF_001620055.1. Lineage (GTDB taxonomy): Bacteria > Actinomycetota > Actinomycetes > Actinomycetales > Microbacteriaceae > Agromyces > Agromyces indicus. The sequence continues at coordinate 12,849 of NZ_LQGY01000056.1, read as the reverse complement.
CGGTTCGATCACCCAGCTGGATGTCACGCTCCGCCGCTTCGGCGTCGAGACGACGTTCGTGCGCTCGTCCGACCCGGCCGACTACGCGCCGGCGATCACCGAGCGCACCAAGGCGCTGTTCGTCGAGACGATCGCGAACCCGTCGGGCGAGGTCGCCGACCTCGAGGGGCTCGCCGATGTGGCGCACGCGCACGGCATCCCGCTCATCGTCGACTCGACGATCGCGACGCCGTACCTCAACCGTCCCATCGAGTGGGGCGCCGACCTCGTCACGCACTCGGCGACCAAGTTCCTCGGCGGGCACGGCACGACCCTCGGCGGCGTCGTGGTCGAGTCGGGCCGGTTCGACTGGCACAGCGAGAAGTTCCCCCTGTTCGGCGAGCCCGTGCCGAGCTACGGCGGGCTGCAGTGGTCGGGCAACTTCGGCGAGTACGCGTTCCTCACCCGCCTGCGCGCCGAGCAGCTGCGCGACATCGGCCCGGCGCTCGCGCCGCACAGCGCGTTCCTCCTCGCCCAGGGCGTCGAGACGCTGCCGTACCGCATCCAGGCGCACGTCGACAACGCACGCGTGGTGGCCGAGTGGCTCGACGCCGACCCGCGCATCGAGCGCGTGTTCTGGGCGGGGCTGCCCGACCACCCGCACTTCGAGCGCGCCGCGAAGTACCTCCCGAAGGGTCCGGGCTCGGTGTTCAGCTTCGAGGTGAAGGGCGGCCGCGCGGTCGGCCAGAAGCTCATCGAGTCGGTGAACCTCGCGAGCCACCTGGCGAACATCGGCGACGCGAAGACGCTGATCATCCACCCGGCATCGACCACGCACGCGCAGCTCACCGACCAGCAGCTCGTCGATGCGGGCGTGCTGCCCGGTGTCGTGCGGCTCTCGGTCGGCATCGAGGATGTCGACGACATCATCGCCGACCTCGACCAGGCCCTCTCGGCTGCGACCGCGGGCCTCGCGGTCGCCGGCGCCACGATCGGAGGCACGCGATGAGCACCGCCGTCGACCTCGACACGTCCGGCGCCGAGACGACGGATGCCGCGGCCGGCGACGTCGAGACCGTGCGCCTCGTCAACGGCCTCTCGTGCGAACTGCCCGCGAGCTCGCCGCTCGCGAAGCTGCTGAAGTCGCAGCGCACGTGGATCGGCCCCGACGCGAGGCAGCGGCAGCGGATCCTCAACGCCGCGAGGTCGGTCGCGATCGTCGGCGCGTCGCCGAAGCCGCAGCGCTCGAGCTACTTCGTGGGCACGTACCTGCAGCAGTCGAGCGACTACCGCGTGTACTTCGTGAACCCCAACGAGACCGAGATCCTCGGGCAGCCCGCCTATGCGAGCCTGACGGACCTGCCCGAGGTGCCCGACATCGTGGTGGTGTTCCGGCGCGGCAGCGACATCCCCTCGGTGGTCGACGAGGTCGTCGCAGCGGGCGCGAAGACGATCTGGGTGCAGCTGGGCATCTGGAACGAGGAGGCTGCCTACCAGGGCGAGGAGCAGGGGCTCACGGTCGTCATGGACCGGTGCATCAAGGTCGAGCACGCCCGCTTCCACGGGGGCCTGCACCTGCTCGGGTTCGACACCGGCCAGATCACGAGCCGCCGCGGCGGGCGCTGAGGAACGATCCGCGTCCGGGCGGGTCAGGCGGCGTGCGCGGCGCGACCGGCGTCGGCATCGACGTCGCGGCCGTAGGCCCAGATGAGGATGCTCGTTCCGTCGGGACGCTCGAAGGTGAACTCCCGCTCGAGCAGCCGCTCGAAGCCGAGACGCTCGTAGAGCCGCTGGGCGGCGATCATCTGCGGCCCGGTGTTCAGCACGACGCGGCGGAGGCCGCGGTCCGCCGCGAGCGCGGTCACGTGGTGCACCAGCTGCTCGCCCACCCCGCGTCCGCGCGCCGCCGCGGCGACGCCGAGGAAGCGGAAGTCGAGCTCGTCCCGGTCGCGGGCGACGGCGGAGAGGCGCTCCCCGGGCCGCGGCGTGGTGACGGTGCCGAGCAGCGCGCCGGACGCGGCATCCTCGGCGACCCACACCTCGTGGTCGCGCGCCCGGTCGGCGACGGCCTCGATCTCGGCGAGGTAGTCCTCGGAGAGCTCGTAGTCGCCGGCGTACGCCTGGCGGACGAGGCGGCCGACCGAGGCGGCCTCGTCGTCGCGCATGAGGCGGATGCGCACCCCGGCGGAATCGTTCACGGACATCCGCACGAGTCTACGCCGCGCCGGCTGGGTGACGGCCGTGGCCCCGGGCGAGACGCCCGGGGCCACGACCGGCCGGTCCTGCTCAGGAGAGCAGGCCCTCCTGCCACTCGATGAGGTCGGCGATCTTGGAGACCAGGACCTCGTCCTGCAGGCCGTGCGCCTTGCCCTTCGCCTGGCGGAGCACCGCGATGGCACCCGCGTGGTCGCCCGCGTCGGCCGCCGCCTCGGCGGCGTCGAGGTAGGCCGTGACGTCGGCACCGAGCTTGTCGACGCGGACGGATCCGTCGCCGAGGCCGCCGACGATCTCGCCCACCTCGTTGAACGTGACGCAGTCGCCGCCGCCGGTCACGACGCCCGCGGTCCACTCGATGCCCTTGAGGATGTGCTCGAGGAAGAGCGGGTCGTGCCACGACGCGTCGGTGTGCCCGGCGCCCTCGTACCACGAGCGGCCGCCCTCGAAGTTGTGGCACCACGCGATCGGGTGGTCCGCGCCCATCCGCCCGCTGCCGGGGTTGTAGGTCGACTCGTCGAGCGTGATGAGCACGTGCACGTCCTCACGCGGGTTGGTCGTGAAGTTGTACCACTCGTCGAAGCGCACCCACTCGGTCGGCAGCATCTCGGTCGAGGGGTGCGACGGGTTCTCGACGCGCATGGTCGCGGTCTGCTGCGCCGGGTGGTTGCGGAAGCGCGCGCTGCCGCCCGTGAGCTCGCTGTACCACGGCACCGTGTGCATCGAGTCCGTCGCGGCGTGCAGGCCGACGTAGCCGCCGCCGCCGCGGATGTAGCCCTGGAACGCGGCGAGCTCGGTGTCGTCCAGCAGGCGGGGCCGGTTGGGGTCGAGGTTGTTCGTGGCGTCGACCGGCGAGGCGAAGATGATCGTCGCGTACTTCGACAGGTCGGCCGTGCTCGTGAACGGCGTGCTGGGCAGCGTCAGCGACGGCTGGCCCGGCGAGGTGCCCTGCGGCGGATCCCACACGTCGACGGCGAACCCGTGCTCCTCGCCGAGGGCGATGATCGCGTTGGTGGTGTCGTCGATGTGCGAGTGCCGGAAGCCGAGCGTCTCGCCCACGACGAGCACGCGGTAGTCGTCGTCGGCGGCCTGCGCGGGCATGGCGACGACGCCGAGGCCGAGCGCGACTCCCGCGGCGCAGAGCCCGGTCACCGCGCGTTGGACATGTTGCTTCATAGGTCGTTTCTCCCCTTCGAGTACGGACCGATGCCGCCGGAGCGAATCAATATGTTGCACGCGACGACATATCTTGTCGCAGCCGACCCTATTCCCGACGGCGAGCGGATGTCAACGGCTGGCGTGAATACCTGTCGGTCCGATGCACAACTTCTGCCGTTCGCCGTTAAAAGCACCTGCTCGGTCGGCACAGCGGCATCCGCAGTCGGATCGCGGGTGCGCGCACGATTCTTCGATCGATCGGGGGAACCGTGCGCGTGCTGCGACGTAGGCTGGACTGGTGACAGCGTTCGTCTCAGCCCTCGACCTCTTCTCGATCGGGATCGGGCCCTCCAGCTCCCACACGGTGGGGCCGATGCGGGCCGCTCGGACGTTCGTCGAGACGCTCCAGGCGAACGGCACGCTCGAGCGGGTCCGGCGGGTCAGCTGCTCCCTGTACGGCTCGCTCGGCGCGACCGGACTCGGCCACGGCACGCCCGACGCGGTCGTCGCGGGCCTCGCCGGCCTCGCGCCGCACGACTGCGACCCCGACGACGTGCGCGGGGCCTGGTCGAGGCTCGGCCCCGGCGGGGCCGAGGTCCGGCTCGCCGGCACGCACCCGATCTCCATGACCCGGGACGACGTCTCCCTCGAGCCGCGCACGCGCCTGCCCGGCCACCCGAACGCCATGACGCTGCAGGCGTGGGGCGACGACGACGCACTCCCCCTCGCCGAGGAGACCTACTACTCGGTGGGCGGCGGCTTCATCCGCCGCGAGGGCGACGCCCCGGAGCAGGCGGAGGCGCTGCGGCATCCGCTGCCCTACTCGACCGCGGCCGAGCTGCTCGACCTGTGCGACGCGCACGACGTGAGCTTCTGCGACGTGGCCTGGCGCAACGAGGTCGCCGTGCACGGCGAGGCGGGCATCGTCGCGGGGCTCGACGCCATCTGGGCCGCGATGGCCGAGTGCGTCGACCACGGCCTGCGCACCGAGGGCGTGCTCCCCGGCATCCTCAAGGTGAAGCGCCGCGCCCCCGAGGTCCGGCGCCGGCTCGAGGAGTACGACCGCGACGAGCACGTCCGCGACACCTCCACGGAATGGCTCCACGCGTTCGCGCTCGCGGTCAACGAGGAGAACGCGTCGGGCGGCCGCGTCGTGACCGCGCCCACGAACGGCGCGGCCGGCATCATCCCCGCCGTCGGCCACTACTACCTGCGCTTCGTGCCCGGCGCCGACCAGGAAGGCATCCGCCGCTTCCTGCTCACGGCGGCCGCGATCGCGAGCCTCGTGAAGAAGAACGCCTCGATCTCGGGCGCCGAGGGCGGCTGCCAGGCCGAGGTCGGCTCGGCGTGCGCCATGGCCGCCGGCGCGCTCTGCGCGGTGCTCGGCGGCACCCCGCGCCAGATCGAGAACGCCGCCGAGATCGCCATGGAGCACCACCTCGGCCTCACGTGCGACCCGGTGGCCGGGCTCGTGCAGGTGCCGTGCATCGAGCGCAACGCCATCGCGGCGTCGACCGCCGTGTCCGCCGCGCGACTGGCCCTGCACGGCGACGGCACGCACGTCGTCTCCCTCGACACCGTGATCGAGACCATGCGGCAGACGGGCATCGACATGATGACGAAGTACAAGGAGACCAGCGAGGGCGGCCTCGCGGTCAACGTCATCGAGTGCTGACGCCGGACCCCGCGCGGGTGTCCCCCGGACGGGTCCCTTCTCTCTGGCCGCTCGCTCTGCCAAGGTAACGGGGTGGACCCGAACATCGACCCCGACGTCGTCGCCGGCGTCAGCACCTTCGCGCTGCTGATCGGCGTGATCGTCTACTTCGCGACGATCGCCCTCAGCCTCTGGATCGGCTATCTCATCGTCAAGGCGGCCGTGCGCAACGGCCTGCGCGAGCACACTCTCTGGCTCGAATCCCGCCGGGGGCCGCTGCGCTGACGGATGCCGCGTGCGCCTGCCCGCCGGACGACGCCGGTCAGCAGGCGCACTCGACGGCGTCCGCCGCCGCCGCGACGTTCGTCAGGGGGTCGAGCGGATGCCGCTCCGTGCCGCCGTCGCGCTCGACCGCGAAGCCCTCGCGCGCCCAGTACTCGAACCCGCCGAGCATCTCCTTGACGGGATGGCCGAGGGTGGCGAAGGCGAGGGCGGCGCGCGTGGCGCCGTTGCAGCCCGGCCCCCAGCAGTAGACGACCACCGGGGTGCCGGGGGCGATGAGCTCCGGCGCCGCCTCCGCGATCCGCCGACCGGGCAGGTGCACGGCGCCGGGGATCCGCCCCGCCGACCACGCCGCCTCGCTGCGGGTGTCGACGAGCACGAAGCCGGGTTCGTCGGCGGCGAGCGCCGCGGCGACGTCCGAGACGTCGGTCTCGAAGCCGAGGCGCGCCCGGAAGTGGCGCGCGGCCTCCTCCGGTGCGGCGGCGTGATCGAAGAGTGCGGGTGCGGGGAGCGTCGAGGTCATGCCTCGATGCTCGCACCCGCGGGCCGACGGCGTCGGCGCGGTTCGCGCCGAGATTGCGCGAGATCCCGCCAACCTCGGGTCAGGCGGCCCGCCGGTCAGGCGTGCGACAGGAAGGCGCCGAGCGCCGCGCCGAGCGCCGCGAGGTCGTCGACGTGCGCCAGTTCGCGAGCCGAGTGCATGGACAGCAACGGCGGGCCGACGTCGACCGTGCGGATGCCGAGGCGCGTGGCCGTGAGCGGACCGATGGTCGAGCCGCACGGGATGGCGTTGTTCGACACGAAGGGCTGCATGCCCGCGCCGGCCGCGCGGCAGGCCTCCGCCCATAGGGCCGAGCCCGCGGCATCCGTCGCGTAGCGCTGGTTGGCGTTGAGCTTCAGCAGCGGCCCGCCGCCGAGCACCGGACGGTTCACCGGATCGTGTCGCTCGGGGTAGTTCGGGTGCACGGCGTGACCAGCATCGCTCGAGACGTGCCACGACGCGGCGAACGCGCGGCGGCGCTCCTCCACGCCGGCTCCCAGTCCGGCGCCGATGCGGGCGAGCACGTCGTCGAGGAAGGGGCCGCTCGCGCCCGAACGGGACTCGGAGCCGAGCTCCTCGTGGTCGAACGCGGCGAGCACGCTCACGTGACCGGCGTCGGCCGGGGCATCGAGCAGGGCGGTGAGGCCCGCGTGCACCGAGCTGAGGTTGTCCATGCGGCCGGAGGCGAGGAACACGTCGCCCCGACCGAAGCGCGCCGGAGCGGCCGCATCGACGACGTGCACGTCGTGGCCGACGACGTCCTCGGGCGTCACGCCCGCGAGTCCGGCCAGGTGCGCGACGATGTCGGCCGGCTCGGGGCCGCCCTCCACGCCCCAGATCGGCTGCACGTGCCGCTGCTTGTCGAGGGTGAGCCCGTCGGCGTTGACGCCGCGGTCGAGGTGGATCGCGAGCTGCGGGATCCGCAGCAGCGGCCCGGTCGCGACGAGGTGCTCGGCGCCGTCGCGGGTGACGAGGCGTCCCGCGAGGCGCAGCTCGCGGTCGAGCCAGGAGTTCAGCAGCGGGCCGCCGTAGACCTCCACGTTCGCCTGCGACAGTCCGGCCGCCGCGCTCGACGGGTTCGGCTTGAGCTTGAACGACGGTGAGTCCGTGTGCGCGCCGACGATCCGGAACGGGGTCGTGGCGCCCGCCGACTCGGGCTGCACCCAGGCGATGACGGCGCCGTCGCGCACCACGACCCGGCGGCCCGCGCCCGTCGGCCAGGCGTCCCGCTCGTCGAGCCGCTCGAACCCGGCGGCCTCCAGCCGCCGCGCGACCTCGGCGGCGGCGTGGTACGACGACGGCGATGCCGTCACGAATGCGGTGAAGTCCTCGATGTACGCGTCGACGTCAGGCATGCCCATCCCCCCATCCTCCCCCACGGGCGCCGCACGTCGGGACGCGATCAGGCGAAGCGCACCGTGGCCTGCAGCCGCGCGCGCACCTCCATGGAGTCCACGCCGCCGAGCTGCGGCGACCCGGGGATCCCGTCGCGGATGGCGCTCGCGAGCCGCGACCGGCGCACGAGGGCGACCGCGGCGCCGCGGTTCGTGCCGCCCACCTCGAGGGGCACCGCGGCGTGCTCGTCGGGCACGACCACGAGGAGCGCGGTCGGCTTCACCTTCGCCGGCCGGGTGACGGCCTTGGCCCGGGCGGCGAGCGCGCGGATCGGCCGTTCGCCGGCGAGCGCGTCGCCGACGAGTTCGCCGCGCTTCAGCGCGACCGGACCACCCCAGTCCTCGGACTGGATCGCGATGAGCCCGGTGGGGCCGAGCACGAGGTGGTCGAGCTTCGGCGGCAGCCCCGGTCCGCCGGCGTCCGTCGCGAGGTCGTGCCAGACGGTGTACGCGATGCCGAGCGTCGAGAGCGCGCGGGCCGTCTCCTCCTCGGCGAGCGCGTCGGCGAGCACGTGACGGATGTCGCGCGGCGCGCTCCGCACGAGCGCCGGGTCGTACGGGTCGTCGAGCGTGACGCCGCGGCCCGCCCACTCGCGGATAAGCGCGAGGTACTGCTCGCGCGAGAACCCGCCGGGGTGCCCGTACGAGCGCGCGAGCGGCCGCGAGTCGCGGCGGGGCCGCGGAGCGGCCGGCGCGAACGGGTCGTGCGGGGCGTCCGAGGGCGCCGTCGTACGGACGCCCCGGTCGAATGCGGCGCGCGCCTCGGGCGTGCCGACGAGCTCCCACGCGGCCTGCACGGCATGGAACCTGGCCGCGTCGCCACCTGTGTCGGGGTGGGCGTGCCGCAGGGCGCGGCGGTACGCCAGGCGGAGCTGGGCGGCATCCGCATCGGCGGGCACGCCGAGCACCTCGTACGGGGAGGCGGAGAGGGGGCTGTCGGGCATGGGCTCGCTTTCGGTGGGCGAGCACGAGAATACCGCCGCCCGCCGGAAGCACGCCGAATGCGGTCGCCCCGGGGGCCGCGCCCGCTCAGCCGACGGGTCGCAGCAACCCGCCGGCGACGAGCTCGCGCACGGCCGGGCCGAGCTCCTCCCACAGCTCGGTCGGATCCACCTCCAGCAGCTGGGCGATCGCGTCGGAGAGGACGCCGCCCGGCAGCTCCCCGTCGGCGGCGCCGACGAGCGCCGCGAGACCCGTGCCCGCGTCGACCGTGCGGGCGAACCCGCCGCCCTGGTGCAGCAGGATGACGGCCGGCTGCTCGGCGCCCGGCCAGTGGTGCCGCTCCTCGGTGACGTCGGGCGCGACGGCGATCCGGACCGCCCGCAGGCCGACGTCGTCGAGTCCGGAGATGCGGTCCATGGCGGCGAGGCAGTCGGCCAGGTGCGACGCCAACCCGCCCGAGCCCTCGCCGAGCGATCCGTGGAGGCGCTCCGCGCGGGCGAGCCGCGGCGTCGCGTTCGCCGCGGGCCGCCGGAGCAGGAGGTATCCGAACCCGACCGATTCGACGCCGCGGGCGGCGAAGTCGTCGAGCCAGGCCGAGTACATCGCCTCAAACCCGGGCGTGCCCGGCCGCGTGCCGCCGTCGCGGATCCACGTCTCGGCGTACTCGCCGGGGTCCTGCCGTTCGCGCTCGACGACCCAGTACTCGAGTCCCACTTCGGCGAGCCAGCCGGTGACCCGCTCGAGCCCGTCGGCGAGGCCGTCCGCGGTCCGCCGGTACTCCCAATTGCCGAGGAGCTGGGCGACGCCGCCGGGGCGCAGGTGCTGGGCCGTCCCGCGGAGGACCGCTTCGACGAGCCCGTCGCCGACCATGCCGCCGTCGCGGTACTCGTACACGGGCACGCCGTCGCGTCGCGGCGTGATGACGAACGGCGGGTTGGACACGATGCGGTCGAAGTGCTCGCCGGACACCGGCTCGAACAGGCTGCCGAGGCGCAGCTCCACGCGCTCGATCCGATTGAGCGCGAGGTTGAGCCGGGCGAAGCGCAGCGCCCGCTCCGAGACATCCGTCGCCACGACGCGGTCGCTGAACCGCGCCGCGTGCATCGCCTGGATGCCGCAGCCCGTCCCGAGGTCGAGCGTCGCCTCGACATGCTGCGGCAGGAGCAGCCCGCTCAGGGTCAGGGAGGCGCCGCCGACGCCGAGGACGTACTCCTCCGGCAGCGCGCCGCCCGTGGCGAGCTCCCCGAGGTCCGAGGCGATCCACCACTCCACCTCGCCGCCCGTGTCGCCGAAGGCGTACGGCCGCAGGTCGACTCGCGGCGAGGCGACCTCGCCGTCGACCGCGACGAGGCCGAGTCGCTCGGCGCCGTCGAGGTCCAGGGCCGGCAGTGCCGAGGCGAGGGCGTCGGATGCCACCGGCATCCCGAGCACGAAGCAGCGCACGAGCGTCGCGAGGCCCTGTTCGTCGGATGCGGCGTGCTCGAGGGCGCGCAGCGCGGGCACGCGGTGTCCGCGGCGGAGCGCCGATCCCGGGTGCGTCGCGTCGGACCGGGCGCCGCGGTCCCACAGCGCCTCGATCGCGGAAACGGTGAACCGGGCGGCGGCGAGGTCGCGCGCGAGGGCGTCGACCGCGCCGAGGTCCGGTCCGTCGGCGGGGACGCCGGGAGGCGCGGGGTCGGTGCTCACGCCCCCCATTCAACCAGCCGGCCGCGACGTTCCCGGATCGTCATCTGAGCGACATCCGCCGTCAATGCCGGACGTCGGCGCGTAACCCCGCCGACACACGCGCCGCGTACGGTCGGTTACCATCGGACGAGCGAGGGGAGGTCGCATCATGGCGGAGCCGACGACGCTGGAACGCCTGCGACAGGACGCACGCGACGAACTCGCCGCGCTCATCGAGCTGCGCTGCCGCATGGGCGAGGACCCCTGGACCTTCCTCCCGGAGCTGCCGTCGGTGGACGAGCAGGTCGTCGCGACGCTCCGCGAGGAGCGGCTGCACTCCGAGCGCTGGAGCCCGGCCCGAGCGCGCGCCTATCATCCGACCGCTCGGCGCGGCGACGTGGCGCGCTTCGAGTTCGAGGTGCTCCGCGACATCGCGCTCGACCACCCCGAGCTGAGCCGCGCGGTGTGGAGCATGCTCGAGCGGGTGCCCTCGACCTGGTGAGGTTCAGCCCGCCGCGCGGCGTGCTCGTTGCCGTGCGACGAGGGCGGCCACGGCGCGCCAGCCGACGAGGAGCATCCCGAGCGTCAGCGTCGCGACGATGACGAACGGCACCGCGGTGCCCTGACCGCTGGCCGCGCGCAGCAGCATGCCGATCGCGACCGCGCCGACCCACGCCGCGACGCCGGTCGGCCACGGCGCCGTCGGCCGTCGCCATGCCCGTGCGGCGAGCCACCCCGCGGCCCCGCCGACCAGGAACGGCCATGCGGTGGCCCAGATCCCGGCCGCGTCGAGCGTTTCGGCGTGGCTCGACCGGCCGGCGATCGCGAACGCCACGATGAGCACGGCATCGACGACCGCCGCGAGCGCGATTCGGGCGGGCGCGGTCCGGGCGCGCGCGTCGGTCGTGGTCACCCGTCCATCGTACGGATCAGGGTTCGGCGTCGCCGAGCGCGGCGAGTTCCTCGCCCGTCGACACGGGCAGCGCGCACACGAACGCGCGGCAGCGGTACGCCGCCCCGCCGCCGTCGCGGGCGGTCCGCCCGTCGAACAGCTCGAAGCCGGCCTCCGCGAAGCCCCTCGCCTGGGCTTCGGTGACGAACGCCGAGACGGATGCCGCCTGCCGCCGCGCGACGCGGACGAGCTCCCCGTCGCGCGCATCGGTCCCGTCGCTCGTCACGGTGACGAGTTGCACCAACGGGGTGGCCAGTCGGGTCATCACCTCGAGCGCGCCGCCGAAGGCGATCGGACGCTGCACCGCGATGCCCGCGACGGAGCGCATGGCCTGCTCGGCGAGATCGCGGTAGCGGTCCCCGGCACCGAGCGCGAAGAGCTCGAAGGCTGCCGCGGCGCAGGCCGTCATGCCGGACGGGGCGGCCCCCTCGGCCGGGTCGGCCGGAAGCGCGAGACCCCGCGCGCGGAGCACCGGGTCGGGTCCGCCCGGCGCGGCGAACGCGTCGTCGTCACCGGATGCCGCGGCCGCCGCGTCGACCAGCTCGCGCGCCGTGGTCGCGTACCGCACGTCGCCGGTCGCCGTGGACAGCGCGATCAGGCCGCCCGCCAGCATCCCCGTGTCCTCGAGGGTGGCGACCGCGTCCGAGAGCTCGCCGTCGAGCGAGGCCCGGGCAAGGCGTCCGTTCGCCTGCAGGTGGGTGGCCAGCACGAAGTCGGCGGCGCGGCCCGCGGCCGAGATCGCGCGTGCATCACCGAACACCGATCCCGCGCGGGCGAGGGCGCCGATGGCGAGCCCGTTCCAGCCGGTGAGGACCTTCGCGTCGAGCGCGGGCGGTTCGAGCTCGGCGCGCCCGGCGGCATCCCGGCGGTAGTAGCCGCCTTCGCTGCGCTGCCCGTCGATCACGCTCTCCGAGTCCTGGGCGCTCGCGAACCCACCGCTCGGCAGCTGCATCCGCTCGATGAGGAAGTCGATGAGGCCACCCGCCAGTGACTCGGCGAACGCCGGGGCGTCCCGTCCGGTGGCGAGTTCGGCGGTGACCGAGAGCAGGAGCGCGTTGTCGGTGAGCATGCGCTCGTAGTGCGGGTCGCTCCAGTCCGCCCGGGTGGCGTAGCGGAAGAAGCCGCCCTCGACCGGGTCGCGGAGCGGCGACGCGCCCATGCGGCGGAGGGTCCGGGCGGCGAGCTCGCGCGCGTCGCCGCCGGCTCGGGTGAGGAAGGCGAGCACCGGCGCCACGGGGAACTTCGGGGCGCTCCCGAATCCGCCGAACTGCCGGTCCTCCCCCTGCGCGAGGGCGGCGACCGCCTGCTCGAGCGCGGCACGGCCGGGCAGGTCGCCTTCGGTGCGGGCGACGGATGCCGCGGTGAGCGCCTCGCCGACGGCGTCCGCCGTCCGATCGAGGTCCTCGCGCCGCTCCCGCCAGGCTTCGTCGACCGCGGCGAGCACGTCGGCGAACGACGGGATGCCCTGGACGGCCCGGGGCGGGAAGTACGTGCCCGCGTAGAACGTCCGGCCGTCGGGCCGGGTGAACACGGTGAGCGGCCAGCCGAGATCCCTGGTGAAGGCGGATGCCGCGGCCAGGTAGCTCGCGTCCACGTCGGGGTGCTCTTCGCGGTCGACCTTGATGGCGACGAACCGGTCGTTGAGCACGCGGGCGATCTCGGGATCGCTGAAGCTCTCGCGCGCCATGACGTGGCACCAGTGGCACGTGGCGTAGCCGACGGAGACGAGCACGGGCACGTCCCGCCGTCGCGCCTCCTCGAAGGCGGCTTCGCCCCACGGATACCAGTCGACCGGATTGCCGGCGTGGGCTCGCAGGTACGGGCTGAGCGCGTCGCCGAGTCGGTTCCCCATCGACCCAGCCTAGGCATCCCGCGGGCGCTCGTCAGGACCTCACGGGTTAAATGCAGAAGAGCCGCCCAACTCTGGGCGGCTCTTCCGTGAAGTATGTCCGGCGGTGTCCTACTCTCCCACAGGGTCGCCCCTGCAGTACCATCGGCGCTGCGAGTCTTAGCTTCCGGGTTCGGAATGTGTCCGGGCGTTTCCCTCGCGCTATGGCCGCCGAAACTC